>NZ_JBJETK010000075.1:0-37420 GCF_051883275.1 Treponema sp. | reverse complement strand
ATTCCTGCGCTCAGTCTGAACTTCCTCCAGAGCATTCACGGCCTCTGTTTTATTGCGCTCCAGAGTAAGCAAAACCTCATCCGGAATTCCCTTGAAATCCTTAGGAACCTGAAGCTCTGTAAATCCAGCTTCCTTCAGCTCGCCGTCAAGCGCAAAACGGGCCTTTTTAGAAGACGCCGCAAGAATTCTGGAATCATCATCGCCGAGTTTTACAACAATGCCCCTGGAGCCAAGCTTTGATTTCAGCTCAGAAATTTTCTCAGGGTCTATTTTTCCAATTCTAAGCGTAAGAAACGAAAGGGACTCCAAGTCTGAATACGAAACTTTCAGGTTTGAAAAAGCCAGCGCCTCCTTGTATGCGGAAACCGCTTTCTTTTCCTCATCAGCGGCAAAAAGCTCGTTTTTGTGAATTTCCTCAACAGACTCTATTATTTTTGTCGCACTGTTAAAATCCTCATCAGAAGGAAGAGGAACGCTTCCCTTGTAGCCGTCGAGATCCGGCAAATCCAAGGCCACCCTGACCTGCTGGAGCCTTTCAAAAACAGACGCATCCGGATTAAGGCGTTTTGCAGAATCAGAAGCATCGGCAGCAAATTCCTGCTGAAACTGAAATTCTCCCAGCTCGCCAAGATATTTCAGCACCGAATGTATATCTTCCCGCAAAACCATAAGCTCAATAAGACGCATCGTAGTAGTTCTAGCCATTTATTACCTCCAGGGCTCCAGCCATCTGCATAGCCTGCAATGAATCAATGCTAAGCCTCAGACTTTCAGAAGCTGTACGGATATTATCAAGTTCATTTCTCTTTATGATAAACCAGCAAACCAAGGGACATGCTGTAAACGGATATTTATGAAAAAGCTTATACGCCTTTTTTACATAAAGCCCTTTATAGGAATTGGAAATCCAGCGTGAATCCACAGTCCACACTGTGCCCTCTTCGTGCGGATTCAAAAGCCGGCTGTATTTCCAGTCTTTCCATGAATCATAGTTATCCAGCTCCCAATCCAGGGTCTTTATAGCATCACAGGCAAGCGGATCCTCCGCATCTTTTTGTTCAGTTGTGTACGCCAAAAGAGGAAGTATTTCATCGCGCTCCATTTTATAGTAGAAGCGAAGCCTGATTGCCCAGACCACATTGTCTATTCTGATTTTTTCGCCGAGCAGATCAAGCACATCATTTCTGCACGAAGAATGAACACGCTTAGCCGCATTCCACAAAGACATAATGTAATGGCAGTCAAGCTTGTAGTCCGCCAAGTGCATTTCAGAAATAGAAGGAATTTCGTTGTACCACGAAAGGTCTCCGCCTGATGTAATGGAAGAAATATCAGGCCAGCCATCATAGTTTATTATATTAAAAGGCTCGATTCTCTGAACAGACGGCATTTTCTTTTCGCCAAGAGCAAGCGAAGCGGAAATATCCTTCAGATTTTCATAGTCGAAATTTCTAAGCAGCGTTAAAACAATATCTTCCGGCTTGGAATAATTTTCAACAAGCTTTTTGTAGTCATAGATAAATTTTCTGAACGCTTCCTGTTCCAGATTACGGGCCAGAAGAGTTTCCGGAACCACAGGAATTTCCTTCTTGAACAAGAACGCCCACAGCTCCTGCAATGTACGGAAAGAAAACAGCTGTCTTGCCCGCTCACCTACATAAGACCGCGCAAGCATGCCGCTGGCTTTCGCATATACATAAGAATCCGCGGCAGATTTATCCATTGCCATACACAGCCTCTATGAAAAAAGGATTTTATCCATAAGAGAATTGAAAGACGAATAATCTTTTTCAGTGGAAGCCAGATTATGCCTATACAGTTCTATGTCAGAAGTATGTTTTTTTTCAATGGCAGACTTTGCTTCTTTTTCTTTCTGGTCTATCTCCGCAATAACGGCGGAATATGCAGCTTTGAATTCAGACTCCGACTGGGCGCGCGCAGAAGCAATTTTTTCATCAGCCCTTTTCTGCGCATCAAGCACTGTAGTAGAAGCTTCTTTTTCTACATCAAGCAGATGTGTTATAATATCAATTTCTTCAGCAGCCATATACACTCCAAACAAACAGCCCGGTGCAAGCAGCGCGCCATTTGCTATTTTCAGGGCATCTAAAAAGTCGTCTTAAACGATTTTCCCAGAATGCCTGCAAATTCCAAGAAATTGCCGGTCAGCACCCAAGGCGACTGAACAGCACTCTATTTTTCAGCAGCAAAAAAACGCCGCGAAACACGCCAATCACAAGGCTTCAGCATCGCACAAAGCATCAAAAACTTCCTGCGCGGAAGTCTTTTCAAACAGCTTTGTAACAAAAAGCGGATCCTGAAGAACTATGGCAAGTCCCTTTAAAATCTCAAGAAGAAGATTATTGTTATCAGGACCGCACAAAAGCATAAACACAAGATTCACAGGCGCTCCGTCCAAAGCATCATAATCAATGCCCTTGCGGCTTATCCCTATTGCGCCGACACAGCCTTTTACAGAAGCACACACTCCATGAGGAACAGCCACACTGTGCATTATTCCCGTGCTCATCTGAGCTTCCCTGGCATGAAGCACAGACAAAGCTTCCTCTCTTCCGATCTCCGGATTTTCAGAATGGATAACCTGCACCATTTCCTCAAAAAGCTCGTCTTTATCTTCACTCTCAAGGTTTACAATTATGCTTTTGGGAGAGAATACTTTTGCAAAAACCATACTACCATCCTTAGAACAATTTCATAGCTCATTCCAAAATCATCCAATTAAAAATGCCTGCACCGCAGCACAAGCAAGTACATAAAACACAGGGTTTCAGAGACTCTGTAAAATGCAGACACTGCTGACTCAGGCGCTTTACTCAGAAGTATTGATTTCTTCCTGAAGCCAGTTTCCGCTGTTTTCCGAAGAGGACTGCTCGCCCTGAAGTTCCTTTACAGTAGATGACAAATCTTCCTTTTCAGGAGCCTTGTTCAAAAGCAAAATTCCAAATGTAGTCACAAAAAACAATGCGACAAGAACACCCGTTGTCTTAGCGAGAACACTTGCTGAACGAGCGCCAAAAGCCGTAGACTGTCCGCCGCCAAAAGCACTTCCCATGCCATTATTTTCCTCATTCTGGACAAGCACAAGAAGAATTAAAAGAAAACAGATAATTACAAACGCAATGAGAAGGATTGTTTTTAAAACAGCCATTTTTTTACTCCAAACACCGGGTTTCCGGCAAAAATCATTTTAGTTTTATTATAATAATGAAATATTTATTTTAGGTCAATAAATCGAAAAGCCAAGATTATTGCCATGAACCTTGAAAACCATCGCTTTTGGAATTACTTAAAATTAAACGCTGAAAAAAAATTTTCCTGAACAAGGGCGCATAATTCTTCAGTTCCGCAGCCGCGGATTTCGCAGGCTTTTTCATATACATTCTGAATCTGAGAAGGCAGAGTTTTATCTTCGCCCCGCAAAGTCTGATAGGGAGCATCTGTTTCAAAAAGAATGCGGTTCAAAGGAAGCTCCCTGATACAATCCGCGGCCTTCTTGCTTCCATTCAGCAGCGGCTTTCCAAAGGAAAAATATGCGTTTATTCCATGGCGCAAGAGAGAAAGCGCATCCCGGGCGACAAAAGGAAACGAATGGAACACAACGGAATACAGTTTTTTCAGCTCCGAAGAATAGCGGAACATCATGTCCAAAGCCTTTCTGTTATGAACCACAAGCGGAACTTCATACTTCAAGGCACAAAAAAGACACGCCTCAAAGGCCTTTTTCTGAATATCCGCGCAAGCCCTTAAATCCGGGGTAAAAAAATCAAAGCCTGATTCTCCCACCGCCTGAATTCTTTTTTCCGCAAGAAGCTTTTCCAGCAGCCCGGCATTTTCAAGCGAAGGGTTCTGGGGATGAAGTCCGAATGCGCACACAAGTTTTCCATTCGACCGGACTGCAATTTTTTCCTGGCGCAAGAATTCTTCCGCAGAATGGGAACAGGAGCAGCAGTAATAATCAGGGACAAAAGAATCACATTCAGCAGCGTGCAGATGAGAATCGCAGTACACAAGAACCTCCTGTAAAAGCCGCGCGAATAAAAAACTAAACACTTTCCTTAAAAAACCGAAAATAAAAAAAGGCGAAGGAACATCTAAAGTCCGGCTTAGTGATTTTTAGATGCCCCTGCGAGTTTTAAGCCGTTATAGAGCAGCTTGAAACATCACATTCCCAGAGTACCTCAAAAAACTGAATTTTTCGAGGTTCCCGTTATCTATGGAAGCGGCGGTTAACACAAGAAGCGGTTAACCATTTCTTCCTTGCTGTTTTTGTATTTCCCTGAAGTACTGCAAAACAGCAGATATTATCGCAAGCAGAGAACAATGCGGATACGGATTATTCACTGTTTGCCTAAAAGAGAGGTGCAATTTTATGGCATACTACACACTTAAAACCATTGCAAAAACAAACGACTACATGGCAGTTCTAAGAGAAACAGAGGACGGCTACGTTGTCCGCATTGTAAGGGACAAGGATGGCTATGAAGAAATAACCACCGATTTTATTTCACGCACTCTATTTGAATCCTGCATCAGAACAGGCTATCTCACAAAAATCGAGGAGCCGGCGGTAAAAATGGCCGCAAACGCCTAGCAGACCTCCAGCACATATTTTTCTACCAAATCAGCTGCTGCAAGAAAGCGCGCTTCCTTGCTTGTTTCGCAGGGAAGCCAATGAATTTTTACTCCCTTGCGCTCCATTCCGCGGAACCATGTTTCCTGCCGCTTTGCAAAATGCCTGATTGAAGCGCAAAGCTGCTTTTCCATTTCCTCCAGCGAAGAAATTTTACCCTCAAGATAAAGGCTCACAAAGCGGTATTCAAGCCCGAGTTTTTCAAGTCGCTCCCAGGAAAAGCTTCTGTGCAGATGTTCCACTTCGTCAATCATTCCAGCCTGAATTCTCTGCCTGAGGCGAATTTCTATATTGCGGTAAAGCTCATCCCGGTTCAAGGTTGTGCCCATGACAAACGGAACTATTCTCGGCCGCTCCAGTAATTCCGCCCGGACTTTTTTTCCTTCATCGCTTGCCTTGAAAAGCTCAATCTGAATCGCCTTTACCACGCGCTCTTTTACAGCAAGATCACTTTTGTTGTGCAGGGACGGGCGAAGCTTTAAAAGCATAGCTCCAAGCTCTTCAAGCGGCTTTTTTTCCAGCTCAGCTTTCTGAACGGAATTTTCAGGAACAGGGAGCAGCTCATATCCGCGCACGACGGAATCAAGATACATTCCGGTTCCGCCTGCAACAAACGAAAGGCAGCCCTGCTCTCTCTGCGAATTAAATATCCTGTAAAAATCCTGCTGAAAGCAAAACACATTGTATTCAGAATCAAGAGTTGCCACATCTATTAAATGAAAGGGAATATGCTTTCCGTTTATGCAGTACTCATCCAGATCCTTTCCGCTGCCAAGATCAAGCCCCTTGTAGACCTGCCTGGAATCCGCGGAAATAATATCCCACCCGAATTTGTCTGCAAGCCGAACCGCAATGGCGGTTTTCCCCACGGCAGTCGGCCCCAAAAGAACAACGCAGTTAACTTCTGTAGACTGCATAAAAAAGCTACACCACCCTGCACACAGCGCATTTCAGGTACGAGCTTTTCGGATAGCCGAGAAGCACAGGATGATCCGGAGCAGCCCCCAGTTTTTCCAGAACCTGAACACGCTTGTGGCTGTCCATAGCGGCATGCATAAGCATCACATAAAATGTATTTTCATCAAAATAATGCGAGCAGGAGCACGAAACAAGAATTCCGCCCTCATTCAAAAGCCTCATAGCGCGCAGGTTTATTTCCTTATATCCGCCGTAAGCTTTTTCTATACTCCCCGCCTTCTTGGTAAAAGCCGGCGGATCAAGAATAATCACATCGAATTTTTCACCTTCCGCCTCAAACTTCTTCAAAAGATCAAAAACATCGGCGCAGACCGCCTTCATGCACCCGGAAGCATTGTTCAGCGAAATATTTTTGTTCACCATGTCAACGGCATCCTGCGAAATGTCAACGCTCAAAACCTCGCGCGCCCCAGCCTTAAAGGCATTCAGTCCGAATGCGCCGGTATGAGTAAACGTGTCCAGAACTTTTTTTCCGTGGCAGAATTTCTTAATTCTTTCGCGGTTGAATTTCTGGTCAAGGAAATATCCGGTTTTCTGCCCCTGCGCAATATCAACAAGAATAGAAACTCCGTTTTCTTCAATTTCAATCACGCTCTTGCCTTCCCTGCCGATCCAGCCCGCTTTTTCCGCAAGCCCTTCCTTTTCCCGGACTGAAGCATCGCTCCGTTCATATATGAAATCAGGCTTTACAAAATCCTTCAGGGCAGCCAAAATTTCCCTGCGGAACACTTCACAGGCAAGAGCAAGAAACTGAACAACAAGATACACAGAGCCCTTTGAAACGTACTTTTCCACAATAAGCCCCGGAATAAAATCCGCCTCGCCGAAAACAAGACGGAAGCTGTCGTCCGCACTGAAATTCAAATTTCGTATATTCACGGAGTCCCGTATTTTTTTTGACCAGAACGCAGCGGGATTTTCCATAATGCGGTCGGCATGCATGGATGAAATCATGCGCACTGTAATCTTAGATTTTCTATTTATAACTCCGCTTCCAAGAAAACCGCCGGCATTTGTATACACTTCCACCACAGTTCCATCGGCCACATCACATTCCTCAAGCGGCGCGCTTTTCATTCCTGCCTCAACGGGAAATTTCACGGACGAAATCTCATTGTCGTACACCCACGGAAAACCCTGTGAAATCTCGCGGTCTTCTTTGGGCTTCAGCATAACTCTTACAGTTTTATTCATTAGTCATTGCTCCTGTTCAAGGAATATATCCCCGGCAAAATTGCCTATATTCGATTTCTGGTAAAATGCCGGCCGCCTCAAATGCCAGCCAGCGTTTCCCTAGTATACAGAAATCCGCTCTGTTTGTCAGTTGAATTCAAAAAGGAAAACAGTTCTTAAAATGCACAAAAAACCCCGAAAAACTTAGTTTTTCGGGGTTTCCTTTTCAAGTGCCTATTGAAAAAAATTCAGGCAGGCTTTTACTTTGTTGCCAGAATAGCAATTCCAGGAAGCGATTTTCCTTCAAGAAGCTCAAGGGAAGCGCCGCCGCCTGTGGAAACATGGCTCATTTTTTCAGCAAGGTGGAATTTGTTTACGGCAGCAACAGAATCTCCGCCGCCTACAACAGTCATAGCACCGCGTCCTGTAGCTTCAGCAACAAGGCGGGCAACAGCCTCTGTTCCCTTTGCAAAGGCATCGAATTCAAATACACCGACAGGACCGTTCCATACAATCGAATTAGCCTCGCCGATAGCCTTCTTGTACTCTTCAACAGTCTTCGGGCCGACATCCATAGCCATAAGGTCAGCAGGAATATCAACACCGTCAACAGCAACAGGCTTTGCTTCTGCGCTGAATTCTGAAGCTCCAACATGGTCAACAGGAAGCAGAATCTTCACGCCCTTGGCATCCGCATCAGCAAGAAGCTTCTTTGCAGTGTCGATAAAATCGTCCTCTACAAGTGACTTTCCAACATTGTGTCCCTGGGCTTTCAGGAAAGTGTATGCCATTCCGCCGCCTACAACCAGATACTTTGCGTTTCTAAGAAGAGATTCAAGAACTGCAATCTTTGAAGAAACCTTTGCGCCGCCGATAATTGCAACCATTGGCTTTGGAGGATTTGTAACCATCGGCTCAAGATATTTCACTTCCTTTTCCATCAGGAAGCCGCCAACCGGCTGTGTAGACATGAATTTTGCGATTGTAGCTGTGGAAGCCTGGTCGCGGTGAGCAGTTCCAAAAGCATCGTTTACAAAAATATCGCCGTAAGTCGCAAGCTCCTTTGCCATTGACTCGCGCTCAGCATCATCCTTTGAAGTTTCCTCCTTATGGAAGCGGACATTTTCAAGCATTGCGACCGCGCCTTCTGGAAGAGCATCGATTGCAGCCTTCTGTCCAAGGGCATCCGGCAGGAATGTAACTTCTTTTCCGAGCTTTGAAGCAAAATACTCAACAACAGGCTTCATTCTGTTTTTTCCGTTGATGAATTTTTCAGCATCGGCTTCTGTCCATGACTTTCCGGCTTTTTCCGCCTTTTCCTGCGCCTTCTTTACATCCTTTTTTGGATCGCCGAGGTGGCTCATAAGAACAAGAGAGCGCGGACTCTGCTCAAGAATATATTTGATTGTAGGAAGAGCCGCCATGATGCGAGTGTCATCCTGAACAACTCCGTCCTTCATAGGAACATTGAAATCAACACGCATGATGATGCGCTTGCCTTTAAGATCCACATCTTTTACTGTTTTTATCATCTAAATATCCTCCATAATGGAATTTAATAGCAACTATAAGAAAATAATATAACAAATCCGCAATTATTTCAATGTTTGCATATTACGCACGAAGCTCCAAGAAATTTCAGGCCGCCGAAAAATCAAACTATATAATTGTCCGTATTAAATGAATCAATTCATTTTCGCGTGAAGCAGGACGAAGCGATTCTTTAAGAGATTCAAGCTCAGCTTTGCGCGCATCTTCCGTGGCAGGCTCTCCGCTTTCATCCGCAGCAGGCCGGTTGTCCAGGGATTCGCCGTCTTTTTCAGGATTTTTTACAAGCACAACTTCATCCCCGACATTCAGCGTGTCATAGAACCCGTTTTTCTTGTAAACGCCCTCGGACAGCTCCTCGTCGGCAAGCTCAACTACAAAAGTTCCAAGGAAATTCTTGTCGCTGTAGGAAACTCCGGGGCCGGAATCCTTTGTCATGACAGTTCCGCGGCGCACAACATGGA
Source organism: Treponema sp. (assembly GCF_051883275.1). GTDB lineage: Bacteria > Spirochaetota > Spirochaetia > Treponematales > Treponemataceae > Treponema_D. Next base: position 28,606 of record NZ_JBJETK010000075.1, on the reverse strand, counting down.
ACTCGGAGCCTTTTGAGATACCGTCATTTTTTCCAAGGTCAACCAAAAGCTGCCCATGCACATTGCGAAGCACTTTTCCGCGGATAGGAAGCACAGACAAAATTCCCTGCCTGAGCCGCTGCATAGCCCGCGCCATACAGTCATTTCCGGTTCTGTAAACATGAATTTCAGAAGTCTTTGTTCCTGTCCTCGCCGAATAAAGAACTGCATCAAGCGAATATGTGCGCTCTGTTTCAGATGCTTCCAGAATAACAAAATAGTCGCACCCGGAGCTTCTTGCAAGCCTGAATGCCTGACCGTAGCCGTCCACAGGCTCCAGCTGGATTTCAACATAGGCAGAGGGAACTCCGTTAAAGACTTCTTTTGCAGCCACAGCGGAAATTTCCTCCAAGTCCGCATGAAGCAGCTGAATAGGCTTTTTTATATAATAAATTCCGATGTTCCACCTTGTCTTGTCAAGATAAAAAGGATCAACGTTCCAGCGGGAAGAAATATTGTTTCTAAGAAGGCTCTCGTAAACCTCTATGGCATCATCATTTTTTATCTGCGCCCTCGTCCGCTTTACCGACAGAGAATTTTCGTCCGACTTGACCGGTGCCTGTTTTTTTTCGGCGGATTCATTTTCTCGTATAAATTTCAGCTGCTGAAGATAAAGCTCATAGTGTCCGTCGCGCTCAAGCATATCTGCGAACGACTGCCTGATTTTATTATTCAGCGGTGAAATTGAAAGCGCCTTCTGATATTCATACCGCTCGGCGATTCCTTCAAAATTCCGACCGTATTCAGCCGCCTTGTCAGAATGAAAGTCCGCCCAGACATTCCGCCTTTCATCCTCAATCATAAGAGCGCCGCACACAAGCTGTTCAAGCGCATTTCTCATAACCTCGTCCTGGGGAGCAATGGAAAGCCCTGTTTCGTAGGCGGAAATCGCATCCTCGGTTTTTCCCTGCTGCTGAAGAGAGCGGCCCTTTAGATACCAGGCGTCAACGGCATTTCTGTTCCGCCCGATTCTAAAATCGCATATATCTATGACTTCATTGAAACGCTTCTGCGCATATAAAATTCCGGCCAGCAGAGAATACGCCTTGTCAAAATTTCCATTTATAAGAACCGCGCTCCTGGCTCTCTGCTCTGCGGCTATATAGTCCATGTTTTTTGCAGCAAGATACGCCGCCATGTAGTGAACTTCCGGCTCGCCGCTGTAATAGGACAATGCCTGCCTTATATAGTTCTCTGAAATTTCAGTTTTTCCCATCTCAGCGCTTACAAGGGCAAGGCTCAAAAGCGCCTTCCTGTTTGAAGCATCACGCTTGAGAGCATCCTGATAGCGGCTTTCCGCAACAGTAAGCCTTCCGTCAAGCAAATCAAGCTCCGCAAGCCCGAACCTCGCATTCACGTCATTGGGAAAATCCTTCAGAACACCGGTGAAAACAGACTTCGCTTCGTCCACGCGCCCGAGCGAAATCAGAGCCATTCCCTTTAAATTCTGTATATCGCTGAAATTCCGGGCATACCGGGAAGCCTCATCCGCATACTGCACGCAAAGATCATAGCTTCCAAGCGCATAGTGGCACAGCGCAAGATTGTAAAGCGCATCCCCGTACTGAGGATTCAGCGACAGGGCTTCCTGATACAAGTCAACAGCGTCAAACCAGCGGCTTTCCAGCTGAAGCTTCTGCGCCCTGTTAAAAAACTCCAGCGCAGAACTCTTCTGGGCAGACACCGGACAGGAAAAACGCAAAATCAAAAAAGCAAACGCAATGCCGCGTAAAAGATTTTTTTTCATTTCAACTCCCATAAAAAGCATTGGGACAGCGCAAAAAAGGCACAGCTCAGAAACCTGCAAAAATTCATTCCACTATGATTTTTTGATTCCTGCGTTCCCTAACTTTCTTTTTTACGCATTATCTTGATTGTGTCAACCTTATGCCCTTCCATTTCCTGGATGATAAAATCCCACTGGTTCCATGAAGTTTTTTCAAATTTCACAGGGATTTTTCCGAACAGGTCAAATACAAATCCGCCAAGTGTGTCGAAATTCTCAGTCGGAAACTCCGAGCCGATTTCCTTGTTCAGAGTGTCCAGGTCAACACGGGCATCGCAAATCCAGACATTTTCAGAAAGCGAAATCACATCCTCATGCTCGTTGTCGAATTCATCCTGAATATCGCCGACAATTTCCTCGATGATATCCTCCATGCAGACAATGCCGGAAACTCCGCCGTACTCATCGATGCTGACTGCTATATGAACATGCCTCCTCTTGAATTCGCGCAGAAGGCTATCTATGTGCTTGCTCTCCGGAACAAAATAAGGCTTGCGGATTATCTTTTCAAGGTCAATCGGGTGCTTTTCCGCCAGAGCTTTTATCAAGTCCTTGACGTAAAGAATTCCCACAACATTGTCTATTGAGCCGGAATAAACCGGAATACGGGAATGGCCGCTTTCAGTGACTTTCTTAAAAAGGTCTTCCTCAGGGGTTTCTATTGAAATAAAATCCACATCAATGCGGGGAACCATAACCTCTTTTACAGTTGTCACAGCAAGCTCTTCAACACCCTGAATCATGTCGTTTTTTTCTTCAGCAAGAATTTCCTGCTGGGCTTCTTCCGCCGCGGAAATCTTCTGCTCGCTTTTTTTTGCGTTATCTTTCTTTAATCCAAACATATATTTTCCTATTGAACAATTTCCTGCCTCGGATTTTCGTCCGCGCCATTCAAGCGTTTTATTTTATTATACATTCTCCGCTGAAATATTCCATCAGCTTTTTCTGAAGAACCAGCATTTCGCATTTTGGCTCCACATTTTTTTCAACATGCTCCTCCCCGTGGTCATAGCCGTTCAGATGAAGAAGCCCGTGAATTATCAGCCGCTTAAGCTCCTCGTCCTGCGGAACTTCAAAATACTCCGCATTTTTCGGCAGGGTGTCAACGCTTATAGCAATATCCCCGGCCTGAAGCCAGACAGCGCCGCTTTCATCAGTATACCGCTCGCCGTTTTCAAAGCTCAAGACATCTGTAGGGCTGTCTATATTTCGGAATGTTTTATTTAAATATTGAATATATTCATCAGAGCATAGGAGTATTGAAATTTCCTGACCATCCCAGCCGCACTTCTGCATGACCTTGGCGGCAAAAGGCTCTATTCCGCCGAACCACACAGGAGCCTCTTTTCCGTCCTCCATGCTAACAAAAATCTGGTTTCCTGTCATTTTTTTTCCTTTGCCATTTTTTCAGCCTTGTCTTTCAGGGATTTTTTTGAAGGCTTTTCATCTTTCTGGCTCTTGTCTTTTTCCGCTTTCCGTTCAGAATTATTTTCCTGCTGGGGCTGGGGCATCTGATGAATTTCATTTGTGTCGGGATCCTTCTGGTCAGGATACTTTGTGCGGCTGTGATAATATCCCGCAAGAATCTGGACAAACGCATCGTGGATCCGCGTGAGGTCGTTGAACGTAAGGCTGCAATTTTCAAGCTGCCTGTGCTCAATCTTGCCGTAAATCAGCGTTGTAATAAATTTTTCAAGGCGCGGAACAGAAGGCTTTTCCAGACTGCGGCACGCGGCTTCAACTGTATCCGCAAGCATCACAATCGCGCTTTCACGAGTTGTAGGCGGATTTCCTGTGTAGGAATAGTCCTCTGGATTTGTGTCAGGATCAATCGCCTTTGCCTCATTGTAGAAATATGCAATCACCTGGTTTCCGTGGTGCTCGCTGATTATGTCGATTATCTGCTTTGGAAGCCGGAGCGCCCTTGCCTTTTCCATGCCGCGCTTTACATGGCTGCGTATTATGCTCACTGAAAGCGAAGGATTTATCTCTGTATGGATATTTTCGCCGACACTCTGGTTTTCCACAAAGTATTCGGGGTTGTCCAGTTTTCCTATGTCATGATAATATGCGCCAACCCTTGCAAGCAGAGGATTCGCACCAACTTCATTGCAGGCGGCCTCCGCAAGGCTTGCAACCATGAGCGAATGATTGTATGTTCCGCTCGCAGTAACCAGCATTTTTTTCATAGTGGGATTGTTCAGGTCGCTCAGATCCATAAGCCTGAAAAGCGAAGCGGTGTTCAGCAGCAGCTCCAGCGGAGTAAGAAGCCCCAGACACAAAATGCCGGAAAAAAATCCGTTCAGGGCAACTCCAACAATCGAGCCGAAACTGCTGTACAGGGAATCATTGAAAACAATCTTGAAAATCACCAGAAAAACAATATTCAAAAGAGACTGGAGCGCAGAAACCAAAACCATATCAGTTCTGCGGTTTATTTTCCTCACAAGGCGCGCAGAGGCAAACGAAGTTGAAAGCACAAAGAGGAACGGCACAATCTGGTACGACGAAGCATTCAAGACAGAAAGCGAAATTATAATCGAAAAGAAAACCGCATTGAGCTGCCCGAACAGAATCGCAACAAGAAACACACATAATGAAGAAGGAATGACAGCGCAGAGTGCATACGGAGATGAAAAATAAACAGACTTGGAGCCAAAAATCACCGAGCAGAAAATTATGACATAAAAGCAGCACTCAGTAACAAGCTCCTTGAATTCTATCATCTTATACTTGAAATAAATTTTGCTGCAGAAAAAGAAAAAAAGAGCGCACATCAATATATGGTAGATAATAGAATTTGCAAACGCCCTGTAGTCCACATAGACAGGAGACTCCGACATTTTTCTAAGCTTTTCGTAGCCTTCCTGCGTAATCGGAAAGCCCTTTCTTATGACCTTTTCGCCCGCCTGAACTGAAACAGGATTATCATAGTTTGCAGGAAGCGACTTTGCGGCCTTTATAGTAACATCAGAAATCTGGCCGACCTCATAGTCATTTATGTTAAACGAGGAAACGGTTGATGAAGTTGAAATTTTTACAAATACAAGTCCGACTGTAACCAGAAAAGTTATAAGGCACAATATAACTTTCTGATAATTCGTTTTCATATATTTTGTAAAAGCGCCTGATATAACAGCAAAAAAACGCTGCGAATTCTCATCTTTCTTCATTTTCATAAGCCTGTATAATTTTTTTCACCAACCCGTTTCTCACAACGTCTTCTGAAGTCAGCTTTGCAGTTGAAATTCCGTCCACGTCCCTAAGAAGATTCAGGGCATGCAGAAAGCCAGAAGGAGTCCGCCTCGGCAAGTCAACCTGCGAAGGATCTCCTGTAACAAACACTTTTGAATTTTCCCCCATTCTGGTCAAGAACATCTTCATCTGCTCAACAGTTGTGTTCTGGGCCTCATCAAGGATTATAGCACAGCTGCTTAAAGTTCGTCCCCTCATATAGGCAAGCGGCGCAATTTCTATTATTCCGCTTTCAGTAAGCCGTTTTACAGTGTCCGGAGGAAGAACCGCATTCACAGAATCAAAAAGCGGCCTCATATATGGATTTATCTTGTCCTGCAAATCTCCGGGAAGAAATCCAAGGCTTTCTCCTGCTTCAACGACCGGCCGGGACAAAACCAGGGAATGAACCTTGTGGGAAAGCAACAGGCGCAGAGCCTCGGCAACTGCAATAAAAGTTTTTCCAGAGCCGGCAGGACCGCTTGCAAAAACAATGTCAGAAGTCCGCATTTTCTGCAACAGAACCGACTGTCCCCGGGTGCGCGGAAAAACTTTTTTTGTTCCGCCCGGAATCGCAATGGACAGGCTACATTCCGCGCCGCCGTTAATAACAGAGCGAACCACCTCTTCGTCGGAAACAACTCCGCTGCCGGATGAAAATTCATCAAGAATTCTGTCCACTGCAAAGCGGAATTTCTGCTCCAAAGAAGAATCTCCGCTGTCAATGGAAAGTTCGTTTCCCCTTGCAAAAACAGGAACACCTAGAAACGACTCCATCAGCCTGAGGTTGCCGTCATTGGTTCCGCACACACGGGAAAGCATCGATGAATCAGGAACAATAATCGTATACGAGGACACTATGCAAAAATCTCCAGGAACACTCCGCCAATTATAGCACAGGAATTTACAGCGCGCAAATTATTCTTCCCTCTCTTCTTTTCTGTCAAAATAGCCGGATTTTTCAAGATGCTCGCGGCGGCTCATAACAAGGCTGATAAGCTCCTGGTACATATTGAAGTCAACCTCAACTGCGATCGGAAGAATAAAATACTCGGTTTCGTCACAGTAGCGTTCAATAAATTCATTGCTCGTCACAAATCCCAGGCTTATCATATTTGAAATTCTGTCAGCGCATTTAAGAACCTTTGCACGCTGGCTGCCGTTTTCTATTATGGACTTCAGATAGTCGCTCTTAATCTGCCCCGGACGCTTTGTAACTTCCCTTACCAGCTCCAGAACCTCAGGACCGTCTGAATCGGCGTTGCGGATAAGATTTTCGTCAAAGCCTTCGATATCTTCTATTGTATCATGGACACAGCTCGCCTTCAGAAGAATATTGTCTATGTAGCCATAGTCTATGAGGATTCCCATGGTATCAAGCTGATGGCGGAACATATTGCCGCCTGCAAACCGCGCCTTGCCAATCAAAGCTGTAGCAATCTGCATATACGGCGCAAGATAGATATTTTTCAGCTGAAGCATGTGCTCGTTGTCCATCTGCTGTGGCTTTTCTACCGCCATTTCATATTTTCTTTTCATAAGAATCCTCCTGAAGGCATATCAAAAAGCTGAAGCAAACCCCTGAAGCAGCATTTTCCAGGGGCAGCCTGAAACACTTACAAGTTCTGAAGATACAAGCGCAGCTTTTCTATGCGGCGGTTAGCTTCCTCCATGCGTCTTCTTTCCTCCTGAACAACTTCAGCCGGAGCATGCTCTGCGAATTTTCCATTCAGCTTGACAGAGCTTCGGCGGACATTTTCTGTTTCATATTCAATATCACGGGCAAATTTCTGCCGGAGCTGCTCCTTGTTCACACCTTCGTCAACCAGCAGGAACGCCTCAAAGCCAGAGCCGACTGCGCCGATTGATTTTTCAGGATTCGAGTCCACAAAGTCAATCTTGCTTACACCGGCAAGCAGACAGACCATGCCTGTTTTTTCTCTGATCACTTCCGCGCTCGAGCCGGCTGAAATTTTCACAGCGATGTGCAGCTTGCTTGCAGGATCAATTCCACATTCAACTCTAAGTCCGCGCACTGTTCTGATAAGCTCCTTTAAAACCTCAAAACGCCCGGTGATTTCAGCATCAACCCTGCCGTCTTTTGCCTCTGGATAAGGAGCCGTAACAAGAAGCCCTTCATAGTCATCCGCCGGAAGAATTTTCTGCACGCCGGATTTCTTCCTGTTTTCAACAATCTGTGAAAGCGGAAGCTTTGAGTAAATTTCTTCAGTGACAAACGGAATATAAGGATGAAGCAGGCGAAGGCTTTCCTCCAGCACATTCAGCAGAACAGAAACAGCGCGGTCTTTTTCCCTGTCATCGCCGTCTTTAAATGAAAGCTTTGTAGCCTCAACATACCAGTCGCAGAAATCATTCCAGAAATACTCATAAAGCGCGGAAGCTCCGTCATTATAGCGGTAGCTTTCAAAGGCAGCGCGCGCATTTTCCACTGCGTTTTCAAGGCAGGTATAAATCCAGCTGTCAAGCTCGTTCAAGTCAGAGTCAGAAACAGGAACAAGCGTGCGGTCTTCAAGATTTCCAAGAATATAGCGGCTCGCATTCCACACTTTGTTGCAGAAGCGGCTGCCCATTTTAAACGAATCCTTGTCCACCAGAACATCCTGACCCTGGGCGCACATATAGCCCAAGGTGAATTTCAGGGCATCTGAACCGTAAAGGTCTATAATCTCAAGCGGATCTATGCCGTTTCCAAGGGTCTTTGACATTTTTCGGCCCTGCTTGTCGCGCACAAGACCATGTATATAAATATCGTGAAAAGGAGATTTGCCAGTGAATTCAAGACCGGCCATAATCATGCGGCTCACCCAGAAGAAAATTATATCATAAGCCGTAACCAGCGCCGTAGTAGGATAGAACTGTGAAAAATCCGAAGTTTCTTCAGGCCAGCCAAGAGTGCTGAACGGCCACAGCCAGGATGAAAACCACGTGTCAAGCACATCAGGATCCTGCGAAAGATTCCCGGAGCCGCACTTAGGACAGACAGAAACATCTTCCCTGGAAACAATCGTTTCGCCGCAGGAGCAGTACCAGACAGGAATTCTGTGCCCCCACCAGAGCTGGCGGCTTATACACCAGTCACGGATATTTTCCATCCAGTGCGAAAAAGTATTTTCCCATTTGCGCGGATAAAACACAAATTCACCGTTTTTCCATGCGGCAAGGGCTTTTTCAGCAAGCGGCTTCATTTTTACAAACCACTGGTCGCTCAAATACGGCTCGACAACAGTTGTGCAGCGGTAGCAGTGACCGACTGAATGTTTTATTTTTTCTTCGCCCTTATAAAGCCCAAGCTCCTTTAAATCTTCTATTATAAGTTTTCTGGCCTCAGGGCATTTCAGGCCGCGGTATTTTTCAGGGCAGGCATCATTTAAAGTTCCGTCCGGATTCAGAATGTTTATAGCTTCAAGATTGTTGCGTTTTCCCACTTCCCAGTCGTTGGGGTCATGCGCCGGAGTGATTTTTACCATTCCGGTTCCGAATTCCTTGTCTACATAGGCATCTGCAATCAGGGGAATCACGCGGTCTGTAAGCGGAAGCTTCAGATTTTTTCCCACAAAAGACTTGTAGCGCTCGTCATCCGGATTGACCGCAACCGCTGTATCTCCAAGCAGAGTTTCAGGGCGGGTTGTGGCAATTTCAATTTTTCCAGAGCCGTCCTCAAATTCATAGTAAATATGATACATAAAAGCATCGGTGTCTATGTGGTCTACTTCATCATCGGCAAGGGCAGTTCCACAGCGCGGACACCAGTTCACAAGATAATGCCCCTTGTAGATAAGCCCGCGCTCGTACAGGGTAACAAAAACATCACGGACAGCCTTGGAAAGACCTTCGTCCATTGTAAAACGCTCGCGGCTCCAGTCAACTGAATTTCCAAGCTTGCGCTGCTGCTTTACAATCGTATTATGATGCTCTTCCTTTACCTGCCAGGTGCGCTCAAGGAATTTTTCACGCCCGAGATCATTGCGGCTTTTTCCTTCTTTTTTTAGAGCGCGCTCCACAACATTCTGAGTGGCAATGCCGGCATGGTCGGTTCCGGGAATCCAGAGAGTGTCATCGCCCTTCATTCTATGATAGCGAACCACAATATCCTGAAGCGTATTGTTCAGACCGTGGCCCATGTGAAGAACACCGGTAACATTCGGCGGAGGAATTACGACAGTATACTTTGAAACAGCGGCTGACGAAGATTTGTTCAAATAGCAGCCATGAATCGGAGAATCAGAATCAGACGAAGGCTTAAAGCAGCCTTTCTGAACCCATTCAGCATAAATTCTATCTTCAAAATCCTTTGGATTATAGGACTTTTCAAGTTCAATCGCTTTCATCATAACCTCTTGCATACACCGGCTCGGCAAAGCCTTTTTTCTATAGGGAACCTCTAAAAATCACATGGAAGAGAGTTTTTAGTGATACCGATAAAACGCAATTATAATATTTTTTTATGATGTTTGCAATGTTGACTTCAATCATCGCCGCGCCGTCAGCCTGATGCGCTCCATTTTGTATCAGCCGGAATATTTTTCCTCAAAAAAAACATGCCGGGAATTTTACGCTGAAGGGCTTTTCGTCCGCGCTGATTCCAGAGCCTCACTTGCGGAAATCCGAAGATTAAACTAAAATAATTTTCAGTGTTAAGGGGATCTCTAAGAATTTATTTCAAATGAATTTTTAGAGGTTTCCTTAACAAAAAATCCGCTGTTTGCAGTATTTCAGATATGAAAAACAGCAATGAAGTGCCGGCTAATCAATTCAGGTGCTAACCGGCACTTCATTAATTTTAAAGCGAGGGCGAAAAAGATGTCTACTCCACTTGAAAACTATGTAAAGGAATGTGGCGGAAAAATGAATCCTGCCATGGTGTCCTATGTTGCAAATCTTCAGCAGGTTGCTGATGTGGCTCCGGAAATTGCAGAGGACATTGTAAAGGAGCTTGCCACCCAGCGCAGGCACCTAAAGCTGGTTGCGAGCGAAAACTACTGCTCGCTGAATGTGCAGGCGGCAATGGGAAACCTGCTCACTGATAAATATGCAGAGGGCTTTCCAGAGCACCGCTACTACGGCGGATGCGAGAATATTGACTCCGTAGAAAAGACTGCGGCAAAGGAAGCGGCAGAGCTTTTTGGAGCGGATTACGCATACGTTCAGCCCCATGCAGGCTGCGATGCAAACCTTGTGGCGTACTGGGCAATTCTTTCAAAGACAGTTGAAAATGTCACACTCCAGGAAATGGGCGTTAATTCGCTTGCCGAGCTAACAGCGGAGCAGTTCGACATTCTGCGCAAAAGATTCGGAAACCAGAAGCTCATGGGACTTGACTATTCATGCGGCGGACACCTTACACACGGCTACAAGATGAATGTTTCGGCGAGAATGTTCGAAAGCCATCCGTACGGAGTTGACCGCGAAACAGGCCTCCTTGACTATGATGCAATCGAAAAGCAGGCTATGGAAGTCAAGCCGCTTATTCTTCTGACCGGATATTCCGCCTATCCGCGCAAAATAAATTTCAAGAAGTTCCGTGAAATCGCAGACAAGTGCGGCGCAGTTCTAATGGTGGACATGGCGCACTTTGCTGGCCTTGTTGCAGGAAAAGTCTTTACCGGCGACTACGACCCTGTGAAATGGGCTGACGTTGTAACAACAACAACGCACAAAACTCTCCGCGGTCCAAGGGGCGCGCTGATTCTCTGCAAGAAAGAATTCACAGACTATGTGAACAAGGGCTGTCCTATGGTGCTTGGAGGTCCGCTGAATCATATTGTCGCCGCAAAAGCTGTAGCGTTCAAGGAAGCCAAGACACAGGCATACCAGACCTATGCGCAGAACGTTGTGAAAAACGCACAGGCTCTTGCTTCCGCCTGCATGGAAAAAGGAATGAAGCTCCAGACAGGAGGAACTGAAAACCACCTGATGCTTGTTGATGTCACAACATACGGGCTCACAGGAAAACAGGCGGAGGCTGCCTTGTTCAAATGCGGTGTCACGGCAAACGCAAACGCTCTTCCCTATGACAAAAACGGCGCATGGTGGACAAGCGGAATCCGCATCGGAACTCCAGGACTTACAACGCTCGGAATGAACGAAGACGACATGAAAAAAGTCGCTGAAATAATCGACACTGTTCTAAAAGGCACAAAGCCTGGAATCACAAAGGACGGAAAACCTGCAAAAGGAAAAATAGAGCTTGACACTGCTGTACAGGCAAAGGCCGAAAAGGAAGTACAGGAGCTTCTTTCCAAGCACGTCCTTTACCCTGAGCTTGACCTTGAATTCCTGAAAAAAGAATTTATAAAAGCAATGTAATAAATCAGGGGAAACACTGAATAGACAATGCGGACTATACAGTGTTTCCCCAAACCTGCTCATTCCAGAACAGCGCGCCAATCACATCAATGGCAATTTGTACCACTACGCTGGAAATAATCCGGTCAAGTATACAGACCCGGATGGCAAATTTGTTTTAAATATCGGCTTCTTTGGTTCTGCAGGAGCTGGTGTTGGTGGTTCTGTATCATCCGGTTTTTCGATAGGATATTCAAAAGAAAAAGGTATCACATTTGGTGTTTGGATTTCTGAAAGCATTGGTGCAGAATTCAGTGTTGACGCTTCGGCGGGAATATCTATTTCGCTTGATATAAAATCAAAGGGCGTTGAATCAGGAATTAGTCAAACAATGACTATAGGTGGATCAGCCGATATTGGTGTTTCAATTGGTGGTGATTTCACTTTAGATTTAGATACGAAAGAGACTGATGTTTCGATAGGAGTTGCAAAATCAGAAGGAACTGTCGGTAATACAGGAGCAGGCGTACGATTTGGGATAGGAGCTTCTGCTGTTGCTGGAGAAGCTCATGTGCGATATAATTCAACTCAAACTAAAGCAATGAGCCTTGATGAACTAATAATTTCTATAGGCAATAAAATTGAGCAATTAGAAAAATCTTTTTGTGACTATGTTATCGATAAGACACTCGAAGCTTATGGTTATTGATGGAGAAAAGGGATTATGTTTGTAATCATTTTATTTATTTGCGTCGCCATTTTTATATTATTTCAAAAACAGTTTAAGAAGGCTTCAGCAGAATTTAATAAAGAAAGAGAAATATTTGTTAATTATTTGGATTCCGTAAATGACCTTGAAACTCTCAAGCGCATACGAGGAGAAATAAATTTATTTGGTGTTCGAGAAAAATGGTATCCAAGATATACTAATGTTATTCCTTATCTTGAAGAAAAAATAGCGGAAACAAATGATGATAACTTTATGTTGTATTTGTGTGCATAGGAGAGATTTATTAAAAGATTTCTGTTAACAATGCCTTTTATCGTTTTGTCAATAATCGTTCCTATAGCATATATTGTTTATAATTTATGAAAGGAAAATTAAAAAAATTAGTTATGTTTTCTTAACTCTGTAGTTTTTGAAAAAAATGTGGAATCGCCGTCGTAATCATTCGGTTAGCGATTGTAGTGGCTCGCCTTTAGGCGAGTTCCGAAGCGACAGCGTAGGAATGGAGAACGCAAGACACGAAACCATGAAAAGCATTTCGGTTTACGAACGCAAGCGGAGTAATCGACACGACAGTAAAATATGCTTTTCCTGCTACTATACAAACCTCGCCTTGTATAGCAGTCTTATAAGCTACCCTTTTTTTCCACAAATCCTAATTAACTGGAATTTGCCGCCGCTATTTGCAGGAAACAGGACATCCGCTTAATCAGAAAGCGGCAAAATTCTGGTAAAAACTGTAAAATTCACGCCGAGAATTCACCAAAAACACGCCGTGTTTTAAAAAATTCACGCCGAGAATTTAAAAAAGTACGCCGTGTTTTTTTTGAAAAGCATCAATTTACGCTGTAATCACCAGAAATCCATGATTTATTTTATCGTGTAGCAGTCAATGCCTGCATTTTTCAGTTTCTGCCCCATCGTCATCGAATCATTTTCATCCACAGCAACAATAAAATACGTTGTTCCGCTTGCCCGAGTTTCCGTATAGCAGTATGCGTCAAATCCCTTTTCCCTGGCATTCCGAACACAGTCATCGGCATTTTCTTTTTTCTTGAAAAGCCCAAGCTGCTGTTTTGCTCCGGGACGCTTTTTTTCCACGGAAATTTCCTTTTGCGGAAGGGAATCAGTTTTGGCAGCGGAATCAGGCGGATTGATTTCCCTGGGAACAGAGCTTTCAGCCACTGAATTTTTCTTGGGAATAAAATACCAGAAAGGAACTCTCATTATCTGTGCCTTTCCGTTTGCGATTGAAGCTTCCGGAGTTGCAGGAAAATTTTTTTCAAGCTCATCCGCATAAACCTGCTCAGAAGTCAGATGCCACAATGTGAACAAAACCTGCGAACGCACTGATTTCATAGACTGCATTGAACTGTACGCCTTCAGCAGTTCAAGTGAATCTGAAATATCCGCGCCGGGAACAGAGCTGAGTCTGCAAAGATCGCTCCAGACAGAATACAGTTTTACAGCAGCAAGCACACTTTCATTCTTTGAATTTCGGACTGCGCTGTTCAAGTATGAATTCGCAGTTTCCCAGTTTCCTGCGCAGAGGCTTACACGGACGGCGTTGAGCACAAGCTGTTCAGAGGAAACTTTCGGCATTCCGGCGGCATCAACCGCGGCGATACCTGCGGCCTTTGCATAAGAATTTCCGGCATCGCTGTAAAGCCCCAGCTGCTCCTGAAGACAGCCTGTAAAATACAAAAGCGAACGGGTGTCAGCAGGAGTATCCGCATAGACAATATTCCGCTTCAGGTAATCGATTGAATCAAGAACAGTTTCCTGTTTCAGGGCTTCAGTTCTGATTATATCCGCCGATTTTTTATTCTGCGCAAAGGCGGAATAAACAGAAATGCAGAGAGCAAAAATCAAAAAAAATTTTTTCATGCATCAGGCTCCTGCGCCGGAGATGAATTTTCCTGCTCAGGTTTTTCTTTTCTTTTTTTTCCGCGCGGCTCAGAAGGTGCGACGGATTTTTTTTCATCTTTCTTTTTAAAAGTAAAAGGAAGCGTAATCAGAACTCCAGCCATAAAAGCGGAAAAGAGAGCTGCAAAAACCGGAATATCTTTAAAACTATAAAAAAACCAGATAGTACATCTGTTGGAAAGATTAAATCCCGTAAAAAGAGAAACAAGCACAACAAGCATCAAAATTCCTATAAGTTTTACCGGCATAAAAACACCCCTTAAAAATTTATCTATAATAGTGAAAGTATAATTATATTCAAGCAAAATTTCAATTTTAGTCAGCGCATATTTCTATAAACAAAAGCATAAAAAAACATTTTCAAGTTTTTAAAATGCCTCGCGGAGAATTTTTTGCTTTTCTGAATTGTAGCAGGATTCCCATGTTTCAGGCTCTCCGATTTCATCCAGAACCGTTTTCCACCAGCTGTACAAAACTGCCTCTTCGGTATTCTGGTTTTCAAATTTTCCCGACATGACTTTAGCGCTCTTCATCATATTGTTGCCGATTTTTTTTACAATGTTTGCAACCTTGTCCACAGCGGCGCTCAAATCATCTGTTATTATATATGAAATCGCTCCCTCTGAATTTTCATTGATTGTAAAATTAACAGGCGCAGGATTTTTTGAAGAAACTTTTATAATGGTTCCGTTCTTTAAAATCGCGCCGTCAAAATTCCCGGTCATTTTTTCATTCGGAGCAAGAAGGACTATTTTGCTCCCGGTTTCCTTGTCATTTTCTTCCAGCTTCAAAGCGATATAATCTTTTGTATTATTTTTAACCGCGCCAAAAACAAAGCCGATTTCCTTTAACAGAAGAAGCTTGCTTTCCTCGCTTTTTATTCCTCCACATTCCATCGTAAAAATATATTCCGGCATTGTAAAGCCTTTTTCCTCAAGCTCATGCGCTGAATCAAAGTCATCGTCATCTTCCATATAAATAACAGTCCACGCACATTCTATTTTATTTCCGCGAACTTGCGAAAAAAGAATTTCCACTTCGTCATTTTCGTCCGCGTCCTGCTCACTGATTTTTATTTTGACAGGCGTTCCCTCAAGAAAGCCGGAAGTTTCCGCATACAAGGTCAGCTTTGTTCCGCTGTAAACAGGAATCGCATCGCCCACAGCCATTCCGTTTCTAAGCCACTTCAGATTTTTTATGGATTTTTCAACAGGAATTTCCTCGGAAATATTTTCAGCAGAAGAGTTTTCCAGAGCAGGCTCATCGGCTTCACTCTGGGAAGAATTATTTTCAGGCGGAATATTTTCAGATTCAGGGTTTTCATTTTTTTCAGAAACGGAAGTCAAACTGTCAGGCTCATCTGATTTTTCCAAGGACTTTTCTTCATGCGAAACCTGAAGCGAATCCCCCTGCCCCGAAACAGCCAGCGCTTCTTCTTCTGTCAAATCAGCCTGCTCTTGCGGAAAAACAGGCTGCGGAAAAAAAATCACAATGAATATAAAAAGCAATAAACCCCTTGCTATTTTTATACATTCCAGCATTAAAACCACCTTAAAATTATGCAATGAAGAAAGTTTCAACTTTCGAATTGCATAATTCGTCCGCGCAAGCGGATAGTCCAATGATCTTTTGAAATTTTTATTTTTTAAAATTGAATATCCAGAAAAGTAAAAGCCAACCCCGGAAAATTTTTGTTTCCCGAGGCTGGAAAAAACTGCCACTGGCAAAGCAGCAGGAACACTGAGCATGCCAGACAGTTCAGGGCAGAACTTCTAAAAAAATACGTTTTTCAGAAAGCGCCCTTAAAAGTCATCTTGAAAAAATCCAGCGGTTCAAGCTCCCTTTATTTTTCAAGAATAAATTCAACGCGGCGGTTCTTCCAGTTTACAGAAGGATCCTTGCGGTCCGCCACCGGTTCAGTTCCGCCCTTGCCCACTACAGAAAGCCGGGATGAGCTGACACCGATTTTTACAAGCTGAGTTTTTACATATTCAGAACGCTGCTCAGAAAGAGGAATCAAAGCCTTGCCCCATACACCCGGCTCTGTTTCTTCCGCAGAATTATCAGAAACCCTGTTTGCATGGCCGACAATCGTAACTTTATAATCCTTGAACTTTTTGAGAATTTCAGCAACACGCTTCATAACTCTTGCGTTGTTATCCGCCTGCGCCTGTGTAATTCCCGGCTTTATAATATTTCCATTCGCATCAACAGTTCTTACGCCGAAGTCCGCCTCGTTGCTTCTGAATATAATTGAAGGAATCTGCATCTTGAGCTTGTCGCCGTCACGCACAACAAGAACATCGACATTTATAACGCCTTCAAAAGTGCTTGACATTCCAAGATCGTCATAGGCAGTAAATTCAAACGGATAGTCCTCCGCTGACTGCACAAGCTCGCCGTTGTTTCCGCGGCCATCCCATACAATCCGCTTTGTAATCGCAGTTTTTCCGCTTGTCTTCCAGAAAGATTTTCCATTTCTGTCTTTGATTGTAAAATCCCATTTCTTCAGTCCGGCAAGAGATTCATAGCCAAGCTCAACAAACAGGTCATCGTCAATGCCGTCATTATCAGGACTGAAATACTTCGGCGAAGTTTTCACATCAAGAAGCGGCGGAACAGAAGTGCAGATAAACGAAGACGAAACTGCATCCAGCACATTTCCCTTTTCATAGTCAACATGAAGACGGGCTGTGAAAATTCCCTCCGCTGTTTTTTTATCAGAAGTGTCGCCTGTCCATATAAGCTGCTTGGGCAGTGCGCCAATTTCCTTGTCGGAGAAAGTTTTTACAATACCCTTTGAATCTATAATATCAAATTTCCAGGCGGAAATTCCTTCTGCAAGAGAAACTGTTATATCGAATTTCTGCGCATCAAGAATTCCATCCGCATTCGGCGAAATCCCCTTGTACTCGGCCGTAATAAATCCGCTCACCGGACGCGCATCCAGAGAAAGCTCCTGCACAGAAGCTTTTCCGGCATTTCCGGCGGCATCCTTGGCGGAAACAACAAGCGAATATTTTCCATTCGGCGCCTTGTTGCCGCTATTATCTGTTCCGTCCCAAGAAAAATCCTGAACCTTTGAATTACTCCACGAAAATGTCTTTACAGCTTTTCCTGAAGCAGAAAAAATCTCGGCAGTCCACTTGGTTTCAACAGAAGATTCTTCAACAGCCACGGGAATATTCTGGCGGCTTGAAATTCCATCGGGAGAAAAAACAGTGTACGGCACAGAAATTTTCACAGAAGGAGCAACTGTATCAAGCACAAATTCACTGCTCACCGCCTCGGCCTCTGTTCCGCTGTTGGCAACAGTTTTTATCACGGCTGAATACACTCCGTCAGCGCATTTGTTTCCATTGTCATCAAGGCCGTCCCATGTAAACGAAGCAGGAATTTTTCCAGTGCCTCTGAATGTCTTTACAACTGAAGCTCCTGAAATTTTCAGCTCATAGGAATCAATTCCGCTCGAAGCCTTTGCAATAGGAGAAAGAACAATCCTGTCTAAAATTCCATCTGCGTTCGGCGAAAAAGCAGAAGGGCTTACAGAAAGCGCAAGCTCGGTCTTGCTTGTATCCAGCACAAATTCAGAGCTTTGAATTTCACTGAAGTTTCCTGCAAGCTCAGAAACCTCAAGGACATACTTGTATTTTCCGTCATTCACAAACTGGCCATTGTCATCAAGCCCGTCCCATTCAACTTTTTCAGGAAGCGATGATTCAAAGTCAAATGACTTCACGCTCGCATTGCGTTCATCAACAATTTTTCCCTTCCAGGATTTTTCACCCGTGTATGCCGGCTCCGCAACCTGCTTCTGGGAAATCTGAAATTTGTTTTTTCCATTAAAGACAGTGTTCTGCGGAAGAGAAACAGAAGCCTTTGGCGCCTCATTGTCAACAACAAAAACAGGAGAATAAACAGGCTCAGGCTCATATCCATTCAGATACGCCGCGCTTATCCTTGCACGGTATTCTCCGTCCTGAAGGTCTGCCCCGGAATCAGTTTTTCCGTCAAACTGAAACAGTGACGGCGGATTTGTTTTTCCGGACTTTGAATAATATACAGTGTCGCTGTTTTTTCCGACGATGGCAATCTGCCAGTCCTTGAGCGAATTCACGCTTGCAGCAGGCGAAGGAATTGCAACAGAAAACTGCATTGTCTTGCGCTCCTCTGAAACCCTGCCTTTCGGAGCCGGAGCAAAATACCTGGAGCCGTTTATTGAAACTGCAATCTCAGGTTTTTCTGCGGAAAAAATAATATTTGAAATCCGCGCCTTTTCAGAAACGTTTCCTGCCAAGTCAGTGGAAGTAATTTCGTAGTTGTAAATTCCGTCAGGCACTATCGACTTGTTTTCATCCGTTCCGTTCCATTCAACTTCCAGCGGAGAAGAATTTTCCCACTTAAAAGTGCGCACAACAGAATCGTTCGCATCTGTAATTTTTGCAGTCCAAAGCTTTTCCTCTGAGCCTGACTGGCGGATTTTCAGGACAACCTTGCTTCCTTCGCCAAAAATCTTGTCTGCGCCCTCAAGCTTTGCAAGGTTTATCTGCGGCGGAGTATTGTCGACAATAACCGCCATCTTTGAAGTGGAAGCTGTGTTTCCATTGTCATCGCATGCCGTAAACTGATAATAATAAGTTCCGTCCTTTGCAAGGGAGCCGTCGTCCAAAAATCCGTTCCAGATAATTGAAGCAGGAACATCGACTCCGCGCTTGGGAGCTATAAGAGTTTTGCAGAATGTCTTAAAAGTAAATTTTGAAGGAAGCGAAATTTTGTTTCCGATTGTTCTTACCACAGCTCCGCTTTCATCTGTGACAACAAAGCTCCATTCCTTTACATATCGCTTGTCGCGGATTTTCAGGGGCACTTCAAGAGTGTCCTGAACACCGTCGTTATTAGGTGAAATATATGAAACTCCAGGCTCGGCAAAAAGCTCGGATGCCAGTCCAACCATAGAGCACAGGGCAAATGCCGCAAAAAATGTTCCAGTCGATTTTTTCATTTTTATTCCTCATCCCAAACAATTATTTCAGGCGCCTCAGTGTCTTTAAGCCCCAGGTCAATTCTTGCGCCGAAACTCACAGCCTGAATTTTAGAATACAAAGTCTGTGTTGCAAGACATGGAGTTACTTCGCTTTTTTCCCAGTCAGCGTTGGTCTGCGAAATACGCTTTGAGGTAACACCAAGCCTGATTGAAACTCCGACGGAAAAGCAGTTCACGCCGTCAGACTTTCCTTCTGATATTTCACGGATGTTTGCCTGCCAGCCAACTGACAGCTTTATAAAATTGTTGTACTCAAATCCCAGCCCCAAATCCATTACGCAGTTCTGAAAAAACGGAAACGAAAAATCCGTGCTGAATGCGCCTGTCCAATCACGGGCTTCAAAAATATTCGATGCAAATGAAACTCTCGGAGTAAGAACAGACGGATATGCAGAAGAATCCTCTTTTTCATCAATTCCGATTGTGTCATAGTCCGCCGGCTTTCCTATATTGAGAAGAGAAGCTCCCACCCTTGGATTCTTGAACACGCTGAAGCTGCTCAGCTTATAAAGCGCGCCCGCATCAACTCCAATGGAAAAATCAGAGCCGCTGCCCATATAGAGTCCGCCGTATACATTCGCGCCAAGCGAAAGATTGTCAGTGACTTCCTTTGATGCGCCGCCGTGAACGACAATAGTTTTACGCAGATTCATTCCGTAAAAATCAGCATAAACACCGCTCGCAGTCAGGGAAAAAACAGACCACTTTGTGGGAATAATCATTCCGGCCTGAAAACCGCCGCCAGCAGTCTTATCGCTGCTTTCGCCTTCAATTTCTATCTTGTCAAAATTAATGAACACAGTTCCGCTGAAATCAATGTCGGCACGCTGAACGCCAGCAGTGAGCGCAGGATTATAGGCTATAGAAGCAGGAACAACAGTAAAGAGAGGGCCGCCTGTTGCAGAAGCCGCTCCGGACATAAGCTCAGGATGGGTAAGCCTGAAAAGATCCTCGCCTCCATAGGGCGGATTGTAGGCAAAAAGCCCGGCCGCACAGGCAGCAAGGGCAGCAGCCAAAATTATCTTTTTCATAAAATAAACCTCCAAAATCAAGGACACCTATCCCTTAAAAACACACAGCAAAGAAAAGTTTCATCTTTAAAAGCTATGCAGTTTGTCCGCGCAAACGGACACGCAATAAGGGAGTCTCCCAAAATTCACTTTCAAATATTTTTTGAAGCTTCAGGCAAACACTGAGCAGCCTGAATGTAAATCAAACGGCTCAAGTGCCAGCCAGAAGTTCCCTGATTATAATACAAATTAAAACTAATTTAAATGATGCTCAAGCAGAGCGCGCTCCACCTCGTCTATCACAAAATCCGGGGTGCTCGCTCCGGCTGTCAGCCCCACAGTCCCAAAGTCAAAAAAATTGCCGGGAATTTCACTGGCATCTTCAATCAATGCAGTGTTCGCACAAATTGAAGATGCGGTTTCATAAAGCCTCCTTGTGTTTGCGGAATTTTTTCCGCCGATAACAAGTACAGCCTCTGTTTTTTCAGAAAGCTCCCTGAGCGCATTCTGTCTTTCCATTGTAGCAGAGCAGATTGAATTGAATATTTGAATCAACGGATTTTTCTTTTGCAGCACAGAAGCTATCTTTTCAAATTCCACGGGGCTGAAAGTTGTCTGTGCAATCAGGACAGCTTTTTCAGGAAGCTCAATTCCGCGCGCCTCATCCGCATTTTCAACCACAACAAAACTGTTTTCCGCGTAGCCTGAAATACTCACAACCTCTCCGTGGTTTCTGTCGCCCGCAATCACAACCAGAAAGCCTTTTTCAGCCCATTCAGCGGCACGCTTCTGGCTCAGGTGAACACGCGGACAGGTGGCATCAAGGACTTCCGCTCCCATTTCCTCAAGAGCGCGCACAGTCTGGGGTGTTGTTCCATGCGCCCGGATTACAACAACAGAATTCTTTCCCGCCAGCTCAAGAGAGGAAGGCTCAAGAATTTCAGCGCCGTTTTTTCTTAGAGAATCCATTACAAGCGGATTATGAATCAGAGGCCCGAGCGTAAAAACCCTGCGCCCTTCACTTCCTTTTGAATTTTCCAGAGCCTCATAGGCAGTTTCAACAGCACGCCGGACACCTATGCAGAACCCCAGAACCTTGGCACGAATAACTTTCAAAAAAACTCCGAGAAAAAAGAAAAAGCCGCAACAAAAAGAGCTGCACCGAAAAACCAAAAGATTTCCGGGCTTCTCAAAAATGTCACGGCCTGAAAGCAGCGCCCCGGAAATTCAAGGCGCCGCTTCAATAACAGTCAGCGCGCGGATTTATACATTCTGCGCCGAATTAAACGAAGCAACAATTTTCTTGCCTGTATGAGGCCTTACATGAGCGGAAAATTCGCCCGGCTCCCAATGGCGTCTCATCAGGGAAATAAAGCCTGAAACAATAAAAATAGAAGAATAGCAGCCAGAAAGAAGTCCCACAGTAAGAATAGCCGCAAAATTCTCTATGCTTCCAGAAGTAAAAATCAAAAGCGAAACAGAAGCAAACAGCGTTGTCACAGTTGTAATAACAGAACGGGTTATTGTTCCAGAAATTGAAGCGTCCAAAATGTCATTGAAACTCTTTGTCTGAACAAGGCGTATGTTCTCGCGGATACGGTCAAGAATAACAATAGTGGCGTTTATAGAATATCCAAAGATTGTAAGAACAGCCGCAAAGCTTGTCGCAGAAAATTCAATCTGGAACCAGGAAATGAACGTAAACATTATAAAGCAGTCATGAACAAGACCGATTATAGCGCCAAGCGCAAAATCCCAGTGGAAGCGCACGGAACAGTAAAGCCAGATTACAAAAAGAGTAAACACTGCAAGAATAACAGACTTCATCCCATTGCTGCTGGAAAATCCAGAGCCTACAAAATCAGTCTTTATAATTGCAACATTGTCTTCGCCGAAACGGGCTTTAAGCGAGCCCATAATTTCCGACTGAAGTGTATCAGATGAAGCAGAAGTCTTTGAAATTGCCGCGCGAATCTGGAAGCTTCTGGATGAAGCATCGCCAAGCTCCTTTACCACAACATTTTCAGAAGCAAGAGCAGCGCGGACTTCATCAACAGTAACTACGTTCGACTCATCAGAAACATAAAGCAGAACAGGATCATTTTTGGAAAGCCTTGAAGTTGAAGAGCTGTCAAGATAAATTCCGTATGAGTCTGCATTCTCAGACCCCTTCACAGAAACAGTCACGCCTTCCACTTCAGAAAGAGAAGCCGCAATGTCCTTTACGGTTGGATTCTGTGCATAAGAGAAAAATTTTGTTTCGTTTTCAGAGCTGGTTCCTGTTATAACAAGCTCCAGGCCTGTGCTTGAAATTCCAAGCCCCACATTTGCAGAGCCGGAATATGAAACTTCAACTGCGGCAGGAGCAATGCGGACTTCCTCTAAAAGACCCGGCACAAAATCAATGCCGAAATTTATTCCACGGATAAAAAATCCTGCGATTCCAAACAGAATCAAAACTGAACTCAAAACAGCGCAGGCAGGAAACGCTTTACTGAATTTCTTTACTGTTTTCATTATTTTATCCCCCAGCCAATGCTGATATTCTTTATTTTTAGAACTTCAGTCTGGAAATCAAATATAAGCTTAGAAACAACCAGAGCAGTAAACACAGTTGAAACAACACCGATGGCAAGGCTCACTGCGAATCCCTGCACGGCACCGCTTCCAAACTGCGCCATAAACATCGCCGCAATAAATGTAGTGATGTTTGAATCCATAATTGCCCACTTTGCATTATCGAATCCAATCGCAATACTTGAAACTCTGTCTTTTCCAAGACGGCGCTCTTCCTTTATGCGCTCAAAAATAATAACATTCGCATCTGTCGCCATTCCTATTGTAAGAATCATACCTGCAACAGTCGGCAATGTAATAGTAAGATTGAATGCGCTCAAAATACTGAACATAATATAGAGGTTCAAGACCTGGGAAATACATGCATTTATTCCAGAGCCGTGATACCACACAAGCATGAACAGCATAATCGAAACAAGACCCGCCGCAACAGCCCAAAGTCCCTGCCTGATTGCCTGTTCTCCAAGGGAAGCTCCAATTACCTGCTGGCTTTCAACTGAAAGCGGAACATCGAGCCAGGCAGTCTGCAAAACCTTTCTTAAATTCAAAGCCTCACGCTGCCCGAAATTTCCAGTGATGCGAACCTGTCCGTCCAGAATGGCGCTCTGCAAAACAGCATTTGACTTGATTTTGTTATCGCTGACAATACAAAGCTCCTGGCCGACATGGGCAGCTGAAAACTTTCCAAAAATATCAGTGCCTTCGGAGTCAAGAGAGAACACAACCGTAGGGCGGCCTGTAAGCTCCTCAGAAGCAACATCCGCGGATTTTATGTGCTTTCCGTCCAGCGCGATTTCCTTCTTTACAACAAGATACCCGATCCGCTGGTCAAGACCGTATTCGTCAGTTTCATAGTAGCCGAAAACATCGCAGTCATCAGGAATAATAGAAGGGTCAATCAGATTTCCGCGCGCATCAAACACAGACTCACGCTCGTTGGTATAATAATACATATTGAAGCTGTCTGTTGCCGCACGGTCCACAAGGCGGAAATTCAAAATACCGCGGCCCTGGATTATAGAATTAATCTGGTCAGCCTCGGCAGAACCCGGAAGCTCTATGTAAATTCTGTCTTCGCCCTGCTGTCTGATTGTAGGAGAACTCAAGCCAAAGCGGTCAATACGGCTTGTAAGAGTTTCAATAGCCTGCGCCATAGCCTCAGACTTCAAAACAGCCGCGTCAACAGCTCCGTCCTGCTTTGCCACTACAGCGTCAAGGTCAGCCTTTACAATTACGTTCATTCCGCCTGAAAGGTCAAGACCGAGCTTTACTGAATTCCTATAAAAGCTTTTTATCTTCAGGATTTTTTTTCTGTAAACACCTTCAATAAAAGAAGCAAGCTCCGGCTTGGACTCAAATGAATTGAGAGCATCCTTCAAAAGAATCACAGAAGGAGCTTTTTCGCCCGAAGCCTTGTAGTTCTTTTTTGCCTGCTCGATGAGCCACTGGCAATCCTCTGGCACAGGAGCGTCCGGATTTTCCTTTACAGCCTCAACAAGTTTTTTCACCTCGGAGCTGGCTTTAAAAGTTGAATAATCCTTGATATTTTCCAAAGAGCTTAATGCAAGCACTTTGTCCTCTTTTGGCGTGCGGACATACCAGCTGATTGAAGGCCACAAAAATGCAAAGCACAAAGCCAGCACCGCAATAATCATAAAAAGACGGCTTTTCTTACTCATCTTTCTTTTCCTCTGAATCCTCGGAAGATTTTTTATCAGAGCCAGATTTATTTTCTTCCTTCTGTTTTTTTGCGCTCTTTTTTTCCTCTGATTTCTGAGCAGGCTTGTCAGAAACTACAGATGAAATAGCAGAGCGGCTGAATTCAATCTTTGTGTTTTCATCTACTTTTACAACGATGATATCTGAATCTTTTTTTACCGAGCTTACAGTTCCGTGAATTCCACCAATAGTAACAACCTTGTCGCCCTTCTGAAGCGCATCAAGCATTTTCTGAAGCTCTTTCTGCTTTTTATTCTGCGGACGAATCATAAAAAAGTACATAATTCCCATGATAAGAATTAAAGGCAGAAACATTCCAAAGCCGCCGCCCATGGCATCCGCGCTCTGCAACAAAAGTGAATTGCTCAACATATCAAATCCTTCCTTTTGCAAATAATTTAAGAAAGCGATGATTAACACTTTTTGCGATTAACCACAGCTCCCTTGCTATTTTCCGTATTTCCTAAATACTGAATAGCAGATATTATTTTTTACACCGAATAATCCGCACTTCTATTATCCGGCGTTTTTCAAGGCCGCCTCTAAAAATTCATCTTGCCGATTTTTTTAGAAAATGCCCTGAGAGCTTTCAAGCCGTCCGAAAAGCACCCTCACGAACCTGCTTAAAAACATGACACAGAATAACATTATTCAGATAATTTTACAAGAGAATGAAAGGGAAGGTTTTTAGCAGTGAAAAAAAATAGTTTCCGCGGAACGGCGGCTATTTGCCCAGAAGCTTTTCAAGCTCGGAGTTCTTGCGGAGATACACGGAATTTGAAGGGTCAAGGGCGACAACCTGCTTCAGATAATACTGCGCCCGCCTCCAGTCTTTTTTTGCATAGTACAATTCATAGAGCCTGTAGAGGGAATCCTTGTTGCGCGGATTTGCGGTAAGGCTTGCCCTAAGATCTGCAAGCACTGCCTCTTCCGAAATCTGCGCCCGGCTGCGCTCAAAGTACAAAAAGCTTTTCATCCTTGAGCCGGCGGAAGGAAGCAGCGCGGAAATAAGCTGAAGCGCAGACTTTTCCTGCCCGGTGGCAAAAAGGACTTTTATATATGCCATGCATGAATCTTCGTCAGCAGGATTATCATCGTATTCCTTTTTTGCAAGCTCCATCGCCTCGGTGTTTTTCTTGAGGGCAAGGCAGATGTCAATATGGCTGAAAAGCGATGTTTTTCTGGCGGCAGGAATCTGAATCAGGGCAGAGCTGAGCGAATATGCCTTTGTGAATTCAGATTTTTTTATGTATTCCTCCAGAAGAATTTCCATCGCCTGAATATTCCCGGAATCCTTTTGAAGAACCTTCTGCGAAAGCTCAAGGGCGGAAATTCCATTCACGACAAGCCCCGAAACAGAGGCCGTCTTTGCCGCCACAAGCATAGTTTCCGTGTCGTCAGGATAAAGCCTGAGTGCCTCTGCGGCCGTTTCTATTGCGGCGGCATTATTCTTGCTCCAGTCGCGGAGAAGCTGTGTGCGGAGAATGTAGTATTCGCGGGAAAGCATATTGCGCTTTTCAACAGCATCAAGAAGCGAAGAGGCCCTTATGTAGTCCTGCTTTTCCATGAGGATTTTCGCGCGGAGAAGAACATAGCTTGTATTGTCAGGCTCCAGAAGAAGAACACGGACAACAAAGCCCTCTGTCTTGTCAAAATCCCCGAGGCTGTATGCTGCCTGGGCGCAGGTCTTTAAAATCTCTATGTCCTGCGGAAAATGCGAAAGAAGCTCTTCCCCGAACGAAAGGGCAAGCTCATAGCGGCCGGTGAGAAAACATGACTGCGCAACAGCCTTTAGGATTTCCTTGTTTCCGCCGGAATACTTTCCGTTGCTTGCCTTGAAGTACAAGAGCGCGTTTTCACTGTCATTTTTTCCAAGGCAGAGAGTTCCCATGAGGTAATTCGCAAGCACAGAATCAGGGCACATCTCAAGCGCCGCCTTCAAAGACTGCTCCGCCCGGGAATAATAGCCCGACATTGTTTCGGGAGAAGTCAGCAGGGCAAGAGAAGGAAGCACAACAGAAAGAAAATCAGAGCCGCTTGTGCTCAAGTCATAAATTCCCTTTTTTGCACTCTCGATAGCCCCGGTGTACTGGTTGTATCTTGAAAGCGGCGGCACAGTCCAGGTGATATTTTCAGACGGCCATGCAATTTTCATAATCTCGGCGGAAATATAGAGCAGACACCGCTCAGCCTCCGTGTAGTCATCCTGCGAAGTCCTGTGGATAGAAGCCGCCGCCTGCCTGAAACTCCACGGAGAGCCTATTTCAACAAGGCGCATTGTTTCTTTATTAATAGAAGAAAAAAAAGAACGGTTCTTTGACGGAACAGACTGAACGGAAACAGAAGAAAGTTCCGCTTTTTCTGAAGTCGGCGCGGAGGCGCAAGAGAAAACAAATGATAATACAATAACCAAAAAGGAATAAAAAATTCCGCGCATTCTTCTATTATAAAGAAATTCTTTCCTGATTATGGAAGCCGCCCGGAAAAAGGAATTTTCCAAGGCACCCCTATATCTTTTTAGTTCCCTTCAGCAAAAGAGCGCCGCGTTTTTTCAGGCACCTTTTCTGAAACACCGCAAAACAGCATACCGTTCCAGGCTGTTTTAAACTCTAAAAACTGTCTTCCGAGGAATCATCAGTCATATACGGAAATTCCTCGCCGTTCATTCTTTGGACGCCATAAACAAGGATAAGCAGAATTCCAAGAACAAAGAGGACTATAGGCCAGAAAACAGAAATAAATTTAACGAATGAAATATGAAACAGGTGCAGGGAAAACAGCAGGAAAATAACTCCCAGAATAAAAAGCGCCGCCGACGGGAACAAGAAAACAGTCCGTATTTTTCTATAGATGAACAAGTCAGAAACAAGAAAAGCCAGCCCGGCGTTTATAACAATCACAGGCCACAGTTCCTTTAAATTAAGATGCAAAAATTCTATATTCAGCAATGCAAAAAAAACACTGTCAAAAACAAGCATGAACCCAAGGGCAATGCACAGACTCTGTCTTCTCAGCGTTGCAGGAGAGTTCTTTTTTTTCCGCTTAGAATCTTCCATAAAGACAACCCACTATCACAAGGAAACTTCAAAAAGCTGATGCTCTTTAAGATTTCCACAATATCATGGGTAATAATAGGATAAATTTCAATTCTTGACAACGGCTAAAGCAGATTCATTCAGCCCCGGAAAATTCCACTGTCTAAAACCCCGTCATACTGTATACAGTGCTTGTCATGCTGTATACAGTGCATTGTCATGCTGTATACAGCGCATCGTCATGCTGTATACACTACATTGTCATGCTGAACTCGTTTCAGCATCTGTGAACTTATTTCAGTATCCGTGTCTTGTAACCACATAGATTCCGAAACAAGTTCGGAATGACAGTTATAAAGCATCATCATGCCACAAACCGCCCCCATGTCATGCTGTATACAGTGCTTGTCATGCTGTATACAGTATATGTCATGCTGAACTCGTTTCAGCATCTGCATGTATACAATGCATAGATTCCGAAACAAGTTCGGAATGACAACACCCTGTCATGCTGAACTTGATTCAGCATCTGCCAACGGTTGCATTTGATGTAAAATGAATTACTTTTTTTTCAATTTTTCAAGTGCTTCTTCTGCATCATAATTTCCCTGCTCTGCTAATCTTTCAAGGGCTTTTTTTGCAGCTTTTTTTGTAGGAGCATATTCCTGTTCTGCTGATTTTGTGTACCACTTGACGGCTTCCTCATAATCCTGCTCTACGCCTTGTCCGTATTCATACCTCCTGCCAAGATTACACTGACCGGAAGCATTCCCCTGCTCTGCCGCTTTTCTGTACCACTCAACGGCTTTCTTTAAGTCCTGTTCTACGCCGCGGCCTTCCATATACATCCAGCCAAGACGGCATTGCGCTACAGCGTTCCCCTGTTCCGCAAGCTTTTTAATCATCCCCGGAACAAACGCCAAATCATATAATTCCTTTCTTAAAATCACTTCAAAAATTTTTCGCACCGCATTTTCTTCCCTTTCATCAGCAGGATTTTCCATTGAAGCAAAAAGTTCCAGCCCGTCTTTTATCTGTTCCTGATTTCTCTCAGCAGTTCCTTCAGTCAGCAAAGACAATGCGCGCTCGTATTTTAAAATCTTTTCATTACATTTATTCATAAACAATTTTCTCCTCGTATATTAATATTATTGAATTATCTTATTCGATTTGGGATAGTATACCCGTGACATATGACCCGAT
>NZ_JBJETK010000074.1:0-107288 GCF_051883275.1 Treponema sp. | reverse complement strand
GTATACTATCCCAAATCGAATAAGATAATTCAATAACATTAATATACGAGGAGAATGAACAAACGGATTTGCTCGCATCTAACGATGCTCACGTAAAAAAGAGTGAAGACCGTTAGGTCTGAACAAATCCGATTGTTAAACCCTATACAGGAGAATGAACAAATGGATTTGCTCGCATCTAACGATGCTCTCATAGAAAAAGTGAAGAGCGTTAGCTCTGAACAAATCCGATTGTCAAACCTTTATACAGGAAAAGAACAAACGGATTTGCTCGCATCTAACGATGCTCACGTGAAAAAAAGTGAAGACCGTTAGGTCTGAACAAATCCGATTGTTAAACCCTATACAGGAGAATGAACAAACGGATTTGCTCGCATCTAACGATGCTCACGTAAAAAAGAGTGAAGAGCGTTAGCTCTGAACAAATCCGATTGTCAAACCTTTATACAGGAGAAGAAAAAAGAACAAACAGATTTGCTCGCATCTAACGGTGCTCCCATAGATAACAGAAAAATTAAATCGTTTTAACCGATAAAAATAAATATGGAATATCAGTGTAGTAATTATGAAGAAAACTGAAAATATAAAAGTCAATTATTATTTTGATGAAGCCGGAGATCCAAATATTTTAGGAAGAAAAGGCGTTAATCTCATTGAAAAAGGTCAGGCTTCAAAAGTATTCATGGTGGGATATTTTGAGTCAAAGAATCCAAAGGAACTTTCTAAGGCTTTGGAAAACCTAAGGAAAGAAATTATCAATGATGATTATTACAAAGAAATTCCTTCAATAAAAAAAACTGCAAAGATGTTTCATGCAACAGATGATTGTCAGGAAGTTAGGGAAAAAGTATTCAGACTTTTAAAGAAATCAGATTTCACCTTTTATTGCATTGTTGCAAGAAAAAAAGAGGACTTATTCAGAAAAAAGTTTGACTTGCAGTCTGCTAAATTATATGAATATTTAGTTGCAAAATTACTTGAAAACAGATTGCATCTCTACAGTGAAATTGATTTATATTTTTCTGCTATGGGAAATACTGTAAGACAGAAAAATATGTCAGATGCTGTTCAAAAGTCAATTTCTAGGTTTGAAGAAAAATGGGGTCAAAAGAATAAAAGCAAAATAAGGACTTTTATCCAGCAAACTTCAGAAATAACACTGTTACAGTCTGCTGATTATATCTTATGGACTGTACAACGAGCATATCAGAACAATGATTTTAGGTATTACAATTATATAAAGGAAAAGATTAATTTAATTCATGATATTTTCGATTTTGATAAATATCCAAATAATTATTACACACCAAAAAATCCGTTGGAGGCAAAAAAAATAGACCCGATATAAGGCTAGGTTGCTTTCGCAACGCATGGCATGAAGCCCGCTTTCACCTTAAATGGATCTGATAGTAATATAGCATGTAATATTGAAAATGACAACAAAAATATTAGGAATATACAGGAGAAGAAAAAACAAACAGATTTGCTCGCATCTAACGGCGCTCACGTGAAAAAGAGTGAAGACCGTTAGGTCTGAACAAATCCGATTGTTAAAACTTTATACAGGAGAAAAACAAACGGATTTGCTCGCATCTAACGATGCTCACGTGAAAAAGAGTGAAGACCGTTAGGTCTGAACAAATCCGATTGTTAAACCCTATACAGGAGAACAAAACAAACGGATTTGCTCGCATCTAACGATGCTCACGTGAAAAAGAGTGAAGACCGTTAGGTCTGAACAAATCCGATTGTTAAAACTTTATACAGGAGAAAAACAAACGGATTTGCTCGCATCTAACGATGCTCACGTGAAAAAGAGTGAAGACCGTTAGGTCTGAACAAATCCGATTGTTAAAACTTTATACAGGAGAAAAACAAACGGATTTGCTCGCATCTAACGATGCTCACGTGAAAAAGAGTGAAGACCGTTAGGTCTGAACAAATCCGATTGTTAAAACTTTATACAGGAGAACAAAAATGAACAAACCGAAATTTGAAACACCGGATATGACACAGAAAAATATAGATAAGATTTCACAGTTGTTTCCAAACTGCATTACGGAAGCAAAAGATGAAAATGGAAAACTAAAGAAAGCTGTAAACTTTGAATTGTTGCAGCAGATGCTTAGTGATGAAATTGCAGATAAAGATGAAGCCTATGAATTTACTTGGGTTGGAAAGAACGCTGCTATTGTTGAAGCAAATAAACCAATTCGTAAAACTCTTAGACCTTGCAAGGAAGAATCTGTTGATTGGGATAAGACAGAGAATCTTTATATTGAAGGTGATAATCTTGAAGTCCTAAAACTTTTGCAGGAAAGCTATCTTGGAAAAGTGAAAATGATTTATATTGATCCACCGTATAATACGGGAAATGATTTTATCTATAGAGATGATTTTGCCGCAAGCAGTGAACAGTGGTCAGAAGAAAGCGGTCAGTATGATGAAGAAGGCAACCGTATGTTTAAGAACACTGATACAAATGGAAGATTTCATAGTGATTGGTGTTCAATGATTTATAGCAGGCTTTTGCTTGCAAGAAATCTGCTGAGTGATGACGGGGTTATTTTTATAAGTATTGATGATAATGAACAAGATAATTTAAAAAAAATCTGTGATGAAGTATTTGGATTATCAAATTATATAGGCATGTATATTATAAATTCATCTCCTAGTGCAATCGATTATGGACACATGGCAAAAATGCATGAATATTGTTTGATGTATTGTAAGAATATGAATCTATGTAAAACATATCAATTAAATGATTTAGAAAAAGAATTTAAATACACTGACAAGGACGGTGGATTTAATATTTATCCTTTATACAATGGAAATATTTCATTTAATCCAAGTAATCGACCAAACTTATATTATCCATTTTATGTAAATCCTAATAAAGAACTAGATAATGGCTTCCTTGAAATTGGGTTAGAAAAAAAAGATGGATGGGTAGAAGTTTATCCTGTCAAAACAGCAAAAGAAGGTTTATCTCATGTTTGGAGATGGGGAAAGGAATTAGCACAAAAAAACTTAAATGGAGAAATTGTTGGCTATCGTAATGAGAATAATGATTATCGAATAGTTCAGAAATCTAGATTAACAAAAAAAACTATTCGCTCCTTGTTGATGGATACGAAATATTCAAGTCGAAGAGGAACTCTTGAAGTTGAATCATTAATGGGAAGGAAAATGTTCTCATTCCCTAAGCCAACAGGATTATTAAAAGAATATATTGAAGTAGCTTCTATGGATGAACCAGATGCTATTATCCTCGACTTTTTTTCCGGCTCTGCCACAACCGCCCACGCAGTAATGCAACTCAACGCAGAAGATGGCGGAAACCGTAAGTTCATCATGGTTCAGCTGCCAGAAGTTTGTGATGAAAAATCAGAAGCCTGCAAAGCAGGTTACAAAAACATCTGTGAAATCGGCAAAGAACGCATCCGCCGTGCAGGTCAGCAGATTCTGAATACAATAAAATCCGCGAAGGATGTTAATCCTGAGCAAATCCGTTTGTTAAAAAATAAAGAACAAGCGGATTTGTTCACAGCTAACGCTGTTCACGAAGAAACTGAAAATGACAACATCACTAACGAAAACTCTGATAACTCCCAGCTGAAAACTGACAACTACAAACTCGACATCGGTTTCCGCGTTCTCAAAGTAGACGACAGCAATATGAAAGATGTTTACTATGCTGCTTCAGAATATGACCAGGGAAAACTTGAAGGATTAGAAAGTAACATCAAGGAAGACAGAAATGATTTAGACCTTCTTTTCGGCTGTCTTTTGGATTGGGGACTTCCGCTTTCATTACCATATACATCAGAAACTATTGGCAAATTTACAGTTCACACCTATAACAACGGAGATTTGGTAGCCTGCTTTAATGAAGACATATCAGAAGAAGTTGTAAAAGAAATTGCCCGCAAAAAGCCACTTCGTGCAGTATTCCGGGACAGTTCATTCAGCAACAGCGCAAGCAAAATCAACGTATTTGAAATTTTCAAAATGATTAGCCCTGAGACAAGCGTGAAGGTGATATAGGGAGAAATTTGATATGAAAATTCAATATGATGAAATGCAAAATATCGAATTTAAGGAAATCTGGCGTGACGAATATCTCAAGTGGATTTGCGGCTTTGCAAATGCACAGGGGGGCACGTTGTATATTGGCGTGAATGATAAAGCAGAAGTTGTGGGTCTTGAAAATGCAAAAACCTTACTCGAAGATATTCCTAACAAAGTCCGCGATATTCTTGGCATTATGGTTGACGTAAATCTATTGCAAGATGAAACAAAAGATTATCTTCAGATACAAGTTGAACCTTACAAAAATCCTGTAAGCTACAAGGGAGAATTTCATTATAGAAGTGGCAGCACTAAACAGGAGTTAAAAGGTAATGCACTCACAAATTTCCTGCTAAAAAAAATGGGGCTTACATGGGATGCCATTACCGAGCCTCGTTCAAAAATTGCAGACCTTGACCACGAAGCTTTTGAATTGTTCCGTAAAAAAGCACGGAAGGCTAAACGTCTTGATGAGGACGATATAAATCTAAGCGACACAGAACTTCTTGAAAAACTTCGTCTTATTGAAGACGACAAATTAAAACGCGGCGCAATTCTTTTATTCCACAAAGACCCTGAGCGTTATGTAACAGGGGCTTATATTAAAATTGGATATTTTAATAATGATGCGGATATTCTTTTTCAAGATGAAATACATGGAAATTTGTTTGAACAGATTGACAGGCTCATGGAACTCATTTTTTTCAAATACATGAAGGCCTTTATTCGCTACGAAGGCATTCAGCGCATTGAAGAATTCTGTATACCTAAAGCCGCTATGCGTGAAGCTCTTTTGAATGCAATAATACATAAAAACTATGGTGGCTGTGTTCCTATTCAAATTCGTGTTTACAAGAATAAAGTCGTTATTTGGAACGATGCAATGCTTCCAAACGGATGGACTGTAGCAAAATTCCTTCAAAAACATGGGAGCCGACCATATAACCCGGAAATTGCAAATGCTTTTTTCCGTGCTGGCGAGATTGAAAGCTGGGGACGTGGCATTGAAAAAATTTGCGCTGCTTTGAAAGTACAGAATCTGAATCCGCCTGAATATGAGCAGTTAGGGGATGCCATTTGCACTACATTCCATTTTGTAGAGCCAACCACAAGTGAGACTGACATTCCAGCAGGAAGCGGAGAAATTAGAGAATTCCCCAATAACAACCCGAAATCTGCCCCAAAAAGCGAAAAGTTGCCCAATAACTGCCCAATAACTGACATGGAAGTTGAAAGTTCACCAAAAAGTTCACCAAAAAGTTCATCAAAAAGTTCACCAAAAACACCTGAACGAATTTTAGAACTTATAACGGCAAATAATAAAATAACAACGCAAGAAATTGCATATACAATAGGCATCTCAAAGCGTGCTGTATTAAAAAATCTTGCTGCAATGAAGGACAAAGTTTTACATAGAGGTCCTTCAAACGGTGGCTATTGGGAGATTTTAGTAAAATGAAAATTCAATATAAAGACCAAACTTTCCAATCAGATGCAGCAAAAGCAGTTGTAGATGTTTTTAGCGGACAGCCTTATGCCTCAAACTCATACAGAATGGATGCCGGTAATGTAATGCATGGATTTGAATTTACAGGATGGAATAATAATCCCGTTGTTCAAGAATTAAATGACCGGAAGATTCTTGAGAAAATAAATGAAATTCAGCGTAAGAATCAGCTCAAGCCGGATGACCATTTATTCGGCAGATATAATCTTACCATTGAGATGGAAACTGGTGTCGGTAAAACTTTTACTTATATCAAAACAATGTATGAACTGAACAAGGCTTACGGCTGGTGCAAATTTATTATCGTTGTTCCTTCAATAGCAATTCGTGAAGGTGTTTATAAAACTTTCCAGACAACAGAAGATTATTTTACCCTGAACTATCAAAAGAAAATCCGTTATTTCATTTATAATTCAACTAGACTTACGGACATTGAACATTTTGCTTCAGATAGTTCTATTAATGTGATGATTATCAATAGTCAGGCATTCAATGCAACTGGAAAAGATGCGCGCCGTATTTATATGAAGCTGGATGAATTCCGCAGCCGCCGACCTATTGACGTTATCGCAAAAACAAATCCAATTCTTATTATTGATGAACCGCAGTCTGTGGAAGGTGAAAAAACACGCGAACGTCTTAAGGAATTCAATCCACTGATGACTTTGCGCTATTCTGCAACTCACCGTGAAAATTACAATATGATTTTTCGTTTGGATGCAATGGAAGCATATAACAAGCGGCTGGTAAAAAAGATTAGAGTTACAGGAATTATGCAGAACGGAACTTCTTCCACAGATAGCTATATTTATCTGGCAGGAATTAATCTTAGTTCTGGTAATCCAACGGCAACAATTGAGTTTAATTTTAATACAGCAACTGGTACTAAGAAAATTACCCGTACTGTGAATGAAGGATATAACCTTTATGATAACTCTAACGGCCGTGAAGAATATAAAAACAATTTTATAGTTACACGAATTGATGGCCGCGATAACTCACTTGAGTTTATGAATGGAATTAAGCTCTTTTCTGGTGAAGTTACTGGTAAAGAAAATGAAGATAATATACGCACTATTCAAATCAGAGAAACGATTAAAGCACATTTAGAACGCGAACGTCAGTTATTCTACAAAGGTATAAAAGTCCTTTCATTGTTTTTCATTGATGAAGTTGCGAATTACCAAGTTTATGGAAGTGCCAGCGAGTATAGCAATGGTAAGTATGCAGATATATTTGAGGAACAATATGCAGAGGTTGTGGAAGAAGCAAAAAAAGAATTAGCATTATATCCAGAATATCTAGCTTACCTTGATTCCATTGATGTGAAAAAGACTCATGCAGGGTATTTCAGCCAGGACAAAAAAGGTCATTTTACAGAATCAAAACTAAGCGACAGAAAAGAAAAAACTTCTGACGATGTTGATGCTTATGACCTTATCATGAAAGATAAGGAACTTCTCCTTGACAGAGACCCAAAAAAATCTCCAGTTCGGTTTATTTTTAGTCATTCTGCTTTACGCGAAGGCTGGGATAATCCGAATGTTTTCCAAATTTGTACCTTAAAACAAAGCGGTAGTGATATCCGTAAACGCCAGGAAGTTGGCCGAGGACTTCGTCTTTGTATCAATGAAAATGGTGAACGAATGGATGAAAGTGTTCTCGGTAATGATGTTCATAACATTAACTGTCTTACAATTATTGCCAGCGAAAGTTATGAAAATTTTGCAAAAGAACTCCAGACAGAATTGGCAGAAGCTATTGGTGACAGACCTGTAAAAGTAACAGCAGAATTGTTTAAAGATCGAGAAATTGTTGATAAAGACGGCAATAAAAAGGTTATTGATAAAGAACTTGCAGATGCAGTTTTCTATGACCTTGTTATAAATCAGTATATCGATAAAAAAGGTGTTCTTACAGAAAAATACTATGCTGACAAAGCTAATGGAACAGTAGAAGTTGCAGAAGAAGCAAAAGACTATGCAGATGCAATCATCAGTATTCTTGATTCTGTTTATAATCCTGTATTGCTTGCTCCAGAAGATACAAGAAAAAATAATGTTACACTTTCTTTAAATGACAAACAGGCTGCTTCAAAAGAATTTAAGGAATTATGGTCACGAATCAATCATAAAACTGTTTATGCTGTTGATTTTGATACAGATGAATTGATAAAGAAAGCTATTGCAGCTCTTGATACACACTTAAAAGTAGCAAAGGTTACTTATACAATTAAGACAGGAAGTATTGAAGAAATTCAGTCAAAAGCAAAACTTGCAGACGGCTCTTCTTTCGCTATGGAATCACATTCAACAGAAGATGCACAAATTAGCCTGAATAAGTCTGTGAAATATGATTTGATTGGAAAATTGGTTGAAGAAACCAGTCTTACAAGGAAAACAATCGTTGGAATTCTTAAAGGAATATTACCTTCTACTTTTAATCAATTTAAGGATAATCCTGAAGAATTCATTATAAAAGCAGGAAATCTGATAAACGAAGAAAAAGCTACTGCTGTTGTACAACATATCACTTACAATGTTCTTGATGAAACTTATGATATGAAAGAAATCTTTGCAGATGCTCAAATCAAAGGCAAGCTTAATATTAATGCAATCAAGACAAAAAAACACTTGTATGATCATGTAGTATATGATTCATCGAATGAAAAAGATTTTGCCGTTGACCTTGATACCAGTGAAGAAGTTGCAGTTTATGTAAAACTTCCAAACAGTTTCTTTATTCCGACACCGATGGGACATTACAATCCTGACTGGGCGATTGCTTTCTATGAAGGTAAAGTTAAACATATTTATTTTATTGCAGAAACAAAAGGTTCTATGTCAACATTGCAACTACGTGGTATTGAAGGTGCAAAAATTCAATGTGCACGAAAGCATTTTGAAGCCTTGAACTCTGATAATATCAAATATGATGTTGTTGATGGCTATAAGAGTTTGATGGAAATAGTGATGAAATAGGATTATTTCAAGTATCAAGAAAACTGCAAAAGATTAATCGGAGGCAATTTTGATTCAAAATATTACAATTCGTGTACCATGGTCTGATAATGGGTGGTGTGAAAAAGTCTGTAATCACCCTTGCACAAATACTGATTGTCTACGCTTAAAAAATATTCATGAAAATAAAAATGAGCTTGAAGAAGAGAAAATTGCAGGCAAGTCATTAAGAAGGAATATAAAAACAAGTTCCTTGCTATCCACATTTACTTCTTTGTCTGGAGATAATAGTGAAAAAAAATAAATTGATTGATGTGTATAAGTTTAAGATAAATAAAAAATAAGGAGGAAAAAAGGAACATGACCGAATATAATTTTTACTGCGATGAAAGCTGTCATCTTGAACATGATAATAGCAATGTAATGGTTTTAGGTGCAGTTTGGTGTCCAAAAGAAAAAATGCACGAAATAAATGAGCGGATTAAGCAAATAAAGGTTCGCAATAATGTTCCTGTAAATGCTGAATTAAAATGGACAAAAGTTGCTCCTGTAAAACGACTGGTTTATGAAGATTTAGTTCAATATTTCTTTGATGAAAAGGATTTACATTTTAGGGGACTTTTAATTCCAAATAAAGACCTTTTAAAACACGAGGAGTTCAATCAAACACATGATGACTGGTATTATAAAATGTACTTTAGCATGTTAAAAGCTATGCTTTTACCTACAGAAAAGTATAATATTTTTATTGATATTAAAGATACCCATTCAGCTCAGAAAGCACAAAAGTTGCAGGAAGTTATACGTAATTCTATCTATGATTTTTCTAAGAATATAGTAAAACAGGTTAAACCAATTCGTTCTGAAGAAGTTCAGATTATGCAAATTACGGATATTTTGATTGGAGCTTTCTGTTATAAAAATAGAAAATTCCCTGAAGGTGAAAAACGAAGCCAAACAAAAATTGATTTGATAAAACTTATTCAGCAGCGTTCAAATTATTCTCTTGAAAAATCTACATTGTTGCGTGAAGATAAATTTAATCTTTTTATATGGAAGGCACATGAGAATGGAACAAAATAATTGCTGGCTTCCATCTTTGAATCCGTATGATTTTGATACGGATTATAAACAATACGAGGCTTCTCTATATAAAAAATATCGCGACGATTTTATTAATTCGCATCCACTTTTTGATGGTAAAATTGTAAAAGTAAGGTTTTTACCAATTATTGACGGATACGAAGAATCATTTATTCATTTTACTTGCAAGAATTACGAAAATGTAAAAGACCGTGAGCCAGATTTTAAAAGATGTGAAAGGCTACATTGGATTCGAAAAGTCATTGAAAACTATTTATGTAAGAATTCATGTTCAAATTCAGATTGTGACGGAATAAAAATCTGGGAAGAACCATGGAAGATGTATTCACGAGTTCATTTTTTATTTGAAGAAGAACGTTATCTGGTAATTATTGAAAAACGTGCGGACTATAATCTTTTGATTACTGCTTATTATCTTGAATATGACAATGCCTTGAAAAAGCAGTTAAAACACTATAACCAGTTTAAAAAAGCAAAAGACGCTTCGGTAACCGGAACGTCTTCAGAAACTCCTTCTACAACTGGTAGATGAGATACTTAAAATATATCACTTTTTGATCAAAAGTCAATATGGAGATATGTTAAAATGGGTATATCGACAGTAGAAAGGATGATACTTGAAAAAAATGCTTTAAAGATGCCGGCTGGGAGCTTGATTCTAATACTTCTGTTGATTATCACTACTGTCCAAGATAATTTCATAAGCCTAGTTCCGGTTGTAAATAATTGACGAGAGGAGTTTTTTCAGAAAGAATCCGCATCACTCGTATCATGTCAGTCGATTTCAACTTGGCGCAGGATTTCGAGGGTGACGTTTGTGCCTGTTTCGATTTTTGGGTTTATGCTTGAAAGTTCGGCAGTGAGAATCTGGCTTTCTGTCTGTTCTGTCTGAATTTTGTATTCAACGCGGCTTCCCAGAAATGACGAAGAAATTATTTTTCCAGACAGAAGTTTCTTGTTTTTGTGTTCTTCGGAATTCAAAGTTTCGGGAATGAGCGTAAGCCAGTCGGGGCGTACTAAAAAAGTTTTTCCGTCCTGCAGGATGAAATTTGCAGCGCCTGAAAATTCTGCGGCAAAGCGGTTTTTCGGTTTAAAGTATAAATTTTCCGGCGTGTCGTATTGAACGATTTTTCCGTTGTTCATCACGGCAATTTTGTCAGAAAGCGAAAACGCTTCTTCTCTGTCATGAGTTACGTACACAGTCGTAATTTTTAACCTCTGCTGAATTTCTTTAAGTTCCTCGCGGACTTTGAGGCGCAGGTTTGTATCAAGCGAAGAAAGCGGTTCGTCCATTAAAAGAATTTTCGGCTGTAAAACAAGTGCGCGACCGAGTGCAACGCGCTGCTGCTGACCGCCTGAGAGTTCAGAGGGAAAGCGGTTCATTAAAGATTCGATGTCGAGGTTTCTGGCAGTCGTTTTTACAATCTGTTCGTTCTGCGCTTTCTGTTCTTTTGACGGCCTTGTTAAGTTCAGCCCGTAAAAAAGATTTTGCTCAACCGTGAGATGAGGGAAAAGCGCATAGTCTTGAAAAACCATTCCGACCTTTCGCCTGTTCGGAAGAATTCCGTTTTGAATTTCGCCGTTGATTTTTATAAAGCCGTCCTGCACATTCAGAAAACCGGAAATGAGCCGAAGGACTGTAGTTTTTCCGCAGCCGCTTGAACCGAGCAAAGTCGTAAAACTTCCCTCGTCAACAGACAGGTTAAAATCGTCAATAACGGACGTTTTTTTATAAGCGAATTTTACGTTCTCTAATTTTAATAATTCCATAACCCATTCCCAAAATTAAAAATGTAATCATCGTAAGAATAAAAGCAAGCGCGCACGATTTTCCCCAGTCGCCCTGCTCTGCAAGATTTACGATGTTTATCGAAGTCAGCGGCGTGTTGAACGAAACAAGAAAAATGACGGCGCTCAAAGTTCCGACACCGCGGATAAAATCATAAATAAAGCCCGAGAAAATTCCGTTTGAAGCAATCGGCGCAATCACGGAAAAAAGAGTGCGCATCTGGTTTGCACCGAGCGAGCGCGAACTGTCGTCAAGCGACAGACTGATTTGCGCATAGGACTGCGAGATGATTCTGTAGCTGAACGGCAAAAACGCCACAGTCATCGCAATGACAATCAGCACAGGCGCGGCGTGAAAATTCAAAATGTTTGAAGCGATGCTGATTGCAAGACCAAGAAGGCTTCCCGGAATACTCGAAGGAATTTGCGAAAAAATGTCGATTATGTTTTTAAAACGCGAGTCCGTCCTGTGAACGATGTACGAAGAAACTGCCGCAAACGACGTGCTCAAGACTGCCGCAATCAATGCAAACAAAACAGAATTTACAAGACCTTTTGAATAATGACGTACGGCAAAAAAATGTTCCAGAGTAAAACTCGTGTTCACGCCCCAGAGTTTTTGAAAACTTCCGACGATGATTGCAATAAACTGCGCCGCCACACAAAGCGAAATAAAAATTACAAACGCAGTCATCAAAAAAGACGACGCGCGCCCGAAATATTTTTTTGAGTCAAAATCAATTCCAAACGCCAGCGAATTTTTACCGCCGATACTTGAAATTTTCGGCATAAAATTTTTTAGCATTTTATTCTGAATTACAAACAAAATCACAGACGGAATTATAAGCACGATTCCAAGCACCGCGCTTGTTCCCACATTAAGCCAGCCCGTAAGTTGAGTATAAATTTCAACTGCAAGAACGCGAAACCGTCCTGCAACGATAAGCGGATTTCCAAAGTCGCTCAAAACGTTTACGGCGACAAACAAAAACGACGAAAGAATGCCCGGCGCGCTCAATGGCAGGGTAATCGTAAAAAAGATTTTCAAGTTCCCTGCGCCCATACTCCTTGCCGCCTGTTCAAGATTCGGATTAATCGCAAGGAGCGACTGCATGCAGATTAGATAAGCCATTGGAAAAAAACACAAACTCTGCGCAATCAAAAGTCCCCAGAAACCGTAAAGCGAAACATTCAGTCCGAGAAGATGGTGCGTAACAAAACCCTGCCGTCCCAAAAGCAGAATGAACGAAAGCCCTCCGACAAACGGCGGCGTCATCAAATGAATGAGCGGAACAAACGAAAAAAACTTTTTAAAAGGTATGTTTCCCTTTACGACGGCGTACGCAAAAACATAGCCGATTAAAACAGAAACTGACGAAGAAGCAAGGCATTCAAAAAAAGTATTTTTAAGCGCCTGATGAAAATTTGCAGAAGAAAAAACTTTTGTAAAATCTGAAACGCGGACAGAAATTAAAACGCAGAAAAGAGGAAAAATTATGCAGACAGTTAAAAAAAGAAAAACAACAGACCGGGCTGCAAACAGAGATCTGCTGTTTTTGTTTAAATCAAATTTTTTCAAATTACCTGACTTCTTTGCTCCACTTTTCAAGGACTTGTTCTTTTTGCGAAGCGGCAAGTTTCGTGTCATAATCAATCAAATCAATTTCGCTCAGCGGGATTGAACCTTTTGCAGCCTTTGCTTCCGGGTTGACAGGAACGGTAAAATCAATCGAACTCATCAATTCCTGCGCTTCCGTCGAAAGCATAAAGTCAACAAACTTTTTTGCCGCATCAAGATTTTTTGTATTTTTCATAATCGAAATGCAGTCGACATCGCCCACAGATTTTGGCGGAGCGGCAAGCTGAATGTCAAAACCTTCCGAAGCATATTTTGCAAGCGCATGAAGATAAGAAACTCCAAGCGCATATTCGCCTGTGCCAATCAGTTTTGCAGGCGCACTTCCTGAATCAGGAAACTGACCTACAAGCGGAGCAAGCGTCAAAAGATAATTCCAGCCGTCGTCCCAGCCAAGCCGCTGTAACTGATTCTGGACAAAAAGATATGCCGTAGAAGATGCGACAGGATTTGTCAAAACGATTTCGCCTTTGAAAAGCGGATTTGCAAGATCTTCCCAAGTTTTAGGATACGGCGTACCCGGAAATTTCTGTTCAAAGCGTTTCGCGTTTATTCCGATTCCAAGAGTGAGAACGCAAAAACCTGTCCAGGTTCCGTTTTTTGATTTTGCATATTCAGGAATATTTTTTGCAAGCGGCGAAACGTAATTTTCAAGCGCGCCTGCTTCATCTGCAAGAATGTGATAGCTTGTAGCACCGCCAAGCAGAACGTCTGCCTGCGGATTGTCCTTTTCTGAAATCACGCGGTTTACAAGTTCGCCTGTAGTAGCACGCAGATACGTAACGGGGATTCCTGTTTTCTGCGTAAAAAGCTCAGTGAGCGCGCGCGTTTCTTCCTCGTGGATAATCGAATAAATGCGCAGTTCAGATTTTTTCTGACATGACGCAAACAAAGTACAAAATGCAGCAACGGCAAAAACAAAAATATGACGGCACTTTTTCATAATCATTCCTTGTAAATTTTTTGTAAAATTTATCTGATACTTAAAAATACATAAAAACGAACTGTTTTTATATAACCAGATTTAAAAAATTTTTCAATGCCACATAAAAATTCCGCAGGAATTCTGCACAAACATTATTTACATTATTTCAATTTATAGCACGTGCTTCTTCCGCCGGCTTTCTGAGAATATCCAAATGCCAAGCCAGTGTCATTACAAAGAACTAAGGCAAACAATCTGTTTTTTTCATATTTATTTTTTTAGCACAAATATTATGTGCTTTTTTACGGAGTTCAAATGCGCTCAACACACAGAATTTCTATGCCCCCTGAACAAGCAGATGTCTTCTATAAATTCGATTGCGCCACATTTGACAATAAAGAATGTGTGGAAAAAAATCCTGTCTTGAAAAAAATCTATTTTCCTTATACACTGAGTAAAATTACTTACTGTGTTAAGTAAAAATACCCAATATACTGACTAAATTACCTTTACAGAAATAGAAGACTACAGGAGAACAAAAATGGAACGAACTTTATTTGTATCGGAACTTACAAAAAGAATATCAGAAAACAGAAAATTCATTCAGGTTGTCGCAGGACCAAGGCAAGTCGGAAAAACAACCATAATCAGCCATTTCCTCAAAAATTATAAATACAGTTATATAAGTGAAAGCGCAGATGCAGTAACAGTTTCAGTAAATGTTTTTATAGAACAAATCTGGAACAACGCCCGAATGATGATAAAAAACGGAGAAACCGAAGTTTTAATTGTAATTGATGAAGTGCAGAAACTTTCAAACTGGAGCGAAAACG
This sequence comes from Treponema sp., assembly GCF_051883275.1. Classification (GTDB taxonomy): domain Bacteria; phylum Spirochaetota; class Spirochaetia; order Treponematales; family Treponemataceae; genus Treponema_D. The sequence continues at coordinate 92,461 of NZ_JBJETK010000074.1, read as the reverse complement.
TAAAAAAATTCTGGGACGAAGACTCAAAAAACGGAACAAACATAAAAGTAATTTTGAGCGGTTCATCACGGCTTTTGATAGAAAAAGGACTTACAGAATCTCTGCAAGGGCGGTTTGAATTAATACATATTCCGCACTGGACATTTTCTGAAATGCAAGAAGCGTTCGGTTTTACTCTGGATGAATATATTTATTTTGGTGGCTACCCCGGAAGCGCGGAATTGATCAAAGATGAAAAACGCTGGAAAAATTACATTAAAGATTCAATCATCGAAACAAGCATTTCAAAAGACATAATTATGCTTACCTCTATTGCAAAGCCAGCACTTTTACGGCAGCTGTTTGATTTGGGAACAGTCTATTCGTCACAAATTCTGCCTTTTAACAAAATGCTCGGAACTTTGACGGATGCCGGGAACACAGTAACGATTGCGCATTATCTTGAGCTGCTTGACCAGTGCGGACTTTTAGGCGGAATTCAAAAATATTCCGGCAGTGAACAGCGCACCCGTTCTTCAAGCCCCAAACTACAGGTTTACAACAACGCTCTTTTTTCAGCAGTCAAAAAACACACTTTCAGCGAAGCAAAAAACACGCCTGATTTATGGGGAAGATTTACAGAATCATGTGCAGGCTGTCATCTTATAAACAATTCAGTCATAAACGGCTATAAACTGAATTACTGGCGCGACGGAAACGATGAAGTGGATTTTGTCATTTCCGACGGCAGCAGAACTGCGGCTATAGAAGTAAAAAGCGGCGCACGATTCGCAAACAAAGGAATGGAACTCTTCAAGAAAAAATATCCTGAAGCAAAAATCTATGTTGTGTCCAGCAAAGATTTTCCCTCCGCATCAGGAATAGACCTTGAAACATTCCTGAATATCGCTCCAGAAGAACTGCTGTAATAAAAACTTTCCGTTATTGTTAGACTAAGTGAATTGTCTAAAAAAAATAGAAAAGCCGCACCTGAAAATACCGCGCCCAAAATACCCTTCTTTTCTCTTGCGTCCAAATGTGATAGAATAAAAAAAATGAACGAAATCGAAATCAAAGCCCGCGTTTACAATAAAAGCGCATTAGTTGAAACTCTGAAAACCTTCGCCGAATTCAAGGGGGAAGTTGAAAAAACAGACGTCTACTACGAAAGTCCGCTGAACCCCGTAAAAATACGCATCAGAAAAGAAAAGCGCACTGACGGCACAACCTGCATAGTCACCTACAAGCGCAAGGAGCGCAAAGCCGCAAGCGGAACTTTCAGCACAGAGCTGAACGAAGAGCTTGAAGCCGAACTTTCATGCGCAGAGCCGCTCGAGCAGTTTTTTCAGGATGCAGGATTCAAAGTCGCGCTAAAAAAACAAAAGCAGACCATGGCATGGCAGCACACGGTTTCTTCCCAGGGAGAATCCTTCTGCGCAAATCTTGAAATCTGCACTGTGCCTCCGCTCGGAACTTTTCTGGAAATCGAAATTATTTCGCCTTCAAAAAAAGAAGAGGACGTAGAAAAAATTCAGGGCATTTTATTTGAGCTTCTTGAAAAATGCGGAATCGAAAAAAGCTGCATAGAACAAAGATACTATTCAGAGCTTCTTCAGGAGGAAGCTGTAAAGCATAAATAGGCGCTGTCTTTTTCAGTCCGCGTTGCGGATTCGGGGAGCGCAGATTAATTCTTGACTTATCGGAGAAAAAAAATGTTTGAAAGTGCACGCTACAGCACGCAGGCCCGCGTTCAGCTGAAAGGCAGAATGAAAGTTCCTGCCGCTTCATTTATGCTGACTCTGGCCGCCACAGTGCTTGCCGCGCGGAATTTAACTGACGACTCAGGTCTGGTGCGATTTCTGGCTGCGGTTTTTACAATCAGTGTTTTTATATTTTCGTTTCTGCGGATTTTTATTCACATTCACAACGAAAACAGAAAGGCGGATTTTTCGGTCTTTGTGAACAGCTTCAATTTTTTTATAAAGGCATTTGCGGCCGGACTGTATTTTCTTCTGTGGGTTGTGCTCTGGTCAATGCTTTTCTTTTTTCCCGGAATAATAAAAGCCGTTTCCTACTCGCAGATGTTTTTTGTTCTGGCGGAAAATCCAAGGATTTCTGTCTGCAAGGCAATGAATATAAGCAAGATTCTCATGCGCGGACACAAGGCGGACATTTTTATGATGGCACTGAAATTTGTTCCATGGGAAATTCTTTCGGTGTTCACTTTTTTTATTATTCAGATATGGATCAAGCCGTACGAGCTGATGTCTTTTACAAACGCATATTACGCGCTCAAGGAAGAGGCTTTCAGAACCGGCGTGCTGACTCCGGCGGACTTTGAAGCATAGCTTTGCCGCAGACAGTATCAACAAATAAAAATTGCGCAGTGCAGGAATAATTTTCCGGGCACTAAGCATAAAAATAAAGGATGACATTATGAAATTCAGATTTAAGGCACAAAAGTATTCAAAGAAAGGTTTGGCAGTTTTTCTATGCGCAATTCTAGCGGCACTGTTTCTTGGAGCAAAAGCCCCCCGGCGCGCGGCAGCTTCCCCCTCTGTTTTTTCAGCGGAAAACAAGCTCAAAAGCCGTCTGCTTGGAAAAGCCACAGTGGAAAATTCATTCCCTAAAAATGAATACATCGCCAGACTCTTTATAAAAGGCGTAATAGCTGAAGCAAACGATTCGTACAACCAGAAATGGATTTTGTCCACAATAAAGAGCCTTGAAGAGGACAAAAACAACAAGGGAATCATACTTGTGATAAATTCACCGGGCGGCGGCGTTTACCAGTCTGACGAAGTTTATCTTGCGCTCCAGGCATACAAAGCAGCAACAGGCCGTCCTGTATACGCATACTTTTCCGCTCTTGCAGCCAGCGGCGGCTACTATGTGGGATGCGCGGCCGACTACATAATGGCGAACAGGAACACGCTCACAGGGAGCATCGGCGTTATTGCCGGCCAGTTCACGGACTTGACCGGGCTGATGCAGAAATGGGGAATCAAATCCACAACAATCCATGCCGGACGCAACAAGCTCATGGGAAATTTCAACGAGCCGATGACACAGGAGCAGCACGACATAATGCAGGCTATCGCGGACGAATGTTACGAGCAGTTTACAGACATTGTGGCGCAAAGCCGCGGACTGACAAAAAATGAAGTGTACAAGCTCGCGGACGGAAGGATTTATACTGCGGCACAGGCAAAGGAAGCCTCGCTCATAAACGAAATAGGCTCCATTGACGATGTTGCCGAAGCAATGAGCCGCGCTGAATTTGATTTTGCAAAATATGAAACGGCTGATTTTGCATACGAAAAAGAAGACAGCCTTTACAACATAATAATGGGAAGTATCAGTGAGCTAAAAAGAACTGAATCAGGAATTCCAAAATCTGTAATGGAAGTTCTGGAGCCGCAGGTTGAATTTCCTGCCTACTACTACATGCGCTAAGAAGATTCCTGCAAAACAGCGGCTTCTATCTGTTTCAGTGTGAAGCCTTTTCTGATAAGGGCGGCTTTTATTTTTTCAGCATTGCTTTCAAAAAGCCGCTGTTTTTTATAAGCGCGGCGGCATATATCAAATTCATCCCTGTCTGAAAAAAACTCATCGAGCGCCCTTTTGGAAATTCCGCTTTCAATTCCGCGTGAAGCAAGCTCGGCGGCAAGCCTTATTCTTCCTTCCGTGTGGTCTATTGCGCGGTTTCTAAGCCAGGCGCCGGCAAAACGCTCATCGCTGAGATATCCGCAGCCTTCAAGATAGTCAAGGGCCTTATTAACCGCGGATTTTTCAATTCCCTTGGCATGGAGTTTGCGCTCAAGCCCAAAGCGGCACTGTTCAGCCCTCGAAAGATACGACATTGCAGCGGTTTCCGCGGCATAGGCAAGAGCGGCTTCAAGCAAATCAGCAGCCTCTTCATCCGAAAATTCCGCGCCGTCACAAAGCACGGAGGCATCCAGAAGAGAAAGATAATCTGTGCGCAAAAAAAATGCAGACCCCTCAGCAGGTGTGATTTCGCACACCCCTGGAAAAGTCTGCTGTATCTGACGTATAACCAATTTTAGCGCTTGCTGAACTGGAATCTGCGGCGTGCACCACGCTGGCCATACTTCTTGCGCTCAACCATACGAGAGTCGCGTGTAAGATAGCCGTTTGCCTTGAGCGAAGGACGTGCATCAGGATCAACCTGAGTCAAAGCACGTGAAACACCATGCAGACATGCCGCAGCCTGTCCGTTAAGACCGCCGCCGCAAACATTTATAAGAATATCATACTTGTTTACATTTGATGTAACCAAAAGAGGCTGAACAACAAGGCGAGCCTGTGATTCAGTTGCAAAATATTCTCTTATATCTTTTCCGTTAACAACAATTTTTCCAGATCCCTCGCGCAAAAAAACACGGGCTGTTGCTGTCTTTCTTCTTCCTGTGCCAATAGCTAAATTCTTAATCACGATATGCTCCTATTAAACTTCAAGTGGTTTTGGATTCTGAGCAGCATGCGGATGCTCTGGACCTTCGTAAATCTTGAGATTTCCAATGATCTTGCGTCCAAGGCGACCATGAGGCAACATTCCCCAAATAGTTCTCTTCAAAGGCTCTGTAGGATGCTTTGCAATAAGAGTATTAAATGAATAAGAACGGAGACCGCGAACAAAACCTGTATAATGGCGATAAAGCATATTGTCAGCTTTTTTTCCTGAAACCTGAATTTTTTCAGCGTTTACAATGACAACAAAATCACCGCAAATAGAGTTCGGTGTAAAAGAAGGCTTGTGCTTTCCACGAAGAACAGAAGCAGCCTTTGCAGCCACACGTCCCAAAGTTTTTCCAGATGCATCAATGACATACCAATCATTTTTTACATCTTCATTCTTAGCAAAATAAGTTTTCATGTATATACCTTTCTAAAAAAACATTTCGTTATCCGCTTTGCATCTAGCCTCAAACGTTTGCAGGCAATGAGCTGTTGCCAACAATATATACGGGGTAATGTATAATACCATGTTCCGCAGTCTTTAGTCAATAAATTAAATGAAATCAAGAAGATAAAAAGTATATTTTTAAATGAAAGGGCTGCCCGCAAATCCAGCGCACTGGTCATTGAAGCCCGTTAAAACAAGCATTTTCCCAAGGTTCTAAGCCAGATCCTAAAACTGAAATTTCCAGAGGCGGCTTTAAAAACATCCCAGCCCGCGCATAACGGCGAGCCGGAAAAAGTTCTATTTTTTTTCTGCCAGTTTTGCCTGCATTTCTTCTTTTTTTGCTTCCCTCTTGTCCTTTATATCAGCAAATCCTATAAAAACTGAAATAAGTCCGCAGAAAGCAGCAAAACACGGAGCAAATCCCCTCAGGAATGAAAGAATGTCACCAGTCCAGTTCAGGGAAAGGCAGGAAAAAACACAGAAACAGATAAGAAGAATACCTATAAACAATGAAACCATAAAAACTCCCGTTAAAAGCCGATAAAAAACCGCAGCTGAAGCCGCAGAAAATTCCCGGCTTGAGTTTTTAAGCGTTCCTGCAACAAATTGAAGAAACGCATTGTGTTAAAAAGCTTGCAACGCAAACTCAAGTTCATTGCGAGCCTCCAAAAAGCTAAAAGCCTTCAGAAGCTCCCGACAAAACAAACACCGCTCCTGCACAGAACAGAAGCGGCATTTTCAGCTAGTAGTTTTCAGCCTTTACTTCAAAGTAGCTCTGCGGATGATTGCATACAGGGCAAACCTCAGGAGCTTTTTTTCCTACGCAGATATGTCCGCAGTTTGAGCACTGCCAGATAACATCTCCGTCCTTGCTGAAAACACATTCCTTTGTAACATTGTCCAAAAGCTTGCGGTAACGCTCTTCGTGTGTTTTCTCTATTGCGCCGACAGCCTCGAACTTCTGCGCGATTTCAACAAAGCCTTCTTCACGGGCAGTCTTGGCAAAACCGGCATACATATCTGTCCACTCGTAGTTTTCACCGGCGGCAGCGTCCTTCAAATTTTCGGCGGTGTCCTTTATTCCTCCGTTAAGAAGCTTGAACCAAATCTTGGCATGCTCCTTTTCATTTTCTGCTGTTTCCTCAAAGATTTTCGCAATCTGAACAAAGCCGTCCTTGCGCGCCTTGCTTGCATAATAAGTGTACTTGTTTCTAGCCTGAGATTCTCCTGAAAATGCTGTCATGAGATTCTTTTCAGTCTGAGATCCTTTTAATTCCATGTATTACCTCCAGTGTTTTCGTAAGCCAAATACGATATAAAAAAGTATAATCTATTTTTAAGATAAATTCCATTTATTTTTTAATTGAAGCTACAAAAACGCAATTCCGGGCTCAGGGGAAGTTTCCGGCACTTGAAGCGATGCTAAATCACGCAGGAAAGAACCATAAAAAGCGCAGTGCTGAAAAAAATGCTCACCATTGCATTTCTGAACGCCAGATGCAAAACGACAGTCGACAAGGAAGCAGCCAGATGCGGAATTCCGAACGGACGCTGCAAAAAAACTGTGTCCTTGAAACAGTAGACAGCAAGCACCGCCATAATCAAAGACGGAGTATATTTTTCTATAAAGCGGATTACAGCCGGAGGCTTTCTTCTGCTGAAGGCGACAAACGGAAGCAGCCTTGTTCCATAGATAATCGCCCCGGAAACAAAAACAGCCACCAGAGCCATTGCAAGAGTATACGGACTTTTCATAACACATCCTCCCCGCTTTCATTCAATTTTAAAATCCGCTCCCGCTCAAAAAATGAAGGACCTCTCGCAAGAAGCATAACGCCAAGGGCAGCGCAGATAGAAACCCATATTATATTTGACGAACCGAACACACCAGCCCTGTAAAGAACCACGGAAATAAAAGCCGCGCAGGCACCTGTCACAGCAGGCACGCAGTCTTTGGAAGCCCTGAGCTGTTCAATAAGAAGCACAATAAAAAGCGAAGTCAGCGCAAAGTCCACACCGGCAAGAAACCGTTCCAGACCGTAGCGGTTCATCACCGTGCATGCAAGAGCGCCGATCAGGCTTCCGAGGCACCAGTAGCTTTGGTCGAGCATGGAAACAGCAGCATAAAACGAAGCCCTGTCAACGCGCGCAGGAGGCTCTATTCCGTGGACAAGCGCAAATGTTTCATCCGTAAGCGAAAAAATAAGATATGGCTTTTTGGCGCCGGTGTTCTTGTATTTTGAAATAAGCGAAAGACCGTAAAATATATGGCGTATACTGAGCAGAAACTGCACAAGCAAAATCTCCGCAAACGAAGCTCCGCAGGCAAGCTGTCCGACTATAAAATACTGTCCGGAGCCTGTATACATCACAAGAGATAAAACAACAGCAAGCCACCACGGATAGCCGGCATTCACAAGCAACATACCAAAGCCGATTCCAATCGCAATATATCCAAAAAAAACCGGCGCGGTTATTTTCAGAGCCTGGGCAAAGACAAAGCGGTTCATAATAAAAACGTATAATAACAACAAACCCTGATTGATTCAACACAGAAAAATGCCCGTGACCGCTTGAAAAAAACTTTTGCCCGGGATGCGTTCTGCGGTAAAATTTTTATTTTTCACAAGGAAAATAATAAGGAAAAAAGTTTAAAAAATCATAGTTATTTTTTTTCAAAAATGATTGACTTTTTTACGTATTAAATACAAATTACACCTAGCGCTGATTAATCGCCTCAGGTGCCAAAAAGCGCTTTTCTGGACTTTTAGTCTGCCATCACACAGAAGGAGTTGTACCCTAGTGAACGGAAGTACAGTTTCTATTAACAGCGTGTCCAAGCACTTTGGCTCGTTCCATGCGCTTGATGACATAAGCATCACAATTAAGCAGGGCGAATTTTTTTCCCTGCTTGGACCGTCCGGCTGTGGAAAGACAACCCTTCTCCGCATTATCGCAGGATTTGAATTTCCTGACGAGGGGACTGTTCTTTTTGACGACAAGAATGTAGTGCCTCTTCCGCCTAACAAACGCCAGAGCAATACTGTTTTTCAAAGCTACGCGCTTTTTCCCCATCTTTCAGTGTACGAAAATGTTGCGTTCCCTTTGCGCCTCAAAAAGACAGACAAAAAGGTAATCGACAGCAAGGTCAGGGATTATCTCCATCTTGTTCAGCTTGACCAGCACATGTTCAAAAAGCCGAATCAGCTTTCAGGCGGACAAAGACAGCGTGTGGCGATTGCGCGTGCCCTTATAAACGAGCCGAAAGTTCTGCTGCTTGACGAGCCTCTTTCTGCGCTTGATGCAAAGCTCAGGGCGAATCTTCTTGTTGACCTGGATGCGCTGCACGACAAAATCGGAATCACTTTCATCTACGTTACTCATGACCAGAGCGAAGCCCTTGCCGTAAGCGACAGAATTGCAGTCATGAACCAGGGCAAGGTTCTTCAGGTTGGAACGCCGTTTGAAATTTATGAAAGTCCTGCCACGCAGTTTGTGGCGCAGTTTATCGGCGAAACAAATTTGTTTGAAAGCACAGTAGTTTCATGCGAGCCTCATAAAAATGCAAAGGGTGAAGACGAATTCAATGTCACACTCAACACGCCCGTGCTGGGACTTCAGGCCAAGCTCAAGGGAGAAACCCAGGCGATGCGAGAGGAAGACAAAAATATCCTTGTAACGGACTATGACCACACAAATCCCGGACAGAAAGTCTGCTTTACAATACGCCCGGAAAAAATCCGCATAACGCTGGAAGAGCCGAATGTGGGCGGACGGAAAGACATCAACGTTTTCAAGGGAATTGTAGAGGAGCCAATCTACACCGGCTTCCAGTCAAAATTTTATGTGAGGCTTGAAAACGGAGCGATAATCAAAGTGTTCAAGCAGCACACGAACTATCTTGATGACGGGCCGGAAATAGCATGGAAGGACACCGTTTTTGTTTCCTGGTCGGCTGACGACGGCTACATTGTTGAGGACATAAACACATGAGCGGCAAAAAAGAAAAACCTGCGCGCAAAAGCTTTCAGCTGAAGCTTGCTTCAAAGGCTTACAACGCGAAATACAAGAAAACAAATCCGGGGCCGGCATACGCATGGCCGATGGGAGCATGGTTTTCGCTTTTCTTTATAATTCCTCTGTTTATAATCGTGCGCTATTCGTTTTTAAAGAGAAATGTCTACGGCGGCGTTACAGATGAATTTTCGCTCAAGGCCTACGAGCAGATGTTCAGCCCCGCCTATGGAATGATTTTTCTGCGCACGCTGTGGCTCACTGTTATTCCGACCGCAATAACAATTTTAATTTCGCTTCCATGCGGATATGCAATGGCACGCAGCAAAAGGCAGACGCTTCTCTTGATTCTTGTTGTTGTGCCTTTTCTTACAAACAGCCTTATAAGAATTTTTGCATGGATGACGATTCTGGGCGACAACGGTTTTTTAAACCAGATACTTTCGCTTCTGCACCGGATAATCTGCGCGCTGACAGGTTCCGCAAAGGAATTTGCACCGCATAAATTCATGTACACGCGAGGCGCCGTAATTCTTGTGAGCATTTACATGTATCTGCCCTATGCGATTCTTCCGATTTTTACGGCAGTGGACAGATTCGACTTTACACTGCTTGAGGCCGCCCGCGATCTTGGAGCAACAAAGGCGCAGTCAATGTTCAAGGTTCTTATTCCGGGAATAAAAAGCGGAATTCTGAGCGCAATGATTTTTACGTTTATTCCGATTTTTGGAACATACACAGTGCCTCAGCTCGTCGGAGGAAAAGACAGCTACATGGTCGGAAACATAATTTTTGACCAGGTGAAAGTCCGCAACTGGCCGCTGGCTTCCGCATTCAGCCTTGTAATTACAATCGTCAGCATGGCGGGTGTTCTGCTCATGCTTGCAACAGGAAAAAAAGAAGCCGAATCAAACAAGAAGTCTGAAAAAGAAGACACAACCCCAAGCATAGCTGAAAGCATTTCCAAAGCCACACTCGGAGGCGTAAAATGAAAAATCCGATTCTAATGCTTGTAAGAAAATACAGGGCGATTCCAAAAAGCGAGTCGAACAGGCACGCAAAACGCCAGTGGAAAAAACGGAACACATCGCTGAGCATGTCAAACACTGTGCTCTGTCTTTCGCTGATGTTTTTGTTTCTGCCGCTGTTTGTGATTGTGTTTTTTTCATTTAACAGCTCAAAGGATGCATCTTTCAGCGGTTTTTCACTCATCTGGTACCAGAAGCTTCTTTTCAGCTCAAAGCCACTGTGGCATGCGCTTTTAAACAGCCTTATCGTTGCTCTGGCGGCGGCGGTTACAGCTACACTGCTCGGAACTCTTGCGGCAATAGGAATAAGCTGGTACAAATTCATCGGAAAATCCTACATTCAGACAGTGAGTTTTCTGCCAATGGTTTTGCCCGAAGTGATAATGGGAATTTCGCTTCTGATTTTTTTCAGCAGAATAAATCTTGACCTGGGGCTGGTTACAATTTTTATAGCGCATACCACATTCTGCCTTCCGTTTGTTTATCTTATGGTAAGCGCAAGAATTGATGAATTTGACTATTCAATTATCGAAGCAAGCCATGACCTTGGCGCAAACGAATTCCAGACACTCACAAAAGTGATTGTTCCTGCAATCATGCCGGGAATAATTTCCGGTTTTATGATGAGCATAACAATGTCATTCGAGGACTACGTTATAACCGCGCTTGTTTCAGGCCCCGGAAGCACAACGCTGCCTCTTTACATTTACTCGCTTATACGCTTTGGTGTAAGTCCCGTAATCAACTCTCTTTCATTTGTGCTGATTCTGTCAATCTGCGCAATCGCCGTTCTGCTTAGAAGCCGATTAAAATCATTTGCGGCCTCAAGATAAGGAAACCGCGGACACCCGAGAGATTATTCAGTGTTAATATCTGCTGTTTTTTGTATTTTAAAATACGAAGAACAGCAAGGAAGGAATGATTGCTCGCTTCAAGCGCCAAACATTTCTTCTCTAATAAAAAGCAAGGCGTTTTGCAAAAATGCTCTGCCACAGGAGATTCTTATGGACAAGAAATTTTCTTTCTTTATTTCAGCCGCGCTTGCCTGCGCCATGTCACTGCCGTTTTTTTCATGCAAGGAAAAAAATGAACTGTATCTCTACAACTGGACTTACTACACGCCTGATGAAGTTTTGAGTGACTTTGAAAAGGAATTCAACTGCACCGTGAAAGTCGACAGCTATGCTTCCAACGAGGAAATGTACGCAAAGCTCCGTGCCGGCGCAAAAGGCTATGACATTGTTTTTCCGTCGCAGGACTACTGCTCAATAATGATAAACCAGGGAATGTTCCGCGAGCTTGACCAGTCCAAGATGACAAACAAGGTTCATATAAATCCGGAAGTCTTTGAAAAAGCAACTTACGATCCTGAAATGAAATACTGCGTTCCCTATTACTTTGGAGCAGCAGGAATAGCCGTGAACAAAACAAAGGCCAGCTCAGACTACGAAAGAAGCTGGAACATTTTTTCAGATCCGCAGTTTTCCCAGCATGCCACAATGATGGACGATATGCGCGAAGTAATCGGCGATGCTCTTGCGCACCTTGGCTACAGTATAAACACAACAGACAGCCAGCAGCTCAAGGAAGCAAAAACACTCATTCTTGAAAAGTGGAAGCCGAACCTTGTGAAATTCGATGCGGAGGGATTCGGAAAGGCATTCGCATCAGGGGACTTCTGGCTGTGCCAGGGATACGCTGAAGTGATATTCGGCGAAGTGCCAAAAGAAAAATGGGAGGAAACCATCGACTTCTTTATTCCGGAAGAAGGCGGTCCTTCATACCTTGACAGCATGTGTATCCTGAAGGATGCGCCTCACTACAGCCTTGCGAATGAATTTATAAATTATATTCACCGCCCTGAAGTCTATGCGAAATTTCTTGATGCCTTTAACTTTCCGTGCTTTGTAAACAAGGATGCCGGACAGTACACAACGACAGTCCCGATGTACAAGGCGGAGCAGCTTTCAAACTGCGTGCTCAAGGAAGATCTTGCAGAGGATCTTGACAAGTACAACGATATCTGGCAGGAAATCCGCTTTACAGAATAGCCTTCTGAAAATCCGCGCCCTTCATGACAAACCCGGATATTTGGTTTGCGCATGAGGGGCTTTTTTGTTATAATCAGCGGCTATGAAAATCATTGCAAAAAATACAATTCTCCATGGACACATTCAGGTTCCAGGCTCAAAATCACATACAATCAGGGCACTGCTTCTTGCTTCACTCGCAGAGGGAACTTCATTTATACGCAATCCGCTTCCAAGCGCAGACTGTCTAAGCACAAGCCGCGCTGTTCCGCTCATCGGTGCAAAAATCACGCTTGATGAGAATTCCAGGAAAACAGGCCAGACATGGACAGTTGAAGGCGCAGGCGGCAAAATTCATCTGCCGGACAATGTCGTGGATGTAGGAAATTCCGGCTCGCTGCTTTACTTTATGTCGCCAATCGCGGCAACGTTTGACGGCTGGAGCATATTCACAGGAGATGAAAGCATCCGCAAGCGGCCTGTAGACCATGTGACAGATGCGCTAAGACAGCTTGGAGCGCAGGCATTCACTGCAAAGGAAAAAAGCGGAACCTGTCCGCTGCTCATAAAAGGCCCGGTAAAATCCGGGTGCACAGTAAAAACAGGCGGCGAGCTTAGCCAGTATATTTCAGGAATGATGATGGCCGCCACAAGGATGAACGGCACACTGAAAATCGAGCTTTCAAATCCAAAGGAAACCCCGTATCTTTTTATGACAAAAAAATGGCTTGAAAGCTGCGGCGTAAACGCAAGAATTTCAGATGACTATAAGCACATCGAAGTTGACGGTCCTGTAAAAATCCGTTCATTCGATACAGTAATTCCAAGCGACTGGGAGGCTGTGGCATTTCCGCTGATCGCAGCCCTTATTACCGACAGCGAAATCACCGTGGACAATGTAGACCTCGGAGGCACCCAGGGAGATTCAGCGATTGTAGATGTCCTAAAATCACTTGGAGCTGACATTGACCTGAACACAGAAAACAGCTCTCTTACTGTCCGCGGAGGAAAAAAAGCAAAGGACGGAATAGGAAGACTTTCGGCAGAGCATCTGGACAACGGCGAGCTGCACGTAAATCTTTCAGGCTTCCCCGATGCTGTCTGCGCGCTGGCGGCGGTTTCGTGCTTTGTTGAAGGAACAGTTTTCATTGAGGACATAAGTGTCTGCCGCAAAAAGGAAACAGACCGCATTGCAGTCCTTAAAAGCGAGCTGGAAAAACTGGGAGCATCAGTGGAAGAAGGCAGCGATTTTATTGCAATACACGGACATTCTCCGGTGCTCAGGGACGGCTCCGCAAATCCTGATTTTTCACTGCACGGCGCGGAAGTCAACAGCTATCTTGATCACAGGGTTGCCATGAGCCTTGCGTGTCTTGGACTTGGACTCGGCGCAGGTCAGGAAGTAAAGGTGGCGGACGCTGAATGTTGCTCTGTGAGCTTCCCTGAATTTTTTGAAGCCATGAATAAAATCGGAGCTGGATTTACAAAAGCAACATAAAAGCGGAATTTTCATTGCTATTGCTGTACATTCACTGCCAGTCTTTGGCACAAGTACAGCAATCTGTAAACTTCAAAAGCCCTGAATTCACCTGCTCTTTTCGCGGCCCTCATCAAGCTGGACTCTCCAGTCATATTCTTTCCGCTCGTCTTCGATTTCCTGCCTCTGAAATTCATTTGAAATTCTTTCTATGTCAGAAGCAATATTTATCACAGCATCCACGATACAAGGCTCAAAGTGGCTTCCTCTGGATTCCTTGAAAATCTCAATAGTGCGCTCAATAGAAAAAGGCTGCTTATAAGGACGCCAGCTTAAAAGAGCATCAAGAACATCAGCCGCCGCCATTATGCGGGCGCAAAGCGGAATTTCAATTCCAGAAAGCCCGTTCGGATAGCCGCTTCCATCATATTTTTCATGGTGGCAGTAAGCCATCTGCTCGGCAATCATGTTGAACAAGCCCCTGTTTATCATAGGCAAAAGCCGGATAAGCCTTCTTCCTTCTTCAGGATGGGATTTCATCATTTGAAATTCCTCATAAGTGTATTTTCCGGGCTTGTTAAGAATGCTGTCCGGAATATGAACCTTTCCTATATCATGCAGGTTTGCCGCCGCGGAATACACAGAAATAATATTATCCGTCAAAATGTCCTTATAATGCCCTTCCTTCACAAGCTCCCTGGAAATGAGCTCCACATATTTTACAGTATGCCTTACATGATGCCCCGTAAAAAGCTCATGGCTTTCCAGAATTATAGGAATAAACTCCATAATCTTCATCTGAGTGTCTTTCAGCTGAAAGGCTTTTTTCAGCGCACGGCTAAGTGTGGAATGGCTCCTTTTGGAAAGCGAAACCGCTATAATATAGGAAAAAGCAAATTCTATTGTAAAACCTGCGCTCTGTGAAAAAAAGTAAAAGCTTTCCGTTGTGCCAAAGTTAACGCACATAACTTTTGCCCGGAAATAGATAGAAAAAATCATAAACACATAGCAGACAAGCGCAATAAATCTTGTAAGCACAACGTTGTAATAAAGGCAGCTAAGAAAAACTACAAGCACATAGGAAATATTGATTCCAATATGACCATTTGTTCCCATATAGGCCAAAATTGCAGCCATAACGAAAAGACCAAAAAACATTGGAATTCTGTGCCAGCGGAAAACATAGACGAAAATGCTCTGGATAATAGAAAACAGAACAATTATAATTCCAAGACTGATTGAATATGAATATGGAATTTCAAAAATGCCAATCCTGCTGATAATGATAAAAAGAGGGGCAAGAACATTTCCAAGCAGCAAAATGCCAGTTGTAAGCCTATTGACATTCTCAATGTTCTCAGCAAAAAATTCTTCGTCTTCAATCGGCATAAAAGTTCCTGTCAATCCATTGGCAATGAAAAAAATTTCAAAAACTCAAATTCCCTAGAAACACTTCAAAATTATAGAAATATTCCAGCTAAAAATCAACATCAAAAGCTATATGCTCATCACGAAAATCAATTTTCACATAAAACTTAAAGAATCTAAACAAATTCTGTTTCCTGTCTAAACAGCCTGGCCGCAAACCGTGGCGTATATCTCCGCAATTTTTAACATTTCATTAAAAAAAATGATTTTTGTGAGCCTGAAAAATCACACATTGAATGCCGGGCGATTTTATGATATTATTTTAAAATTACATTAAAAGGAGTTTTTACTTTGATTTACTATCTTGGCGGCTTGCTGAAAAATTTCTGGGGACCAGCCAGGCTTTTTCAGTCATACACAGTTTTAATCGCACTTGCACTTTATTCAGGTTTTTTTCTTTCAAAGGTATTGATTCCTAAATTCTATAAATATCTGCCAAGCGACAGGGGAAGAGAATTCGCGCTTACAAAGGAAACTGCAAAAGGCAAGCCGACAGGAGCAGGAATTGTTTTTATCACGATTTTTGTTGTTCTGAGCTTTGTGATTGTTCCGCTTGACTATCTTCAGGGCGGAATTCTTATTCTCACTTGGTTTATGATGCTAACTGGATTTCTTGACGACAGAAGCCAGAAAGGATGGGGCGAATATCGAAAGGCTCTGCTTGATTTTATCATCACAGCGGCGGCGGCAATTCTTCTTATGCATTATCTTTCAAAAACTTCCCCTGACGGACATCTTAGATTCTGGTTTCCATTTCTTTCCAAGTCAATCAATATTCCGCCGTGCCTCTATGCTGTTATAACAGTGGTTATGCTCTGGATGTCTGTGAACACAACAAACTGCACTGACGGCGTAGACGGTCTGAGCTCTGCGCTGGTTTTAATAGCGCTTCTGACAATGGGATTTCTTTTTTACATTGTGCTTGGACACATTGATATTTCAACCTACCTTCTTGTTCCGCATTTAAAAGACGGAGCTTCCTGGGCGATTATAATTTTCTGCATATCAGGAGTTCTTATGGGATACCTGTGGCACAATGCGTTTCCAAGCTCTGTTCTCATGGGAGATGCCGGTTCGCGCGCGCTTGGATTTTTTATAGGCGTATGCGTTATGATAAGCGGCAACCCTTTTCTCTTTCTTGCGACTTCATCTATTATTTTTATAAACGGCGGTGTCGGGCTTTTGAAAGTTGCATTGAAAAGATTTTTTCACATTTCAATTTTTGAAACTATAAGATTTCCGCTTCATGACCACATGAGAAAAAACAAGGGATGGTCTCCGACTCAGGTTCTTATAAAGTTCATGATAATACAGCTTCTGATCACAGTGGCGATGCTCGGAATTTTCTTCAAAATCAGATAGCGGTTTCACCGGCGGACACAGGCAAGGTGCAGTATGGAAAAGGAATCAAAAGTTTTTTTCACAGATTTCCGCGTAACACAGGACGGCGGAATAGAAGCAAAACTGAAAAAGCTGTGCAGAAAAGCAGGCATAGAGCAGATTGATTTTTACGGAAAATTCACCGCTATAAAAATTCATTTCGGCGAAGACGGAAACCTGTCATTTCTGCGCCCGGATTATGCGAGGGCAGTTGCAGAACTTGTCAGGGAGCTTGGCGGAAAGCCTTTTCTCACAGACTGCAACACACTTTATCCCGGCTACAGAAAAAATGCACTTGATCATCTTGACTGCGCTCAAAAGCACGGTTTTTCTCCGGCAACAACTGGCTGCCAGATAATCATCGGGGATGGGCTCAAGGGAACAGATGAAATTGATGTTCCTGTTGTGAACGGCGAATACTGCACAAAGGCGCACATCGGAAGAGCCGTGATGGATGCGGATATTTTTATAAGCCTTTCACATTTCAAAGGGCACGAGGCAACCGGATTCGGAGGCGCAATAAAAAACATAGGAATGGGCTGCGGAAGCCGCGCAGGAAAAATGGATCAGCACAGCTCCGGAAAGCCGGAAGTCAACCAGGATGCCTGCAAAGGATGCCGCCTGTGCGCAAAAGAATGTGGCTCGGATGCAATCACCTACAAAAATAAAAAGGCTTTTATAAACCAGGAAATTTGCAAGGGCTGCGGACGATGCATCGGCGCGTGCAACTTTGATGCAATCTATAATCCAAACGGAAGTGCGAATCAGGAGCTTGACTGCAAAATGGCGGAATACACACAGGCAGTATGCTACGGCCGCCCCTGTTTTCACATAAATATAATACGCGATGTAAGCCCCTGGTGCGACTGCCATGCATTCAACGATGCGCCGCTTATACCGAATCTTGGAATGGCGGCGAGCTTTGATCCTGTCGCCCTTGACCAGGCATGCAGCGATCTGTGCAATCAAGCCACGCGGTTTGACAACACACAGATTACAGACAATGCAGGAAG
Source organism: Treponema sp. (assembly GCF_051883275.1). GTDB lineage: Bacteria > Spirochaetota > Spirochaetia > Treponematales > Treponemataceae > Treponema_D. The sequence goes on along the minus strand of NZ_JBJETK010000074.1, from coordinate 75,185 downwards.
AGGCCTGAAACTTACAAAAGACCTGTGGAACGATTCTTCACCGGAATCAGTGTGGAACATGACACTCGTCCACGGCGAAAAAATCGGACTGGGAACCCGCAAGTACATCCTAGAAAAATTCTAGGGAAACACTTTTTCAAGATTTTCTTCGCTCCTGTCTATGAGTTTCTTCTGTAGGTTTCAGCGATGATTCTAATTCCCTCCTCAAGTTCGCTGTCTGGGCAGGCATAATTTATTCTTATGCATTTTGAATAATGCGGATGCGATTTAAATGCGCCGTTGTTTCCAAAGAAAAAATATTCGCCGGGAACAACAACAACGCCCTGCTCCTTCAGTTTTTTATAAAGCTCCTTTGAAGTGATTTTCAGCGAGCGCATCAGCAGCCACAGAAAAATCGAGCCTTCGCCTTTATGAACTGAATAATCTGTTCCTGAAAAATATTTGTGCACAAGGCTCTGGGCAAATTTATTTTTCTGCTCGTAATAGGGGCGGACATAGCGCGCGGCAGATTCAATGAGTTCTCCGCTTTTTATAAGATTCATGGCGATTGACTGTCCCAGGCTTCCGGATGCAAGAGAAACAATGGAATTCAGATTGGACAGTGCGGCGGCAATTTCCTTGCGTGCAATAATAATTCCTGTGCGCAGACTTGGAAGTCCGATTTTTGAAAGGCTCATGCTCAGAATAATGTTTTCATTCCAGAAGGGCTTTGCATCGCTGAAAATAATATGCGGCCACGGAAGTCCATAGGCATTGTCAATAATAAGCGGAATCGAATACTTTTCAGCAAGGCAGGACATCCTTTCAACTTCAGTGTCGGTCAGAACATTTCCCGTGGGATTTGTAGGGCGGCTGACACAAAGGGCGGCAATGCTATTGTCCCGGGCAAGGCGCGATTCAAGCTTTTCAAAGTCAACAAAATATTTAAAAGTATTGTCGCTGTACTCCTCAAAGCGCGACGGAATGCTTTCAAACATTTCGCTTTCAATTCCCTGATCCGCATAGCCGACATATTCAGGCACGAGCGGAAAAAGAATTTTCTTCCTGGTCTTTTCGCCGCTGGAAGAAGTGACAGTTCCGGCAAGCAGATTAAAAAGATAAAAGCACGCGCTCTGGCTTCCATTGCAGACTGCGATATTTTCAGGCGCAATATTCCACCCGAATCTCTGCGAAAAGCACAGCGCAACAGAATCTATAAAATCCTTTTTTCCCTGAGGACCGTCATATTTTCCAATGAGATCTTCAAAGGAACGCCCGTCCGCCAGAATTTTTTCCATTTCCCTGCGGTACAGTTTTTCTATTTCCGGTATCTGCGCAGGATTTCCGCCGCCAAGCGAACAGACTTTTTTTTCGGCCGGAACAGGAGAACCCAGGTCTTCCATCAGCTGAAGAATTCCTGATTCGCCTGTAAGTTTTTTTCCAAAATCTGAAAACATAATCACACCTTTTTTAAAGCTGCTGTTTTTTTGCCGGAGGCGGAATTTTTTTTCGTCCGGGAAACAGACGGTTTTCTTTTTCTTGAAAGCTTAAGCACAATGGAGCCGTCAGAGCAATCCACACAGACAGTGGCGTTTTCTGAATTTTCATTCTGCAGAAGAAGATTTGCAAGCGGATCTTCTATTTCCTTTTGAAGCAGGCGGCGCATAGGACGCGCACCCATTGAAGGCTCATATCCATGCTCAACAAGATACTCCCGGGCTGAAGGGCTGACAGCAAGCGAAATTGATTTTTCAGCGAGCCGCTCCTCAAGCTCTGAAAGCTGAATTTCCAGAATTGAAGCAATCTGCTCTTTTGAAAGTGCATTGAAAACAAGAACATCGTCAATTCGATTAAGAAGCTCAGGCGACATTATTTTCTTCAGTTCTTCCTGTGCGCTGGCTTTTATTTCCGAATACGGAACAAGACCGGTTTTTGCAGATGAAAATCCCATTCTTCCTTCCGCAGTGATTTCGCGCGCGCCTGCATTGCTGGTCATAATAATCACAGTGTTTTTAAAGCTCACCGTATGACCAAGGTTGTCCTTGAGTTCGCCCTCCTCAAGAAGCTGAAGAAGAAGATTATAGATGTCATGATGAGCCTTTTCTATTTCGTCCAGCAGAACAACCGAATACGGATGCTGCCGCACCTGCTCAGTGAGAAGACCTCCTTCCTCGTAGCCCACATATCCCGGAGGAGCGCCAACAAGACGGGAGGCATTTTGCTTTTCCATGTAGTCGCTCATATCCACGCGGATAAGGGCATCTTCTGTTCCAAAAAGAAATTTTGCAAGCGATTTAGCAAGCTGGGTTTTTCCGACGCCGGTTGGGCCAAGGAAAACAAAAGAACCGACAGGCCTCTTGTGCGAAGAAATTCCTGCCTTGTTTCTACGAACTGCGCTGCAAATAGAAGCAACAGCCTCATCCTGCCCGACAACTTCCTTGTGCAGAATAGACTCCATGTTCAAAAGTCTTCCGGTTTTTCCTTCATCAAGCCGCGAAACATCTATTCCTGAAATTTCACTTATCACCCTGCGAACATCATCAGTGGTAACCCGCCTCTTTTTTGCCGCATCAGAGGATTTCCAGTTTCGCTTCAAATCTTCAATTTCCGAGCGGAGCAAATTTATATGGTCGCGTATGTAGGCGGCTTTTTCGTATTCCTGGGAAGCAACAAGCTCCCGTTTCTGTTCATTGCACCTTGCGTATTCAGCCTCAAGCCTGTCGAGTTCTTCAGGACGGACATTTTCCTGAAGCTTTTTCAGCGCGCCGGCTTCGTCAAGAATATCAATCGCCTTGTCCGGCAGAAAACGCTCAGAAATGTAACGCCTGCTGTATGACACTATCAATGGAATCACATCATCCTCATAGACAACGTGGTGAAAATCCTCATAATATTTTTTCAGCCCCAAAAGAATTTCCTGCGTTTCAGTTTCAGAAGGCTCTTCAACTTTTACAGTCTGAAATCTTCTTACAAGCGCTGAATCCTTTTCAAAATATTTCCGGTATTCCCTTGTGGTGGTCGCGCCGATCATCTGAAGCTCACCGCGGCTCAGAGCAGGCTTTATCATATTGCTTGCGTCCATTGAACCTTCAGGGCCGCCGGCTCCAATTATCGTATGAAGCTCGTCAACAAACAGTATTATATTTTTTGATTCCTTTATTTCCTTCATCACGCGTTTTAGGCGCTCTTCAAATTCTCCGCGGTATTTTGTTCCGGCAATCATAGCAGCAAGATCAAGCTGAAGAATTCTTTTGCCCGAAATATCAGGGGGAACATCGCCGCTTACAATGCGCTGGGCAAGAGCTTCCGCAATCGCAGTTTTTCCAACGCCAGGCTCTCCCACAAGCACAGGATTATTTTTTGTGCGCCGGCTCAAAATCTGGATTGTGCGGAACACTTCTTTTTCGCGCCCCACAACAGGGTCAAGAGTTCCGTTCCTTGCGTCCTGTGTTAAATCACGCGAAAACTGCGCAAGAATTCCGGACTGCTTCTGCTTTCTCTGGGAAGTTCCGTCTGACATAAAAGGAACAGGAGAACCATGGGAATTTTCCGCCGGATAATCAGAGGAAGCCTTTACCGCCGAGGAAGGAATTTTTTTCTGGACATCCGTAATTGTTTTTCTGACCTGCTCAATGCTGATTCCTGCGCGCTTCAAGAATGCCCACAAAAGCGAACGCTCTTCTGTGGCAGCGGCAAAAAGCAAATGCTCGGTTCCGACATAATTGCACTGCATTGTCTTTGCATCAAAGGCCGCCTGCCTAAGAAATTTTTCAGTCCGCTCTGAATTCGGAATTGTTTTCAGCTGTGTGTCCGGCAAATGGGAAGGCATGCTCTGCTCAATCGCAAGCTGAAGAGTGAGCACGTTTACCCTAAGCTGCTGAAGCGCAACATATCCAAGCCCTTCCGCAGATTTTAAAAGCGCAAGTATAATATGCTCCGGATCAATCTGCCGGCTTCCCAGAAAATATGCCTCATCCTGCGCAAGGGCAATCAGAATTCTCTGCGCCCTCGGAGAAAAATTTTCATACATATAGGAACCTCACTTCTCAATGTTTTCAAAGGCTTCCTGCAAAATCAAAGCCCTGAGCCGCTCAATCTTACGCGGACGATTTTCCTGAATATCTTTTTCAAATTTAAATTTTCCATTGTCAAGAACATACTCAAGATGTCCTTCCTGAATTCTGTACAGCAGAGCATGAAGCTGATGATCTTCAATTCCAGAAAACAGCCCCATATCCTTTCCGAATTTCACTCCGCTTATAATATCAACAGCCTCTCTGAGAGAAACAAAAAAACTGTTTTTTGCCAAAGCCAGTGAGCGGAACGCATAGTTTGAAATTTCTATCAAATGCTGCGAGCTGCATGTTTTTCTTGCAGAACGCTCTTCACGCAAAATTGACTGGACAGCGCAGTGCACCGAAGTCATCTGGTCGAATTCACTTCCGCCGGCAGAACTTTTTGGAGCAACAATATAATAGCAGCCCAGCGAAGCTCCGTTTTCCGAAAAACCGCTCAGGGCATTTCTTCCACCTGAACCATAGCAGGCAGAAAAAGTGAAATTATCATCTGTGATTTTTTTTGACATCGGCTGTATTTTTCCAAGGAATGAACACGCCGGAAGATGAAGATTTACGCAGACAGAAAGTCCGCTTCCCGAATTGAGAACAGAGCAGGCAAGATATCCGAACTCGTAGCTTGCGGCAAACTGAATCCGCTTCTGAAGCTCCTTGTCGATTTCATACACAGAATTTACAGCGGCATCAACTCCAAGCCCCGGGATAAACGAAGAGATTTTCAGATGGTCATCAGTATTTACAGTGCAGGAAATTTTACCGTCATTGCGCAGAATAAGCCCCTGCATTTTCCCCGAGGAATCAAAGAGAATTCCGCGCTCATGCATTATCTTGCTTCCAACAGAATCAAGCTTTGAAACAGAAACAGCCTGAAATTCATCTGCGTTTTTCAGATAATTAAAAGCATCAAAAACAATCGACTGCACATGCTCGCTTTCAGAATCAGTAAGTCTGGACGGAAACGGAAAATTCGCAAGGTTTCTTGAAAGCACAGCTTTTGTTGCAACCACAACATCCTGCTCCAAACCTGCGCTTGCATACCATGCGCCTGAAACATCTTCTTTCTGAGCCATCAGCCAATTTCCTCATCAGGGGAATCCGCCAGACCGGACACCGCATTTTTTTCAAGAGCCTTTAAATAATCCCTGTACATCGCGGCTTTTTCATAATCCTCTTTTTGAACTGCATTATTCATCTTGTTCTGAAGAATAACTCTGTCATTTAAAACTGAACGCACAGAAGAAAGCCGTGCAGGCATTGACCCTCTGAAAATTTCCTTTACGCCGCTGTTTTCCAAAAAACACCGTATGTCATTTTTAAAAATCGCATAGCACTCGGGGCATCCGGTTTTTCCATTGCGCTTTATTTCTCCAAGGGAACTTCCGCAAACAGGACACAGCTTGCTTTCCCTTTCTGCAATTTTCCTTGAAATGTCCGCAAGCTCCTTAAAAAGATTTCCTATTGAAGACTCAATGCTTTTTGGGTCAGGAGAAATTCCGCGCTCCATTGCGCAATCAAGACATATATTTATTTTCCGCCGGGAACCGTCAGATGAAGTCTGCTCCATAAAAATCACAGCTTCCCGTTCATGGCAAAAATCACAAATCATATTTTTCCTCGTTTCCAGTTAGTGAGTGTACCATAAATTACACTTTACGCAAAGTGTCAATGGGTTTTTCCCGTCCGGCCTTCACTGAAGGAATCAGGGAAACCAGAGTTGAAAGAGCCACTGCGCACACAGCAACCGCCGTCAGTTCCTTTCCTGGAATTTTCACAGGAATTTCCTGAAGATAATAAGCCGGATCCAGAAGATGAAATTTTCCGGCAGAAACATTGCCGCTGGAAAAATACGAAGAGAAATTTTCAATAAAATTCACAAGCTGCTCTATGCCGCCTATAATTTCGTTTATATTCATGGAAATCAAAAGTCCGCACGGAATTCCAATCAAAACGCCTGCAAGCCCGATCAACATTCCAGTCAAAACAAAGGAAAAAGAAATTCCGCCCGGAGAGCCTCCAATGCATTTTAAAAGCGCAATTTCCTTTTTGCGTTCCATTGCAATTATCAGAACAGAGGAGCTGACATTTATGCTTGCCACAATCACAATCATGACCATGATGACAACAAGCAGAGCTTTTGTGGAAGCAAAGTTTTCAAGCTCCGATTCATTCACCTGTTTCCATGTCAAAACCTCAGAGCCGTCAAGCTCATCGTCAAATGAAACAAAACGCCCGACATTTTCTGTGATTGACGAAAGCTGCGAGGAAAAAGAATCCTCAGTTTCAATTCCCACAAAAAAACCGAGCGAGGACTTTGAAAGCAAAGCAAAGGCGGAATCAATCGGCACAAAAACCCACAGCGCATCAAGAGCCTGATATCCGCTGGAAATAATTCCCCCTACTGTAAACTGCGCAACCTTTGGGATAAACCTTTTTCCGGCTGTGTTCACGGTTATGATTTTTATATTGTCGCCAACGTGAAGTCCGAGCTGCTCAGAAATTTTTTCTCCGATTACAGCAGTCCTCTCTGTAAGCCGGGTGCTTCCCTCTACAACTTTAAAAAGAGATGAAAATGAAGAATTCGTTAAAAACAAATCCTGCGGAATTCCCCGGACAAAAGCACCAGAACGGTAATTTTTTCCAGCGGCAAGAGCCATTCCCCTGACCTCTGGAAAAACCGCCTTCACGCCCTGCACATCAAGAAAACTTTCCGCCATTTCAGAAAAGTCCGTGCATGAATTCAAATATGCTGAATCCCTGAAAACAGAAACCTGAATATCCTGGGAAAACAGTTTTATCATCCGGCTTGTCATGCCCTGAACCATTCCGTTGCTAACAACAAGCAGAACAACCAAGGGAACAAGGCTTATGCCGACACATGCGACCGCCCCTGCAAGGCTTCGTCTTCCCATGCTGGAATCGCGGTCCCTGGCTCTTGAAAAAAACAGTTTTCTGGAATAAAGAAGACATGCCTGTAAATTCATACACCAAGCTCCCGAAGCTGTCCGTTTTCCATTAAATAGCGCACCTGTCCTTTTGCAGCCAGATTCATGTCATGTGTGACAAGAATCAAAGTTTTTCCGTATTCCCTGGAAAGTGAAAAAAGAAGATTGCCCACAGTTTCCGCGCTTGCAGGATCAAGATTTCCGGTCGGCTCATCCGCCAGTATCAGCTCGGGATCGTTCACAAGACTGCGCGCCACAGCAACCCTCTGCCGTTCTCCGCCTGAAAGCTCAGAAGGAAGATGATACATTCTATCTTTCATGCCGACAGCTTCCAGCAGGGATTCGGCTTTTTCCGAAGCTTGCTTTTTTGACATTCCAGCCATAAGAGCCGGAAGAAAAACATTTTCCAGCGCAGTGAAATCCTTTAAAAGATAATGGAACTGAAAAATCATTCCTAAAAAATTGCGCCTGAATTTTACAAGCTGCTTTTCAGACATTTCATTTACAACAAGCCCGCCGGCGCAAACAGTACCGCCGCTAGCCTTATCCAAGCCGCCGATAATATTAAGCAGCGTTGATTTTCCGCTTCCGCTTTTTCCAACAACCACGCATATCTGTCCCTGGCAAAGCTCCATGTTCAGTTTCTTTAAAATTGAAAGCTCCTCTCCTGATGTTCTGTAAACTTTTTCCAAATTCTTTATCGATAAAATAATTTTCTGATCACTCATCACGCAAAACCTCTGACACTGTCATTTTTAAAATACTCCGGCTTGAAATCAATGCAGCCGCAACCGATGAAATCAGACCAAAGAAAAAAATCAAAAAAACTTCATGCAAAAATATTCTTGGAGAAATTCTTGCATAAATTGCAAACAACGGATTTTCTGTTACAAAATTCTTGTACTCGGGATTAAAAATCATTGCAGCAATATATTCAATTCCAAACTGAATTTTTGAAAGCAAGGCAAACACAGTTTTCATATTCAAGGTAATAAAAATTCCCAGAATCAGCCCGGTCACAGCTCCTGCAAAACCAGTGATAGCTCCCTGCGTTATAAACACCGCCTGAACATTTTTTGCAGAACCTCCAAGCGCAGAAAGAACTGCAATTTCGTTTTTCCGCTCCAAGACTAATTTTTTCATTGAATTAAAAATATTTATAGCGACAACCAGAAAAATCAAAAGCACAATAACAAAGAGCGTATTTTTTTCCATGCGGAGAACACCAAAGAAACTGCGGTTGTATTCGCGCCAGCTTACAATTTTTGCATTGGAAAAAGCCGCCCTGCATTTTCTTACAAACGAAACATCCTTTGAAGAAGAAGCAAGCTTTACGCCGTATTTTTCAGCAGACGAATTCCCAAGAATTTTTTTTCCTGCATCAAATCCTATAAAAGCAAATGATGAATTTATTTCCGCATAGCCGCAATAAAAAATTCCAGTCACAACAAACTGCCTGCTGGAAGAAAGCATTTCCACATCGCTTGAGCCGCTGAGCGCCGCAATATTCACAACACTTCCAAGCCCGGCCCTCAGAGAATTTGCCAAAGTGCTTCCTATGATAATTGAGTTTTCAGAAGATAAATCAAAATCCCCTACTACAATCTTCAAAGTTCTTCTGAAGCCCGGATCCAGCTCCATTATATTTTCTGGAACAGCCCGGACAACAGCAGCGCACTGCGACTTGGAATTTCCAACCATCAATCCCTGTGCTTCATAAAACGGAACAGCGCAAATCACATCTTTGTTTTCCCTGCTCCACTGCTCGAAGCTTGTTTTTTCCACATCGGTCACTTGCACATGGTAAGATGAAATTTCCATTATGGAATCTATAGATCTCATTTGAAATCCATTCATAACACTCATTACAACAATCAAAGCCATAACACCAAGCGAAATTCCCAGAGCCGCCAAATGAGCAGCTGCGGCAGTTCTTCCGTCTGCGTTAACCCTGTTTATTCGCCTGGAAACGAAACATATCCATTTAAAATCCGAATTCACTTTTTCCTCTCAAAATACTGAACTGAGCTTCAATTTATTTTTTCTCCATTTTTAAAACGCTTCACAATAGAACCGCCTCCCGGAAAATACACAGTTTCCTCAAAATCATCATCGCTGCTGTACACCACAGAAAATCTCAGCACATCATTTTCGTAGAACTTAAAGTCCGCGCTGGAACTTTTTTGTGTGTAGGAATAAAGCGACTTTTTTTTGTAGATTTCTTTTTCAGGAATTTTTTCATCATAAAAAATTTCCTCGTCAGATATAATCCGCTTTTCACTATCATAAGAAAAAAATGATTTTTTCACCAGCTGTTTTTTTCCGTCAGAATCATTTTCCGAAGGCATAGAAAATTCAAAAACACAGACCGGAAGAAAATCATCATTGTAGCGAATTTCATAGCACTTTTTATTTTCAAAATCCTCTCTGAATGAAAAAATATCATCGCCGGAATAACTCCAGTTTTCCTTCATAAGAATTTTCAAGTCAGAAACAGTGTCCGCATTTTTCCAGATTATTTTTTCAACAGGCCGATAATCGCAATTATATTCCACCCTTGAAAATTCGTCCTGGTTCACAGACACGCAGGAAAAAGCTCCGTTCGCATTTTCCGACACGCTTAAAAATTCCTGATCGTATTTAAATAAAATCATTCTTCCCTGGGAATCAGACAGATACAATTCCGAACCGTTATTTTTAAAATTCTCACTATAAAATGCAGAAACGGAATTTTCATTCAGAAAAAATTCCACTTTGCTTTTCAGCAATGCAGCCTGCTTGGTTCCAAGATTTCCTTTCAGCATCGAAGAAATAAGAAGCTGATCTTCATTTAATACAGGAAACAGAAGATATAAAAAAAACAGAGCCTGAAAAAAAGACATCATTCAATCCCAAGGAATTCATCCACGTATTTTTCAGGATTAAAGTTTTCAATGTTCTCGTATTTTTCTCCGGTGCAAACAAATAAAACTGGAATATTGAAATCTTTTCCAATCGAAACAAGAGCGCCGCCTTTTGCAGTCGAATCGTACTTTGTAAGAACAACCGCATCAACACCCACTGCCTCATTAAAAGCCTCAACCTGGCGCACTGCATTCTGACCTGTTGTAGCGTCAATCACAAGAATTTTTTTATAGCATCCGCTATCCGCCTTTGAAACACAGATTCTGTCGATTTTCTTAAGCTCATTCACCAAGTGCTCCTTGTTATGAAGCCGCCCTGCTGTATCCGCAATCACAAGTCCGCCACCGCCAGCACGGCAAGCATCTGCGGCATCAAAAACAACTGCGCCCGGATCGCTTCCCATCTGATGTTTTACAACACGCAGATTAAGTTTTTCTCCGTGCATGGAAATCTGGTCAACCGCAGCCGCGCGGAAAGTGTCAGCAGCCGCCATAATCACGTTTATATTTTTTCCAGAATAAAGCCGCGACATTTTTGCAACAGTTGTGGTCTTGCCTACCCCGTTGACTCCAAGAACCATAAAAACACAAACCTTTCCGTTTTCAGGTTCTATCGCGGCAGGCTTCAAATAACCAAGAAGAATTTTTTTCAGCTCAGCGGTAATTTCAGCGGGGGAAGTTTTCTTTTCTTTTTTGCACACAGCCTCCAGAGCATCTACAATTTCAACGGAATTTTTTGCGCCCAAATCGCCTTCCACAAGCGCATCTGTCAAATCTTCAAAAAAATTTTCCTCAGCATTTTTACTTCCGCCGAAAATAGATTTCAGCCTCTCTGAAAATGGAATTTTCGCCATGTTATAAATCCTCCGGAATTTTATTAAATGAAACCCTGAAAAGCAAACCTCTTCAAGATAACTCTAAAATTTCACTCTCATTTGGAGCCGTCCTGAAAAACTGAATTTTCCAGAGGCTCTATATAAATATTTTCTGCGCTGTCCGTTTTTGCATTTGAAGGAAGCACAGAGTTTGCGGCAACAAGATAGCGCACAAGCTCAAAGCCAAAAAATCCCAGGCACGCAAAAGTAATTCCGCTTGAAATCATTCCGTACTGCCGCCACTTTTTGACTTCATCATAGTCAGTAAGAGAGCCGCGGTTATACGCATCTGTAGCCGCATTGTTTTTTCCCACAGAATACAATGTGAACGGCATTGAAAGCACCAAAAGTGTATATGCCCTGTACGCCGCAATTCTCCGCTTGTCTATATACTCAGAATGATTGACGGGCTTTCCCTTCACCGAAAGCCGCGCCTGATCTTTTTGAAGATTTTCAGGCACATAAAAAAAATACAGGGAATCATCATCCTGCTCCGATTTCGCCTGCCCAATAAGCGGTGTTCCGTCAAATGAAAATTCCATAAAAGGATTTTCTGCGGAAATGCCTCCAATAAAATCACTGCCGGAATACAAAAGCAAATTTTCTGTGTTCTTTTGAAATTTTATGTTCCCTGAAATTTCAAGAGCTGGCTTCATGCTTCCATAAACTGAAAATTTTTTTGCTCCTGAAAAATCATAGACAATAGAACGCGAAATATAGCCCTTGGATTCAATCTTGACAGAATGTTTCCCAGCTGGAACAGAAACCTTTCCGGGGTTTCCCTTGTATACATTTCCATCAACTGAAACAACCGCATTTTCCGCAGCCTCCTCAGGGCGGATGTCAAAAAAAATCTCAACAGGAAAACTATTCGCGATAACAGGAATAAAATAATTTGCCGTGTTTTCCGCAACAGCAATGTAGTCTTTCAGCGAGCCGACTTCCGTAATCTGCCCTAAAATTTTCCGCCCGGGAAAATTATAAAGCACGCATGAAATTGAAAAATATTCTCCGTAAACCGTAATGCGCCCGTCAATAAGCCCGTTTATATTTGCAGCAACAGCCTCGCTTTCAAATTTCCAGCTTTCAATTCCAGAGTCAAGCGCTTTCTGCGACGGCGAAAAAAAAGCGTATACATTTCCCTGGTAGAATTCAACATTTTCATCTTCGCTCGGCAAAAGCAGAGGTGACTTTTTTTTCACAAACAGATTTTTAAAAGGATTGAACGGAAGAGGACTAAAATCAGATTCTGTTTTTTCCTCCTGTTCCGCCTGAGAATTTTCAAATTCCCTGTAAAGCTGCTGCGTGTTTTTTAAGTTCTCATCAATACCAGTTTTTATTTCGTTTATTTTTTTTTCCTGCGCAGAAATCTGTTTTTTTATTTTCCTGCTGCTTTTTTCAGAAATAAAAATGGAATCCCGCGCTTTTATTTCCTTTGAAAGCTGAAGAAACAAAGACTGCCGCTCGACAAGAAGAACATTCAGGGAGCGGTCAAGCATTTCCTGCGGAGTAGTGTTGCGCGAAATCCCCTCTGAAATTTTTTCCATGATGAGCTGGGGCATAATGCACGCCAAATCTTCCTCAACAGAAGCCAGCGCCTTTTCATTGTCAAAGTCAAATTTTTTTGCCGCAAGAATCCATGTTCCGCAAAAACAATCCCCTGCCAGAAATACAAAAAGAGAAATCATAAAAAAAAATTTTCTGTAAAATTTCTGAAAGGGGAAAAACATCTCTACAAATCATCTCCATCATCATCAGATGAAGAAGGAAGATCTTTCCATTTTGCCGACAAGAATTCATCAAGGAAGCCGTCTATATCTCCGTCCATTACGCCCTGGATATTTCCCACTGAATATTTTGTACGGTGATCTTTTACCATTGTGTACGGCTGGAAAACATAGGAGCGAATCTGGCTTCCAAATGAAATGTCTTTTTTTTCGCCTGCAAATTTGGAATTTTCCTTTTCGCGCTCTTCCTTGTAATATTCATACAGCCGTGACTTTAAAATACTCATAGCTGAAGCCCGGTTCATAAGCTGGCTGCGCTCGCTGTCACAGGCAACAACAATGCCCGTTGGAATATGAGTGAAGCGCACGGCGGATTCAGTTTTGTTCACATGCTGGCCGCCTTTTCCGCCTGAACGGTATGTGTCCACACGCAAATCCTTCGGGTCAATATTGACTTCGATGCTGTCATCGAGCACCGGGAAAACATAGACCGAGGCAAAAGATGTATGACGGCGCGCATTGGCGTCAAACGGACTTATGCGGACAAGACGGTGAACTCCGGCTTCGCCCTTTGTATACCCGTAGACATAAGGCCCTGAAATCCGCATATTGATTGACTTCAGTCCGCCTTCAACTTCTTCCTGGGAAAGCACTTCAATCTTGTAGCCATGCCGCTCCGCCCATCTCTGATACATTCGGCTGAGCATAAAAGTCCAGTCGCAGGCTTCAGTTCCGCCGGCTCCAGCGTGAACAGAAAGATAGCAGTCGTTTTTGTCAACTTCATCGCTCAGAAGATTCAAAATACTCTGATGATCGTAGTCGGCCTTTGTCTTTTCGTACTGCTCCCTCAGCTCGTTTTCCACAGCCTTGTCATTTTCCTGAATTCCAAGTTCATACAAAGCCTCAAGATCGTCAACACGCTGAACCAAATCGCGCCACGGCTCAATCCTGCCCTTGAGCAGCTTTATGTCATTCATGACTTTTGTAGCTTTTACATTGTCGTCCCAAAAACCGGGAGCAGTTGTCAAAGCTTCTTTTTCCGCTATCTTGCTATTGATGTCATCAACGTCAAAGACGCCCCCAAACAGCCGAAACATCTGCCTTCAGCTGTGCAATAGGCTCCTGAAAATCCTCAACCATAATTATCCTCAAATTTTAATGCTGCCAGCGAACACAGATTTAACCGCGCCGCCGTTATTTTTTAGAACTGATATTCCCGGTGAAACTGCATTTCCGCCATTTTTTCTGCTTCATTTCTGTAATAACAAAAAAGCCGCCCAGAGGAAACTGATATATTCTGATTTTGTCATAGTAGTCAGTAACTCTGTCCAGATCTCTTTTTAATGCGGAAAGCTCCGATTCGCCGAGTGTCATGCTTTCCCAGCAGGAACGCTGAATTTTCTGAAAACCATACCGCGAAAGAATGTCAACCATCATTTTTCCGCTGTCAAGTCCGCCGGGATCGATAATCACAGAAACAAACATATTATATAGAATAAATCAAACACAGGATATTGTCAAACCAAAGCACATTCCGGAATATTCTGGCGCGCAATCCAAGCATGCACTTGAAAATCAAGGAAAATTAGTCCAAAATATAAGCATGAAAACTGCAAGTTCAATTAGAAAATTTCTTTTTACGATATTATGTGTTTTTTCCGCAGCAGCTTTATCCGCACAAACCAAGCGGCCTGTTGTCACGGGAATCAACGCTTTTCAGGCTGAAGACGGAAAAATTTCAATAAGCTGGATTCTGCCCAGAAACAACGCGGATTCAGTTTCGTCATTTCTGATTTACAGAAGCAAAAAGCCTTTCACAAGCTACGGGCAGATTGAATTCGCCGAACCGCTTGCCAGTGTTGAAAAAAGCACAGACACCTACACTGATTCGCCAAGAGATACCAGTGAATATTTTTATGCAGTGATTACAATGACAGCGGAAAATGCAGGCGCGCAAAAAAACAGCGGTCTTTATTATGACGAGCAGACTGACGGCAAAAAAAAGCTTCAGACCGAAACTCCGCTCCGCCTTGTGCTTCCGGGTGTGAATGCGACCACAGAAGGAATAAAGCCTGTCGCGCCAATTTACAGAGGACAGCCTTCCATAAAAAAAGCCGAGCCGAAAAAAAAGGAATACGAAGATAAAATGCGAGAAATTCCGCTGCCGCTCATAGACGTCCTTGGAAAAACAGAAAAGCCCGGCGAGCAGAAAATCAGCAGGGAATCAAGAAAAAGAGTTCAGCCGCTTTTAAAGTCCAAGAGAATTCAGCCTGAAGTGCTGCCTGTCTATATCTTTGATGAAGATTTGATAAGCCCGTCCGGCGGAGATGAATATCTGCTGTTTGAAATTCTCCGCACATCATTTGTAAAGAAAAAATATTCAGACTCAATTGATGCGCTGAAAAAATTCCTTGCGCAGAACAGAAGCAAAAATGTCACCGACCGCGCAAGCTTTTATCTCGGCGAATCCTATTACTACACAGGTGATTTTCCTTCCGCGCTCACTTATTTTCTTTCACTTGAAGAAACATACCCTGAGCTGAGCAAAAAATGGTCGGAAAGCACGCTCGATAATTTTTCACTCGAAATAGAATGACGGTTCTATTCCAGCACCGCATTTGAAAGCTTCATTGCGGTGTATTCCATTCCATCAGGAGAAACACTCGGATATAAAGTGTAAACTCCGCTGATGGTTATTTTCTGTCCAGGCTCAAGTGAATATTCCTGCTGCCCGGCAATTTCAAATTCAAGCCCCTGGACACAGCAGGCGCTCATGTCCGTAACAATGCAGTATTTGTTCGGTTTTTCCCGGCCGGGAAGAAGCTCATAAGTTCCATTCATCCTGATAGTCTTTCCGCTGTAAGATTCGCTGTCAAGCATGAGCTGAAACAAAAATGCGTATGCCATGTCAGGATTCATTTTTGAAAGGTCAAAGTCAACAGGAATTTTTTCAGCGGATATTTCAGGCGAAGAATCAGATTGTTCTTTTTCAGCCTGAGGAATTCCGGGATTTTTTTCCTGAAGAATTCTTTTTTCAAGCACGTCAGAAACACCGGCGCTTCGTTTTATTCCCGAAGGATTTTTTTTTCGTTCAGTGCAGGACACGCAGAACACAGATATTGCAAAAAGCAACAGTACACTTTGTTTTTTCATCATATCAATTTCCCCGCTATGCAGTGCAGAATAAAAATGACAATATCCGTGGCAACGATTGTAGCTCCGACGGGAGTTGAAAAAAGAATGGAAAGCACTATTCCCAAAAACGAAGATGCCGTTCCAAGCACCGCCGAATAAACCACAGTGGACTTGAAGCTTTTCATCACACTCATGGAGCTAAGCGCAGGAAAAACCAGTATTGCCGTTACAAGAAGAGAGCCAACAAGATTCATTGCAAGGACAATCACAACAGCCGTGATAACAGCTATAATCACATCATAGACCCGCGCGCTTTTTTTTCCGCAGCAAAGAAAATCAGGGTCAAAGGTCGCAGAAAAAATTCTGTTGTAAAACAAAACAAAAACAAGGACAGTTGAAAACGAAACTGCCAGCGACAATGCAACATCAAATTTTGTAAGCGTAAGAATTGACGTGGAGCCAAACAGAGTTGAGCAGACATCACCTGAAATGTTGGCTGAAGACGAAAAAACATTCATCACAAGATAGCCCACTGCAAGCGCGCCCACAGAAAGCATCGCCACAAGGGAATCAGACTGAACCTTCTTGCTTTTATCCGCGCACAAAAGAAACACCGCGCACAAAACAGTAACAGGCATTACAAAAAAACTGTTGTTAACCAGCCTCATCGCGGAGGCAACCGAAAAAGCTCCAAATGCCGCATGAGAAAGACCGTCGCCAATAAACGAATATCTGCGCAACACCAGAACAGTTCCAAGAAGCGATGCGCAAAGTGAAATCATAATGCCTACAAGCAGAGCATATCTTACAAACGAAAACGAAAGATAATAAAAAAGTTTTTCAGCAAGCTCCATTTCTTTTCTCCATGGAAAGAAATTCATCTTTTGTTCCCCAGAAAACATTTTCCCGGTGGAAGCAGAGAACATGATCCGCATAGCCGACTGAATTCAAATCATGGCTCACCATTGCAACTGCAAGCCCTTCTCTGTTCAGTTTTTTTAGGAGCGAATAAAATTCAGCGGAAGCATCAGGGTCAAGGGCAGCCACAGGCTCATCAAGAATCAGAAGCTTCTGGGCGGCGCACAGGGCACGTGCAAGAAGAACACGCTGCTGCTGTCCCCCGGAAAGCTCCGAAAATTTTCTGCGGCGCAAGGAAGAAATTCCCGTTCGCTCCATCTGCTCCACTGCAAGCATTTTCTGCTTCCGCCTGTAAAACGGGCCGCATTTTCCGGACAAAAGAGTCCCTGAAATGACAACTTCCCAGACAGAAGCAGGAAAATTTTTTTGAACCATGAGCCGCTGCGGAAGGTATCCGATTTCATTTTTCTTAAGCCCGTCACCTGCAAGAATCTGCCCGGATATTTTTTTTTGCAGCCCGACAAGAGTGCGCACAAGAGTTGTCTTGCCGCTTCCGTTTTCACCGAGTATGCAAAGATAGCCTCCCTTTTCCAGCGAAAAATTAACTGGCGGCGACACAGCATTTCCTTCATACCCAAGCACAAGATTCTTACAAGTGATATATGCCATAATTAAATCCTCTTACCTTCTAAAACAGCGGAAACATAAAAGGGAAACAGTAAAGTCTTTTAGTTCCCTTAATTAAGCGCAGTTTTCAGAACAGAAAGATTATTCCGCATGGACTCAAGATATGTCTTTCCTGACGAAATGTCTTTTTTCATCACGGACTGGATAGAATCCATCTCAAGAATTTTCTGATTTTTGGACTGCGTGTTTGCAATGACAGTGCGTGCAATTCCCTTGTCTGATTTTTCGATTGTCAGAACACAGCCAAGATTGAGGCTGTCGATTTTCCGCGCAAGAAAAACAACGGTCTCAAAGCTCGCCTCTGTTTCCGCGCTGCATCCAACAAACGCGGCGTAATAATCCAGGCCGTAATCGTCTGCCAGATAGCGGAATGGAAAACGGTCTGCAAATAAAAGCGTATGAAATTTTGCAGATGAAACAGCGGCCTCGTATTCACTGTCCAAGGATGCAAGCTCTGCAATATACCGGCTGGAATTTTCCATGTAAAAATTCACATTCTCAGGATCAAGGGCGCAGATTTTTTCAGCAAGGGCGCGAACCAAAACCTGGGCATTTTTTAATGAAAGCCAGATATGCTCGTCGTATTCAATTTCGTCATGATGCTCATGGTCATGCTCATCTTCATCGCACTCATGAGAATGCTGCATGCCTTCAACAAATTTTTCTTCCTTTACATTTTCACCCAGAATTTCCATCAGGCTCACAGGGCAAAGTTCTTTATTTTTTGCTTCGGCAAGAACCCCTGAAACCCACTCATCACTTTCTCCGCCGCCGTACACAAACATATCACAGCTTGAAATCCGCGCAATATCCGCAAAGCTCGGCTGGAATGAGTGAAGGTCAGTTCCCTTGTCAAGCAGAAGAACAAGATCAAACTGCCCGGCCTTTTCACCGATTATCTGGCGGCACCAGTCATACTGCGGAAATGCAGTGCACACAATAGTCTTTTTGGCAGACGTTTTTTTAGCTGCAAAAACAGCCGGACATAAAAACAGAGAAAATAAAGCAGCAAACACTGCAATAGTTTTTTTCATAAATCACCTCAAAAAATTCAGCATAGAAAATTCAAAAATAAATCGATGTAAAAAAACATCATGTCCCGGCACAAAATACCGGATATAAAATTTCCACGCAAATCAATTATTAAGTCGAATTTTCTGAAGAACAGGAGAAAAAAATAAGAACGCAGGACGAGTTCGCCCAAGCTTTAAAATATGCTTACAGACAGGCAGGAAAATATCCGCAAAAGCCTTTAAAATAAATGCTCCTGCAAAAAAAGAAAGATTGCGGGTTGTAATATTTATGCAAAGACAGACAGGGCAGTCTTCTCCCTCGCACTCATGGTTCTTTTCAAAGGAAACAAAAACAACTGAAAAGAGCACAAGAAAAACAAGCGCGGCATATAAAAAAGTGAGCTTAAAATTCCTTCCCTGCATTAGAACAGAAATATATTAATTGCCGCATGGAATGTCAAGGTGCGTTTTTTCCAGAAAAAAGACAGCGCAAGACAGTCGCATAAAAACATAAAAAATGCTATTCTTTTTTTCATGCAATATATATTTTTTATTCCCGCAGTTTTTTTTCTTGGATATTTTTTGGCATTGAAATTTGCGCCGCCTGAAAGTTTTATTGACAGTATAACGGTAATTGATTTTTCTATTGTATGGCTGCTTGTTTCCGCATTCTTTATAATGCTCGCAGTTCTTTCAAGGAAAAAACTCCTCAGAAAAAAATGGGAAAACATTCCCAGAGCACTTAGAATATTTTTCTGCATTGCACTTTCCGCCGGAGCACTTACTGCCACAGCGACACTCTTTTTTATATGCACACCAAGACTTGCCGCCGGAACAGAAAATGTCCGATACGTGATTGTTCTTGGAGGCGGAATCACAAAAAACAAAAAGCTCACAGATTCTGTACAGAACAGAATACGAACTGCCTCCGTATATATAAAATCACAGCCGCAGGCTATTAGCATTGTCAGCGGCGGAAAGGGAATTTTTTCACCCTGCCCAGAATCAGATGTTTTAAAACCTGCGCTGGCGGCTTACGGAATCAGCGAGGACAAAATTCTTGCGGAAGACCAGGCAAAGGACACAATTCAAAATCTGATATTCAGCGCGGAACTTATTTCAAGGCACGAAGGAATTTCAGTGGAGGAAGTTCTTTCTTCTCCTGTTGCAATAGTAACAAGCGATTTTCATCTTGCAAGGGCAGAACGGCTTGCGGCTAGAATCGGATTTACAGACATATACGGAGTTGCCTCTAAAACACCGGCTCTGTTTATCCTGAACAGTTATTGCAGGGAAATATGCAGCTATTTAAAACTGAATCTGCGTATTATATTTACAGGAAAACCAAGCCGGCTTTCGTAAATCCCAAGGCAGTCCATTTTCACAGATGAACTGCCTTGAAAAAAATTTTATTTTACTGAAGCTTCGTAAAGCGGATATACTTTTTCACAGATTTTCTTCAAGTCCTTTATTCTGCTTTCATTTGAAGGATGAGTGCTCATGATTTCAGGAATCTTGGTTCCGTCAAGCGCCGACATTTTTTCCCAGACGGCAACAGCCTCATAGGGATTGTACCCGGCGCGCGCCATCAGCTCTGTTCCAATGTGGTCAGCTTCTGTTTCGTGCGAACGTGAAAACGGAAGAGTAATCGTGTACTGGGCAGCAAGACCAAGCAGAGAATTTCCCTTTTCATCCAGTCCTGCAACCGAAGAAACAACTGCAATGCCGGCATTTTTGATAGCCTCGCTGCTGGCCTGCTCACGGCTATGCTCCCTCAGCGCATGTGCAATTTCATGCCCCATAACCGCTGCAAGCTGCGCATCTGTCAGGCTCAGGCTTTCAATGATTCCAGTGTACACAACAATTTTTCCTCCCGGCATGCACCATGCATTCACCGTGCTGTCAGAAATCACATTTATCTGCCAGTTCCACGAAAGCGCATCTTCCCTGAAAACTCCGACCTGCGAAATCAGTTTTTTGCCGATATTATTCACACGGGAAACAACTGCGCTGTCCACATTCAGTATTCCGGCTTTCTGCGCTTCGGAAAGAATCTGGGCATAGGACTCATCCGCGCTCTGCTCCATCTGCTCTTCGGAAATAAGCATAAGCTGATTTCTGTCAGCCCCTACATTTCCTGCTGCGGTTGTTGTTGTAACGCAGCCCTGGAACAAAGCCAGCGCAAGGGAAAAACACAAGACACCAGTAATTTTTTTTATATTCATATTTACCTCCTGAAAAACTAAATCAGCATGCCTTAAAAAATTCAAGTTTTTCAAGACACTATAAAATCAATGCCAATTTTATATTCAACGCAGGCATTTTTCAACATCGAAAAAAACAGAATTTATTTTGCCTTCAAAGCCATTTTTTCCACCTCGGCATAAAAACGGTTTTTTAGCTGTTCAGGCGAAAGAATTTTTACAGCCGACCCGAATGAAAGCAAAAAAGGAACAAGCCATAAATTATCCTGCGCACTGAATTTCACACGCGAACTATCCTCCCCTGAATTTTCTACAACGCACACAGGAAACTCATCCATCAGCCGGTACATTCCGCGGTTTTCAATTTCAACTTGCACTTCAATAAGAGGAGCATCATAGGCAGAGCATGAATTGTCATCCGGCGTTTTTTCAGGCTGCTCCACAGTGTTTTTTTTATCAAGAATCACCACGCCGCTCATTCTGCTCAGCTTGAAATACCGGGGCGCACAGCGGACAGCGCACCAGCCGTAAACATACCAGCCCGAACCGCGGAAAACAATTTTCCACGGGTGTACAATCCTGCGCTCTGTTTTTCCGCCAACCGAAAAATAATCGAATTCTATCTGCGTTTTTTGCATGACAGCTTTTTTCAGTTCAGCAAACATCCGGCTGATATATTTTCCCTGAGGATTCCATGGAGAAAAATCCACTTCAAGCCAGTCACTGTTTTTGGCGTCAAGAGCCTGAAGTTTTTCCAGCACTGATTTTTCAGCTGAATTCATTCCAGCCAGCTTTAAAACAGCCTTCACACTTGAAACCACCGAAGATTTTTCTTCTTCCGTCAGAATGGTTTTGTCCAGCGTGTAATTTTCCATAATTGAAATTCCGCCGCCCTTGCCTCTTGAAGAAAAAACCGGAATCCCGGCGCAGGACAAAGATTCAGTCCAGCGGTAAATCGTACGCTCAGAAACACCGAAATATTCTGCAAGCGATTTTGCAGTCGCCGTTTTTTTGCCGAGCAAGATATAGACAAGCTCAAAAAGTTTTTCCTGTGACATAGCCTAATCCTTTAAATAATGCAGAAAAATTTCCGGGACATTATGCGGACACTGAATTTTTCACGGCAGCTCTAAAAACCAACCCTGTATCTAAAAAGAACAGAAGCCACAGAAGATTTTATTCCCGGCACACTCCGAAGCCTTACAGAAGATTTTCCTTCTTCCTTGTATTTTGAAATTCCACCTCTGCACTCAAGATATTCATAGGAGGTCAGAACGGAAAAAGGCTTCCACCTCAGCTCCATTTCAAGCGAAAATCCCGCGCCCTGTGTTTCGTCATAAAAAATCACATTTCTAATGCAGTGATTGTCAGTTGCATCGCAGTAAACATACGGGTACAGCCGGCAGTCAAAAAGAAAGTCAAGCCCGCCGGAAATTCCAAATTCAGTTTCCAAGGAAACAAACGGCATATAAAAACTCTGCTCATACAAAAGAACATTTCCGCTTATATTGTTTTTTCCAACTGAATCGTTCAAGTATTCACCGCGGATATAGTTCGCATATCTAAAGTAGCCGTCGCTCGCCTTGAATTTCTGGTTTCTGAAAACAAAGCCCAGTCTCGGAAGAATCCTGAAATGCTCAAGCGAAAAGCGATATCCAAGCGAAGCCTCAAGGTCAACTTTCCGCTGGATAGAAAGATCATGCGATGAAAAATTCGTTGCACGGGATTTGTCCAATCCAAGCCAGTCCCAGTCTTCCACAGAGCCTTTTTTCACCGGAAATGCGGAAAGAAAATTTATGCCAAAAACAACATTGCAGATATCGCCGCTGAAATTCACATCCGCAACAGGAACTAAATCCGCCTGCCAGTCAATCCGGCTTACATAGGTTCCGCCGGAATACACATATTCCTGCATTTTTCCGCTCTGAAATCCAAGCGAAGCCGTAAGAGAAAATGTTTCCGCACTTGTTGCAGCGCAAAGAAAAAATGAAAGTCCTAAAAGAAAAACAATATTTTTTTTTATCATAACACCATTTTTAAAGTCATCTGAGATTTTCTCTACAAAGAATATCATGCCGGCCTGAAAAAATAAAGGGAAGCGCAAAGGAAACACTGAATAAAAAGCCGTTTTTCCCCGAAAATAAATATTATGGAAAAACACAAAAAATTCTGCAAAACCGCAGCCTTCGCTTTTATCCTGGCAGCATCCGCCCAGATGATTTTTTCCGCCCCGAAAGTTTCGGAAAGCCGGCAGAAACTCATAACCTATGCGCTTTCATTTTCCGGGGTCAAGTACGTCTTTGGAGGAACAACCCCCGAAAGCGGCTTTGACTGTAGCGGATTCATAGGCTACACAGTCAGAAATGCCGCGGGAATTCAGCTTCCGAGGTCGGCAAATGCAATTTACAACTACAGCCTCGTGGAAAAAATAGAGCCAAATGAGCGGGAGCCGGGCGATTTGATTTTTTTCAAGAATGACATGAATTCAAGCAGAATAACGCACGTGGGAATTTACTGCGGAGTTTACAACGGCAAAATCAAAGAATTCAATGGAAAGCGCGTTTTTATTTCATCAGTAAGCGACGGCCCCAAAACAGGCGTTCAGCTGTGCATGATTGATGAGCGTTTCTGGAAAAATCATTTTTTTGCCTATGGAAGAATTCTGCCTCGTACCGGTGCGTAACATTTATTTAAAGGAGTTGTTTCAATAGTATGAAAGGAATAAAGCACACCTGCATATTTTTTTATCTTTACATAATGATTGCATTTACCGGCTGCGCTTCGCTGGTTCAAGTCAGGGCGGAAAAAAACGGAGCACAGACTTTTTCATTTTCTGTGGACATCGGCGATGCTCTTACAGCTGAAATACAGGAAGCCATTGCCAGCCTGGACATCCAGGAAGGGCAAAAAATTGTGCTGTTCGACACAGAAAAAATTCAGGAAAGCTTAAAGAATTCGGAATTCAAAAACGTGTCTGTTTCTTCCCCGGAATTTTCAAAGCTGATTATTTCCGGAACAGGAAATTTTTCCAGCTTCATAGTTCAGGACAAAAATTCGCTGAAGGTAAAAATAAACCCGGAAAACATAAAAAAACTTGTGGATTCAACTCCGGAAGAAACACAGGCATTTATGAGCATTTTTATGGCGCCTGTTCTTACCGGAGAAAAAATGAGCAGCACTGAATACAAAGAGCTGCTTTCTGTTTTTGGAAATAGGCTTGTCCAGGATGTAGAAAAGTCATCAGTGGAATTCCAGCTTGTTTCACCTTCCGGCAAAGCAACTAAATTTTCTATTCCGCTGATAGACTTTCTGGTTTTATCCGAAGAAAAGGTGCTTTCTATAGAATTTTAAATTCCGTTGAAATGCGAATTAATCTTTTCCAGGGCATATTCCTTGAATTCTGCGAGCGTAAATGTGCGCTGCGGAATCTTGGACGAAAAGCGGAACCTACAGGCAACAGTGCCTTCCTCCTGCTCCTTTGCGCCGACAACAAGAATATACGGAGTTCTGTGCTCAGTTGAAATGCTCTTGATTTTATTCTTCATATTGCTGTCGTCAGTATACGAAGCTGCACGGATGCCGGCTGACTTCAGCTGCTCAGCAACCTTTTCCGCATAGTCATTGAATTCAGGCGAAACAGGAACAACAGCCGCCTGCTCAAAAGAAAGCCATGCAGGGAAAACACCGGCGTAGTTTTCAATGAGAATACCAAGGAAACGCTCAAGGGAGCCAAGAACAGCACGGTGCAGCATTACAGGATGATGCTTCTGGTTGTCCGACCCAATATATTCCGCATTCAGACGCTCTGCGCTCGGAAGCTGATAGTCAAGCTGAATCGTTCCGCACTGCCACTGCCGGCCAAGCGCATCTATAAGGGTGAACTCAAGCTTAGGACCGTAGAAAGCTCCTTCCCCCGGCTGAATTTCATAGTTCATTCCAGCTGAATTGCAGGCTGCGGCAAGAGCTTTTTCCGCGTGCTGCCAGGTTTCCAAATCGCCCACGTGGTCTTCAGGCATTGTGGAAAGCTTTACAAGAAGATTCTTGTCAAAACCAAAATCCTTGTACACATCAAGAAGCAGACGGCAGAATTTTGCAACTTCTCTTTCAATCTGATCTTCTGTGCAGATAATGTGCGCATCATCCTGAACAAAGCCCCTGACACGCATAATTCCATGCAGAGTTCCGCTAGGCTCATTGCGCACACAGTGTCCGAATTCAGCAAGGCGCATAGGAAGATCCTTGTAGGAGCGGACTTTTGAGTTGAAAATTTCAAGCGCGCCGGGACAGTTCATGGGCTTGATTGCAAACATGCGCTTTTCGCTTTCTGTAACAAACATATTTTTCTGGTAGTGTCCCCAGTGTCCGGAACGCTCCCACAGAGTGCGCGGCATTATCGCAGGAGTGTTCACTTCCATATAGCCGTCATTGCGGATTTTTTCGCGCATATAATCCTGCAAGGCAATGTACATTGTCCAGCCGTTTGGATGCCAGAAAATCTGACCTGGATCTTCAGGGTCAAGATGGAACAAATCCAGCTGAACGCCGAGCTTGCGGTGGTCGCGCTTGTCAGCCTCTTCAAGCATTGCAAGATAATCCTTCAGTTCGGAAGGCTTGTAAAAACAGACAGCGTAAATGCGTGTCAGCATAGGACGCTTTACATCGCCTCTCCAATAAGCTCCGGCAATGCTCATGAGCTTAAACGACTGCTGGTTTATTTCCGATGTAGATGCCACATGAGGTCCGCGGCACAGGTCAAGATATCCGTCCTGCTCGTAAACACTTATAATTTCATTTTCAGGAAGATCCTTGATCAGCTCCAGCTTGTACGGCTGCTCCTTAAAAAGCTCCAGGGCTTCCTCTCTGGAAATTTCCCTGCGCACAAACTCATGGTTTCCAGAAAGAATTCTGCGCATTTCTTTTTCTATTGAAGCAAAATCCTCCGTTCCAAGCTTGTGATCCTCAGGAAAATCAAAGTCATAGTAAAATCCGTTTTCTATTGCAGGACCGATTGCAATTTTTGTTCCCGGAAAAAGATGCAGAACAGCTTCTGCCATTACATGCGCACAACTGTGGCGTATTATCTGTAGTTTTTCATCAACTGCCATTTTTTACTCCAATAAAAAGCCAATAGGAATAACATAGAATATTCCTTTTTTATTTATATTGCAACAAGGCAACTCAGAATTCGCACAAGCCTTTAAAATCACTGAAAACGAATTTTTAAAGACTCTCTATTTTTTCAATATGCGCTCCGAGCGACTTCAGGCGTTCCACAAGATTTTCGTAGCCGCGCTCAATCTGGTATACGTTGCTGATTCTGCTTTCTCCTCGTGCGCAAAGAGCCGCAATAACCATCGCCATTCCAGCCCGCACATCAGGCGAAACCAGATGCTCGCCGTGCAGAGGACTCGGGCCTGCGACAACCGCCCTGTGTGGATCGCAAAGAGTTATGCGCGCGCCCATGCTTATGAGCTTGTCAACAAAAAACATTCTGCTTTCAAACATCTTTTCAAAAATCAGAACAGTGCCTTCAACCTGAGTGGCAACAACAGTCATTATGGATGTCAAATCCGGCGGAAATCCCGGCCACGGGCTGTCGTCAATTTTAGGAATCATGCCTCCAAGATCAGTGTTGACCTTCATTTCCTGGTCAGCGGCAACAACAAGAGTGTCGCCTTCAATATCCCAGCGGATTCCAAGCTTGTTGAATGAAATTCGCAGGGGACGCAGATCCTTTTTGCGCACACCTTCAATTTTCAGAGAGCCATGGGTAGCCGCCGCAAGCCCGATAAAAGAGCCTATCTCCATAAAGTCAGGGCCTATTGAAAAATCGCAGCCGCACAATCTGGGCACGCCTTCAATTTTAAGAATGTTGGAGCCGACTCCTGAAATTTTCGCGCCCATGGCATTCAGCATGTTGCACAAATCCTGGACATGAGGCTCGCTGGCCGCATTGGTGATTTCAGTCATGCCTTCAGCAAGAACCGCCGCCATAACAGCATTTTCAGTTGCGGTCACAGAAGTTTCGTCCAAAAAAATATCCGCGCCTACAAGCTTGTTCACGGTGAATTCAAATTTTCTATCCACGGAAACACGAGCGCCAAGCTCCTGCAAAGCCAGAAAATGTGTATCGAGCCTGCGCCTTCCGATTACATCTCCACCCGGCGGAGACATGACAGTTTTTCCTGTACGGGCAAGCAGGGGGCCGGCAAAAAGAATTGAAGCGCGGATTTTCTTGCTAAGCTCAACTGGAATATCATTACGCGATATTTCCGAAGCAGTTATTTCCCAGACATTCGCAGAAATCTTTTCGACCTTTGCGCCAAGCGACTGCAAAATCAGAAGCATAACCCCTGTGTCTTCAATTTCGGGAACATTGCGCAGAATAACCTTCTCGCTGGTAAGAAGGGAAGCTGCGATACATGGCAAGGCAGCATTCTTGTTTCCGCTTGCTTTTACAGTTCCCTTTATCGGGAAGCCGCCTTCTATTTTGTACTCATACATAGCGCAATTATAAAGAGATTTTGAATGAATTTCAATTTGGAAAATTCTTGCAGCAGAGCCTGACTAAAATTTCAGCGGCTTTCACCATTTGATTCAGGCTCGCCCATTCTCTGCGCGAGTGGAAATTGTGGCCGCCGGTAAAAATATTCGGGCAGGGAATTCCCATTTCGGTAAGCCTTGAGCCGTCAGTTCCTCCCCGTATGGGCGAAAACACAGGCTGCACTCCGCTTTTCTTGTACGCCTCAACAAGACGCTCAACAATCTGCGGATTTTTATCAAGGACATTTTTCATGTTCAGGTACTGCTGGACATGGCGGACTTCTGTTTTTCCGCCGAAAAGCTCCGCTGTTGTTTTTGCCAGAAGATCCACAACATTCTTGCGGCGCTCCATTCCTTCAGTTGAAAAATCACGCAGTAGAAGAGAAACGGAAGCTTCCCCTATCGAGCCTTCAACTGAAACCGGCGCAAAAAATCCCTGTCTGCCGTCCGTTGTTTCAGGGCGCTCTCCGACCGGAAGATTGGCAACAAAGGAGCAGGCCATGGTAAGGGCATTAACCATTACTGCGCGCGCTGTTCCCGTATGAGATGCATTTCCCAAAAAGCGGATTTCGCTCTGGAATGCATTGAAACATTCTGTTTCAAGCTCGCCTATATGTCCGCCGTCAACTGTATATGCGCGCTGTGACTTTAAAAGATTCAGCGGCACTTTGTCCATTCCGTGTCCGGTTTCTTCATCCGGGGAAAAAATCACTTCAACCGCGGGATGCTCAAGCTCAGGGTGGCTCACAAGAAATTCAAGGCACGAAATTATTTCCGCAACACCGGCCTTGTCATCCGCGCCAAGCAAAGTTGTGCCATCGCCCGTTATGACAGTTTCGCCGTTTTTTCCTGCGAGCGCAAGGCACGGGTCAGATTCCGGGTCAAGCTCGATTCCATCTGAAAGAATAATTTTTCCGCCTGAATAATTTTCATGGACAAGCGGCCTTACGTTTTCCCCTGAAACTTCCTCGGAAGTATCTATGTGCGCAAGAAGGCACAGCGGTTTTTCATCAGAGCCGTTCGCCGGAAGAATTCCATAGGTGTAGCAGTTTTCTGTTGTCTGAACATTTTCAAGTCCAAGCGACTTGAGCTGCCCGCACAAAATCCGCGCCATTTCCTTTTGACCGGGAGTGCTGGGCATAACTCCGTTCTGAGCTTCCCGGGAACTGCTTCCGCTGCTGATTTTTACATACTCCAAAAAATGCCCGAGCAGAGCATCCTTTATTTTCAATACATCTTCCATATCAATTAAAAAACTTTTTAGGGAACACTGAACAGAACAAATTCGGTCATCCAGCGTTAACAATAATATCCGCTATTTTGTAGCAAAAAACGGAAAATAGCAAGAAGCCGTAAATTTACTTTTTAGCCTTGCCCTGTTTTTTTTCTGAAGCGGAAGGACGGCTTTTCTTTCCTGAAAGAAGCGTTTTTTCAAGAAGAGAAAGAAGCTCCGGATCATATTTTGCGGATGATTTTTTGAGCACAGCCAAAGCTTTCCGTGAAGACAAAGCCTTCTGCGCGCCATTCTGCCTTACAAGGGAAACATAGTCTTCCACCAGATGAATCACACGGGCAACGTACGGAATTTCGTCAGATTTTAGTTCCTCGGGAAATCCGCCGCCGTCCTGATTTTCATGGTGAAAAAATGCCGCTGTGTAAAAAACTTCCCGGTATTCCTTAGGAACAAAGCCGAAATGAAAAAGCCCCCTTGCAACGTGGGTGCGCAAAAAAGAAATTTCAGCTCTAGTTAAAAGCTCTGAATGAAAAAGCGACTGCGGAAATTCCAAAAAGCCTGCATCGTAAACCATCGCCGCCGCTGTAAAAATAATCCGCTCCAAATGATCATGCTTTTTTAAAAGCCGGTAGACAATAATGCTCATCTGCCTTGACTTTCCCTTTCGGTTTGTGTGGGAATCGATAACCGACCCGAGATACACACAATGCCGCACAAGGGAAAGCAGACGCTTGCTCTGGTCCGGACTGAATTTTTCAAGGTGCTTTGCAAAGGAAAGTTTTTTCAGATAACTTCTGGAAGAAATAAAATTCCTCAGGCGAAACGAAAATCCAAAAACAATATATGAAAATCCGGCGAATAAAAAAAGAAAAAACACTGCGCGAATAAAAAACACAACAATCGGCAGGGAAAGCCCCGGAAGCAGCTCCTGAAAAAAAGGAATCATTTCTGACAGCAGTTCATTTTTCTTATCCATTCGCCGAACACTTTACCATGCAGAAAGCCAAGTTTCAATGCTCATCCAAAACAGCGCGCTGCTCACCGGATATTTTATTTTTTCCATCCGTCATAAAGGCTGCATTCCAGAATCTTCCTGGCATTTTCCACACGCTCCACAGAAGGACTTTCCGTATCTTTAAGGGCATAGTCAATTCCCATGTCCTTATATTTCATTGCGCCAAGGCCATGATAAGGAAGCACTTCAACACGCTGAACATTTGAAAGAGTGCGTATAAAATCCCTGGTGCGCAAAAGCCACTCGTCATTGTCTGTTATTCCGGGAACAAGAACATGGCGAATCCAGATAGGCTTTTTGATTTCGTCAAGATAGCGGAACATTTCAATTATATTTTTTCCTGTGCGCCCGGTAAGAAGGACGTGCTCATTTTCATCAATATGCTTGATGTCCATAAGAAGAATGTCCGTAACCTGCATAAGCTGATTGAATTTGTCGAACCAGGGACTTTCCTTTGTAAAAGGTGCGCCGGCAGTGTCAATGCACGTATTCACGCCGTTTTGCTTTGCCTTTGTAAAAAGCTCAAGAAGAAAATCAAGCTGCATCAGAGGCTCGCCGCCCGAAACCGTAATTCCACCCTTTTCGCCCCAATATGCCCGGCACGACAAAGCTTCGTCCAAAAGCTCATCCGCTGTATAAAGCTTGCCGCCTGTCATGTCCCAAGTGTCGGGATTGTGACAGTATTTGCATCTCAGAGGACAGCCTGAAAAAAAGATTATAAAACGCACTCCCGGACCGTCTACAGAACCAAAGGATTCCAGCTGATGAATATAGCCTTTCATATTAAACTCCTGCAAGGAAAAGGGAATATCCCAAAAATCACTCTGAACGATTTTTTAGATCTTCCTGCCTAATAGAGTTTATCATTTATCATGCAATAAAAAAAGCCCCGGAAAACAAAATGCATTTTCCAGAGCTTTTCCTGAATCTAAAAAAAATGGCTTTTACTGCTTTATAAAAGTGATTACATCTCCATCTGAGTCTTTCACCGTTAATACATTGCCACTAATATAAAAAACAAGCTTTCCTCCTTCTGCAAATATTCCTGTTATAGTACCGTCAACTGTAGGATTGCCTTCATAAGTGCCAGTAAAAGAAACTACATTGTCTGCCATTTTTAACGTATTGTCGTCATAAAAATATACATAACAATAGCCGTACCCACCATCTTCTTCCTCAGTCCTAAAGGTTGCAATAAGAGAAGAATCATCGTCATCATCGCTGTCTTTGCATCCTACAAATGCAAGGGCAAGCACCAGCGCAGCAATTAATGCTGAAATCTTTGCAAACTTTTTCATAAGTTCACCTCTCAAAAAAAATTTAATTAAACCGCCTGAAAGTTCAGTCAGTTCACACACTCCATTTTACCCCCCCCCGAAATTTGTCAAGAGAATTTTTTACGGCAAAATGAACGGCAAAAAAAATCCTTCAGAACCTTTATAGACTAAAAAAAATGCTGTACTATACTTCAAGTTTATTTTGAAAAAACAAGGACAATGATATGAAATTTATTTCGTGGAATGTAAACGGCCTCCGCGCTGTCATGGGAAAAAATTTTATGGAAGTTTTTAATGAGCTTCAGGCGGATTTTTTCTGTCTTCAGGAAACAAAGCTTCAGGGCGGACAGATTCAAATGGAGCTTCCGGGCTATTACCAGTACTGGAATTATGCGGAAAAAAAAGGCTATTCCGGAACAGCGATATTTGCCAGGCACAAGCCGATTTCAGTGCAGCTTGGAATGGGAATCGCCGAGCACGACACAGAAGGAAGAATCATCACGCTGGAATACGAGCAGTTTTTTCTTGTTACAGTCTACACGCCAAATTCGCAGGATGAGCTTAAGCGGCTTGAATACCGTATGAAATGGGAAAGCGACTTTAAGAATTTTCTTTGCAGCCTGGCGCAAAAAAAAGGAGTTATTGTCTGCGGCGACATGAATGTTGCGCACAAGGAAATCGACCTGAAAAACCCAAATACAAACAGGCGGAATGCAGGGTTTACTGATGAGGAGCGCGGCAAAATGACAGAGCTTCTTTCCGCGGGATTTATTGACAGCTTCCGTTATTTCTATCCGGACACAAAGGACATTTACAGCTGGTGGTCATACAGATTCCATGCGCGCGAAAAAAACACAGGATGGCGCATAGATTATTTTCTTGTTTCAGAGAACATAAAAGAAAAAATGATTTCTGCAAAAATTCACACAGGCATAACCGGAAGCGACCATTGCCCGGTGGAACTTGAACTGAATCCGTAGCCGAAACTAAAAAGCCCCGGAAAACAAAATGCATTTTCCGGAGTTTTTCCTGAATCTTAAAAAAAGAGAATTTTCTTATCCAAATATTTTCAGCGGAATCAACCGCCTTATCGCAAGTGCTATCACCATTTCTTAGAACGTTTGCAGTTTTTACCGCATTGTCATTATAAAAGCATACATATCCATAGCCAAACTCATCATTTTTCTCCACAGTCCTAAAAGCTGCGATGAAAGAAGAATCACAATCCCCAGCACAGCAAGCAAGACTAAAATTTTTGCAAACTTTTTCATAAGTTTATCTCTTAAAAAAATTGAATTAAACCGCCTTAAAATTTTCACTAAGTTTATACATTACATTTTACCCCCCCCGAAATTTGTCAAGTTTTTTATTTCCCAAAAAGCCTCTAATTGCAAACAAAAAACAAATGCAGTAAAATAAAAAAATGAATATTTCGCCACTAAAAAAACACGACCTTTTTTTTCCTGAAAATTCAGGCTTTCAAAAAACAGAAATTCTTTTTTACACAGGCAAGCAGAACCTGCTCACTCTTTTTTCTTCGAATGAATACAGCCGCAACAAGCTTTTTGTTACAGACACAAATGTCGCACCCTTGTGCAAGGATTTTATTTCGCACTTTACAGAAGAGCCGGCTGAAAAAATAAATGCGCCTGCATGCTATAAAAAAAACGGAGATGCGCTGTGCATTCTTCCAGCCGGGGAAAAATTCAAGACCATTGAAACAGTTCTTAAAATTGCGGACACTGCATTGGAAGCCAGCTTCAACAGAAACTGCCTTTTTGTTGCAATCGGCGGCGGCGTTATCACCGACATGACAGGATTTGCAGCTTCAATATTCAAGCGCGGAGTTGATGTCGAATTCGTTCCCACAACGCTCCTTGCAGATGTAGATGCTTCAATCGGCGGAAAAACCGGATGCGACTTTGGAAGCTACAAAAACATGATAGGCTCGTTCTACCCTGCAAAAAAAATCCATATCTGGGATTCATTTATCCAGAGCCTTCCGCAGACAGAATTTATTTCCGGCCTTGGCGAAGCTGTAAAAACCGCCTTTCTTTTTTCACCCGAGCTGACTGAAATTTTCAGAAAACAGAAAAATGAAATTCTTCAGCGCAACGAAAAAGTTCTTCAGAAAATAATCGAAATATGCGGAAAGGAAAAATCAAAAACCGTGCACGAGGATTTCAAGGAAAAAGGAATCCGCGCATATTTAAATTACGGCCACACATTCGGACATGCCCTTGAAACAACAGCCGGACTTGGAGTAATAAGCCATGGAGAAGCTGTGGCATGGGGAATGGGAAGAGCGCTGGAGCTTTCAAAAAACAAAAAACTTTGCACTCAGGAATTTGCAGATGAATGTAAGGCAATTCTTTCAAGCTACGGATACTGCACAGATAAAATTCCGCAGGCTGTAAAAAGCACCCCGGAAACTATCCAGAGCTTGATTTGCGCAATGCACAAGGACAAAAAAAATTCCGGCACCAAGGTAAAGGTTACGCTTCAGTCCGGCTGGCAGACCACGCTCACAACTGAAGTTGAAGATAAAGAAATTCTTGAGGTGCTCCAATGATTTCATCCGAGCATTACTTTGACTGGGCGGCAACTGCTCCGAGCGATCAGGAAATTTTAAACCGCGCGCTTGCATATTCAATCGAGCACTGGGGAAATCCGTCAAGCATTCATCATGCAGGAACTGATGCAAAGCAGGCACTGGAAAACGCCAGAAACAGGGCGGCTCAGGTACTCGGAGTAAAACCACAGAATATCATTTTCACTTCAGGCGGAACAGAAAGCAACCACCTTGCGCTTCTTTCTATTTTAAATCGTCCGCAGAAAGGAAGCATTGTTTTAAGCTCAATCGAACATCCCGCGCTCAGAGAAATGATTTCTTCAATACAGAACTGCGGATGGAAAGTTATAAAAGTCGACCCGGAAAAAAACGGAATCGTGTCCGCCCAGAGCATTGCCGATGCAATCCAGGATGACACTGCATTTGTTTCGGTCATGGCGGTAAACAACGAAACCGGGGCAATACAGCCTATTTATGACATCGCAAAAATCATCAGAGAAAAAACCAAAGGAAAACGCAAGCCTTTTTTTCACATTGACTGCGTACAGGCGGCAGGAAAAATTCCGCTCAACCTTGAATTTCCGGGAATTGACTCGGCCGCATTCAGCGCACACAAAATAGGAGGACCGCGCGGAACAGGAATTTTGTATCTTGCAAAAGAAATGAATTCATTTCTCAAAGGCGGCGGACAGGAAAAAAATATAAGAAGCGGAACTGAAAATCTATTCGGCGCGGAAGCCTTTTCGCTTTCTCTTGAAAAATATTTTATATCGGAACAAAACAGCTGCGCAAAAAAAAGATTCGAGCAGCAAAAAAAATTCACTGCGGAATTTATTGAGGAACTAAAAAATATAAAGGGCTGCATTTTGATTCCACACTGCCGCGCAGACAGTGAAAGTGCGGATTTATTTTCCCCGTGGATTGTGCAGGCAGCCTTTCCTGGAATTCCAGGTCAAGTCATGGAGCGCGCATTAAGCGAAAAAGGATTTTACATTTCAACTGGAAGCGCCTGCTCTTCATCACACAAAGGGCGGCCCGTTCTTGACACAATGCAGCTGAGTTCCAAAGAAAAAGAAAGCGCAGTAAGATTCAGCTTCGGATTTTCCACAAAAAAAGAAAGCATGGAGGAACTTATCGAGGAGCTGAAAAATATCTGCAAGACATTTTCATAGTTTCCATAAAAAAATTAGGCTATGTCCATAAAAACGGTTGATTTTACTTTACGGCAAGCCTGAAGCATAACGAAAAAGAAGAATGATTTATTGAACAGGGTAAAACAAATAATTGTTATAATATTTAAACTGGAAAAACGAAGATTGGTATGATTGATTTTGATAAGTTAAATGAAAACTATTGTGTAGAATACCGAAAAAAATGCAATAAACGCACCATTATACATTTCTAAAAAAGACTCTTTTGAAGTAAAGCCGGAAGAGCGATGTATAGACTTTTTAGCAGCCGTAGAGTTAGCAAAAGAAAACAATCTTGTATTTTCTGCTGAGGGTTCTGCATTTAAGTCAAGTTATAAAGTTGCAATAGCCCTTAATAATTTTCTAGGAAAAGCCTCCTTTATACCAATAATGATTTATTTTGATTGTATTGAATCTGGGAAAACTGTTCCAAAAGACGTATTTAAGACAATCACCGAAAAACAACTTAAAAATTGGTATGAAAGCTTGGAAAACTAATTGTCTGGGTAAAGAGTCATATATCCCTCTTTTAATAATAGTGGCAATGGGTGGATTATTTACCAGGGTAGTCATAATATTTAAATCAAAAAAACGGAGGTCACTATGATTGATTTTGAAAACATTAATAAAAGGTTTATTGCAGCATACGACGACCGAATGAAATCAGAAAAACTTCAGTTTTGGAGTAAAAAGGATTTCAATATTAAATATAAATTCCATAAAGGCTGGGTTTCTGTAAAAAAAGCAATGGAGCTGGCAAGAAAACATCATTTGCATTTTAGCCCGGCTGGACACTTTGTTGAAACATACATTGTTGCATTTATACTAAACGCAACATTCGGAAATTGCAATGATAGTCGTGCCGCACTGTATTTCGTTGGAAAAGAGCTCAACATAAAATGACACCCGGTAGATAGCATAGGAAATGTAAGTGATACTTCAATCGAATGTGTTAACAGGGAACGCAGAATCGCAAATTATCTACTTGGAAAATCAGACGAAACAGAGATTTTAGATTCTGACTCTTTCTATGGGACAAAACAAGACTTGATTAAAACACTTCATCAATGCCTTGAAGGCTACAAAACATTTCGTTAACTTTTATGGACGTTTATTAAGTGTTCACAGTTTTTACGGACATAGCCAAAAATTAAAATGCCGCTTGCAATACTGTTTAAAATACGATATACTTTTGAAACATTTCCTGTATCTTTTTAGGTGCAAAAAAAAATCAATTAAATTTTCAGGGAAGGACATTATGGGAATTCGTGGAGAACTTTTTACAAATCAGGTTAATCTGGACAAGCGTTCTTATTATTTCAACGTAAAGGAAAACCGGAACGGCGATGTGTTTTTGCAGATTGTCGAAAGCAAAATAAAGGACGGTCAGGATGAGCGCCGCGACATAGTTGTGTTCGCCGATGACATGCAAAGTTTCCTAGGCGGAATGGATGAATCGCTCAGAGCTGTTGAAAAAATTCAGAAAGAGCGCGCAAAAATCAGAGCGGAAAAGAAAGCTGCAAAAGAAGCAAAGTATGCTATGGGCGGCGCACCGGATGCAGAAAAGCCCGCCAAGAAAATCTACCGCAGAAAGGGAGAAAGCCGTCTGGTTTCTGAAAGAAGAGCCGAGCGCAAGGAATTTTCAGGAAGACTTCATGTTGTTTCAAAAAGACAGCCCGACTCAGAAAAAACGGAGTACTGATTTTCTGCTCAGCCGCTGATTAAGATAAAAGCAATCAGTTATAGTTGAACGAAAGCCGCTGAATGGGAGAAGGTCCTATGCGACGGCATATTTCCTTGTGCGCCTGTGTCGGATAGCCCTTGTGCTTTGCATAGCCGTACATGGGATAAATTTTATCATAATCAACCATGATTTTATCACGCTGTACTTTCGCAAGAATACTCGCAGCCATAACAGATGTGAATTTGGAATCCGCCTTTACAACAGCTTTCACAGGCGGATTATATTCAAAAGGAATTTTATTTCCGTCCACAATTATTTCCATGGATTCCGCCAGTGCAGAAAAATCAACAGAATTTTTTTTGCACCAAAGAGGAAGTTTTTCCATCATCATGTCAAATGCAATTCGCATAGCCTTAAAGTCAGCCTGAAGAATATTTATCTCATCAATAATTTTTTCACTTACAATTCCGATTCCCCAGCAGGATTTTTCTTTTATAACATCGAATGCCAGGCTGCGTTTTTTTTCGCTCAGCTTTTTGCTGTCATTGAGAATTTCAACAGGAAAATCATCCGGCAGAATAACACAGGCCGCAACAACAGGACCGGCCAAAGGTCCTATTCCAGCTTCATCGATTCCAGCGATAAAATTCATAAAATCTAAAATCCCCTCTGGATATTTTTTTCAGCGGCAACAGAATTCGTGTTGCTCCAAACAGGCTCGCTCCGGCTTGTTGAATCTGAAAGCCTTGCAAAAAATTCATTTTCCCTCACACTGCCACGTCCATCAACAAACTGAATTCCGCGCCCCGAAATTCCAATAAGCGAAAAAGACGAATTCCTGAATGAAGCGCTTCCCCCGAAAATTTTAGCATTAAAGCAAGAATCGCCAGTTGAAGTCCAGCGCGAATTTCCAGAAGAAATTTTTGAATTTTCCGCAGAAAGTCCGCAGGCATAGGAAGCAGCCAGAATTGTAAACCCGGAATTTTCCAGACTGGCTGAAGAATTTTTCAAGTCAATCAGCAGGCCGCTTTTTTCAAACACAGCAGAAAGCTCGCAGTTGGAAATTTTCACCGTGGAATTCAAAGACAAAATCACAGGCTGGCTTTTATCCCGGGATTTTTTTTCAAAAAACAAATTTTCAAATTCAGCAAGCGCATTTTCAATTTTCAGAACAGCATTGCTTTCCAGCCGCAGAACAGCGTCATGCCCCACAACAGAGCAGGCCCTTGAAATCAAAACTTCCCTGTCAGGAATTTCAATATTTCCGTAAACATGGAGCCTGAGTTTTCTTTCAGCGGAATTCAAAACTGAAACAAACTGCTCAAAGGAAGAAAAAGGATTGTCATACGAGCCGTCCTGCATCTCAGTACGCGCTTCGGAAGAAAGATAATAATTTATTTCATCCACAAATATTTTCTGCTCGGAAATTTCACTTTTGTTTCCGGCCGCATCAACTGCATAAGCACGAATCTTGTAAAGCACGGCGTTGTCATTTTTAGCCTTGAAGGAAATTTTACTTCCATTGTATAAAACAAATTTTCCTGTCTTTGCTTTTTCAAATTTATTCTGCACATTTTCAATAAAGCCATCTGGAATTTCAATCGGACTGCTCAAAGCATAGTAAACATCAGTGTCCGGCTCAGAAAGAATTTTGAACAAAGGTTTTCTAATGAATTTTCCCGAAGCCATCGAAACAATTTCTGGTGCTTTTGGCGGAAGCCTGTCTGCCTCAAAAGAAACTTCTTCGCATCCCTGATAATTTCCGTTGTAAAAAATTTTCAGTGAAAGAAGCGATGAAACTTCTTCGTTGTTAAAAGCCTCAGCTACAACCGAGGACGCATTTTTTTCAAAAGTAAATTTTTCATTTCCCTGTATAAGAAATTCCATGGAGCCATTTGCATTTCTTGAAGACACAACGGAAGGCTTTTCTGGAAGTGTATATTCAAAAACTGTGTTTCCCGGCTGGAACTCAAGCGGCTGCCAGAAAATTTTATGGGCTTCGCTTCTGTCGATAAATGAAATTTCAGACGGAGATTTCCAGTTGCCATCATCAATTTTATAAATGTAATTTTTGTCCTTAAAAGAAATATTGCTCCAGTCAGAAATTTCAAACGGAACGGAATCAGATTCCACGGACAGCTCATTTTCCCGGGGAAGAACATGAAGCACGAAGCAAAAAAGATTCGCGCCGCCAGAATCAGAAACAAAGCACGGAACAAAACGCTCAGCAGAATTCAGGACTGAAAGAGAAAGCACGGAATTCAAATACGGTGGCACTGCCCTGTCAAGCGAATACATGAATTCCTGCGGAATGGAAAAATCTGTTCCAGAAACATAAGGAACCAGAGGATTTTCATTTATTGCATCCACAAATTTTTTTGACTGCTCGCTATACTCAGAGGCGGAATTTTCTTCAACACTATATTTAATGGAAAAATCTTTTCGTGTTCCGTCCTGCGATATCGCTGCGATATTTACCACGACATCCTGCGCTTGATCTATGAGAACCGGCGCATCATAAAAAAATCCGGAAACATAAGGATCCATGCCTGAAAAAGAATAGTAAACATCAGTTCCCTTTTCAGGATTTAAAACGAGTGCCTGCTTGTTTTTCCAAACACCGGAAACAGGACTTAAAATATTTTTTTCATCAAATGCAAAAAGTCCGCTGGCCGCAAAGCCCATCAGCAGGCAGATGATTTTTTTCTTCATTCGGTGTTCTTTCATAGATTTTATTCTTCCTTAAAAATAGGTTCTAAAACTTCACGCAGCTCGGGATAAGGCTTGTAGAAATTTTCTTCAAGCTCCGCCTGCGTAAGTCCCACAAGCTCATGGCTGTTATAGTTTATCCAGGTATTTTCTTCGGGATTTGAAATTTCAAATTTTCTGCACCAATAGTCAGGCTGAATCGGAAGCTGCTCCTTCCATTTGTAAACCTTATAGTCATGCACAACAATTTTTATGTTTTCACGCGGAACTCCCTTTTCCAGAAGAATTCCAACAAGGTAATTCAAAGTGCGCCCGGAATCAAAAATATCATCCACAAGAAGAATTTTGTCTCCGGCTCTAAGATAGTCAGGGGAATAAGTCCAGCCGTCAATTCTGACAGCAGAATGCTGCGAAACATCATTGTAGCTTCTTGCAACAACAGCGGCATACAGAACCGGCTTGTGATTTTTGAGAGCCACCTTGTAATATTCGCTGATTACATTGGCCATGTATGCGCCTCCGCGAAGCGAAGTGTAAATCACATCGGGAATAAAATTATCCTTCTGATAAATTCTGTGCGCAAGCTTGAGCGCGTCAATTCTTACAGTGTCATAAGGCAAAAATTCTTTCATAAAATTTCCTCAAAAAAAATTTCCGAATACGGATATATTGCATTTATTTTTCCAGAGTTTTTCCACGCAGCGGCTGATAAATTCCACGCCCCAAAAGATAAAGCTCTCCATTTTCAATTTTAACCTGCGCCAAAAAACGCACGGGCTTTTCCTGATCTACGGGCGGCTTCGGCGGAACTTCAAAAACAACTTTCACCGACCCCACCGAAGTTAATTTTTTTTCAGACGGAATATAATTAACCAAAAGCATGCAGCTCCATGAGCCATCGGAATTTTCACTTTCGTTAACCGATGAGCCGTCCCAGATAACGTAGCAATTCTGATAGAGCAAAGGATTTTCCATCACATCAGAATACGAATAATTATCCTTAAGCGAACTGAACGAAGGTTCCTTTAAAAGCCTGGACATTTCAAGCGACTTGCTTTTTATCGACTCCGCCGCATTGCTGTTTAAAATTCTGTTAAGCTCAACCTGCGCTGCATTGTCCCGACCTTCGCCAAAATATTTTTTTGCAGAATTGAATGAAGAAGAAACTTCGCTGGCATTCAGTTTCAGCAAAAAATTTTCAGGCGAAATATTTGTCTGGAGCGGATTTTTTCTTTCCTCTACCGAAAGTGAAAATTTTGATTCAAATTCAGTGAGGACGGGCTTTATGTTTTTCCACGGCTCATTCACAATAAGAATTGAACACACAAGCCCGGCCAAAAGCCCCGCAAAAACGCAGTTTCTGATAATATCAGGATTTGTTCCAATGGGCGGATAAAATTTTTTTATATCGCCGGTGTCAACCCATTTGCAGATTGTTGTATAATCTCCGTAAAGCCTGATAAATTCCATTGCTGCCAGGGCAACGGAATTCCCCGGATTAATGTCAAGCACATCAAGATAATATTCAAGGGCGCGGTCAGTTTCTCCGTGCCTCAGAAAAATAGCAGCCTGTCCCAAAAGAAGCTGCGTGTTCCGTATTTTTATTTCGCGTGCATTTCTGAAATTCTGGGAAGCTTTTCCAGGAACATCTGCATAAAGATAAGCAATCCCCAAAGCAAGGTAATATTCAAAATCGCCGTCATAAAGATCCTCGTTGGATTCAAGGATGCTTATGGCAAGATCAAATTTCCTGCGCTTTATGAGATGCTTTGCAGTATCCAAATTGGAGCGTCCCATTTACCTGTCAACTCCAAGCTTTGCAAGAATAGAATCAAGCTCCGAATTCAAGCGCGCAAGCTCTTCCTTGTCAACGCCAGTTCCATCACTTGAAAGAGAGGCAATATGATCAAGAAGACTCTGGATATATTCAGGATCAAGCTGCTCTTCTGTAACTTCAACAAACGGAGAACCGTCTTTTGTATAATCATGAATTTCCGATTCTGAAAGCCCGGCCTCCTGCGCAGTAAGATGTGTCGGAGCCGGAGCAACATCGGTGGTTGGCACGGCAATCTTGGAATAAATTCCCAGCATTGTTTTTCCATTCTTCAGGTCAGAAAGAAATTTCTTTCCTGCCGGAAGCTCACCGTCTGTGGCAACGGAAATAAAGAATCCTATGGCATCTGTCTTCAGCGGATCAAGATATGCAGTTCCCCAGTTCACACAAACCGCGGAATTATTATACGACAGCACAGAAGAAAAACTCTTTCCGTTTTTTACAGAAGGAACCCACGACGAGGAATTAGAAAGGCTTTCCTTGTTTGCAAGGGAAACACTGAACGGCCGGCTTATTCCCTCTCCGTCAAGAAGAAACTGAATGGCGGCATTTGCATTGCTTGAGCGTATCCACAAATCATCTGACATATCTGAAAACTGAAATTCAGAATTTATTTTGCTTCTGGCCGCCGTAGAAAAATGAGCCAGAGTATTTTCGCCAAGCACAGTATCAAACACACCCTTCAAGGCAAATGACTGAATGTTTTTTCCCAGGTTTATCGTGTAAACGGTGATTCTAAGCATGTCATCTTTTGTTGAATTAGGAATTGAAGGAAGAAAACTGAAATCAACAACAACCTGCGCAACATCGGGAATAAGATAAGCCATCTGCGCACCAAGCGGTGTACGGCGGGCTTCAGTTTTTACCCCAGTTCCGCGTGCAAGAATATATTCCTTTCGTCCAGCCTTCAGCGCAAAGAAAGAAGCCGATCCAGAATCATAGTTTGAAAGAAGCGCAATCTCCCGTCCCTTTTCAGGCAGCGCATAAAGAGAAAAAGAGCCTGATGTGCTGTCAAGCGCAAGACGAATTTCGTCGCGGTCAATCACAATATTTTTTTCCACAGAATAAGCCGGGATTTCCTTTTTTTCATTTTCAGCCTCTTCCTGAAACACAAAGGAAAGCCCTTCATTCTGGGCATTGAGCGCAAAGCTGAAAACGGCAAAAAACGCAAAGGCGCAGAATTTCACTTTCATCATTTTCCTCCGTACTTTTCATCGAGCAGCTTCTGAATCAAAGCGGCCTTTTCTTTCAGTGAATACATTTCTTCATTTTCCACATTCCCGGAAAAAGCGGAAATGTCAGGCTCGGAGAATTCTGCGCGCACAGCTGAAAAAGAAGGCGACGGTGCGGAAACATTTCCCTCAAGCTCCTTTATCCGGCTGTTTGCAATCCGAAGCTGCTTTTTAAGCTCGGCAAGATCCTCTGACTGCATTGTTCTAAGCTCACGCTCGTAGTTTTCCCGGCTGCTCAAATATTCTTCACCGGTCATCTTCAGAAGATACAGAAGCTTCTGCTCGCGGTCGCGCTGGGTTATAAGATAAAGCTTGAATTCAGCGTCACTGCGCTTTGTGCTTTCCGGAAAATCAGAGACAATTCTTTCGTACAGAGAGCGTGCGGTTTCATAATCGTAGTCCTCGTAAAAACATTCCGCTATCCAATAGAGCGCAGAAGAATACATTCCGCTGTCCGGGTATTCATTGCAGAAGCTGGCAAGAGCCATGACCGCCCTGTCGTTCTGCCCCGCGCTGTGCAAAGCCCTTCCACGCTGATATTCAACAGAAGGAAGCAGCCGGCTTTCAGGATACAGTGAAATAAAATAATCGCAGTCATTCACCGCGGAAGAAAAATTCTCCGAGTAAACAAGGCTCATGATTATCATATACCACGTTGAGTCCATGGAATATTCCTCGCACTCAGCAGCCTGCCTCAAAAACACAGCAGCATCTGTCCACGCCTTGTCCCTATAGCACAAAAGCCCCTGCACAAAAGAGTCAGATGCAAGCGCATCAGAAGCCCCGCTTGATTTTTTCTGCCCAAAGGCAAATGGAATCACAGAAAAAAGAACCAGAGAAACAGCAACAGCAAAGCGTTTTTTTATTTCCATTCTAAATTCCCCCTGAAAAATGACGAGCCGGAAACAACAATATCTGTTCCCGCTTCAAGGACATCCTCCAAGGTATCTTGATTTATGCCGCCATCTACAGAAATAAGATATTTAAAGTTTTTCTCTCTCTGTATATCGGCAAGTTTTCGAACTTTTTCAATAGTATATGGAATAAGTTTCTGTCCGCCCCAGCCAGGATTCACCGTCATAACAAGAACAAGATCCACAGCGGCAAGAATTTCCTCCAGAGCGCACAGGGGAGTTGAAGGACACAATGCCACACCTGCTTTTTTTCCGGCATCATGGATGAGCTGAATACAGCGGTCAGCGTGGCAGGTCGCCTCGGCATGGAATGTAACCATGTCAGCTCCTGCATCTATATAGGAAAGAATTGAATTTTCAGGCTTTTCAATCATCAAATGCACATCAAACGGAAGAGCAGTGCATTTGCGGATAGAACTGATGACAGGCTGGCCGTAAGAAACCTGGGGAACAAAATGCCCGTCCATCACATCAACGTGAACAAAGGAGCTTCCCTTTTCCTCTATAAATCTAAAGGCTGAATTTAAATCTGAAAAATCCGCGGACAAAAGCGACGGCGAAAGAAATCGGCTGTTTTTTTTCATAAAGCCATGATAAATAAATTCCAATTATTTATCAATGATTTTTACCGCACAAAAACTTCCCGGGGAATGTCAGAATCCAGAAATTTCCGCGAGAATTTAAAATGAGATTTTTTCAAGCAGTT
Organism: Treponema sp.; assembly: GCF_051883275.1. GTDB lineage: Bacteria > Spirochaetota > Spirochaetia > Treponematales > Treponemataceae > Treponema_D. The sequence goes on along the minus strand of NZ_JBJETK010000074.1, from coordinate 31,876 downwards.
TGCTGCACAAGTATTGACAAAAACAGCAAAAAACCATTATAAATAATACCCCTTTTTATAAAAAAATCACATTGACTAAATCCTCTAAATATATATAATTGAAAGTTATGGATATTCAGTCGGAAAACGCACTTTGCAATGCGTTCAAGCTTATTGAAACTTGCAATATATCAGAGGCTTCTAAATTACTCGAAGCGGCGCTTCCACTGGATCTGGACGACAGCAACATTATTTTTTCAATAAAATGCTGTAGCTTCTGGATTGATACGCTGAATTCCATTTCCGGGCTTTCCAGCTTTGAGCAGGGGGAAACGCTTTTAAATCAATGGAAGCAGTTTGTCTACATAACCAGAAGGGAAAAAGAAAAAAACGAAAAGACCGTTTATTCCTTCAGAAAGGGAATTTTTTCACTTGCGCTTGAATGTTACAGCAAAGCGGCGGATGAAAAAGACAGCAGGCTGAAGTCTGAAATCCTACGGAAAACCGGGCTGTGCTACAAAAAGCTGGGGTCTTACGAAATTGCGCTCAAGCTGCTCAAGGATGCAAACTGCACACTGCCGGGGCAGGCCGCTGTTGTAGCTGAAGTTGCAGACTGCTATGCTCTGTGCGGAGAAACAAAAAATGCAAAAATGCTTTTCAGGGAAGCATTTTATATAGATGCAAAGAAAATTGATTTTTCCTTCCTGGACTCCCCGATGATAAAGGCTCTCATCGCAAAGGTCGAAGAGCTTGGATACACCGGTGAAATCCTACAGGAATGGGTTGCGGTTTATGGAGTAATACTTGATGTTTTTACAGTAAAGCGGATTCTGAGGGCGCAGGAAGTAATACATCTGCGGCAGGAAATTTTCGCAAGGGAAAGTGAAATGAAAGACCCGGGAAGCAACAAGGATGCTATAAAACCGAGGCTGCTGAATCTTTATTTTTGGCTTATAGATTATTATCTTTCATCCAAGGAAAAATCCAGCAAACTTTCAGAAATCATGCTCAAGATGAAAATTCTTGATCCTAAAATCCATGATTTGTATAGGTACGGAAACCTTTAACCGGAATTTCAAAAAATCATTTTCAGTGGTTTTTTAGAATTGATTTTGATAAAAATAAAAAATTTCCAAATTGAGGAAACATAAAAATTAGGAGCAAACATTATGTCTGAAGAACTTGAAAATTCTGTCCGCGAAATGCTGAAGGCAGAAACATGGACACGAGCCGGAATTACAAACTTCACAAAGAACAACATCGAGGAGCTTGAAAAAATCCTTGAGGAATGTAAGAGCCAGAACTGCGAGTACAGCATCAAGGATCTCTGCGATGAGCAGCTTTCGCACACAAAAGACAGTATTGTAGCTCTTTATCTTTCCGGCATGATTGCAATGCGGACAGGTTCTGTAGACACCAGCTCTCTTTATGCGCTTTTTGAAATTTTTGAAAAGAACCACAAGGAATCTCTTGTAGAATACCTGTGCACTTCAATACTTGAGGAAGACCCCCAGAACAAGCTGGCTCTCAGAAAGCTGGCGGAGTATTACAAGAATTCAAATGACGACAGAATCTGGGAACTGTATGAAAAAATCGTAAAGCTCGACTTCGAGGAAGCTGAGATGGCGCGCATTCTGGCGGAGCGGTACAACTCACAGGGAAACAGAGAAGTCGCGGTAAACTATTACAAAAAAGCCCTTCTGCGCTTTGTTTCCGCAAAGAATATCGGCTCTGCAAAATCTGTATGGTCAATTCTTGTTTCCTATATTCCGGAGGAGCTTGACTTCTTTATGCTTGTTCAGCGCAAGGTTGCAAAGACAATCAGCGAGGACAAGTCCGCAACTCTCATGCAGGAGCTTTACAAATATTACAAGGAAACTTCAAAGTGGGACACTGCAATCACAATACTGAAGCTTATTCTTGAAATTGACAGCAAGGACTCCTGGGCGCGCAAGGAAATCACAGAGTGCTTCCGCGGAAAATACGCAGACCACTCGCACCTTGAAGACTACATAAAATCCTCAAACCTCGAGCAGTCATTCCGCAATGTATTCGAGGCGATAAGCGACTTTGAAAAGCACATCGCATTCGACGCAAAGAACTATGTTTTCCACAGAACATGGGGCGTAGGAATAATCACAAAAGTTGAAGGCGACATTCTTACAATCAACTTCGGAAAGAAAACCGGAGTTCACACAATGTCACTGAAAATGGCAGTCAGCGCGCTCCAGCCTCTTGCAAAAGACCACATCAAGGTTTACAAGAAAACCGTAAAGCACGAAGAGCTTGTAAAAAAAGTGAAGTCCGATATTCCGTGGACTTTAAAAACAATCATAAAAAGCTACAACAACAACTGCGACGAAAAGCACATAAAGGCGGAGCTTGTTCCTTCAATTCTCAAAGACCAGAGCGTGTCAAAGGACGGAAAGACAAAAAGCTCAAGCGAATGGACAAGCTGGCATTCCAAGGCGCAGAAAATTCTTTCCGAAGATCCAAGTTTTGGAGTAAATCCAAACGATGTGAATTTCTACACCGTACGCGACAGGGAGCTCAGCAAATCCGAGCGGCTTGCAAATGAATTCAAGGCAAACAAGGAATTCTTCCCGAGAATCGATATAATTTCCCGCTACCTCGATGCAATAGAAGATCCTTCGGACGAGCAGTTCTCCGATATGTTCAGCTACTTTGCAAATTACCTCAAGGCATTTTCTTCAGTCAACGAGCAGACAGTGGCTTCGTACCTTGTTGTGCAGGAAATTGTAAAGAGAATTTCCGCGCTTGAAAATCCGGCTAAATTCACATTCTCACAGCTTTATTCAGAAATTGAAAATCCATCTGAAATGTACACAAAGCTCAAGGACACCAAGAACACACATCTCAAGAAAATGTTCCTTGCAAACATAAAAATGCTCCAGGACTGGGACAGCCAGTATATCAGGCTCTTCCCTACAGTGCTGGACAAAAACATCATTGCAGAAATTATTTCCGCTGATAAAAAGGAAAAGGCAGTTCATCTTGTCCAGGACATTTTCAACGACTACAGGAACAACAGGAACGCGGCAATCTATCTTATCGCTGAATGTAAGTCAGAGGACTGGTTTACTGAAGCCGGAATTTCAGAGGAAAAGCAGCTTGTAACTCTTGTAAATATAATTTCAGTCTGCTGCCGTGAAAAGAACAACCACGTCAACACTGTTGAAAACACAAAAACTATAAAGGCCGCAACTGCGCTTCTTTTCGGCGGAAAGCTGAACGAAGACAAGAATGCAATGCTCAGCTACATGCTTGCAAATTCAACCGATGTCATTACAAGAATGTACACAATGGTCAGCGACCTCACAGACCTCGAGCCAAAATACAAGGCAGCTCTGAGAAACGGAATTCTTGGCAAATACCCTGACTTCAAATTCCAGGAAGCCGAAATAAAGCAGGAAACACCAAAAGGACTTCTTGTTACAGCAAAAATGCTCGATGTCAAGCGCGCGCTTGTGGAGGACATTGAAAAAACACAGCTTCCGAAAATCGCGGAGGAAATCGCAGAAGCAAAGGCAAAGGGAGACCTCAAGGAAAATGCGGAATACCACGCCGCAATCGAAGCACAGAGCCGCCTGAATGCACAGCTTTCAAAACTCAAGGAAGAGCTTGCGCGCGCTGTTGTGTTCGATCCGAGCACAGCCACAACTTCCATTGTTTCCTTTGGCACAAAAGTTACATTCGAAAATCATCTTGAAAACAAGGATAACGTTTACACAATCCTCGGGCCGTGGGAATCGAATGTTGACGAAGGAATCATCTCCTACCTTTCACCGCTGGGCAACAACCTGCTTGACATGAAGAAAGGAGAGCGCAGAACCTTTACAATCAACGAGCATAAATATGATTTCACTGTGAAATCAATAGAGGCTGCTGGAGTTTAAAAAACGGAGCTGGCAAAACAATGTCCATAAATGAAAATTCATTTTTAAGACTTTCACCGCATGTCGGAATGTTCTGCCACTCTACAAACATAGGAGTTGTTTTCAGCGGAAATGAAATTTTCCTTATAGACTCAGGACAGTCTGAGGAAGACGGAAAATTCATTGCTGAAACACTCCAAGTCCTTTTTCCCGGAAAAAAAATAAAGGCTGTAATTCACACACATTCACACGCTGACCACTGCGGAGGCTCGCTGTACCTTAAAAAGAACTGCGGAGCGCAGCTTTGGGCTTCGGCGGAGGCTGCCCGGATAATGGAAATTCCCGCGCTGACAGGAGCGATATACTGCGGAGGGGCTTTGCTAAAGGAATTCGATATTCCGCAATTTACACCGCAGCCGATTTTTTCAGACAGAATTCTGGGCGAAGAAACAATCATGGCGGACGATGTTTCCATGACATTTTATTTTCTTCCCGGGCATTTTTTTGGGCAGATTGGAATCCTTGTCCGGGACATCAGCTGCGGAACACTTTCGTTTTTTCTAGGCGACAGTTTTTTTGGCGCTGAGCTTCTGAACAAAACATGGATTCCCTTTCTCTGCAATCAAAAGGAATTCAGGCAGTCAGTCCGAAAAATCGCCTCGATAAAATCTGATTTTTACATTCCCGGCCACGGCTCAAAATGCACGCTTGAAGCAATAAATGCGCTTGCGGAAATAAACATAATGGTGACCTATGAATTCGAGTCGCTCATTCTGAAAAAAATCAGGGAAGGATTCTGCACAACGGAATTACTTTTAAAAGCCGTCGCAGACTATTCATCAATAAAAATGAAAGTCGTTCCCTTTTATCTGATAGGCGCAACCCTGCGCTCCTACCTTTCCTGCATGGAACACGAAGGCAAAATCAGATGCGAAATTATAGACAACAAACTTTTTTGGAGAATTTAAAATGACAAAACAGGAACTTGCAAAATTCATAGACCAGACGCTTCTTTCTCCCGAAGCAACAAAAAAACAGGCAGAGGATTTCTGCAAAACGGCAAAGGAATACGGATTTGCAAGTGTCTGCATAAATCCAGTTTTTGTTCCGCTGGCAGCGCAGATTCTTTCAGGCTCGCAAACCAAAGTCTGCACCGTCATAGATTTTCCGCTTGGAGCAGGCGGACTGGAAACAAAACTTTCACAGGCGGACATTGCAGTGACAGGCGGAGCTTCCGAGCTTGATTTTGTATGCGACCTTGGACTTGTAAAAGCGCAGGACTGGAAAACACTCGCCGCTCAGCTTTCCGCAATTACAAAAAGTGTCAGGGAAGCCGCAATGTTCTCAGAGCAGGAAAAATCAATCGTCACCAAACTGATTCTGGAAACAACACTTTTGTCAGATGAAGAAATTATAAATGCATGTATCTGCGCAAAGGATTCCGGGTTTGACTTTGTAAAAACATCGACAGGATTTTCAATGAAAAAGCCAAACGGCGCATCAGTTCATGCAGTGGAACTTATGCGGAAAACAGTCGGAAACACAATGGGCGTAAAAGCCAGCGGAGGAATTCACACTGCGGAAGAAGCCTTGCAGTTTATTCAGGCCGGAGCAAACCGAATCGGCTCAAGCTCAGGAATTCAAATCGTAGAAGGGCTTAAGGAAAGCTAAAAAATCAACGGCCGCTTTTTTTGGCCTGCTTTCTTACCCTTTCTATTATCTTCAAGGTTTCAGTAACCAGTCTGCCTATTTCCTCGAAATTTTCTGTTATCGCAATTTTGTAGAACACCCATGTGCCTTTTTTTTCAGACTTTAAAAAACCTGAATCCTTAAGAATTTTCAAATGATGCGATATGGCAGGCCGGGAAAGGTTGGACTTGGCAGTTAAATCCATAACGCTGATTCCGTTTTCACCGGCGTCAGCAATATCCAAAAGCAGCTTCTGCCGCACACTGTCGCCAAGAGCTATAAAAAAAGGACCGCACTTTGAAAACATTTCATGCACTTTTTTTAATTCAGTTTTAGTTATAGGCATTTTTTTACAAGCTCCTTTTGCTGCATTGAATTTTCTATCTGAAATTTGGAACTCCAATTCCTAGAGATGTCTATTAAATTTAATAACAAACATGCCCATCAGTCAAGTATCATGACAGTGAATTACCTGCATTTTTTGTTAAAGAACAACTATAAAACATTCAATTTTTGCGACAAATTTTCAAATTTTCATAAGTTTAAATAATTAAACTTTTTTTCATAAAAGTATTGAATTTAATAAAAAATAGAGTATATTTATTTTAGCAGAAAAAACTGAAAACTAACTTTGCAAAATATCTGCATTTTATTGGAGATTTTATGAACCAAAAATTTCTAAAAAGCTTTTTTAAGCATCCGTGGATTATCATAGCCACAACAGTGATTATCACAGGATTCTTTGGAGTGTTCCTTAAAAATCTTGCTCTTGAGAATTCACTTCGCTCATTCTTTCCGCAAAAGGACAAATCCTATGCCCTGCTCACAGAAACAGAAGATGAATTCGGAAGCATGCTTTCAATAGGAATAATACTTGAAACAAAAAGCGGCACCACAATACTTACGCCGGAATACATTGAAGTTACAAGGAAAATCACAGACAGGCTGCTTGAGCTTCCTGAAGTTGAGGACATTGATTCCGTCTCGCACATCGATTATGTCTGCGACGAAAACGGCTCGATTTCTGCAACACAGTTAATTCCAGACACCTACACAGGTTCTGAGCAGGATATTTTTCAGCTGAAGTCACGTATCATGGAATGGCATGATATGTACAACCGTGTAATTGTGAATGATGACTGCACAGGAATGCAGATGCAGATTTCACTCCGCCCAAAAAGCGATGAAACAATTTTGCTTGAAGAAAACCAGGCACGGCTCTATGAACTTCTGCAGCAGAGAAAAACAGCGGAAAACAAATCCGAAATAAACAATGAAATCAGCCAGGTAAAATCAAATATAAAAACTGCAAAGTCCGAAATCAGAAAACTCGGCACTGACATCATGCGGCAGCAGAAAGTCCTTTCAAAAGTAAAGGGAATTGTAAATGAAGAAACTGACGGGCATCACCTCAATGTTATTTTTGTAGGAGAGCCTGTTCTTTCTGATGAATCAAAGCAGTTTATGATTTCTGATCTTTTAGTGCTGATTCCTCTTGTAATAGTAATAGTTTTATGCTCGCTGTACATAAGTTTCAGAACGTTGACGGGTATGCTGCTTCCGCTTTGCACTGTTTTAATGTCAACTTTGATTTCTGTTGGAATGATGGGATTTTTCGGAGTGACATTCACATTGATTGCAAGCGTTATTCCAGTTGCTTTAATTGCGGTCGGTTCGGCATACGGAATTCATGTTCTTTCGCACTATTACATTGCCATAAAAAATGTTGAAGGAGAAATGACAAAAGAAAAATACGAGGACTGTATTTTCTCCGGACTGAACGAAGTTTTTGTCGCTGTTCTTCTTGCAGGAATCACCACCATTGTTGGCTTCATATCACTTGTAACAAGTCCGCTCGGACCGCTGCATAGTTTTGCTGTATTCACTGCGCTCGGAGTTTTCATTTCGCTTTTCCTTTCAATAACATTTATTCCCGCAGTTCTTCTTTTAAAAGACTACAGAAAGGCAATAAAAAAAGAACGCAGCATTGACAAGCTCACCGCAAAGGTAAAGGCAAAAATGGAAAAAGCCAAACGCCGCCTTGAGCTTGCAAGAATTCAGCGCGGAGGAAAAACAGAAGAGGAAGCCAGAAGCGATACATTGTATTTAATCTACAGATTTTTCTGCGGATCCACTTCAAGGCTTGTGCTGACTTCAATAGCTATAATCACACTTTCGTTCGTTGGTCTTAGAATGTTGAAAATAGACACTGCGCTCATAAACTACTTTCCCAAAAACTGTAGTTTCCGCAAGGATGTTGATTACATAGACCAGAATTACGCCGGCTCAAACAGCCTGTTCTTTATAATCAAGGGACAGGAAAAAGGAGACGTTTCAAATCCTGAGCTATTGAAGGCTGTGGACAACATGGAGCATTACCTTTACTCAAGGCATGAGAACATCGGCAAAATTATTTCATTCACAACATTCATAAAAAAAATAAATCAGGTTTGGCATGTTCCGGGTGCGCAGGCTGCATCCTATAGCGAAGAACCAGAAAGCAGCTCCGGATTTGAAGACGGCTGGGACAACTGGGGCTATGAGGAAAATGAAACTTCTGCTGAAGAAAATGACAACTGGGACAGCTGGGGAACAGAAGAAGAGAGCAGCCAGACAACAGCCGCCGCCCCTGTGGATTTTATTGATCCGAATATCGCCTATGCTTCACAGCTTGAACAGACAATGACAGTAAAGCAAATTCTTGAGCTACTTAACAATGCCTACATCAAAGCCGGCGGACAGTATGCAAGCGTTGAAGAAATTGTCAGCCAGCTTATGCAGGAAATGAACTATAACGGAAGCGCATATTATGAAATTCCGTACAGCACTTCAAAATATCCGGTTGCATCCAAAGAGGAACTTAAAAATGTTGTTGAAAACTACCTCACACTTTTAAGCGGCTCGCTCGACAGATTTATTGACGATGATATGAATCCAAAGGAAATGCGCATTACCTGTCAGCTCAGAAGTCATTCATCGGAAGAAAGCGGTGTGATAATTGCAGATGCCAAAAATTATGCGGCGGAACATTTTCCTGCGGGCTATACATTTGAAGCAACAGGCTCAGCGCAGATGGAACACAGAATGACAAGCATGATTCTTTCAAGCCAGATAACAAGCCTTGCATTGTCGCTGTTTTCCGTGTTCCTGATTATCGCAGTTTCGTTCAGATCATGCTGGGCAGGAATTCTTGGAGCGCTTCCGCTTTTGTTTTCAATTCTTCTGAACTATATGACGATGGGATTCTATGGAATCAACCTTGACTTTATAACAAGCATTATAGCTTCTGTGGCAGTCGGAGTTGGCATTGACTATACAATTCACTTTATGACAACCTACAGGGAAGAAAGACATAAGAGCGATAACACTGTTGAAGTTCTTAAAGAAACCTTCAAAAAAAGCGGCCGCGGAATTCTTACAAATGCCATTGCCGTTGGACTTGGATTTCTTGTTTTAACACTTTCAAAATTTATCGTTCTGCGGTATATCGGAATTCTGGTAGCAATCGTAATGTTCACATCAAGCTTCCTTGCAATGACCATTATCCCCGGAATTTTAAATCTTACAGATCCAAAATTCATGCAGCCGAGAAAAAAATAAAACACTGGATAATCCAGAAAAAATATGGAGGACAAAATGAGATTAACATTGAAAACATTAACACTTGCAGCGGCATTTGCTGCAGCAGTATCAGCATTTGCAGACGAGCGCGGCGATAAAATCATGCAGCGGACACACGATATTGCAAAGCCAAACTACAGCCGCTCACAGGTTGTAATGACACTGACTGACAAAAACGGAAGCACAGAGCAGAGAAATATATTGCAGTACGGCCGGAACAAAAATGACATAACAAGCACTGTCATGGATTTCCGTTCTCCTGCAAATATAAAGGACACACGCTTTCTTCAAATTGAAAATAAAAATGCCGCGGATGACAAGTGGATTTATCTTCCTGCGCTGAAAAACACAAGGCGCGTAAATTCAAGCGAAGGCTCAAAATCCTTCATGGGAACTGATGCAACCTACGACGATCTTTCCACCCGTGAAATGGAAGAGGACACTCATGAATTTATAAAGGAAGACACAAAGAACGGATTCGACTGCGAAGTTGTAAAAAACGTTCCTATTGATCCAAAAAGCAGCCAATACAGCTACAGACTTGTGTGGGTCGATAAAGCCACGGACTGTCCGGTTTACACGGAATTTTTTGACAAGAACGGAAAGCTTGTAAAAATCCTGAATGTTTATAAGATTGAAAATATCGACGGATTTAATATTCCAATGGAAAACAAGCTTGAAAATATTCAGGAAAAACATTCAACTTACATCAAAATTATAAGAATAGATGTAAAGGCGAATCTCAGTGACAAAATCTTCACCCAGGATTTTCTTAACACAGGAAAATTCTAAAACAGGATACAATGGCAACCTCTGAAATTCATTCCAAAGATTTTAGAGGTTCAGGCGAGTTTTAAGCTGTTGCAATAAAGAAAATTAAATCCGGCTGCGATACTTTATGCAAACAACACGGCTCGCCATTTGTATTCAGACTGCTGATTCCATTCTGACTTTTACGGGAGCTTTTCATGAAAAAAATAATTTTTGCAGCGGCGGCAATTTTATGTTCAGCTGCTTATTCACAGGATTTTGACGACTGGGGAACTTTTCCGGACGGCACAGGAAATTTCCAGGAATCAGGACCGTCAATTACATTCAATGCTGAAGGCGAACTAAAATGCAGAATGTATCTTGACAAACCGGAATACGAAGGTCAAAAAGATTCAGACTATGATTCGATTTCAGATTTCCCCGTTACATCTATTCCGTCTGCAAAAATTTCTGCCAGCCTTTCAGATTCAAATCTGGATGCAGAAATCCACTTGAAATTCGACGAAGATACAATCAAGGATTATCCGCAGGACATCATAGACGAAATGACAATCCGGGGCTACTTTGGAAACTGCAAGCTTGAAGCTGGAAAAATGAAAGTTGTCTGGGGAAAAGGCGACAAGCTTCACGTTCTCGACAATTTCAATGCAGACGACTACACGGATTTTATCATGCCGGACTACATTGACCGCAGGCTAAGCACCCCGATGCTCAGAGCTATATATTCATTTGAAAAAAATGATCTTCGCCTTGAAGGAATCTGGACTCCGTACATGGAAAAAGACAGATTCGCTGAAGAAGGCATCTGGACACCTGCCGCCTACACAACCCTGTCATCGAATATAAAGAAAATCGTTTCCGGCTGGGATATTGAAAAAGCCGCGCAATTCAAAGAGGATTCAATCTACCCCGACACAGAAAAACTGAAATACACACAGGCAGGACTCAGGCTCACCGGGACAACCGGTGCTGTTGACTGGGGCGTGAGCTACTACTACGGACATTACAAGCAGCCTTCCGCAGATTTCAGCAGAACACTCGCATCGGCCGGAACTGAAACACCTTCCCTTGACTACGACTGGAAACAGACATTTGGAGTCGAAGCCGCAACCGTAGCAGGAAGATTCAACCTGCGCGGAGAATTCGCCTACAACCTGACAGATGACATCGAAGGAAACGATCCATGGGTGCGAAACAACAGCATCGCCTGGCTTGCAGGATTTGACTTTGATATTCCGGTCAGCAATATAAACATAAACATACAGGAAACAGGAACTTTTATTTTCAAGGGAAACAAAATCAAAGACACCAAGGAAATTTCTGTGCAGGGAAAAAAAATACCGGTTTCAAAATATTATGATGTAGACTATGACGAGGCCGGATATACCAACAACAAGCTTGTCTTTAAAATCGAAGACTCGTGGATGAACAGCAGAATTGTACCGGAAATTACAACGCTTTGGGGAATCGAGCGCGGCGACCTTATTGTCCAGCCAAAAATCGCATATAAGCCAAATGGAAATCTGACGATGACTCTAAGCGGAATGTATATCCACTGCAAGGATAAAGACAGCGAATTCTATGAGTGGGAAGACAACAGTCTGATCAACATAGGAATCAACTGCAAATTTTAAAAAGAAAAATTCAGCATGAACCAGGCTGAACTTGTGTCTGGCTCATGTCTGCATCAATCAGTTCAGCAGAGCAGTCTGTTTCCTTTCCGCTTCTTATAAAGGACTCAAGCGCACAGCCAATCTTAACACGCACAGCTGTTCCGGCGGTCAATTTTTTTTCAGACTGAAATTCCACGTGCAAAAAATTTTCTGTAACAGCGCGAAAAACAGTTTTGCCTTCCGCAGTTTTTGAAATTCTTTTTTCCACAATCGCGCCGACATTTTTTCCTGCAAAGCTTTTTATATATGAAATTTTTCCTGCAACGGCAATTTCTGAAAGCCATTTGACACGCTCGGTTTTTATCCGCTCTGGAATTTTCCCAGGCATTGAAAATGCTTCTGTTCCCGGACGCGGTGAAAAGGGGAACGCGTGAATCCAGGCAAAATTCAGTTTTTCACACAGAGCTTTGGTTTGCTCAAAGTCAGATTCAGTTTCCCCCGGAAAGCCTGCGATTATATCACAGGAAATGAACGGCAGCTCCTTGAATTTTCGCAGAAGGAACACCGCGTTTTCCACCTGCACACGGCTATAGGGTCTGCGCATTGAATGTAAAACAGAATCGCTCCCGGACTGAATGCTCAAATGAAAAAAAGGCTGAATTCTGCGGTCAGCAAGAACCCTGCACAAATCCTCTGTAATATGCTGCGGATAAAAAGAAGAAATTCTGAATTTTACTTTTTCAGTGCCGGAAAGAAGAAATAAAAGCAGAGCCTTAAAATCAAAAACATCCCCGGACTCAGTTTTTCCGGCATACTGGCTCAGATTCACACCGGTAAGCACAATTTCCGCAATACCGTTTTTTTCTATTTCCCGGGCGCGCTCCAGAACTTTTTCAGGCTCAAGTGAAACCGAGGCTCCTCTTGCAAAATGAATTGCGCAAAATGAACAGGAATTATTGCAGCCGTCCTGAATTTTCAGTGTGGCGCGGCTGTGCTTTTCAAAAACCGGAGTATACAGCGCAAAAGGATTTACCGCCGCCGGGATTTTCTTTTCAGGGGAAATTTTCCTGAGCAAAAGAAATTTTTTTTCAACAAATGACAGGAGCGACCCAGCGCTGAATTTTCCGGCTGCAAAATCAAGCTCACCTCCGTTCATGGCCGCTGCAATTTCCTTCAGAATATATTTCTGTGTGCCGGGAATTACAATCAGCCTGCCCGGTGAAATCGCAAGCAATTCAGGCGCGCCAAGCTCGGCATAGCACCCGGTTACAATCAGAGGGGCTTCGGGGAATTTTTCAAGGAGCAGCCTGATGATTCTGCGGGCCTTTTGCTCAGCTTTTCCAGTGACAGTGCAGGTGTTCACCACAGACAAAATCACACCGCAGGAAATTTCAGAGCCTGAAGAAACCGGCGTCAAATCAGAAAAAAATCCCGCATCAGAAAACGCTCTGGCGGCACCTTCCGTTTCGTCCTGATTAAGCCTGCACCCTAAAGTTTCAAAATGAACAGTTCCTTTCATGAATTAAAGCTAAAGCCGGGTCTGGCATCTGCTCTTTCCCTGGACAGCATCATAATACTGGGCATTCAGGCCAAGCGCTCTGTCATAGGCGGCAATGGCATTCTTGTAATCGCCGCACATTTCCCTCGCATATCCAAGGCGTGTCCACCAGTGCGCGCTGTAGGTCGGCTCGTATTTCACTGCGGTTGTAAAAGAAATATCCGCGTGCTCATATTTTGTCTGGCGGACAAAAATTTCACCCATGTAATAATAAGCAGTTCCAAGCCTGGCGGCAGTTTCCGAAGAATTAGCGACATAACGCTGGAACATATCAAGGGCTTCCGCATTTTTTCCAAGATAGAATTTCGCCTCGCCCAAAACTTCAATCAAGCGGATGTCATAGGCATTGATTTTTCTGGCTTCTATAGCCCTCTGCTCAGCTTCCTTGTACTGCTTGTTTCCAACCAAAGACCAGCACAGCACGGCATAAGAATCCATGTTATTCGGATTGGCAGAAAGCTCGCTCTCGCAGACAGACACAGCTTCCTTGTATTTTCCCTCGCGGTATAATTTCAGAGCGTCCGGACGGGCTGTCTGTGAAAAAGCCGCCGAAGCAAAAAAAACAAATAAAAAAAACAGAGTATTTATTTTTCCAGTCATATATCACCTTGAAAGCATTACATCTCAGACATTGAGCATTTTCCCGAAAACACAGACCCCGGCTCAAGAACCACCTGAGCAGAGGAAATATCGCCTATAACAGAGCCGGTTGAAGCAACGTAAACAAGCTTTCTGCCGTTTATATTCCCTACAACTTTTCCGCGCACAAGAACACGGTCAGTGGAAATATCCGCATTGACTTCGGCATTTGTGTCAATAAGCAAATCGCTTGAAGCTTCAATCGTGCCGCTCATCCTGCCCCTTATCATAAAAGGCTTGGTAAAACGAATATTTCCAGTGAAAGAAATATCACTAGCCATAACAGTATCAAAATCTTCTTCGTCTGTATCAAACGGCTTTGAATCTTTTATTTCGTACATTTCTTTATTTTATTGATGAAGCGCAATGAAGTCAATGCGGCAGCAAAAAAAAAGACACCGCCTTTTTCCGGCAGTGCCATTAATTCCTCCGAACAAAAACAGCCAGCCTCGGAAATATTTCAAGGCCAGCCGATTATTCAGCAATCAGTATTCCTGCGCATCAGACTTCTTGAAGAATGAAGACGAACCGCTTCTCTGTGTTGCAGTGTGAACACCGGCTCTTGCATGGGAACCGCCGCGGAAACCGCCTCTGTCCCTGTCACGGTCACGGCGTCCGCCAAAATCTCTGTCGCGGCCAAAACCACGATCTCTTCCGCGTCCGCCTCTTCTTGAGCCGCGGTCACGTCCAAATGAATCACGGTCGCCAAGCCCGGCTCCTGTAACCTTTGTATCAAGATGCATGTGCGGCAAAGAACGGTCGCGCTCTGAAAGCTCTATTGCCTTTCGTCCATCGTCAGCCGGAAGAGTGAGCAGGCAGAATTTGTCGGCCATGTCAATGGCATCAACCTTGCGCCCCGGAACACCGAGCAAATCATGGAAGAAATCCGCAATTTTTCTTGGATTATATCCATCATCCCAGCCCATCTGAACATAAAGCCTGAGCTGATCCTCGCCGACAAAAGCATCTCCGCCTCTTCTTGAACCGCGCTCACGACGTCCGCCGCGATCCCTGTCACGGCCTTTTTCAACTGAATAGCTGTTGATTTTTCCATAGCGGTTTTTGTTCAACATTCCGCCATAAGAAACAGCAAGCAAAGAAGCAACCACTTCCTCAGGATTCTGGCCGCTGCAAAGCTCTTCAGCAAATCTGTCAAAAATAGGATCGCCCTTTCTCAGGTGCGGAAGCTTTTCCTCTGAAGAAGATTCGTCATTTTCAGAAACTGAATCGGCCGCTTCAGAATGAACACGGTCAAGTCCGAGCTTGTTTTTTATATCAGAGAACAGGCGGCTCTTCTTTGCTTCAAGAACTTCTTCTATAGAAGGAACCTTGTCCTCAACCATTTCTCCCTTGGAGCTTTTCTTAACTGTATTGATAAGATAATTAAGCTTTCTGCGAGTTTCCTCCGGCTTCACAAAAGTAACAGCCATACCGGCAGCACCGGCGCGTCCAGTACGTCCAATGCGGTGAACATAAGTCGGGCCGTCAAAAGGAAGCTCGTAGTTTACAACATGGGTAACACCTTCAATATCAATTCCGCGCGCAGCAACATCAGTCGCAACAAGAATTCTGGTTTTCTTTGAGCGGAAGCGTGCAAGAATTTTCTCGCGCTGTCCCTGCGGAATATCACCGTGAAGGGCGGCCGCCTCGTATCCTCTTTCGTCAAGCGACTTTGAAACATAATCCGCATCTGATTTTCTCTGGACAAATACAAGCCCGAAAAAGTCAGGCGAAATATCTATAAGGCGCACCAGAGCTTCTATTTTTTCGCTCTCACGCAAAACCCAATATTTCTGTTCGATTAAAAGAGGCTCCTCTTCAAAGCCTTCCTCTTCCACAATCTCGTATTCACCCATAAAACGCTGGGCGATTTTCAGAATTTCCTTTGGAACAGTCGCGCTGAACAGGAGAACACGGCAATCCTGGTTCGCACATTCAAAAATATTCTCAATGTCCTCGATGAATCCCATGTCGAGCATTTCATCGCCTTCATCAAGAATAAAATAGTCGATTTTGCTGATATCAAGAACACCGCGGTCAATCAAATCCTGAACACGGCCAGGAGTTCCGACAACAATTTCAACACCGCGCCGCAGAGCCCTCATCTGCTCGCCCATTGAAGCACCGCCGTAAACAACCGCAGTGCGAGGATATTTTCCTGTTGTGAACGAAGCCATTTCTGTGGCGGTCTGCATTGCAAGCTCGCGTGTAGGCTCAAGTATTATAGCGCGCACATGGTCGCTTTCCTCGCGCAGATCCTGAACAAGCGGAAGTCCGAACGCAGCGGTTTTTCCAGTTCCAGTGCGGGCCTTTGCAATTACATTCGCATCGCCGTTCAAAAGCCTTGGAATTGCAAGAACCTGAATCGGCGAAGGAACTTTAAAGCCCTTTCTTTCTATAGCGGCAAGTGTGATTTCATCAAGACCGAGGTCTGCGAACGAAATTGTCTCCGGCTCAGCTGCTGAAGTGTCTGTTTTTTCAGCAGAAACCTGTGAATCCTCTGAGGGCATAATACCCCCGTCAATTTTTTCTTCTAAATCTTCCATAAACGATCCCTTTTCCTTACATGAAAGACCGGAACCGCTTGAAAATATCTGTTTTTACTTGATTTTCCTTTTTACCTGGCAAAGCCTAAGAAGCGGCTGCAATCTGACATGCTTATGATATAAAATGTATGCAAAGTATATAAAACTTTTCAATTCTATTCAAGTAAAAAAGCATAAAAACGCAAAAAATGTTAAAAAACTGCTGATTAATCACCAAAAACACTCAGGCTCGCCCAGAAAAAACACAATTTTTCCAAAGTTTTCTTATAAATTTCCGTCAAAACGCGCAGAAAATTTTTTTTCTGATAAATAAAGATATTGATGAAAAGAAAAACAATCTTTCTTGCTGTTATTTTTTTTCCGCTCGCCTGCCATGCCCAAATCGAATTCTACTCGGGGAGCACCTTCAAATTTCCGCTGAAGGAAGAAAAGGGAAACGGCACAGTGAAATACGACACCGGGGCAAAATTCCACTTCGGAAATGTCAGCGCAGCATGGATTTCAGGGATCGGCACTGAAACATTCCACAGCATAGCAAGCTCCAGCCCCTCGGAATTTGAAAAGCTCCAAAAATACCGCTACGGCGTAAAATACAGGCTCCCGCTAAAAGACGTGAACATGGACTTTCTCGCCGGCACACTGTGCTTTTCCCAGGGAATTTCCAGACTGCGGCGGCCCAGCTTTTATATTCCCGGCGCGCTCAAAGAGCCTTCCCTGCTTGCACCCGGAATTTCCCCTGCCCTGCCCTCATGGACTTCTGGCAAAACCCCGGCGGCGGCATCAGCAGTTTTTTCTCCGGCAAAAAGACATTCGGTTTTACCAACGCTTCAGTTTTCGGTTCTGGAAACCGAGGAAGTCTACGCCTCCGTCTTTAAAAGATTCAGCGCCCCGTTCATTCCCAGCGCAAGCATATCATTTTCCGGGGGACTTTTTGAGTACGGCAGGGAAAACACAACATCATGGTTTCAAAAACAGCGGGCTTTTACAACAGAAAAACGCGCCGCCCTTGAAACCGAGGCAAATCTTGTGTTTCCGCACTTAAGAATTTCAACCGCGGCGGGAATCCATGAAAGCCCCTTTGGCGGAAACTGCTGCTGGGCAAGGTCGCAGAATTTTATCCTGCTTCAGGACTTTACGCTGCACTTCTTCTATTATATAGCAGATGCTCCGCTCATCACCGCGGACAGAACAGAAAGCCGGACAAAGCGCCAGGCAGGAATAAATCCGCAGTACACGTTCTGGTTCGGAAAAACTTCGGCAGACACGGGGCTTCTCTTTTACACCGCAGAAAAACTCACGGACAAAACAATCCCGGAAACCGTAAAAGACCACGGCACAAAGGCGGCGTTAAACATTTCAAGCGGAATATTCAGACTTTCATCCAGCGCAGGCATAATCCACTACGGAGAAAGCGGCGGAAAAGAAAAATCCGCACAGCTTAAGCTGAACTGGAAACTCAGAAATTTTTCCGCGGCGGCAAACTGCTCCTATAAAAAAGAAGAAAACGGAAAACAAACAGGCACATTCACCGCTGGAATTTATCCGCAGAAAATTCTCATGACACAGGCATCAGCAGGGCTTTCGCTTTCGGAGCTGAACGGAAACTTTCAACTCACCCCTACCGCCGGTGTAGGATTCAAGGGAGGAAACAAAAAAATCAAATGGAATATAAAGACAACGTTTACAGGAAGCCTCGAAAAATAGATTTAAAACTTTCTGCGGATTTTCAGAGCCGCCCTGAAATGCTTCAATTTTCCCGATGTTTTTTTAAAGTTTTGTCAAAACAGCATAAGACCTATTGAATTTACCTTGTTTTTTTAATAAAATTGCTTGAATTAATTGCATTATGCGAAATTTCTGCTTTTCGTATTATGCCGACTCACGAATTTTTTTTTGAGAGGTATACACTATGGGTTTTGATATTACAAAAGTACGTAATATCGGTATCAGTGCGCACATCGACTCTGGTAAAACAACAACATCAGAACGCATCTTGTTCTACTGCAACAAGATTCACCAGATTCATGAGGTTCATGGAAAGGACGGTGTAGGTGCTGTAATGGATTCTATGGAATTGGAGCGCGAGCGCGGAATCACAATCCAGTCAGCAGCAACCCAGGTAAACTGGAAAGGCACAACAATCAATCTTATTGACACTCCCGGCCACGTAGACTTTACAGTTGAAGTTGAGCGTTCTCTCCGTGTTCTTGACGGAGCTATTCTTGTTCTCTGCGCAGTTGCAGGTGTTCAGTCACAGTCTATCACAGTTGACCGCCAGCTCAAGCGCTATCATGTTCCACGCATAGCTTTTGTAAATAAATGCGACCGCCAGGGTGCAAACCCTCTCCGTGTATGCGCACAGCTCCGCGACAAGCTCGGACTCAATGCATATATGGTAGAGCTTCCAATCGGACTTGAAGACAAGCTTCAGGGTGTTGTAGACCTTATCGCAATGAAGGCTTACTACTTTGAAGGCCACGACGGTGAAGACGTACGCGTTGCAGAAGTTCCAGCTGACCTTGTTGAGCAGGCAAAGGAAAAGAGAACAGAACTTCTTGAAGCAGCCGCAATGTTTGATGATTCACTCATGGAAGATCTTATGGAAGAAAAAGAGGATATTCCAGAAGAAAAAATCATCGCCGCAATCCGCAAGGGAACACTTGAAGAAAACTTCGTAGCTGTATTCTGCGGTTCAGCACACATGAACAAGGGAATTCAGCCTGTTCTTGACGGTGTTGTTCGCTATCTTCCTAACCCAACAGAAGTTCACAACTATGGACTTGACCTTGACAAGAACGAAGAGCAGGTGGAGCTTTTCAATGTCGAAAACAAGCCTTGCGTTGCTCTTGCATTCAAGCTTGACGACGGACAGTACGGTCAGCTTACATACGTCCGCATTTACCAGGGAAAAATCACAAAGGGCGATGAGCTCTACAACACACGCGCAAAGAAAAAGTTCAAGGTTGGACGCATTGTCCGCATGAACGCAGCTGCAATGGAAGATATCAATGAAGGACAGCCTGGAGATATTATCGCGCTGTTCGGTGTTGACTGCGCATCAGGAGATACATTCTGCGGCGGCGGACTTAACGTTGCCATGACTTCTATGTTCGTTCCAGAGCCTGTTATTTCTGAAGCTATCACACCTGTAAACAAGCAGGATGCTGCAAATATGTCAAAGGCTCTCAACCGCTTTACAAAGGAAGATCCTACATTCCAGACCTACGTTGACCCTGAGTCAAACCAGACAATCATCAAGGGAATGGGCGAGCTTCATCTTGCAGTATACGTTGAGCGCATGAAGCGTGAGTACAAATGCGAAGTTACCGTTTCACAGCCTGAAGTTGCATACCGCGAGTCTATTACACAGCGCGCTGACTTCAACTACACACACAAGAAACAGACTGGTGGTTCCGGTCAGTATGGACGTGTCGCAGGTTTCATGGAGCCGGTTTCAGAAAAGGATTACGAATTTGTTGATTCTATCAAGGGAGGAGCAATTCCTAACGAATATATTCCTTCTTGCGACAAGGGCTTCAAGAAGGCAATGGAAAAAGGCTCTCTTATCGGAGCACCTGTTGTCGGCGTAAGATGCACAATCAATGATGGACAGTATCACCCGGTTGACTCTTCAGACATCGCATTCCAGACTGCTGCTATCGGCGCATTCCGCGAAGGCTATGCAAAGGCAAAGCCGGCAATTCTTGAGCCTATCATGAAGGTTCAGATTGCAGGCCCGACAGAATTCCAGGGAAATATGTTCGGTCTTATCAACCAGAGACGCGGTGTTATCATCGACTCTTCTGACGAGAACGGAAACTCAACTGTAAACGCAGAAGTTCCGCTTTCAGAAATGTTCGGATTCTCTACAATTCTCCGCTCTTCCACACAGGGAAAGGCTGAATTTACAATGGAATTCGAAAAATACAGCAAAGTTCCAAATGCAGTTGCCGATGAACTTATCAAGGCTTATGCAGAAAAGAAAAAGACAGGACAGGTAAAATAAAATTTTTTAACTGAACTGGCAAAGACTCCGGCGAAAGATTTTTCTTTTACCGGAGCTTTTTTTTATTGTAAAAAAAATTTTATGTGCTATACTTATTTCAATAGGATGAAGAGTTTTGCAGAAACAAAGGGAAATTCCTAAAAACTTATTTTTATGATTTTTTAGAAATTTCTGCGAGTTTTAAGAGTGCCGTTACAACAGCTTAAAACACCGCATTTTTCAAAGCAACTCTAAAAAAACACAGCTAAAAATTCAGGAGGAAACACTATGGCAAAACAGGAATTATATGAAAGAAGCCCGATCCGCATCTTTGACGAAGCCGCAAACGGAGGGCTGAAAGCAGGAGAGCTTGGACTTGTTACAGCAAAAAAAGGACTTGGAAAAACATCTGTTCTTGTGCAGTTTGGAATGGACACACTTCTTAACGGAAAGCAGCTTGTTCATGTTTCTTTTAATCAGCACAGTGAAAATGTGATTTCATGGTATGACGGAATTTACAATGAGATTTCCAAGAAAAAGGCTATTGCGAATGCGGCGGATGTAAAGGAGCAGATTCTGCGCAACAGGACAATTCTCAATTTCAACCAGGACAACATCAGCCTGGAAAAAGTTGTAAACACATTGAATGCCCTGAAAGCAGGCGGAACTGCGGTTGCCGGCGTTGTAATCGATGATGTTGATTTTTCAAAAGTAAAGGAAGCAGACCTTCAGTCTGTTGCAAGCTATGCAAAGGCAACAAAGACAAAAGTCTGGTTCAGCTCAACAGTATCAGGGGACAAGCTTGAGGATTCAGCACCTAAGGCTCTTCTTCCGTACTTTTCAGCGGTGCTTCATCTTGCATCAAGAAATTCTGCGACACAGCTTGACATAC
Organism: Treponema sp.; assembly: GCF_051883275.1. Classification (GTDB taxonomy): domain Bacteria; phylum Spirochaetota; class Spirochaetia; order Treponematales; family Treponemataceae; genus Treponema_D. Next base: position 10,687 of record NZ_JBJETK010000074.1, on the reverse strand, counting down.
TGAAGATGGGCAAGAACACAGACATTGAGGCTTCCCTCAAGCTGGATTCAAAGACATTGCTCATCACAAACAGCAAATAGGAAAAGCAATAGCGAGGCTGAAATAAAACGGCTGCCCTTCAGAAATGAAGGGCAGTTTTTTTTTGCGGCTCCGGCTGACTGCGGGGATTTTCTTTAGATTGTAAAAATAGTTAAAATTCGGTATATTTTAAAGCGCATCTAAGACAAAAAGCCTTGAACGCTGAATTTTTTCAGGCTGAATGGATGCGATGCGTTAGGGATTGGAATGGCGCCGAAGGCGGACGCTGGACTTGAGCGAGCGTATGAGAGCGAAGGAAGCGGCTGGAGCGGAAGCGGAACCATGAAAAGCCCGGCCGGCAGGCGCATAGCGGCTGACGGAAACGCCCTGATACGAAAAAAAAATAAAATTTATAGGAGCATTAAAAATGGCAGACACAATGCATGCTTTGGAAAAAAATCCAAACTGGAAAGGCCGCCGCGGTCCGGTTGTCCTTGTGATTATGGACGGCGTTGGATATGGAAAATACGAGGAAGGAGATGCTGTAAAGGCTTCAAAAATGAAGTACCTGGACTGGTTTACGGCAAACTGTCCTCACACACAGCTCAAGGCCCACGGAACGGCAGTAGGACTTCCAAGCGATGATGACATGGGAAACAGCGAAGTCGGACACAACGCAATCGGATGCGGACGTGTATTTGCCCAGGGAGCAAAGCTTGTCGGCGAGTCAATTTCCTCCGGCACAATGTTCGAGGGCGCAACATGGAAAAAGCTTGTAAAAAATGTCCAGGACAAGAATTCAACTTTCCATCTTATCGGTCTTGTTTCTGACGGAAACGTTCACTCGCACATTGACCACCTTAAAGCTATGATTACACAGGCTCACAAGGAAGGCATAAAAACTCTGCGTGTTCATGCCCTGCTCGACGGGCGCGATGTTCCGCCGACTTCCGCTCTTGAATACTTTGAGCCGCTTGAAAAATTCCTTGCTGAATTCAGCGATGTGGACTACCAGATTGCTTCCGGCGGCGGACGAATGTACATTACAATGGACCGCTATGGCGCTGACTGGTCAATGGTTGAACGCGGATGGCATGCCCATGTTCTGGCAGATGGACGCCAGTTCGCAAGCGCAACAGAAGCAATCAACACTTACCGCACGGAAAACTCAGGTCTGCTTGATCAGGATATGCACGAATTTGTTGTTGCAAAAGACGGAAAGCCCGTAGGCCCGATTGTTGACGGCGACAGTGTGATTTTCTTTAACTTCCGCGGCGACCGCTCGCTGGAAATTACAGCCGCTTTTGAGGAAGACAACTTTCCGCACTTTGACCGTGTGCGCCGCCCGCAGGTTGAATATGCCGGCATGATGGAATACGACGGAGACAACCACAAGCCTGCGCAGTATCTGGTAAACCCTCCGAGCATTGACCGCACAATGGGCGAGTACCTTACAAAATCAGGCGTGCACCTCATGGCTATTTCTGAAACACAGAAATACGGTCATGTTACATACTTCTTTAACGGCAACCGCCCCGGAGAATTCGACAAGAGCCTTGAAACCTATGTGGAAGTTCCATCTGACGTAGTTCCTTTTGAGCAGCGTCCATGGATGAAGTGCGCGGAAATCACAGACAAGGTAATTGAAGCGATTGAAAGCGGCAAGTATGACCACATCCGCCTGAACTATCCGAACGGCGACATGGTTGGACACACAGGCGTTTTCAATGCCGTTGTCTGCTCTATGGAAGGAATGGATTTACAGCTCGGACGACTGAAGGAAGCCATAGAAAAGGCAGGCGGAATTCTGTGCCTGACCGCTGACCACGGAAATTCGGACGACATGTACGAGCACAAAAAAGACGGAACAGTTGCAAGAGATGCATCGGGCGAGCCGAAGCCAAAGACAAGCCACTCCCTGAACCCTGTTCCGGGCATCATCTACGACCCAGAATACAAAGGCGAGTACGAGCTTGAGCTCAACAGCGGCCTTGGAATTTCTTCATGGCCTGCAACATTGATGCAGCTCATGGGCTTTGTTCCACCAACAGATTATGATAAATCTATGATTAATTTGAAGTAGTTTGAACTAATTGACCGTTGCGGTGATTACGCCTGTTTCCTTTTGGAGGCAGGCGTTTTTTTTCACGAGAAAATTTTGTGAGAAGATTTATTAAAATTCCAATTCCATAATTTCATAGAAATTGCACTTTAGAACCCAGGCAAGGGGGAATGTGGTATGGAATGGCACAAGGTACAGGCCGTTCTAAAAGAACCGTAAAAGCTGAATATATTTTTTACCTTCAGTTTTTGAAAAGCGTTCTCCAAAAGTTCGGAATCTGTTGTTTTCGTTCTGATAAAAATCAAGAAGTTTTTTCTTATCTTCACATTCAAGAAAAGCAATTCCTCCGCCGACTTGCTTTTGTACGGATTCAAGAATTTCAAAACAGTAATCCATCAATTTATTTCCTGAAATATTTCTGAAACCATTATAAGCAGAGTTTTTTCCAAACTGTGCTATGAGAAAAGCGGAAATGTTAAAAGAATTGGAATCATTATCAAGTATTGCATATCGGGAAAGCGTTTTTATTGCAGAGTTGCTTAAAGAAGAAGCAGAAATATTTGACGGCTTGTGAGTCAGCGTAAAATATGCCGCAATCTGTCCTTTATCATCTAAAATAAGGTGCGTAACGGAAATTTTTCGCCTGGCAAAATCTATTGCATTGCTCTTAAGAAAATTTTCAATTTCAAAATTTTTTTTACATTCAAAATCTGACAAAGCTGCACGGACTTCTTCTTCACCCACAGAATCGAGCAAATCAATCATATTTACAACGTTAAAAGTCATTTGCTTTTTCGTTTAGCCCACAAGGATTTAATGTCATCAGGAAGCACAACAAATGAATTTTTGTTTGCACAGGGCTTCTTGTTTTTTTCTTTTGCAGAATTATCAAGGGCTGTTACAAAACTTTCAGCTTTTTTTGAGTCAGTTATATTGAAATTAGCAAAAATACTTGAAGTTGCCATAATTGTACCTCCTTGTTTTAAATGTATCGCAACATCAAAAAATTTTCCATATCTTCAGCAAGGAAAACAATTTTATTAATAAAAATATTGCACTTACCGTATTTCCTAATCCAGCCACCCCTTTGACACTCCTATTCAATAGGGTATATATTATAATCATGACAAGAGAATTCATCATTACAAAAGAATTTGACCGCAACTGGAAAGAACTCGGATTGAATAAAAAACTATAGACACAAGATGGCAGAAAACAAAGCATTTGAAAGCATTATGAACGGACTCACAGAAAGTCTTGCTTATGCAAAAGGCGATACTTCTAAAGCAAGAAAAATGAGCGTCACAGTTGCAGAACTTCCTCAGTATCATGACAAAGAAATCAAACAGATTCGCGAAGACTTAAATCTCACGCAGAAAAACTTTGCTTTCGTTCTCGGCGTTTCTCCTAAAACAGTTGAAGCATGGGAATCCGGCAGAAATATTCCTCAGGGCACAGCGCAGAGATTCTTGCAGATTCTTCGCACTGGCGGAAAAAAACTCTTGCAGGATTACAATGTCGTTACTGTAACTATGTAACATCACCTGCATACATTTCAAAGCAGATTGCAATAAGGATTTACAAAACATGAAATACGCTTTATCACTAAGAGAAGAAGAAATTAAAAAAAGAGTTGCAGAAGATTTTTTTGCAAAATTTGAAACGTCGCATATTTTGGGGAATGTGGATTTTTGCGTTTCAGTTCAGGACGGGCTTGGGCTGACCACTGATTCTGACATTCAAAGCCTGCTCTGGGCAGAGTCTAAAAAAGGAAACAAAGAAGATATAAACGAAAGTTTTGTCCAGCTGATTCTTACAATCGGAAAAGAAAAGACAAACGAAAAATATATGCCGCCTGCCTACCTTGGTGCTTTTGACGCGGAAAAAATTGCGTTTATTGAATATCACAAAGTCCTTCACATTTTTTCGCAGAACGATTTTAACTGGAATGTAACTCCGAGCAAGCACGAAACAAAAGAATTCAGGCAGCTTTATTCCCTCTGTGAAAAAATTCTTGACGAAGAAAAGACAATTTTCAAATTTAATTCAGACGAAAAGGAATTAAAAGAATTCATAAAAAACAATCTTGCATCAGGGAAAACAGAAAAAATTCAGGTTACAAAAAACAACTTTATTGCAGTATTCAACAAATGGTGCGAAGAAGTAATGCCCGACATTCAGATGAACTGGGAGCAGGCAAAGAAAGCAAATATTTTCTGCGGAGATTTTTTTCTTGCAGATTTGATTAACGACACGACAAAAACTTTATACGAAAAACTTGACGTTGTTTTCAGCGACGGAAAATACAGTTTTCAAAGAGAAATAGACAAACTTCTCGGAACGGAAATGTCCAAACAAACCCAGCTAAAAAGCGTAAAAAAGCACAAGGCTTTCTGGAACAAATACGAGCGCCCGCCAAAAGAAGAGCACTGGCAGTGGTTCATTGAGCGCAAAGACCTTCTTGTTCCGCAGGATGTGCGTGAGCGCAAGGGCAGTTTTTTTACTCCAAAGCAGTGGGTAGAGCTGAGCCAGAAATATATTGCCGATGTCCTTGGCGAGGACTGGCAGGACGATTATTATATCTGGGACTGTTGCGCCGGAACAGGAAATCTTTTGAAAGGTCTTTCCAACAAGCGAAATGTTTTTGCCTCTACCCTCGACAAAGGCGATGTGGGTATTATGAAGGAACTTGCCGACCAGAATGTTCTCCCTGTTTTTGAAAACAACATTTTTCAGTTTGATTTTTTGAACGATGATTTGCAGAGCGAAAAAGTTCCCGAACAATTAAGAAAAATTCTCGCCGATGAAAACGAAAGAAAAAAACTTGTGATTTATATTAATCCGCCGTATGCGGAAGTTTCTACCGTCATAGGTAAAGGAAAAGCAGGAGTAAATAAATCTCTGGTTCATGATAAATATGCTGAATTACTTGGAACCGCAGGAAGAGAATTATACGCACAATTTTTTGCACGAATTTATTTTGAAATAAAAGGATGTATTTTAGCAGAATTTTCGAAACTAAAATTAATACAAGGAACAGCCTTTTCAGAATTTTTACAACATTTTACTCCAAAACTTATTTCTTTATTTTTAGTTCCTGCAAATACGTTTGACAATGTTAAAGGCGATTTTCCAATAGGATTTTTTATTTGGGATTCAAAAATAACAGAAAAATTTAATAGAATCAAAGCTCATTGTTTTAATGAAGATGGAATTTTGCTTCCTCAAAAAGAAATTTTTGTTACTTCAAAAGACGATATAATTAACAAATGGATTTCAAAGTCTAAAATATTACAAGATGATGGAATAGGATTTCTAGCAGGAACTAATGGAAATGATTTTCAACACAACAACATTGTATATATTTTAAATAAAAAATCTCAAATGCCGAACCCACGAGGAATATGGGTTAATGAAAAAAATTTAATTGTTTCTTCAATATATTTATCAGTTCGCCATTGTGTTGATTTTTCTTGGCTCAACGACCGTGACCAGTTCCTTTATCCAAACGACGGCTGGAAAACTGACCTTGAATTTCAGTCAGACTGTCTTGCCTACACATTGTTCCACGGACAAAACAGAATTTCCGCCGACCACGGCACAAACCACTGGATACCATTCACCGAATCCGAAGTAAACGCAAAGCAGGCATTTGAATCAACTTTTATGACAGACTTTATAAAAGGTCGGTTGAAAAAACAAACCTCCTGCGAGCTGGATTTAGCAAAAACAGAAAGCGCAGTTTACGACGGCACGCAAAAAATTGTTTTTTCAGAAGAAGCAAAGGCAGTTCTTGAAGCAGGAAAAGAGCTTTACAAATATTACTACTCAAAACCGCATGTAACAAAAGAGGCAAACAACGCTTCGTTTTACGACATCCGTGCAAGTTTCCAGGGAATCGGATCCAGCGGCAAAATGAACAATTCCTCCACCGACGAAAAATACAACGCCCTCATAGCCGACCTTCGCGCCAAACAAAAACTGCTCGCAAAAAAAATCGAGCCCAAAGTCTACGAATACGGCTTTTTAAAATAAGGGGAACTTCCTGAAAAGCGTCATCGGAAAAAAAGACTGTCTTGCAGAAACAAGACTGTCATGCGGCTAAAAAAAACGTCATGCTGAACTCGTTTCAGCATCTGTGCTGGGCACTTCACAGATTCCGAAACAAGTTCGGAATGACAGCATAAATTCAATGACAGTGTAACTTCTGAATGACAGTGTGCCTAAAAACCGCCATGCAGAAACAAGACTGTCATGCGGCTAAAAAAAACTGTCATGCTGAACTCGTTTCAGCATCTATGTCGTACAGCACACAGATTCCGAAACAAGTTCGGAATGACAGCATTCTTAAAACTCCGTCATGCAGCCTTAAAAAAAACGTCATGCTGAACTCGTTTCAGCATCTGTGTCGTACACCTCACAGATTCCGAAACAAGTTCGGAATGACAGTATGCCTAAAAAACCGTCATGCGAAAAAAAAAGACTGTCATGCTGAACTCGTTTCAGCATCTGTGCTGGGCACTTCACAGATTCCGAAACAAGTTCGGAATGACAGCATAAATTCAGAATGACAGTATCCCTAAGCGGAAGCCGGAATTTTTTAGCCCTGCATTGCAAAAGTTAAAACATTCCGTCAATTCTTTTCTTTTCTGCGGTGATTATTTTTTTTGCATCCGAGCCGGCAACATCAAGCATTTCCGCCAAAATCAATTCAACTTCATTTATTCCCAGATATTTTTGGCATAGCGTTTTTATATAATCAAAGCCAAAATCAGCGCAAAATTTTCCGCCGGCAGTAGAAACATAATAAAGTTTTTTTGCCCTGCAAAGCCCGACCGGGTTTCCGTCCTGAGAAAATTTTGTCACAAGCCCGATTACATAAATGTTTTCAATAAAAACTTTCAGCGCGGAGGGAAAAGACAAATCCCAGTATGGCGCAGAAATTACAATCGTTTCCGCCTGAGAAAACATTTTTGCGGGACTAAACATTTCATCAGAAAAATCGCCTTTTAATGCCAGCTCCGTCCGCTTTTTTATATAGTCCTCGGAAATCGGCTTTAAAGATTCTTTTTCCAGATTAATTTCAACAAAATCAGAGCCGATTTTTTTTAAAAGATATTCAGCAAGCTCGTTTGTGCGTGATTCCTTTCTAACACAACTGTTTATATACAAAGTCATAAAAACAGTATAAGTATTTATCAAAAATTTGCAAATACCAGAAGCGCACAGATTCCAAAACAAGTTCGGAATGACACCATGCCTAAAAAATCGTCATGCTGAACTCGTTTCAGCATCTATGCTGAGCATCTCATAGATTCCGAAACAAGTTCGGAATGACAGCATAAATTCAATGACAGTGTAACTTCTGAATGACAGTATCTATTTCTCTTCCGCCAAGTCTTTCCATTCCTTATTGACTTGCATTACAAGATTATTTTTCCAATCCCTATGCCAATTCTTTAACTGTTTTTCCCTTGCAATCGCTGCCTTTATATCATTACATTCTTCAAAATATACAAGTTTGGTGCAATCATATTTATCCGTAAAACCTTCGTATTCATGTTTTTTATGTTGATTTACTCTTTTTTGTAAATCACTTGTCACACCAATGTATAACACTGAATTTGTTTTATTTGTCATAAAATAAACATATACTTTATCTCTCATTTTTCTCTCCACAAGGACTTTCAAAAACTCTGTCATGCAACTTTCTAAAAAGCCGTCATGATGCTAAAAAAAACTGTCATGCTGAACTCGTTTCAGCATCTATGTTGTACACCTCACAGATTCCGAAACAAGTTCGGAATGACAGTGTAAATTCAGAATGACAATATGCCCAAAAACTCCGTCATGCAACTTTCTAAAAAAACGTCATGATGCTTAAAAAAAACTGTCATGCTGAACTTGTTTCAGCATCTATGTTGTACACCTCACAGATTCCGAAACAAGTTCGGAATGACAGTATACCTAATAAAAAAACGTCATGCTGAACTCGTTTCAGCATCTGTGCCGTACACCTCATAGATTCCGAAACAAGTTCGGAATGACAGTATAAATTCAATGACAGTGCGCAGAAAGGGCTTCCTGAAATTTTCAGAAAGCCCTTTCCTTTTTTAGATTATTCTGCGTTTACTTAGAAAATCTGTCCGGGAAGCCTGAGCTTTTCCTTTTGCGGAAACAGCTTTTCGTATTCCTCAAAGGCGGCAGGATTTTTCTGCGATACAAAATACCCCTCGGGGTCTTTGTAGCTTCCGGAAATTCCGTTTAAAAATCCCTGCTCAAGTTCCTTGCACAAAAAATAAGGCGCGCCGCTTTCCGGGTCGTCCGCATACCTGATGCCGAATTCTGCCGCCGGTGCAAAGCCGCTTTTTCCGTAGAAACCGATGTTTCCGCAAATCAGAAGGCATTTTCCGCCGAGCTGCCTTGCTTTTTCCATCGAACAGTCCAGAAGGATTTTTCCGAATCCCTTGCGCTTAAAGTCCGGGTGAATGCTTATCGGGCCGAACGTCATTACCGGAATTTGCGTGCCGTCGTCCGCGTCTATGTGCGAACGGCTGTACATTACGTGCCCGATGATTTTTTTGTCCAGCTCAAGAACGAGCGAAAGTTCCGGGATAAAATCCGGGTTTTTCCTGTAGCAGTGAAGAACGTAATGCTCATCGCAGCCGGGCTTGTAGACATTCCAGAACGCTTCGCGCGTCAGGTTTTCAACTTCAAAAAAATCAGCTTCTGTTTCCTTTCGGATTAAATAATTTGTTTTGTTCATTGTGTTTGCGTTCTTTTTAATTCAGAAAAAAGAACTTCTCCTGTAAGTATTTTGCCGAACCGCCATTCCTGCGGTTTGCCTGAACTACCGGGAGACTGCCGAAGATGCAACGCACTTTGCGCCACTCTCCCGGCATTACACAATGCCCAGTTTGCCTGTAGATTTTTTCATCCAGCTCCTGTAAAAAAATCAATGAGGAAGCAACAGCTTCCGATTTTATTTTTTAAGCACATTCAAAATAAGAATGTGCACTTTAAACTATCATACAGCTACTAAAAAAAACGTCATGCTGAACTCGTTTCAGCATCTATGTTATACAACTCATAGATTCCGAAACAAGTTCGGAATGACAGTGTAGTTAAAACTCTGTCATGCAAGTTTCTAAAAAGCCATCATGCAGCTAAAAAAAACCGTCATGCAACTTTCTAAAAAGCCGCCATGCAATCTAAAAAAACGTCATGCTGAACTTGTTTCAGCATCTATGCTATACACCTCACAGATTCCGAAATAAGTTCGGAATGACAATATGCCCAAAAACTTTCTAAAAAGTCGTCATGCTGAACTCGTTTCAGCATCTGTGTCGTACACTTCACAGATTCCGAAACAAGTTCGGAATGACAGTGGAATTGTGGAATGACAGTGCACCCTCGCCATTCCGCTGATTACACCCTCGCCATTCCACTGTCTGTAACCTCGCTATTCCACTGTTTAAAACCCGTCATGCGGTATTTGCTACTTTGTCATGCTGAACTCGTTTCAGCATCTATGCTATCCGCCTTCCGCTGTATTTGATTTAGCAAAAGATAGCACAAAAAGGGGAAGAGTTTCAACATTAAAAATAATATTTTCAAAAAGAAATTCTGTTTTGCAAAAACTATTTATATGCCAAAGAACAGATTTTATTCAGTTCAACACTTTTATAAAATCATTAACTATGCTATAAACTTGATTGTGCAAGGGGAGCAATCCTTTTGCTTTTTTTTAGCCTGAAGTTCAAGGAGGAAGTAAAAATGAAAACAATCGGTTTAATAGGCGGAATGAGCTGGGAAAGCACAGTCACATATTATCAGATTATAAACAGAACAATAAAACAGAAACTTGGCGGATTACATTCTGCAAAAATATTTCTTTACAGTGTGGACTTTGCTGAAATAGAAAAATACCAGGCAAACGGAGAATGGGAAAAGAGCGCCGAAGTTTTGTCGGAGGCGGCGGTTAACCTTGAAAAAGCAGGCGCGGACTACATTATTATCTGCACAAACACAATGCACAAAGTTGCGCCGGAAATCCAGAAGCATATTTCAATTCCGATTATTCACATTGCTGAAGCGACAGCCGAAGAATTAAAGAAAAACAATATTTCCAAAGTTGGTCTGCTCGGTACAAAATACACCATGACACAGGAATTCTATAAGAACAAGCTGATTGAGGCAGGCATTGATGTAGTAATTCCAAACCGAGCGGGAATCGAAACCGTCAACAATATCATATACAATGAGCTATGCCTTGGAATTATTTCCGAAAAATCAAAGATGGAATATCTTGCTGTTATTGATGAGCTTGAAAAAAACGGCGCTCAGGGTGTGATTTTGGGCTGCACTGAAATCGGCTTGCTGATTCATCAGAATGAAGTAAAACTGCCAGTATTTGACACAACCCATATTCATGCGGCAAAGGCAGCCTTGCTTTCTATTGAATAGCAACTGCGCATAGATACTGAGCTGCAAACAGCTTGAAATGTTTATCTTTCGTTAACTGCCAGAGAACACTATTTGTTACATTATTTGCTTTGCAAATGCATACGGTGAGGACATTTATAAAAAGTTCCCGGAATACGGAAT
>NZ_JBJETK010000073.1:0-37899 GCF_051883275.1 Treponema sp. | reverse complement strand
GACTGTTTACAATGTGAAGTCAGCCTGTTTTCAATCCGTAAATAGCCTTTCTACTAAATATTTGTTCAAGATAACGATAATTTTTGATTAAGATAAAAATAAGTTTTGAACTTAATAAAATATTTTTTTGTCCGCGAATTTTATTTGTGCAAAAGGTTTAATAACTTTTCTGCTAAGCAATTCCCAGACACTTGCGTCGTATAAGGTGCATTAAATCAGACTGCAATACCTTTTAAGAACTTTATAAAATCCTATAAAACAGTAATAACCTGCTGTGAAAATGCGGATTCAGTCTGTGTGCGTATTTTGACTGTGTAAGTTCCAGGTACAAGTTCCGGCGGAATCTGAAGTGTAATTGTAAGCCTTGTTGCCCTTGTAAAATTAGATGCCTTGTAAGATTTTGTTCCGTCCGTTTCTTTGAAAAATACACCCTGACTCTTGTCGTCAAAGTCGAATTTTAAAAATCTTCCGCATATCTTTATATAATCACCGGGAACTAAAGGGGATTCTGAATTTATCATAGCACTTGATATGCCTGTAATTACAGGTCGGCTTAATTTTACAAAACCAAGACGCCTGAACGAAATGTTCCTGAGTTGTTCTGAATATGATTCATTAGGCTCAAAGCCGAGCGAAATGTTGTGGTCTTTTTTTGGAGTCCGGGGATCTTTGGGAATTACCGGCTTAAAAGTTTCAGAATTTGTTTCCGCAGTTCCAGATGCCGATGCACGGAATGTACCCATAAATAGTTTGACGGCATATCCGCGTTCTATAAATCGTTTAAAGACTTGTTCAAAAACTTTGAACATACCGGCAGCATCCGCTTTTGTAAAAGTCGTTCCCGCCTCGGAAATTGCCTCGATTATATCTTCCTGTGTATAAGTCTGAAGATTTCTGCTTCTAAACACAAACGGCTTTTTTTTATTTTTAAACTTGTTTTCTGATATATACACTTCCAGCATATAAATAAATATACAGGAAAAAAAACGGGATGTCTAATTGTGAGGGATATTCAAAATTTTACAGGGAATGCCTTTTTTTGTAAATTTATCTAAAACTCGAAATTTGACCTGATAGAGATTTTACGCAGCCACCGCGGCTCAATGTTTTTACGGCAGGCGAAGGTCGTCTGCCGTTTTTTATTTTGCTAGAGTATGTAACGCTCCAGATTCTGGTTCTGCATTATGCCGCCGAGTTTTTCGTCCACGTATTTGCTGTCAATCGTTATAGTTTCACCTGCATGGCGGTCGGCGTCAAAGCTTAATTCTTCCAGCACAGTTTCCATTATCGTATGAAGTCTGCGCGCGCCGATATTTTCGCTGTGGGAATTCACATCCTCTGCGATAAAGCTCATGCGCTCAATGGCTTCGTCCGCAAACTTCAGCGTAACGCCTTCAGTTGCAAGAAGGGCTTCATACTGCCTTACGAGGGCATTTTTCGGCTCTGTGAGAATGCGCTTGAAATCCGCCTTCTTCAGCGGCTCAAGCTCCACTCTAAGCGGAAAACGTCCCTGCAATTCAGGAATAAGGTCGCTCGGAGCAGAAACGCTGAACGCGCCTGCGCCTATAAAAAGAATATGGGTTGTATTTACAACGCCCCATTTTGTATTGACGTCGCTTCCTTCCACAATAGGAAGAATATCACGCTGCACGCCTTCCCTGCTTACGGCCTGTCTTCCGTCTTCGCCTCCGTGTGTCGCAATCTTGTCAATCTCGTCAATAAAAATAATGCCGCTCTGCTCCACCCTCTTTTTCGCCTCTTCCGCAGCCTTGTCGCTGTCGGTATTCCGCTCAAGGGTTTCAGCCATAAGAATCTGGCGCGCCTCTCTTACCGTTACAGTCCGTTTTTTGGAGCGTCCTCCTGAAAGAAGCTCCTGAAGTCCGTTTATGCTTTCTTCAAGCTCTTCCGGGCTGCTCGCTCCCATCATGTTCATACTGAATGAAGGCTGCCTGTGCACGGTTATTTCAACAGTGCGGTCTTCAAGCTTGCCTTCGCGGAGCATTTCACGGAATTTTTCGCGGGTCGATGTCATTTCCTCGTTGGGCGGTGTCTGCTTTTCCTGCTCTTCACCCTGGGATTCAGCTGAAGGATTTTCCTTTGGTATGTCAACCTGAATCAGACTGCCCTGCACCGGACTTGACTCCCCGAAAATGTTTCCAAGAACACGGACATCTCTCTTTGGAGCAGCCTCCCTTCTCTTTTTGCCGCTCGAACTTCCCGGAAGCAAAAGATCCAAAAGCTGGTCTTCAACCATTGGTATGCATTTTTCGCGGAGCTTTTCCTGCATTTCAGCCTTGACCATGTTGTAGCCCACCGCCATCAAATCCCGCACCATGCTTTCCACATCGCGGCCGACATATCCCACCTCGGTATACTTTGTGGCTTCAACTTTCAGAAACGGCGCGCCGCAGAGTTTAGCAAGCCGACGTGCAATTTCAGTTTTTCCAACGCCGGTGGGGCCCATCATAAGAATGTTCTTGGGAGCAACTTCGTCCCGAATTTCAGCCGGAAGCTTTATTCTGCGCTGGCGGTTTCTCAGTGCAACGGCAACAAAGCGTTTTGCCTTCTGCTGTCCGATTATATAGCTGTCAAGTTTTTCAACTATCTGCGCCGGAGTAAGTCCATCCGGAATTCCAAGCTGTTCTTTGTTCTGATCTTCTAAAGCCATGCTAAAGCTCCTCCACTACAACATTGCTGTTTGTATAAATACAAATCTGTCCTGCTATTGCAAGCGATTTTTCCGCAATTTCCCTTGCCGAAAGGTCGGACGATTCCATGTATGCCATTGCGGCCGCATAAGCGTAATTTCCGCCGGAGCCGATTGCAAGTATATTATTTTCAGGCTCGATTACATCACCGCTTCCAGAAATCAGAAGAATCTTGTTTTCGTCCGCCACAAGCAAAAGAGCCTCCAGCTTGCTCATAGACCTTTCAGTTCTCCACAGCTTTGCAAGCTCCACCGCGGCACGGGTCAAATCGCCGTTGTAAGTTTTCAGTTTTTCCTCGAACTTGTCAAACAGAGTAAAGGCATCAGCTGTTGCGCCTGCAAATCCTGTAAGAACTTTTCCGTCATAAATGCGGCGCACTTTTTTAGCATTGCCCTTCATGACTGTATTGCCCATTGTAACCTGGCCGTCTCCAGCCATGGCAACTTTTCCGTTTCTTCTGACAGCGATAACTGTAGTGCTCCTGATTTTATTCTCAGTTTCCATATTTTCTCCCATAAAACACTGTGTATATTCAAAGCCGCGCGGTTTTCAGCAGAGCAAAAAGCACTTGCTAATCCACACTCGGCTCATTCATTTTTCCACTGCATTTTTCAGTCCTTTTTCCCTGAATGAGGAAAAGCCTGGCTGTATACTTTTTTCAGCCGCTCAAGCGTTACATGGGTATACCGCTGGGTTGTGCTTATGCTTGAATGTCCCAGAAGCTCCTGCACAATCCTGATGTCCGCTCCGGAATTAAGCATTCCCGTTGCAAAAGTATGCCTGAACGCATGCGGCGAAATATGGCTGCAAGTTCCCTCTATGCCCGTGTACCTGGACAAAATGTACCAAAGTCCGTGCGCGGTAAGAGCCGTTCCTTTCTGGCTTAAAAAAATATTCCTGACCTCTGCTCCTGCGCCCTTTGCAGCCTGCGGAAATCTTTGATTTCTTTCATTTAAATATAAAAGCAAAGCCTGGCGAGCGTCCTTTTCAAAGTAAACCCGCCTGTCCTTTCTGCCTTTTCCTGTAACAACTGCACTTTCATATCCGCTTGTAAAATCACTGAATTTAAGGGAAACAAGCTCGCTCACACGGCAGCCGGAAGAATACAGCATTTCAAAAATCGCCTTGTCACGCGAAGCCCACAGCAGGCTGTTTTTCTGCGGCTCGGAACACAGCCTGTCAATTTCCGTCTGGGACATAAAGCGCGGAACAGTCTTAGGCTGGCGCAGGGATTTCAGCTCATAGGAAACATTTCTAGAAATATATCCAAATTCCTTCAAATATGCAAACAGCCCGCGGACAGCAGAAATAATTCTGTTGATAGAAGCCGGAGAATAATTTTTCTGGCTCAAAGCTCCCACAAAAAGCCTGAGATTTTCAATGGTGATATCCTCAGGATTTTTTTCCGCCCCAAGAAAGGAACAGAAGTGCTCCAAATCCTGGCGGTAAGATAACACGGTATTTTCAGACAGCCCGCGGACACTTTCAAGGTAGACAAGAAATTCCCGGGAACATTCCGCAACGGTCTTATTCATTCTTGGCTTCTTTTGACTCTTTATCCGCTTTGTTTGCCCTTGCAAATTCTCCGGCCGCCTCCGCCGCAACAGCTTCATCCGCTGAATGGAGATAATCGCAGTCAGGATTTATGCAGCTTTTGTACGAGCCGTTTTTCTTGTCATATTTTTCAACAAGAAACCAGTTGCACTTTGGACAATAAACATCAATCGGCTTGAAGTGGGAAATAAAGGTACATTCAGGATAATTCGTGCAGCCGTAGAATTCCTTTCCGCGGCCCTTTGTCTTGCGCGCAACTATATATCCATCGCAGCCCTTGCGCGGACACTTTGCAAGCGGAACACTTTTTGTATTATGACATTCAGGGAATCCTGAGCAGGCAAGAAAATATCCAAACCGCCCAAGCTTTTTCAGCATAGGCCTTCCGCATTTTTCGCAGACCTCATCAGTAGGCTCGTCAAGAGTTCCCTTCAGGCTTTCCTGGCTTTCCATGACTTCTTCAACACGTTTTTTAAACGGCTCAAAGAAATCCGCAATCATGTTGTTCCAGACAAGCTCATCCTGCTCAACCTTATCCAGATTATTTTCAACTTCGGAAGTGAACTGCACATTTATAACATCAGGGAACGACTCTATCAGAATCTTGCAGATGATTTTTCCGAGCATTGTGGGAACAAGCTGCTTGTTGTTTCTTGTAACATAATAGCGGTCAAGCAAAACTGAAATAATAGGCGCATAAGTTGAAGGGCGGCCGATTCCTTTTTCCTGGAGAGTTTTTACCATTGAAGCGTCTGTATAACGGGCAGGTCCCTGCGTAAAATGCTGCTCCGGATAAAAAGAGCCGCTTGAAAGAACTTCCCCGGCCTTAAGCGCAGGAAGATTTCCAGTGATTTCCTCTTTTGAAGAAAGTGTCTTTATCACATTGTAGAATCCCTTGTGGCTGAGCCTGCTTGCGCTCACACGGAACAAAGCATCTCCCACCTGAATATCCACGCTGCTTGTCTTTGACTTTGCATTGTTCATCTGGCTTGAAACAAAACGCTCCCAGATAATCGAATACAGCCTCAGCTCCTCGCGGGTCAGATATTCCTTTACGCTGTCCGGGGTATATTTTACATAAGTCGGACGAATCGCCTCATGGGCATCCTGCGCATTTTTTTCAGACGAATACTCTATTTTTTCAGCAGGAAGATCTTCCGGGAAATTCTTTTCAATCCATTCGCGCACATCATTTATGGCTGTCTGGCTTATACGAACGGAGTCAGTACGCATATAGGTTATAAGACCTACACGTGTGCTTCCTATCTGCACACCCTCATAAAGCCGCTGTGCAATCTGCATTGTTTTTCTGGAAGTAAATCCGAGCCTGTTTGCCGCAGCCTGCTGAAGCGTTGATGTTGTAAAAGGAGGCTTCGGGCGGACAGTTTTTTCTGTTTCCTTTATGTCTAAAACCTTGCACTCACAGTTCTGGATTTCCTTTATAATTTCATTTACAGCATCCTTGTTTTTAAGCTCCGGTTTTACGCCCTTGTACTGCACAAGCTGGGCTGTAAACTTATTTTTTCCCTTTGAAAAATCCGCATCCAAAGACCAATATTCTTCAGGAATAAAGTCCTCAACTTCTTTTTCACGCTCGCATATAAGCCGAAGCGCAACAGACTGAACACGGCCGGCGCTGAGTCCGTTCTTTACTTTTTTCCATAGAAGGGGGCTTAAATTGTAGCCTACAAGGCGGTCAAGAACACGGCGCGCCTTCTGGGCATTTACAAGGCTTTCATAAATTTCGCGCGGATGCTTTACACCTTCCTTTACACCGTTCGCTGTAATTTCGTTAAAAACAACACGCTTTATGTCGGCTGTGGTTTTTTCTTTAAGGGCATTGTTCAAATGCCATGCAATAGCCTCGCCTTCCCGGTCAGGGTCGGAAGCAAGAAAAACATGGCTGCTGTTTTTTGCATCTTTCTGAAGTTCCTTCAAAAGCTTTGCCCGTCCGCGGACAGTTATATATTCCGGCTCAAAATTCTTGTCGATTTGGATTGCCATGCGGCTTTTAGGAAGATCAATCAAATGCCCCATAGAAGCTTTTACGGTATAGCCGGTGCCCAGATAATGCTCAATCGTCTTTGCCTTTGCAGGAGACTCTACAATAATCAAGGTGTTCTTCTTGTTTTCCTTGCCAGCCGTCTTCGATGTTTTTTTAGCAGTTTTTTCAGCCATAATCCACCTGTCAGCAAGAATCAAAAAATTCAAGCTGTCCTTTATTTTTACGGACTTCAAATCCCGGAGCATTTTCTCTGACCGTGATAAAATCCGTATAGTTTTCTATAATAGGAGCGCCTTCCTCCAGAAATTTCCCTGAAGTGCGCAGATTTTCTTTTCCCCCGCCTTTATTTTCAGTTTTCCTGCAAAGCCCCGCTGCATGAAAAATAACATCCCTGTTATAGTCAAGAGCAAAATCAGCAGTTATAAGAGCACCGCTTCCGGCCGGAGCATGGACAACAACCGTGCAGGGAGACAGAGCCGCTATGAGCCTGTTCCGCTGGACAAAACGCCATGGCACCGCAGGAACTCCGGGAATATACTCGCTTGCAATAAATCCGCCGGCACTTACAATCTGCCGGGCAAGCGTCCTGTTCCCGTAAGGAACAACAGTGTCCACTCCGCACGGAATAACCGCCGCTGTCGCCCCGGAAATTCCGCCTGAAAGAGCGCCTTTATGGGCGAAAGTGTCAATCCCGTTTGCAAGCCCGGAAATCACCGTCTGGCCGCACCGGGAAGCTTCCTCCGCAAAGGCAAATGCAGCGCGTGCGCTTTCCTCACAGATACGCCTTGTTCCCACTACAGAAACGCAGGGCTTTTTCAGAAGCTCCAACGAGCCCCGGTAAAAAAAGGAATACGGAGGGTCTGGAATAGTTCTAAGCATAGCAGGAAATTCAGCTTCGTAGAAAAAAACAGCCTTTATTTCCTTAGCCTCAGCCAGGGCAAAAGCTCTTTCAGCCTCCGCTCGGCACCTCTTTCCGTTCCAGACAGCACGGCCTGTATTCCTGCCAATAATAACAGAAAGCTCTTGTATAGACAGTAACGCAAGTTTGTCCATGCTGTCAATATTTTTCTTTAAAAGAATTTTTTCCCGGGCGGAAAGAAAAGATATCGATGAAATCGCAATGTCTAAAATATCCACGGAAAAAAAGATATAAAATTAAAGTTCAAAATGCAAATTTACTCTTTGTACATCAGGGAAAGCACTTTGGTCTTATTTGACTTTGCCTCCTGGACTTTCTGAGCGTTCGGCTTCAGCTCTATGATTCTGTCGTAAAGAGGAATCGCCTTTTCAAACTCATAGTTCAGATAATAGGCGGCCGCAAGCGCAAACATGGCTTCTGTATCCCTGGTCTGCACCGAAAGAAATTTTTCAAGATAAGGAATGGCCTTGTCGCCCTGACCGAATTCATAGACATATAGAACTCCAAGCCCAAAAAGAACACGGTAATAGTTCGGATTCAGTTTAAGAGCCTGAAGATACGAGCTTTCCGCAAGCTTAAGATAATTCATTTTTTTTACACTGTTCGAAGAAGCTGCGCCTTTCGCCTCAAAGTCAAGAAACGCATGGGACAAATGACCTGCGCAGGAGCCTACATAAAAGTAAAGATTCGCATTGTCCGGATAGTACATCAGCGCCTTCTGGAAACACTCCAGGGCTTTTCCGTACATCTGCTGATCCTGATAGCGGGTTCCAAGTATTTTATACCAGATTCCTATCTGACCCTCTGTAAGAACCAAGTCCATTGCGCGGGCATCGTATTTTTTTATAGCCTCCTCAAGCTCTTCCTTTGTGGTCGGATTTGAAACGCCTTCTTCCATTTTCTGCATACGCTTTATAGAATTATAAGTCGGCGAGCATGAAAGCACAGAAAAAGCAGCCAAGAACGCTGCGAATAATACTAAACATCTTTTCATAAATTCCTCCGGTATTTCAGGGAATCCCAAAAAATTTCTATTCCAGTGATTTTCCGAGATTTCCTTCAGTCAGTTTTATGTCCCGGGAAAAATTCCCTGTGGCTTTCTTCAAGCCGTGAATCATCTATATGCGTGTAAATCTGGGTTGTAGACAAGTCCGAATGTCCCAGAAGCTCCTGCACAGAACGAAGGTCAGCTCCGCCGGCAAGAAGGTGAGTTGCAAAGGAATGTCTAAGTGTATGAACCTTTGCCTCAATTCCAGT
The DNA here is from genome assembly GCF_051883275.1 of Treponema sp. Taxonomy (GTDB): domain Bacteria; phylum Spirochaetota; class Spirochaetia; order Treponematales; family Treponemataceae; genus Treponema_D. Next base: position 29,456 of record NZ_JBJETK010000073.1, on the reverse strand, counting down.
TTTTTTGCCCATGGTCTTGAAGTTTTTCCAGATACCTTTTCTGGAAAGCGGCTGCCCCTTGGAATTCACAAAAACCTCAGGGACAATCCTGGAGCCAACAAATGCCGGGCGCACTTCAAAAATCCATTTTTTCAGCCAAAACGAAGCATCCTGCCCGAACGGAACAAGCCGCTCCTTTTTTCCTTTTCCAGTTACAAGAATAAGGCTTTCATCAAAATGCACGTTCGCAATCAGCAGTGAGCAGGACTCGCTTATCCGAAGACCGCAGCTGTAGATAAGCTCATACAATGCGCGGTCCCGAACTCCAAGCGGCTTTTCCACATCGATTGAATCCAGCAGGCTGTCAACCTGCTCCACTTCAAGAACTTTCGGAAGGCTGCGGGAAACTTTAGGCCGCCCGATTTCATGCGCGAAATTTTCAGCCCATATTTTTTTTCTCACAAGGAACAGCCCGAAAATTCTCAGCGCGGAAAAATCCTTTGCAACGGTAATTTCCTTTATTCCTGTCAGCTTTCTGGAAGCCGCATAATAAAGCAGCGTTTTGACAGTCACCTCCTCAAGAGGTATTTTTTCCTTTTCAAGGTAGGCCAGAAACTCGTTTACGCAAATCAAGTAAGTTTCCGCTGTCAGTTTTCCATGGTTTTCCACAAACAAAAGCTCGCTGTAGAATTCCTGAAGCAGCCCCTGCATATCCATAAAAGCGCCTTATAGCTGCGTCAAATCAATAGACCTTGAAAGCCTCTGCCTTTTTCTGTAAATCGCAGGCTGGCTCATATCATTCGGATCTGTTCCAGGCGGAATTTCATGCCCTAAAAAAGAGCGTTTTACGGACGAAGAATTTTCCTCACCTGAATTTTCCGTAAGCGAAACAGTTCCTCTTTCTGAAAGAGGCACAGAAGAAGCGGCCGGCTCCGTCTTTGTATCAGCGGAATCAGCCGGCTCATTCTTGAAATTGAGGGCGCTGAAATGTCCGGGAACTTTTTCCACCTTTGATTCCGACTCGTCCTTTCCGCCCATAGCGCGAATAAAATCTCCGTAATCAGCAATGGAATCGTCGTTTTCTTCTTCCGCAGCAGGAGCTGAATGGGCAAATTCATTGTCACTGTCAAAGTCCGTTGCAATAACGGTAACAGAAATATCATCGTCCTCCATGTCCTGATTTTCCGCAAGCCCGAAGATAATATTCGCGCTCGGATTTGCAGAACGGCGGATAAGATTCACAATTTCCTGAGCTTCCTCCAGAGCAAGATTTCCATTTGAAGTGATGTTTATAAGAATTTTCTTTGCTCCGTCAATCTGGCGGTTTTCCAGAAGCGGATTTGCAATCGCGCCTTCAACAGCTTCGTTTATGCGGTTTTCTCCCTTGCCTGTTCCGACACCAAGAATTGAATCCCCGGAACCGCGCATAATCGTGCTTACATCCGCAAAGTCCAAATTGACATCGCCCGGCTTTGTAATGAGCTCTGTAACGCCTTTTACACCGGAGCACAAAAGAGCGTCGGCAAGCTTGAACTGCTCCTTGAAAGTCATTTTGCGATCAATACTTTCAACAGCCTTAAAAATCAAGTCATTCGGAAGAACTATAAGACTGTCAACATTCTGGCGAAGTTTTTCAAGGCCTGCAAGAGCATTGTCCATGCGAACCTTTCCTTCAAAAGTGAAAGGAGTTGTAACAACTGCAATCGTAAGAATTCCAGCATCATGCGAAAGCTGCGCCACAACAGGAGCAGAGCCAGTGCCAGTTCCGCCGCCCATTCCGGCTGTGATAACAACCATGTCGGCTCCGGAAATAACCTTTGAAAGACGCTCTGAATCTTCCTTTGCAGCGTTTTCACCGACAATAGGATTTCCGCCGGCGCCAAGTCCGCCTGTTATTTTCTGTCCGATGGGAACCCTGAGCTGGGCCGTGGACTTATGAAGAGCCTGCTTGTCTGTGTTCAAAACAATAAACTGAACATCAGAAACACCGTCTTCTATCATGCGCTGGACTGCATTGGAACCGCCGCCGCCGCAGCCTATTATTTTTATGACTGTAGGATTTATAACCCCAAGTTCTTCGTCAAAATTTTCAGCGGTGTCATTCACTGAATTTAATTCCGTCTGCAAACCGGAACCAGCAAGGGGTACATTCTGTCCGCAAGAAGACGTGTCCTCGACATTTATAAATTCCATAATTCCTCCCGACCCGCACATTCCGTTTCATATTCCCCATTAAAAAACAGAGTGCTTTTAAAATAGTATTTCAAATAAACGCAAAAATAGCAAGGAAGCGCCCGTTGACAAATTCAAGTGCCACAGCCCTTCCTGAAATTATCAGTTTATCTTCTTAAGCAAATTCGAAAACCAATTTGACTTGGAATCAGTTTTTTGCTTTTTTGAAATCTTGCGCGAAGTCGCCATGGAGCTGTCATCGTTCTTGTTGGCAAGAACAAGCCCCACTGCTGTTGCAAAATCCGCATTGCGGTATGAATCATCGCTTCCCCCGAAATCAGCGCAGCAGCCGATTCTAACAGCGGAAGTCTTCCACACTTCCTGGGCAAGCGTTTCAATTCCAGGCATAAGCGCGCCGCCGCCGGTAAGAACAATTGTTCCCCGCAGTTCAGAAAGCTTGGACTTTCTGATTACCTCAGTTCTTGCGGAAACAAGAATTTCCTCAACACGGGCGCTGATAATTTCACTCAGAACAGATTTATCTGTAAGCTCAGGAGGAAGCCCTCCCACACCCGGAATTATAACCTCTTCGTTTTCCTCGCCTTCATTAAGCCAGCAGGTTCCATACTTTATCTTTAAATCTTCAGCAACAGAAAAAGGAACTCCCAGCACCGTGGAAATATCATTCGTAACACGGTTTCCTCCAGCTGGAATTGAAGTTGTAAAAACAGGCGCATCCTTGTTCAGCACAATAACATCCGTAGAGCCGCCGCCAAGGTCAATCAAAATAGAGCCAAGAGCGCGCTCGTCTTCACGCAAAGTAGCATAAGCCGCAGCCAGAGTTTTCAGCGTAATCCTTCTGAGCTGGTACTCCGCGCGCATTATGCAGTCCTTGATATTTGAGTATGCGGAAGTTGAAACTTTAAGCAGCAAAGTCTTTACTTCAAGCCTTACACCTTTTATGCCTATCGGATTCGCATACTCCCTGCCGTCCACAAGATATTCCTGCGGCAAGATATGCAGCAGAGCTTCATTAAGCGGAATCGAAACAGCCTTTGCACACTCAAGCGCGCGGTTCTTCGCCTCCTGCCTGATTTCAATATCCCGATTTCCTCCCTTGGGGTCTGCGCCCACAACACCGGTAGACGACAGGCTTGTAACCTGGGAGCCGCCGATTGAAGTATAGACTTCAACAACCGTAGTGCCGGCGCTTATCTCAGCAGCCTCAACGGCTTCCTTTATAACATTTCTTGTTGCATCTATGTTGACGATTACACCGTTTCTTACTCCCTGAGACGGCTTTTTTGAAATTCCTATTATTTCAATTTCGTTATTGGCATTAACCTCTGCAATAACTGTCCTGATCCAGCAAGTGCCGATATCAAGACCAACAATCGTCCGCACCAAAATATTCCTCACTCAACGGCATCTGTATGAAAGCGAATCGTATCTCAAATCGACTTCCACAACGTCCGGTTCTATTGAATTTACAACATCAAGAACAACCATCATATACTTCAGCGCGTCCTCGGTCAAAGAGCGGTCGGTAAGAACCCTTGTCTTTGCCTGCGTAGGATAAAGAACAAGCTCAAAGTTTCCATATTCCTTTGGCACAACTTGAATCTCTGAAATCGCGGCAAAATACTTCTGCGGCAGACTTCTTATAGCTGAAATCTGCTCCATAAGAACATGGTATTTTGCAGGCAGTCTCATACCTTCCTGAAGATTATCAATAGGAAGCCCCGAAACAAGCGGAACGGAGCTATCCTGCAAAATGGAGTCTGACTGTATGCTAAATAGTACACAATTTTCATCAATTTGAACAGACTTTGACACTCCGTTTACAGAAAGAATGGTTTTTGCCACGGGAACACGCTGTTTTGCGGAAACAAAAATCCTGTCGGGAAAACGCTTGTCAACGGAAACCTGCTCAATATACGAAATGTTGCTCAGAATAGAAACCGCGCGCTCTGTGTCGAACCCTGTCCATGTGGAATTCGCAAGAGGCGCAAGCCGCTCGGCTACATCCTTTTTCGCAACGGAATCCAGCCCGGAATAAACCACGGCAGGACGTCCAAAGCACGGAAGAATAAACGCATAAATAACACCTTCCGCCAGAAGAAAAAAGCCGAGAACCGCAACTATAATTTTCAGAGCAGTATATTTTTTTTCACCTGCCTGACGCTCCTTTTTTTTGGAAGAATCCACACTTTCAAAAGAGCCGAAAAATTCATCAAAATCTGAAATCGCCGCATCACTCATATTCAACTACCACTCCCCCGATTGTTTCTACATTATCCAAACTATTTTCCGACTTTCGTCCTGAATCTTTATCGGCATCGCAATGTGAGGCATTTATAATAAATCCGCACATGCAAAGTGTCATTATAAGAGAAGAGCCGCCCGATGAAAAAAAAGGCAGCGGAATTCCCGTAGTGGGACAAGCTCCGCAGACAACCGCGCAGTTGAAAACCGACTGGCAGAAAATACACAACGTGCATCCGAAAGCCCCATACGCAGCAAAACGGTCAGGGCAGCTGAGAGCAATCTTGAATCCCCTGTACGAAAACACCGCCAGCAAAATAAAATAGGAAGTAACTCCAAAAAGCCCCATCATTGTAGCCCAGCCCGCAAAAATATAGTCCGTCTGAATTTCAGGAATCAAAGAAATTTTTTCAAGCCCCTCGCCGATTCCAGTTCCCCAGATTCCTCCCGCGCTGATTGCCCTTTCAGAGGCCGAAACCTGATACCCTGCTGAAAACTTGAATTTTTCAGGAAAAAGATAAGCAAGAATTCTTATCAAGCGGTATTCTTCCATTGTAACCAGAATAGCGGCGGCAGGAACAGCAAGCACAGAAAAAGGAAGAAGCCACTTCAAGGATGCCCCGGACAGAACAAACATCGCCACACCGAGCGCAAAAACAAAAATTCCCGTAGACAAATTCCTCTGGCAGAAAATGGCAATAACAAAAAGCAGAAGAGCCGCAACAGGATAAATAAATTCCCGGGAGCTTTCTTCGTACTCAGAGGAATGTGCATCGAACATATGAGCCAGATAGAGAACCACTGCAAATTTTACCAGCTCCGACGGCTGAAAAGAAAACAAGTGCGGAATAACAATCCAGCGTGATGCGCCCTTCCTCTCGCTTCCGATTCCCGGCAGAGAAGCCATAACACACAGAACAAACGAAACAACCGCAAAAGCAAAAACAAATCTTCGGATTGTCCTAAGCGGAACAACAGCAAAAAAAATAAGCCCGGCAAATCCAACCACAGAAGAAACAATCTGCCTGTTCAAAAAATAATTCTTGTTTCCAAAAAAACGCTCGCCCACTCCGGGGGAACATACATAAAGCGTAAAAATTCCGATTCCCCACAAAAGAAGCGTGCAGACTATAAAAACAGAATCGCTCTTCCTGTAATTTGCGACCGGCCTGTCAGGGAAAAAAGTATACTCAGTCATCCGCGCTCCCCTTTCCCAGAAGAATTTCCGAAATCCTCTCAAGCCTCATTCCCCTGGAGCCTTTCAGAAGAACAACCGAGCCGGATGAGCCGGCCAGCACATTCTGAATTTCACAGGCGGCTTTCTGCATTGCGCCGTCAGAATTTCCTTCAGCATAGAATATTTTTTTATCTGAATTTTTTTGCGCAGAATCAAACGCAGCTTTAATTTCAGTTCCCACAAAGACAATAAAATCCGCATCAGAAGCTGCTGCCAGCCCGCCGATTTTTTCATGCGCAGCCTTTGATTCGCTTCCAAGCTCAAGCATATCTCCCAGAACAAGAATTTTTCTTGAACCGTTTTCCTTTTTTATGGAAGAAACAAAATCCAGGGCTTTTTCCATTGAATCAGGATTTGCGTTATAGCAGTCCTGCATAATAAAATAATTTTTGCCCTCAAGAATTTCAGAACGCCCGGACAGCGGCTTCAGGGCAGAAATTCCGTCCGCAATTTCCCTGGCAGAAAGCCCCAGCGACTGTGCAAGCGCAACCGCACCCAAGGCATTTCTGTAATTATACACTCCAGGCAGAGCAAGAACAGTTTCAATGCCATCTATGCTGAACACAGTTCCCTTCAGCCCCAGACTGCGGACATATTTCACAGAAGCTGTATCGCCTCCGTACAGAACTGTTTTTCCGTCGATTTTTTCCTGAAGAAATCCGGTGAAGTCATCGTCAGCCGGAATAACGCCCGTTCCGAATCCGCCGAAGTAGCTAAAAATTTTCGCTTTTTCCTCCGCAATCTTTTCGCGGCTTCCAAGAATTCCGATATGCGCTGTTCCGATGTTTGTAACAACAGCAAACCTGGGCTTCAGAACCGAGGCTATTTCACCGATTTCATTTACACGGTTCATGCCCATCTCAAACACGCCGCATTCATGCTCCGCGCGTATATTGAACACAGAAAGCGGAAGACCCGTTTCACTGTTGAAATTTCCCTTGTTGAAAACAACTCTGTATTTCTGAGAAAGAATCGAAACTAAAATTTCCTTTGTGGTGGTTTTTCCGCTGGAGCCTGTAACTCCAATTTTTATAAGGCGCGGAAATTTCTCCACATATTTTGCAGCCGCCCTCTGAAGAGCTTCAAGTGTGTTTTTTACGGCAATAAAAACAACGTCTGGATATTTTTCATGCAGGGAAACAAAAAAGCCGCTGTCGCCCTCAAAATTCTTCATGCAGATAAAAACAGCAGATGCGCCTTTTTCAAGTGCCTGGGGAACATACAAATGCCCGTCCTGCTTTTCACCTGCAAGCGGAACAAAAAGCGTGTCTTTTCCAACAAGGCGGCTGTCTGTCTGCACAGAAGCAATATGCAGAGAATCGCCGCCAAGAACACGGATTCCGTCAACGGCATCAAGAATTTCTTCAAGCGTCAAAAGTGAATTATCTGCGTTCATTTTTTCCTCATCTCCACCCGGACAATTTCCTCGGTTTCCGCCTTTCTCATGCCAAGGTCATTTTCGGCAATCGTTTCAATTCTGTCTGAACTTGAAAGCACACTGATGCTTGTTATAAGCTTTTTATTTTCCTCAATAAGTTTTTCCTGTTTTTTTTCAAGAGCTGAAACTTCCTTTTTTAAATCACGGTATTTTCCGGCCTGAATTCCGTTTAAAATCAAAAGCCCCGGAATTGACATTGCAATCCCAAAAAGAAAAAGATAATGCAATATTCCCTTTACGTTTATCATAGCCCCTCCACTCCAGCAAGGCGGATTTTATCTGCATCCCTGATTTTTCTGACCACACGAAGCTTTGCGCTTCTTGAGGGGGAATTCCGCCTGATTTCTTCTTCCGAAGGCTCCACCGGCTTTCTTGTCAGAATTTCAGCGCATGGCTCGCCGCCGCAGACACACTCAGCGTATTCAGGGGGGCAAACACATTTTTTTCCAAGGTTGCGGAAATAGTTCTTTACAATCCTGTCCTCAAGTGAATGGAAAGTTATAATTCCCATCTTTCCGCCCGGTGCAAGAACATTGAACGCCGCATGGACAGCCTCAGGCAGCCTTTTCAGCTCGCTGTTTACAAGAATCCGCAATGCCTGAAAAGTTCTTGTGGCAGGATGAATATTTCCGTATCGATATTTTGAAGGAACCGCATCAAAAACAATATCCGCCAGAGCCTTCGTAGAAATAATCTGCTGTGATTTGCGCGCGGACACAATGGCTCCTGCAATCCGGCGGGAATACTTTTCATCGGAATAGCGGTAAATCATGTCGGCAAGCTCTTCCTCTGGCATTGTGTTGACAATATCAGCCGCGCTTTTCCCGGAGGAAGGATTGAGCCGCATATCAAGCTTTTCATCATGCCTGAACGAAAATCCACGGCCGCTTTTTTCATAGTGAAAAACACTTATTCCAAGGTCGAATAAAATCAGGTTCGGGCGGCGCTCTTCCGGATAAGAGTGAAAAAAGTCATTGAACCAGCCATTGAAAAAACGCATCCGTCCGCCAAATTCCGCCAGACGTTCCCTTGCGCGCGACTGGATCACGCTGTCCGCATCAAGCCCGAGAATTTTCAGAGAAGGAAATTTCCGCAGAAAATTAAATGAATGACCGCCTTCACCCAAAGTGGAATCAATCATAAAAGCATCGCCTTCAAACGGCTCTCCCTCAGGAGAAAGAAAACTGAGACATTCATCTAGCAATACAGGAGTATGAACTATTTCCACTTTTTTCAGCCCGGCATTTTTATGAGCAGTGCCGCTCACATAAGAATGTCTTCCATAGTTTTTGCTGCTTCAAGAAAAGAATTTTCTGTCCGCTCAAGATAGGCCCGGTATGACTCGGCGTCCCACAGCTCCATATATCTGTTGATTCCAAGAATTGTACATTCACCTTTCAGCCCCGCATAATCTCTAAGTGTCTGGGGAATAGAAAGACGGCCGGATTTGTCAAAGTCAAGCTTCTGCGCAGGAGCAATAAAACGTCGCATAACAAGACGCTTCTGGTCACTGAACAATGATGCAGAATCAACAATTTTCTTATTTAGTGAAATCCATTCATCGACAGAGAAAATCATAAGACAGCGGTCAAGGCCCTGCGTTGCAACAAGACTTTCCTGCTGCAGAGCAGAACGCAACTTCGCCGGAAACTGGATTCTTCCTTTGTCATCCAGCGTATTGTTGTACTCGCCAAAAAGCATTTCCATGCCACTGTCCACCACTTTACCCCACTATTTCCCACTTATTAAATATTTTATCAAAAAAAAACGTAATGTCAATGCAAAAAGCCCGGTTCAGGGGATTTTTTGAAGCTTAAACGCCGCTCTGACTTTAAGACTGTATAGTTGAGAATCTTGCGGAAACGCTGAATAATCCGAAGCAGGCAATCACTTCAGCTATGCGGAAACATTTAGTAAAACTTGAAAACAGGCGGCAGCGGCATGATAAACACACTGAATGAAACAAGCCTCCATAAATCGCTTAAAGCAATGTACAGAATACAGTGCTCGGGGCAAGCAGAAGCACAGGCAGGCCCGTACATTGCAGACATCATAAGCCCGAACGGCGAAATAATAGAAATCCAGACAGGAACGCTCGGCAAGCTTCTAAAAAAAGCGGAATTTTTCCTTTCCGAAAACCGCAGAATAAAAATAGTCTATCCGCTCATCACGCTGAAGCACATTGAAACCTTCGATTCAGCAACAGGCAAGACAACATCGCGGAAAAGCCCCGTTAAAAAAAACATATACTCGATTTTCAGGGAAATAACAGCCCTGGTTCCAGTTCTGCTCAAAAAAAATTTCACGCTTGAGATAGTCGAAGCTGAAATAACAGAAGAGCGCATAAAAACCCAGGAGCCGGTGCAGTCAAAAAACGGAAGGCGGAGGTTCAAGAAAAACTGGCAGAAAACAGGCAAGCGGCTTGAGCAGACAGGAAGAATTTTCACATTCAGCGGAAAAGATTCCTATACAAAGCTCCTGCCCCGAAATCTTCCGGCGAATTTCACTGTCAGGGAATGTCTTGAGCTTTTGCAGGAAGAAAATTCAGGCATAAAAAAATCGGATATCAGCCTGATGATATGGGTTCTTGAAAAAACAGGAATTATATACGCATGCGGAAAAAAGGGAAACGCAAAAGTTTACTCGCTTCCGCACGCCCAGTGAAGCATTAGCCTGGAGCTTTCCTAACATGGATTCAGCGTACTGTGGAAATGCGTTATCGCTCCGGCAAGAGCATCTGCGGCATGGTCTGGACGCGGAGGCTCCTTTAGCCCCAAGAGAATTTGAACGTAACGGGAAACAGTATCCTTGTCAGCAGCCTTTGTTCCTGTTACGGCGGATTTTATCTGGTTAGGCGCATACATAAAAACAGGAACGCTCCGCTGGGCAAGACAAAGGCTCAAAACCCCCTTTGCCTCCGCAACTGCAAGCGCGCTGGTGGTATTCCTGGAAAAAAACAAGGTTTCCATCTCGGCCTCATCAGGGGAAAATTTATCAAGCACAGAAAGAAAATCACTGTAAATATTGAGCAGGCGTATCTCATGGGAATCATCGCTGGAAGTTTCTATCACGCCATAGCTGACAAGAGAAATTTTGGAAGCCTCGCAGTCAATTATTCCAAATCCGGTATGGGCAAGCCCGGGGTCTATTCCTATAATCCGGCGTTTCTTCATTCATTCCGCAATAAAAAACAAGGCACTTGGACAGAAAAAAATTCTGCGCCAAATGCCTAAACCGACAGCCACAAGGCCGCCGTTTTCACAGGTTATCTCAGCAGGAAACTGCACCTTTCTGCGCAAACAAAAAGATGCAACACCCAAAAACTGAAATTTATAAAATCACTTAAGCTTCCGGATCGAAATCCTCTGGATACTCTACAGTTGAATAAACGTTCTGAACATCATCATTTTCCTCAAGCTTATCCAGAAGTTTCTGTACTTTTTTTGCAGTCTCTGCATCTACAGCAGTGTAATTGAACGGAACCATAGAAACAGCAGCAGACAATGTTTCCCATTCTTTAGCCTGAAGAGCTTCAAGAACAACATCAAAGGAAGCCGGATCAGTTGTAACAGTGATAACACCATCTTCATTTACAACATCCTCTGCGCCAGCTTCAACAGCTACACTCATAACCTCATCTTCGCTTACTTTTTCAGCGTCGTACTCAATAACACCCTTGCGCTCAAACATGCGGCTTGTAGAACCTGTTGTTCCAAGGTTTCCGCCGTTCTTGTTGAAAATATTGCGAACATCAGCAGCTGCACGGTTCTTATTGTCTGTAAGAACATCAACAAGAACTGCAACTCCGCCCGGTGCATATCCTTCATAAACAAGCTCTTCATAAGAAACTGCGCCAAGCTCGCCAGTTCCCTTCTTTATAGCACGCTCAATATTATCTTTTGGCATAGAAGCAGCCTTTGCTTTGAGCATAGCTGTTCTAAGGCGTGGATTTGAATCAGGATCTCCTCCGCCCATTTTAGCCGCGATAGAAATTTCCTTTATGAATTTTGTGAAAAGCGCGCCGCGTTTTGCATCTGCAATACCTTTTGCATGTTTAATGGTTGACCATTTACTATGTCCTGACATACGGAACTCCTATAAATAATAACAGATAGTAAAATATGATAGCATGAATCAAACAGGCTCGTCAATACAAGAATTTCCATCTTCATTTAACCGCCCAAGTTCATCCAGCGTATTTTTTATATGCGGCGGAAGGGGAATTTCAAAAGCGCGCTCCAAGCCATCAAGCGGAATCGTAGTCCTCACAGAAGCAAGATGAAGCCGCCTTATTCCCAAAGCCCTGGCAGCCTTGTTTTTCTTGAAATCTCCGTGCCTGTCATCCCCAGCAATCGGACAGGAAAAATGCGCAAGCTGTATTCTTATCTGGTGCATCCGGCCTGTTCCAAGCACAAGGCGCAAAAATGAAAATTCAAGCTTCTGATCTATCCCCGGAATTTTCACCGTGAACACGGACTCAACTTTGAAGTAAGTTTTCGCAGTCTGAATTTTCCCATGAACTTCAACAGTTCCTTCCAGCACACCGGAAAAACATTTCTTGCCGTCCACAACAGGAACTCCAAAGCAGACTGCGGCATACTCTTTTTTTACCTTTCCGCCTGAAATAAGCCTTGTCCATTTTGCAGCCGCCTGGGCATTTTTTGCAACCGCAAGAATACCGGAAGTTTCCTTGTCCAGCCTGTGCACCAAAAAAACTTTATAACCGAGCTGAAGAGGAAGCTCCGCATCAAGGGAATGGGAAATTCCTGCGCCGCCCTGAACTGGAACACCAGCAGGCTTGTCAACAAGGAGAATCTCTTCATTTTCAAAAATTATAGAAAACCTTTTCATCTGCCGAAAATAAATACCGGAAGCGCAGACATCCTGAAAAACCGCCGTTTCCTGGTTGCTTCAAAAAGATAGCTAAAAGTGCGGCATGGCACAGGACAATAATAAATGAGGTTTATAAAAATGACAAGTATTGCAAAAAAATCCCTGCTGTTTCTAGCGGCGGCATTTATTTCAGCAGCGGCAAGCGCGCACAGAGTTTCCTTTGAGGGGCTTTCAGAAAGCGTGTTCATGGACATTCCCGAGGAATTTGCTCTAGCCGACACACAGGGAAACAGCTCCTTTTTGCTGCAAAACAAGATTATTCCGGCAAGCGCCATAGTCAAATTCCATGAGAACGGAAAATTCCCTTCCGCGGAAGAAGCAGTCGAAACCACACTGCGCAAACTCAACGCAAAAGCAACCGACTCAAGAAATGCGCCCTGGAGAAACAACATGGCAAGCCTTGCAAAATTCAGTGCGGTCATAGCAGGAAGGGAAACAGAAGGATATGCGGCCGCCGCAGAAATACCGGAAACAAAGGGATTTGCAGTTCTTTTGGCATGGTGCCCGGTAGAAAATTTCCAAAGAGCGGGATGCCTTCTTGAAAGCTTTATCGACTCCCTGTGCATTGACAGCGAAAGCCTTTTTTCACCGGGACTTTTCACTTCACTTTACAGACCAGATTCGGGAACAAAACAGGATGTCTGCGTTCTTATAGACGGAAAGAAAATTCAAAGCCAGATGGATTCCGCCGCCTGTGAGAATTCCGAATACCTCATAGAACGCGAATACAAAGTCCTTCAGCTCTACATAAACAGCGGCATGGCAAAAGAAGCATGGCAGAGATATTACAGAATGATTTTCAAGGATTCCTGCAAGCGGCTTCAGCAGGTTTCATTTGATATATACAGGGAAATCGCCCCGGCATGCAAAGACGAAACTGATTTTGCGCAAAAAATTCTGACCTGGACACAGGGATTTAAATACACAAGGGAAAAAACAGCGAGCGATTTTTCTTCGCTGCCCTCAATAATTGCAGGAGAACCGAGCGACTGCGACTCCCGGAGCATGATGATTGCCGTCATACTTCAAAGCACAAACATAGACGCAATACTTTTTGTAAGCAACGAATACGAACACGCAATCGCAGGGCTCTCTTCATCTCATCCGGGGTTCGGGTTCAATGTCGAAGGCAGATATTATCTTACAGGAGAAACAACAGTAAGAGGAATGACCTGGGGAATCATAGACCAGAGCCAAAGCGACTTTTCAAAATGGATTCCTGTCATTCTCCCCTGAATTTTTTGCTACTTTATAAGAAGATTATAAGCATCCATAGGAGAATCCATTTTCAGCAGGTCTTCCCTCAGAGATGAGTCTCTGAATTTTGAGCTGAAAAATGAAAGCGTCTTGAGATAATAGCTGTGCTGATTATACGCTGCCGCAATCATAAAAAGAATTCTCACCGGAATTTCATCCACCGGCTGAAAGCCAATAATATCACACTTTGAAATTCCCACAGACATAACAAGATCCGTAACACTGGAAAGGCGCACATGGGGAATTGCAAGTCCACGGCCGATGGAGGTAGACATCAGATCCTCGCGCTTAAGAATTTCAGTCTCAAGCTCCTTTGCATCCTTTACCTGCGGAGCCGTCGCAAGATTCTGTGCAAGCTCAACAAGCGAATCATGCTTAGTCTGATGATTCATAAACAATATACGCTCAGGGGAAAGAATATTTTTTATCTGAACAACAATTTCAGCATCATTGGTTTTCCCGGAAGAAGAAAGCCTCTGATTAACCCATTTTTCAATCTCTGACTTCTTGAAACGCCAGACAGTTCCAATCTTTCCGCTCGGAATTTCTCCCTTCTGAGCCCAGTCATACACAGTCCGCTCGCTGACACGAAGATATTTTGCAACTTCCTCAATTGTAAGAATATCATCTTCCATAGGGTACAGCCTCTTCTTTTCTTAGAATTCAAACATTGTTATATGTTGCACCATTTTGCAATCTTTACGCTTTTTTGTCAATATTCGCATAAAAAACAAACTGCTCTATTTTTCCTTCCACGGAAAAAAGAAGCCCTTTATTGTCCTTGCTCCCAGAGTCTTTTTGTCCCTGGCAATCAAAGCACTCCACGGAACTTTTCTCCGCTCTGCCGCAGAAAGTCCGGGATTCACCTCGAGCCAGTCATATTTATAGAGAAGAAGCCGCATCGCATTTGTATTTGTAATCACAACGCCGGTCATTCCCGGAAAAATTCCAAGCGTAAATATGCTGAGCAGAAGATTGAGGAAATTCACAAATGAAAGCGCAAAGGTAAATCCGATATTGTCAAAAAAAATAATATAGGATTTTTTTAGGCACTTTTTGAATCCGTTGTTCAAAAGGCTCCTGACAGGAAGAAACCACTGCAATGCAAAAAAAGTCGTAACAAGAAACCAGAAAATAAGCACCATAAAAACAAACCAGACATAGCTTCCAGTTGACTTCCACATCTTAAAATAAAACGGCACGCTCACATAGGCAACGCAAGCAAGGCCTCCTAGAAAAAGCCCGAACAAAGCCCCCGGTTTAAGAGAGCGGAAAAGCTCCTCAAAAAAGTCCCTGTATCTTGGAATACGGAAATCCGCAACCGCCGCCGCATTTTTTCCGGCTGCAAAACCTACAGTGCAAACAAGCACACAGCCCAGAATAACAGAAGCCGCAACACTAAGAGAAGCAATCCTCCCTGAAGAATTCAATGAAAACAAAAAAAGAAAAACAGAAGCAAAAAGAGCCAGCAGAGAAAAAAAGTTGCACACAACGACATAAAAAAGATTATCCCATACATCGCAGATATTTTTTTTGAAGAAGAACCGAAACATATCGAAAATACTAATATAATTACTGACAATTTGCAACGCAGATGGTAAAATAAGAACCCATGGAATATGATGTCAATTCTGCGCTTTCACTTATCTCCAGAATTCACACACAGACAGCGGAATTCTCAAACAAAATGCTTGCCGGCCACAATTTTGTATCTTCGCACGGATTTATACTCTTTCTTCTTGCAGAAAACACAGAAATGTCCATGGGCGAAATCGCAAGAAAAATAAACAGGAACAAAAGCACCACAACAGTTCTCATAAGAAAACTGATAGACGAAAAGCTTGTTCAGGTCATACCAAGCAAAACAGACAGCCGCAAAAAACTGATTTCCCTGACAAGCGAAGGCAAAAAATACAACAATTTTACAAGCCAGATATCAAGCAAGCTCCTTTCTATATGCTACAGCAATTTTTCCGCAGATGAAAAGAAAACGCTCCTTGAACTGCTGAAAAAAATGAGCCTGAACCTGGAGCTGGCAGGAAACAGGTAAAATTCAGTGTATAAAAAACAAGGGCACTGCCTATTAGGCAGCACCCTTCAACGCTAAAAATATTCTATGCTATTTTAAAGCTGCGCTGATCCGCTCCAAAACCTTTTTGCGATCCAATGGCTTGACAATGTAGTTTTTTGCGCCGCTAAGGAGAGACTTCTTTACAAGCTCCTCCTTTCCGAGAGCGCTGACCATTACAACCTTCGCATTCTTGTCAAAGGCAATAATCTGCTCAAGGGCTGTTATACCATCCATGCGTGGCATAGTTATATCCATTGTAACTAAATCAACATTAGGACAAAGCTCCTTGTATTTGTCAACACCTTCTTTTCCGTCCTGAGCTGTAGCAACAATTTCATATCCGTCACTGGAAAGAATCTGGGTAAGCTGCTTTGCAACAAACATAGAATCGTCTACAACCAATACACGGTACTTTGTGCCGTCAAGTTTTTCCCCTTCAGGCGGACGTTCATTAATAGATGGAAAATCCTGTTTTGTTTTCATTCTAGACTCCTTTATATCATGTACGCTCGCGAATTGCGACGTTAACTTCAATTTTTCCATAATCAGTAATAAGAGGAACTATCAAAGCCTCAACATTGTCTGTTGTTCCTCCCAAAGCTGCTATTTCCATTTTTTCACCAGCAAACAAAGCTGGAGGTGTAAGATCAAATTTAAAACCTAAATCATGCAATTTTGTAACAGACTGTGCTGTTATCAAATTAGCAAGCTCGCTGATAGTAGCTTTTGCTAAATCATCAAATGCCGGAAGTTTTTCCTCATTCATCTTGGATGCAATATTAAGCGCAGTTTCAAAAGTCATATCAAAAAGCACGCGCCCTTCAACATCTCCTGCAAGACCTACAAGAGCAGCAACTCCCATAACAGGCATAGCCGTTGACTTCAGATACAAGTCGCCTCTCTTTACCTCTGCTCCACCCAAAACTTCTTTTAGTACTCTGAAAGAAGTTTCTACAAATGGATTAATATACTCTACTCTCATCAACAACCCCCTGAAAAGCATTTTTTCTTATTTATGGAAACCTCTAAAAACTCATTTCAAATGACCTTGCAGAAGTTCCTGCGAATTTTACGCCGCTACAACAGCACAGCCCAAAACACCGCATTTTTAGAGTCACCTCGAAAAACCGAAGATTCCCTTATTTTCTATATATTGAAATATTTCCAGACACGCTGTTTTTACTCCAACCGGGAACAGAAATATTTTCGTTATCACCAACTATAATAACACCATTGCCCTTTATCTTTTCGCCAAAATCCGACAAAAGATTCATCTGAGATGCCACAGGAAGGAAAGCAAGCAAATCCCTGGCAAAAATAATATCTATAGGAGGAAGGCTGTTGGTATTCATACAGTCATGATATTCAAACATAACAGAATCTTTTATATCCTTGTTAAATGTATAATCACCTCCAACAGTTCTTACCGTATACGGCTGATACCATCCAACGCTCGCCTCATCAGAAAGTGTCATAAGAGGAGCATTTGAAACACTAAGCAAGTCAATATCATGGCCATATATTTTAAGCCGAGCAGCAGGATACTTTTTTTTCAAAATACATGCCAAAGAATATGTTTCGTATCCTTTGCCGCAGCCAGGGTTCCATACAACAATATTTTTTGCACTGTTCTCTGGAAGAGCTTTTCCAACAGCATCTGCAAAATCCTCAGTCCACCAGCCGCCGCTGCACTTTGAAAAGAATGTAGAAAGAAACAAATCAGCATCTGATTCATTTTGAAGCTGTGTCTTTTCTTCGCCGCGCTCCTTGCACCATTCCGCATAACGCTTTTCAGTCCAATCCTTTGTAATGTCGCTTACATAAAATTTCTTGAAATTCTCAAGCGAATCCGCTATGAATTTCAAATCCTGAACTGATTTTTTTTCTACTTCGCCAGATTTCGGCGCGGCAGCAGAATCTTCCTTTTTTTCCGGAACAGAAGATTCAGCCTCAAGCTCGACTCTCACTTTTGTCTGATTCTTTGCAGTTTCAGCAAGGGCTTTTTCTTCCTCAGGAGATCTCTGACCGAAAATTCTATCTATGTCCAAAAGAACATAAAGATTGTTTTCCGACTCAACAACACCGTAAATATACTTTATATTTATGTCGCCAAACAACGGATGCGGTGGCTGTATAGAACTTTTTTGAATTCCTACAACCTTGTCAATTTCATCAACAACAATTCCAAAAGTCTGCTCGCCGACAGAAACTATAAGCAGGTTTTCAAGATAATCATCATCATGCTCTGAAATACTGCTGTTGAAAAAAAGGCGTAAATCAATTATCGGAATAATATCTCCGCGGAGATTATACACACCGCGCACAAAAGGAAGCGCATTGGGAACATAGGTGAATCTTCCAGCCTTTGCAATTTCCTTTACTTTCATAATATCAATGGCATAGTCTTTTCCAGCCAGAGAAAAAGTAACCATTTTAAAATCTACAATAGAGATTTTGTTTTTTTCCTCAGCCAGCTGCTCTGCAGACAGTCCTTCAGCTCTATCCATTGTATTTGCAAGAACACTGAGTTTTTCCTGAATCGTCGCCATACACTAACCTCTTGCCGTCGCTGATTTTATAGCTTCCGCTTCCCGCACCTGCTGCGCATCAAGCTCCTGTTTTACTCCAAGCTCAAGAAGCTGATTCACATCAATTATAAGGGAAACCGATCCATCGCCAAGCACTGTTGCGCCTGCAATTCCAGGAGAAGATGTAAACTGATCCTGCAAAGGCTTTATTACAACATCCTCTTCGCCGATAAGAGCATCAACCATAACGCCTATCTTCTTTTCCTGAGAACCTACTATTACAATAAAACAATACTCATCATTAGAAGTCTTCCGAATATTGAAAAGACGGCCAAGTCTTAAAATTGAAATAACTTCATTGCGGACATTCAGAACTTCATAGTTGTCAATAGTATTTATTGTATCAAGCTTTACACGCTGGCTTTCAATAACATTTGCAACAGGAATAGAGTATACTTCTTTTCCCACACGAACCAAAAGTCCCTGGATAATAGCAAGTGTAAGCGGAAGGCGTATTGAAAATTTAGAGCCTTTACCCTTTTCACTTGTAACGGTAATTGTTCCCTTGAGTTTTTCAACCATTGTCTTTACAACATCAAGACCTACACCGCGCCCTGAAACATTGCTGATTTTTTCACTTGTAGAAAATCCCGGAAGAAAA
Source organism: Treponema sp. (assembly GCF_051883275.1). Lineage (GTDB taxonomy): Bacteria > Spirochaetota > Spirochaetia > Treponematales > Treponemataceae > Treponema_D. The sequence continues at coordinate 10,955 of NZ_JBJETK010000073.1, read as the reverse complement.
ATAAGATTATAGGCATCCTGATTTGAAATAATTTTATTAGGACTTATAAGACCTTTCTTTATGGCTTTTTCCCTGACACGATCAACCTCAATGCCTGTACCATCATCAATTATGTCAATGACAATCATGTTACCTTCGTTTGCCGCGCGAAGTGTCAGTGTTCCAGTTTCATTTTTTCCTGCTGCGATACGCAAATCCGGGGGTTCAATTCCGTGATCCACAGAATTGCGGACACAGTGCATTATAGGATCCAGCAAATCATCAACAACAGTCTTATCCAGCTCAGTATCTTCACCTTCTATAACCAGATTGACTTTTCTGCCCAAATCACGGCTCAAATCACGAACAACTCGCGGAAAGCGGTTAAATATAGTTCCGATGGGAACCATTCTAATTTTCATTACGCCTTCCTGCAACTCGCCTGTAATCCGCCCGAGATTCTGTGTGGTTGAACGATATTTTGTGGAAGATGCTTTAAATTCAGATTCAAAAACATCAAACCAGGAAGCAACAGATCCGAATTCCTCTGTCACCCTCTGCATAATTTCCTTTATCGGGACACCGCTCTGAAGTTCATCCATGTATTTTGGTATAGACTCCATAAGCCTGCGGTGTTTTTCCTTGAACGTCATATTCAGATTCTGAAGCTTAACCTGCAAATCTGCCATGTGAAGTCCATTCTGGTTAAAGGCAGCCTTGGTGATTACAGTTTCAGAAACAAGATTCATGAGATTGTCTACACGCTTTGAATCAACGCGCAGTATTGAAGACTGGCTGACAGCATGAGCAGATGCAGCTTTTTTAGCAGGCTGAGCAGCAGCCACAGGCGCCTCGTCATTTTTTTCCTCCGCATCAGCAGCTGCGGAAGAAGGAGGCACAGGCTCTTCCTTTTTCTCCGCTACAGGCTCGCTAACGGCCTCAGGAACAGTGGCGGATGGCTGAACAACAGCCGGCTCAGCTCCAGCCCCGGAAACAACCTGAGCATCAACAGCAAGAGTCACATCATCCAAAAATGCCGCATCCTCAAGCGCAGAGCCTTCATTTACGGAAGCAATATAATATACAACCTGGGGATGAAATTCATCCTCGTACAATTCCTCAAAATCAGGAACAGTCTTCAAAACAGTTCCGCAATTCTTTAAAGCCGCAAAAACCTGAATTCCCCCTACGCTGTTCATAGGATTGGATTCATCGAAAGTAACATTCACAGCCCAAAGTTTCTGATCTTCCGGCAAAGCTCCCTTCAGCTCCCTGTAGTCATCATCAGACAACGGAGGCACAGGAGGCATTCCGCTGGACTGAGGCTGCGGCTTGGGTTCGGCAGGCGCGGATTTTCCAGCAGTAGCGGCTCCCAGCAAGCCAGACGGCAGTTTTACAGGAGAACTCTTCTTTGGAGCTTTTTCTGGAATAAATGAATTTATTTTTTTTACAATCGGACTGACATCTTCCTGATAGACAGAACCATTGGTTCTTGCCTCGAGCATGGATTTTATAGTATCTATTGAAGACAATAAAACATCTACGATAGGCTCTGAAACAGAAACAAGACCGCCTCTAAGCGCATCAAGCAAATCCTCAACATCATGACAAAACGAAGCAAGCTCAGTCATTTCCACAGTAGCAGAACCGCCCTTCAGTGTGTGGGCCGCGCGGAAAATTTCATCTATTGCATCATGATTTGAAGGATCATTCTCTATGACAAGAATATTGCTTTCAAGAGTCTCTACCTGCTGTTCGGCCTCTGAAAAAAAGTCTTTCAGAAGCTCTTCATTATTGGCATCAAGATAATCACTCATAAAATATATTTTAATCGAATATGATAAAAAATCAAGTAAAGTTTTTCTTTTAAATCCACTTTTTACTTCCTGCGCCCAAAAAACTGACTGGATAAAGATGCAAGGGAATGTTTTTCTTAATTTTTTTCTATATCTTCCGAAAATCAAATGGCTGGAAAATTTTTTTAAGGAAAAAGACTGCCTGGAAACTGAATTCCGCCTGATATTGCAAATACAGCAGACGGCACTTATACAGTGTTCATTCAAGATGTTCCAGACAGTTCCATCACCGCCCGAATATTTTTACCCTATCGACAGAAAGACAGCCATTTGCTCATAAAGAGCTTTAAAGTCTGTTTTTCAGCGGGAATTTCCGGAGCGTTTTTATTTTCCGCACGGAGGACTAATTGAAAAGATTTTTATGTGTGGCCGCCCTTTCAATCTCAGCAGCTTTCAATGCAATAGCATTTGAGCAGACATATTTCAATGGATACACAGGATTTCTTGCTGGAGTCCAGAATGAATATGACAGCGATGATTTTGATCCCTGCACCACAGGCGAAACTTTTCTCGCAGGGCAGATCGATTTTGGCGGCAGGCTTTTTCTGAGAGGCGAATTCTATACAAGGGCAAACGACATTTTTGACTGTGACGCCCTTAATGAAGATCAGCCGAATTCAAATTTCAGGGTGGAAGAAGTTTCCGCCACATATAAAATCAACTCCACGCACGCATCGCATTACGTGAGCCTGTATTACGGAAACTTTGAGCCGATAGGCTCTGATTTATTCCTCCAGAGGCAGTTTGGAATCAAGCCAATCCGCTCTTCGTTCACAGACAGCTTCCATGGACTTGCAGGAGCAAGATTATATCCGCTTTATGCGCAGGGAATCGGCTACACTTTTCATCCCGAAGGTGATTTTGCGGCTGGCGTGAATCTGTATAAAAACAAGGCAGCCAAGGAAGACGGACAGGATGATATTCTGAACTTTGACATAAGGATGGCTTCACTGATAGGAAATTCAGCAATCGATTTCACCGCGGGCTTGGCATTGCCATCCGAGTCGAACGAGGGAGATGATGATGCGCTTATATATATAAAGGAAATACAGCTTCACGGCGGCCTCAATTTTCTGGTTGGAAACAGAAACACAACATCTGTTTTATTCCAGGTCGGCGTAAACAAATTCATAACGCGAAAGGATACCAGCGACTCGGAGAACGACAGAATAGACCTCAAGGATGTCTGGGCATTTGTCGAGCCTAGAGCGAATGGAAAGTACATGTCAATAGACACAGCAGGATTTCTTTTTCCAGCAGAAGCGGCGCAGGACATGATTTTTCTTAGAAACGTTGTAAGAAGATACCCCGGAACTGAAAATGTTTTTGGCGCAAACATAAATATCCACACGGATAAGCTTTATGCAGGAGCTACTCGGATTTCCCTGGGAGCGCACACAACGCTTGCATTCTCGCGGGTAGATCCAGACGGAGATGACAAAATAGAAACAAGCCTGTGCATTTCACCTTATGCAGGAATAGACATTCTGGGAGGAAGCCTCAGCGCATCCGTTTCAGTGAACACCCTTGATCTTGCCGACGATCCTGAAAAAAGCTATTCTGCGACTATAGGATTCAAGACACAATTCTAGAAAGGAATAAAGAACAGACATTTCTTTACAAAGGCAGTCTATGAATAACATAGGCTGCTTTTTTTATAGAAGAATGAAGAGTCCGCTTACAAATCAAATTACGCAGCTCGGAAATTGAAACTTTCTTTGCTGCGTAATTTAAAATGCTTAAAAATTTCTTAAAAAAAATTTCGCAGAAGAGCTAAACCAGTTTAAATTTCTGCTCGATATAAGGCTCGCGGACAACCATTACAGAGCAGTGCGCACTTCCTATGATTTCACTGTCCTGGGAAGAAATAACATCGCGCGAAAGGGAAGAAAGATGGTCAAGATTTTTTGCGCCGCCCAAAAGTATAAGATCCGCCTTGAATTCATCAGCGGTTTTTATAATTTCAGACCAGACAGCGCCCTTGCGGATTTCTGTTTCAATTTTTATTCCCTTGGATTTTGCAAGATCCGTTACATAGGACAAATTTTTCTCGCTGTCAGACTCAAGGCTTCTTGCAACTGAATCCCCTTCCTGGGAAACCATAAATTTCTGGAGCGTAAGATATTTTATAGAAGCTATATCTACAACACTTACCACTTTTACGGCGCACTTGTAGACTTTTGCCATCAGAATCGCATATAAAACAGTATGAAGAGAAGATTTCGAGCCGTTGTATCCAACAACAATCCTCTGAAAAAGCGGTTTTAACATTTTTCACCCTGCCTTTTTTTTAATGACTTCATAACGAAAACGTTGTCCCGTTCCCGTTCCTCAAGGACACCTTCTATATACTTAACAGTTTCCCTGTCCTGAGGGATAACAGTCTTGTCCAGAGCATTTACACGCCTCTGGGTTTTCTTTACTTCCAGCGCAAGCCGCCATGCCACAGTCCGTATTCCTGCCATTTTTGTCAGGAGCGTCAGAAGCTCAAAAAAATCAGCCATGACTTCATCGCTGTCCGCAAAAGTCCCCCTGAAAGAAGAAAAAAGCCTTCTTTTAGGAAGATTCACATCGATTGTCGTAAAAGTCATTCCTGCAATCACTGCCGGCTTTTTTGTAATCTCAAAATCGTAGTCAATGCCATGCGCAATTCTTTCCACACGGTCGCCGCCGACAGAAACCAGCATATTCTTTAAAGCAGGATAAGCCTTCTGTATGCACTTATCAATCTGGCTTTCCAAAAGCTTAACCTGCTCGACAATCCGCATAAGCTCCATTACAAGAATTTCGCGCTTCTGTTCCAATAAATCATAGCCCTCTGTGCTGACAGCAAGCTGTTCCTTTATTGCAAGAAGATTGGATTTTGTAGGAGCAATATTCAACTTTGCCATAGTTAGTTCTCTGCTGTCCTCGGTAGATACTTGTCAATCATATCGCTCTTGATTCGATAAAGCTCTTCGCGCGGAAGTATGCTCAGAATTTTCCAGCCCAAGTCCAGTGTCTGTTCTATTGAACGATCTTCATATTCACCCTGCGTGAAGAATTTCGACTCAAGCTCATTGCCGAATTTAAGATAGCAGCGGTCAAGCTCAGAAAGCTCCTCCTCGCCGATAATAGATGCCAGGTTTCTAATGGACTTAACCTTGCTGTAGGCGGCAAAAAGCTGGCTTGAAACAGGAGCATGGTCTTCGCGGGTCATGCCTTCACCAATTCCGTCTTTCATAAGGCGGCTCAGGCTCGGAAGCCCGGAAACAGGCGGATACATTCCCTTCTGGCTCATTTCACGGTCAAGAACAATCTGGCCTTCTGTAATATAGCCTGTCAAATCAGGAATAGGATGAGAAATATCATCATTCGGCATGGAAAGAATAGGAATCTGCGTAATTGAACCAGTGCTTCCCTGAATTTTTCCAGCGCGCTCATAAAGTTCAGCCAAATTCGAGTAAAGATAGCCAGGATAGCCTTTGCGCCCCGGAACTTCGCCGCGTGTTGTGGAAATCTCGCGCAGAGCCTCGCAGTAGTTTGTCATATCAGTCATGACAACAAGAACGTGCATATTACATTCATAGGCAAGATACTCAGCCGCAGTAAGAGCGCACCTCGGTGTGATAATACGCTCAATGGAAGGCGCATCTGCCAAAGACTGAAACATTACAACCTTGGAAAGAACACCAGACTCCTCAAAAGTATGCTTGAAGAACTGCGCCACATCATACTTGATTCCCATTCCGGCAAACACCATGACAAATTCCTCATCGCTGTTGAGAATTTTTGCCTGGCGGATAATCTGGGCAGCCAGCTTATTGTGCGGAAGACCGTTTCCTGAAAAAATCGGAAGCTTCTGACCGCGAATCAAAGTATTCATTCCATCAATGGAAGAAATTCCAGTCTGGATAAAATCGCGGGGATATACACGGGCATAGGGATTTATAGGGTTTCCGTTTACATTTACCTTTTTATCAGAAATAATCTGAGGATATCCGTCTATAGGCTCGCCAAGGCCGTTGAAAATTCTTCCGAGAAGACCTTTTCCAACGCGAAGCTCCATCGGCTCCTCAAGAAACTCAACTGTTGTATTTTCCAGATCAAGGCCGGTTGTGCTTCCAAAAATCTGAACAGCGGCAGTCTTTTCATTTAGATCAATAATGCGCCCAGTCTTTTTTTCGCCGTTCTTGTCGCGGACATACACAACTTCATCATAGAAGGCATTTTCGCTCCGCTTTACAATTACAATCGGTCCGTCAACAGAAGTCAGTCCTGTGTACTCAATTCCTTTCATATTGCAGCATCCTTGCGGTACATTCTTTCGAGTTCCGCCATCTGGTCATCAAGATGATTTTGAATAGTGCTCAGCTCATCCAGCTTGTCATTTGCAATCTCACTCTTAGCCCTGACTATTTCATTGCGGACAGGAAGCTCTATCACTTTCAAGAGAGGACAGCCGGATTTTATAACATTCAGCGCCTTTTCGTAAAAAGTCATCATCAGCAGAAGAATTGAAACCTGTTTTTCAGGAACAGCATAAGCATCCACAGAATCAAAGGCATTCTGCTGAAGAAATCCGTTCTTTATCATCTCGCAGACAGTAAGAATAAGACGGTCGCTGTCAGGCAATGCATCTGCGCCAATCAAGCGTACAATCTGCTGAAGCCTCTGCTCACGTTTCAGCAAATCCAAGGCCTGCACACGGCTTGAAGCCCAGCGGGAATCAAATTTGTCCCACCAGTCCTTTATTTCGCCGGCATATTCTGAATATGAATCAATCCAGCCGATAGCCGGATAATGGCGCGCATTTGCAAGCTCCCTGTCCAAAGCCCAGAAACAGCGGATAAAACGCTTTGTATGCTGGGTAACAGGCTCAGAGAAATCTCCACCGGCAGGAGAAACTGCTCCGATAACAGAAACAGAGCCTTCCTTTCCGCAGAGTGAATTTACACGGCCAGCGCGCTCATAGAATTCAGCAAGGCGTGTAGGAAGATAAGCAGGATATCCTTCCTCCGCAGGCATTTCCTCCATACGGCCTGAAAGCTCACGCAGAGCCTCTGCCCAGCGGCTGGTTGAGTCCGCCATAATTGCAACATGCATGCCCATGTCGCGGTAATACTCAGCAAGTGTAATTCCCGAATAAAGGGAAACTTCACGGGCGGCAACAGGCATATTTGAAGTATTCGCAATAAGAATCGTGCGCTCCATCAACGAGCGGCCAGTGCGGGGGTCAATAAGAGTAGGAAATTCTGTAAGAACATCCGTCATTTCGTTTCCACGCTCACCGCATCCGATATAAACTATCAAATCAGCATCGCACCATTTTGCAATAGCATGCTGTGTCATTGTCTTTCCTGTTCCGAATCCGCCTGGAATCGCCGCAGTTCCACCTTTTGAAAGCGGAAAGAAAACATCGATTACACGAAGCCCTGTAACAAGCGGCTGGCTCACCTCAAGCTTCTGTGAAAAAGGGCGAGGCTTGCGAAGAGGCCAATACTGGCTCATTGAAATCTGCTCACCAAGCTCCGTGGTTGCAATCACCTCATCAATGGTATAGCTTCCCTTTCCTGAAAATGTTTTCAGAACTCTTCCGCGCACTGAAGGCGGAACCATTATTTTATGGACAATAGAGCCTGTTTCCTGAACAGTTCCCAAAACCATTCCAGGTGCTATTGAAAGCCCCGCAGACATTTCCTTTTGTTCTGAAGGATGAATCGCGGGAGTGAATTCCCACTTCTTTTTGCCGTCGATAGGCTCAGTGCGCTGTCCCGACAAAAGGAAAACGCCTCCGTCTTCATACATTTCCTTAAGAGGACGCTGAATTCCATCATAAATTGTTCCGACAAGCCCCGGTCCAAGCTTCAGGGAAAGCGGACGTCCGCTGGACACTACAGGCTCGCCTACATGCATGCCGGTAACATCCTCATAAACCTGAATTGTAGCCTTTCCTTCGCTCTGACGGATTATCTCGCCGATGAGCTTCTTTTCTCCAACATCAACAACATCATAAAGACCGCATTTTTCAAGGCCTTCTGCATAGACTATCGGACCTGAAATTCGGGTTATTTTTCCAGTAATCATTCAGGCAACCTCCCGCCAAAAAGCGTCTCTGCAAGAACGCATCTCTTTTCATCCAAAATTTCCCGCACTTTTTCAGCGAGCGTCAGACGGCAGACAACTGAACCGTCCTGTGTTTTTAATATAATTCCTTCTTTTATATTGAATCCGTCAAGAGCTTCCTGGGCAAGAAGCTGAACCTCTCCGGCTTCACAGGAAGACAAATTTTCATGAAAAATATTTTTAAGCATAGCCTCCGCCTCTGAGACGGAAAATCCGACTACAGATGCAGAAACCTGCTGGCCATGGACACTTTTTTTTGCGCGCTCGCACAAACTCTGCAAAACCAGAAGCCGCTTTTTTTCGCCGGCAGCCTCTAGATATTTATTCAAAGCCTCGAGCACAGAATTATAAATATATGAAACCAAATAGCGCTGCTTTTCAAGAGGAAGCGACGCATTTATATTCTTTTCATAAACAGCAATTCTTTCCGCGGAGATTTTTTCAGCATCCAGTCTTGCCTTTTCAATGCGTTCCTGAATCCCGTCAATAAGCTGCCTTGCACTTTCATCTGCCTTTACAAGAATTCTCTCTGCCTTTTTTACACTGTCAGAGCGAATTTCTTTATCCAGAACTTCCGTTGAACGTAATTCTTCCATAAAAAGTCTTCCTTCTTTGCGGTATACAGCCTTCCGCACAAACCAATATGGCGATGCACAGGCATACTGCCATGTTTTATATACATAAGAGCATTTTTCTTTTAGGGCAGACTGAAAAATTTTAAAGTTTTCAAGTCAACTCTAAAAATGCGATGTTTTAAGCCGCGCTATTCAACGACTTAAAACTCACAGAACCTCTAAAAAAACATCGAAATGAATTTTTAGAGATTTCCTAAACTTGAATTCCAACAGCTTCACGGATTGAATCAGTAAGCGTTTTTCTGCCCTGAATATGTCCCTGAAGCCCAGGAATCTCCACTATAAGAGGTGCCTTGCCGCCCATCTGCCAGGACTGAATTTCACTGGACAGCATGTCAGCCACATCTTCCGTAAGTATGAGAACCTTTGGGATATCACCAACGGAGCCTACAGAAGAATTCTGCCCTGTCGCCTTGTTAAAAGCGTCCAGCGCCTCCTGTCTGTTGGAAACTGATTTTCCCTTTACGCCCGCAAGCATAAAACCAAGAATCAGCTCCCGTTCTCCAATTACAAAATATTCCATTTTTCACAGCCAGCGCGCCATGCCGAATTTCCGCGGAATTTACAGCTGAAAAACGGCATAGACATTGCTGAATTACATTATCATAATGAACAGCGCAACCAGGAATCCCCAAAGACAGATACCTTCAGCAAGACCAACAAAAGGAAGCGCCTTTCCTGAAAGCTCCGCATTCTCGCTCATTGCGCCCATAGCAGCAGAACCGATTTTTCCAACAGCAGAGCCGCCGCCGATACATGCAATTCCAACAGCAATAGCGGCTGCAACATACTTTACAGCAGAGCCTGTATTAGAAGCCGCCTGTTCCACCGCCTGCTCATCCGCAGGAACAGAAGCATCCTGTGCGAACACACCGGCGATAGAGACCATAAGCACCATTGAGAAAACAACAAAAAATCTCTTGTTCATAAAAAAACCTCTTTACTAAAAATTCTATAAAAACTGCAAAAAGCAGCTGTTCACAAAAATAAAACCTGAAGCCCAAGGGAAAAATCCCTTGCACAAATCAAGCAATTTTGAATTTAAAGACTTCCTTTATATTCAAAAGAAAACGGCTTGAATTCGCGGCCGGTTTCGCTGAAAAATTTTGAGAAGAACTCATAATACTGAAGACGCACAACCTGAATCGCAACAATCATTCCCTCAAGAACTATAACAATAGCATTACCGAAAACCGCAACCGCTATTCCCCCTGCGCCAGGAGCAAGCTCGACAAAGCTGTTTATAATATAGCCCAAAACAGCATGCGCAAGAGCAAAAGCTCCTACACGCACAAAGCTCACTGTATTAGACAGGTACGAAGAAATAACCTCTATAATTTCAACCACGGCTCCAATAAGCGCACTGAACAGCCCATTTTCCAGAACCGGACGCTCCCCGTCAACAAGCCGCTGAAAAACCTCAGAACCGGCAGTCAAAAACAGCGAAACACCAATAATAATCCAGTCATAGGCAGCCGGAGCATGCTTAAAGAAAGCAAGGCGAACCACAAAGGCAATCACATACCAGAAAAACACTGCCCCGGAAACTCCGGTTTTTCCAAACAGAGCTTTTCCAATTCTCCGCAGAGAAAACTGATTGACAATATTTATAACCAGACCGCAGCTGTTAATTATAAAGCCTATCAGAATTGTAAAGCCAAAGAACGCAAACATTCTTGAGATAGAAGCAGCTTCGTTCGAAGGCATCAGGTGCAGAATAGGAGCATGCGGAGTTCCAAAAAGTCCGGTAAACCACAGCGCAAAAGGACGAAGCACGGTTTCATTCGCAAAGAATTCTCCCGTAAGCAGCCCCATAATAGTACTGCTCAGTCCTATGCAGCAAAAAATTCCCCCGAATTTTTCCCAGCCGGAAATTTTTATTTTCTTCAGGCAGCAGAGAATTCCAATCAAAAGGAAACAAAGCCCCTGCCCCGCGTCACCAAACATAATGCCGAACAAAACTGTAAAGAACAAGGCAACAAAAGGAGTCGGGTCTATAGTGCCGTACAAAGGCGCGCCGTAACTGAAAATCATGCGCTCAAAGCTCGAAACAACTTTTCCATGCTTTACCTGAACCGGAACTTTTTCCTGCCCGGAAATAACAGAAGGCACTTCGCCCGGCAAAAATTCACGAATTCCTGCGCGGCTCTGTGTAAGGTCGTCCAGATCCTTCATTACTTTTCTAATCTGGTAAGCCGGAATCCAGCCTGTTATCCTGTAAACAAATTCAGTGGACTCAAGCGAATTTTCAACTGCATAAATCTGGCTTCCCACTGAATAAATCTGCAAAAGCCTGTAAAGCTCTTCCTTGTGTGTTTCTGCAAAATTCCTGCGCTCAGTCTGAACTTCCTCCAGAGCATTCACGGCCTCTGTTTTATTG
>NZ_JBJETK010000072.1:0-2098 GCF_051883275.1 Treponema sp. | reverse complement strand
CAGTCTCTTTTTCTATTTTTAAATTAACTCATCCACAACTTTTGATTATAACTCGGCGTTAAATTATATGAGCCATATTTTACATCATCTCCAACTGGGCTTACTGTGCGCGCCTTTTCCGTCCAGCCTAGGGAATCCACCACCTCAAAGCCGGAAGATGTGTTTTCTATCTTTAAAAGCGCGCCGCGGCTGTAATAGGTTCCGCTCTCTCCTGGATTATATGTTATACTCAATTCGCTGTATGAAGCTGAGTCATCGCTCACGTTTGAAACCAGAACATACACAGTGCCGTCGTACAGAATCGCTATGTCCGTGATTTCCCCGTAAAATCCCAGCTGCTCCACTGACTTTGCAGAGCCAGCCAGAGTTACGCTTACGCCTGTGTCATTTTCAGAAATTGTTGCGCGCTGAAGGTAGTAGCAAGAATCATTGTTATCAAGATACGCAAAGTAAAAAATATTTCCGCGGACTGCAAATGACGTTCCTGTTTTATTGGTAAAATCAAAATCTGACGATTTAAAATCTCCCAAACTTGATGCTGACGAAGGATCTAGAACTACAGTTCTTGAAAAACAGAGCTTGCTGTCACTGTTAGAATTTAAAATCCACAGTGAATCAGTTGAATCATCATAGTAAATGGAATCTTTAAACAATGTGTCCGAAATTTCCAACGAGGAATTGTGATTCAACATAGGAACAGCGCTTGTATTATCACTATAGGTATAAAAGAAATTTCCATTTATATCCTCTGCAAGTCCAAAATTATCATCATAATAGATACGATTTGAAGAACTTAAATCCATTTCAGCAATACATGTATCAGATTGGTGTAAACAATATTTTATGCCATTATAGCACCACAAAAGATACTGCGTGTCCAAGACTTTGTCGGCAAGCAGGATGAGCGCAATGGAGCACTCGGCAGTCTCGCCGGACTTTACCTTTACGGAAGCGCTTTTGCGCGCAAGGAGCGCGCCTTTTGTGTCCCATGCTTCAACTTTCACAGTGTATTCACCGGGTGCAACTTCCTCAAAAATGAACCGACCCCATAAATTAGGACACCCATGGAGGTGTAAAATATGGGGAATAATCAAAAATATAGCATTGACTTAAAATTACAGGTTGCAGGAAAATACAAACATGGAAGTTGTGGCTACAAGAAACTGGCCCGCGAATTTAATCTTTCCAGAGATACAGTACGCGGCTGGTGCTTAAATCCAAGGCTGCAATCTGCAGTACAAATGGCAAAGAAAAATAAAACTGATGACGGCAAAGATCTTGAATATTACAAGACTGCTGCAATTTTCTGGGAACAATATGCCAGGACCATTGAAGCCGAACTTGCAAAGCAGGGTAAAAAAAAACTCCTTCTGAAAGCAATGAAGGACTGTCTGACTCAAAATCAGGATCTGAAAGTCCGCAAACTTTGTAAAGTTACGGGAGTTTCAAAATCGTCATTTTATTACAACAGAAACAATGATTCTCAAAAGGCAAAAGATGAAGAGGTCTTAAAATATCTGAAGCTGCTTCCTGAAAAAATTCTGAACCGGCGTGGAAGCAAAACTAAATTTAAGGAACTGAAAAACCGTTTCAATATAACCGTGAACCACAAACGTATTGAAAGGATATGCCGTGAAAACAGACTTCCTGCCCGAAACAGGCTCAGAAAATTTCCCGGGAATTATTATAAACAGCAGAAAGAAAACAGAAAGAGCCTTCCGGCAAACATCTTAAATCGCAATTTTGAAAGCAAAGAGCCGTTAAAAAAATTCTGCACGGATGTTTCATATTTCAAGACAAAAACAGGCTGGCTTTATTTAAGTCCCGTACTTGACTTATGCGGCAGAAAAGTCCAATGCTATTCAATCTCTGAGCATAATGATGAAGCGCTTTCTAAAGCGACATTAGACAAGTTTTTCGCACTTGGAAACTTGAAAGGTTCAATTCTGCATACTGATCAGGGACCTCTTTATACATCGAACAGATGGAGAAAACGCCTTAAAGAGAATGGAGTCATTCAAAGCATGAGCAGAAAAGGAAACTGCTGGGACAATGCCTGTATGGAACATTTTTTCGGAACTTTAAAAGTTGAAAGCGG
>NZ_JBJETK010000071.1:0-2100 GCF_051883275.1 Treponema sp. | reverse complement strand
CTTCTTTTTTTCAACACTTTTCTACCTGTTAGTGTCCACTTTTAGTGTAGCATCAATTTCCAAAAGCCAGTCAATTATATTTTTGTGGATGATTCCGCCTTGGGAAAAATCAAGTTTATCCATAGAAAGTACGAATTTCGGGTAGTTGTCTTTTAGTGACTTTAATGCACCGAATTCCCGATTGACAGTTTCTTCTGTGGCAAGAAGATATGACACCTGATAATATTCCATTCGGCTGTCTATTCTTGCACAAAAATCAATTTCCTTATTTTCTGTTTTGCCGACTGTTACCGTATAGCCGCGCCGCAGAAGCTCAATGTACACTATGTTTTCAAGAACTTGATTTATGTCTTTCTGATTGTTCAAAAACAGCGCCTGCCGAATTCCATGATCTGCAATATAGATTTTTTCCTGCGTTATAAGCAGTGCTTTACCGGCAATATTTTCACGCTGGACAAGGTGAAGAAGACAGGCTTCGCGGCAATATTCAAGATAATTGTAAACTGTTTCCGTAGAAACGGAACGGCGTTCATTTTTCAAGTATTTTATAAGGCTAGAAGAAGAAAATGTATTCCCCACATTCGATACAAAAAAAGTGATAAGCGATTTTAAAAGTGAAATATCCCTGATTTTGTAACGATTCGTGATGTCTTTTAAAATGATTGAATTGAAGATATCATCCAGATACTGTTTCTGCTGGATTTCAGAAAGATTAAAATTATACAAAAACGGATAACCACCGGCTTTAATATAGAACAAAAACGCATCATCTTGTGAAATTTCCGGATTTGCTGTTTTCAGAGCTTCAAAACTTTCTGAAAACGAAAAAGGAAACATTTTGATTTCCACGTATCGTCCGGCAAGATATGTTGCAAGTTCCCCTGAAAGAAGTTTTGCGTTTGAACCGGTTATGTAAATGTCAGAATTAAAATCAACAAGATACGAGTTAATGAGCTTTTCCCAGTCGGGAAGTTCCTGAATTTCATCAAAGAAAAGATACAATTTTTTATTGCCAGAATTTTCTGAACATTTTTTTACGCACTTGGTTACAGATTCAAATGATTTTACACGTTCATCAGTAAAAGATTCAAAATTCAAAGACAAAATCTGACTTTCCTGTATTCCCTGTTGAATAAGAAAATCTCTGATTTGAGAAAGCATAACGGATTTTCCACAGCGGCGTATTCCAGTAACAACTTTTACAACCGGAGTATTGATGAAAGGCCTAATTTTTTCAAAATATACAGAGCGAATTATATTCATTAGAGACAGTATATTTCGATATATCGAAAATTTCAAGCAAATAGTAAATGTTTTTTCGATACATCGAAATGTAAAGAACATATCCGTCAGTTTTTACCCTATTAATTTCAGCATCCGCTCGATATTTTCCTGAGAACCAAGCTGTTTTGCCGCAATGAACTTTTTGACTGTATTCCTGTGAACGCCGTACAGTTTTGCCATCTGATTTATGGAAATTCCCTGCATAAGCATAATGGTGGCTCCGATTTCTGCACCATCTAGTTTTGAAGCATCGCTTGTACTCCCTTTGGGTCGTCCGAGTTTCTGACCTTCGGCTTTTTTTCGTTCAAGAGCTTCTTTTGTACGCTGGCTTATAAGATTTCGCTCAATTTCAGCCGAAAGAGCGAATGCAAAGGCAAGCACTTTTGACTGAATGTCGTCTCCAAGCCGATAACCGTCCTTGATTGTCCAGACGCGTGCACCTTTTTCCATCAGTTTGTTTAGAATTGACATTATCATAAAAAGACTGCGACCAAGCCGGGAGAGTTCCGAACAAATAATCAGGTCATCTTTTTGAATTGAGTCAAGAAGTTTTCCAAGCGCGCGATTTTCCGGCCTTATTGTTCCGCTCACAGTTTCTTCAATCCAGCTGTCAAGAACAAGCGAATTCCGTTTTGCAAATTCCAGGATTTCAAAGCGCTGGTTTTCCACAGTCTGCCTGTCTGTACTTACCCGAATGTAACCATAAATCATATTTTAAAGATATTAAAAAAATTCAGCACTGTGTAGATTTTTTGCAATGCCGCCAGCCTTTTTGTAACACACATTTCCCGTCACCAAAAACGACCGTTTAAAGTG
>NZ_JBJETK010000070.1:0-2164 GCF_051883275.1 Treponema sp. | reverse complement strand
GAGCTTGCTGACTATTTCACTGCTGCTGTTCCTGCTGTCAGCGACGCTACTGTTGAAAAATTGGCGCAAAATTTAATAGAGGATGCAGAAAACTATGCCGGTGTCCGTGCCACAGCCGATGCAAGCGGCGACCGAGGTGCGGCAAGAATTTGCGTTTGGGGCGAAAAGGTTACCCGTATGCTTTCTTCTCTTGTGAGTCGTTATATGACCGAGGGAGAAAAGATGTTGGAGGGTACAAACATATGGGTTTGCACGACCTGCGGTTTTGTCTACATTGGTGAACAGGCACCGGAGTTGTGTCCTGTATGTAAAGTTCCTGCGTGGAAATTTGAAAAAATAGAAGGGAGAGTGTAATCATGGATAAAGTTGCTGTTCGTAATTTGAGACTTTGTACAAAGGATTGTCTCTGCCTGTATGTTTGCCCTGTGGGAGCAACGGACACAGAAAACAGTATTATTGATGTTAACAAATGTATCGGTTGCGGCGCTTGTGCCGATGCTTGTCCAAGCGGAGCCATCAGTATGGTGCCAAAGGTTTATCCTGTTCAACAGGCAAAGACAGATTCTGTCAAAGCGGTATTGAATAGCGTTGCTCAGCGCAAAGCAGATGAAGAAAAAGCTGCTTTGCAAATTGCAGAAGCTACCGAAAAGGACGGTCTCTACCGCTTGATGAAGGCTGTTGCCAAATCTGAACGATTGGTGGCGGAGGACATAATGCGTGAGGCGGGATATATGCTTCCTCAAAGCAATAACGCTCATGAACTTTTGGAAGAACTTATTGCGAAGTCGCCTGACGGATTTCCTGTGGAAACTGCAAAAAAACTACTTAATATGATTCCGAATAATGAAAATGAAAAGAAAGAGGTAAAAGTTATGAAAAAATGGGTTTGTTCCGTATGCGGATATGTACACGAGGGTGACACTCCTCCTGAAAAGTGTCCTGTTTGCAAACAGCCAGCCGAAAAGTTCAATCTTGTAGAGGAAGAAAAGAAAAATATTTATGCAGGTACGCAAACCGAAAAGAATTTGGAGACTGCCTTTGCCGGTGAGTCTCAGGCTAGAAATAAGTATACCTATTTTGCATCTGTTGCAAAAAAGGAAGGCTACGAGCAAATGGCTGCATTGTTTCTGAAAACCGCTGATAATGAAAAAGAACACGCTAAAATGTGGTTCAAAGAGCTGAACGGTCTTGGTGATACGGCTGACAATTTACTGTCTGCTGCTGAAGGCGAGAACTACGAGTGGACAGATATGTACGATGGCTTTGCCAAAACTGCCGAAGAGGAAGGATTTCCCGAGCTTGCTGCTAAGTTCCGCATGGTTGCCGCTATTGAAAAACATCATGAGGAACGCTACCGTACACTGCTTCACAATCTGGAAACGGCACAGGTTTTTGAAAAGAGTGAAGTAAAGGTTTGGGAATGCCGCAACTGCGGACATATAGTTGTGGGAATCAAAGCCCCCGAAGTATGCCCTGTTTGCGCTCATCCGCAGGCTTACTTTGAGGTAAATGCTGAGAACTACTGATCACAGTGCTTTAACGAAATAAAGATACTCTATATTAAAATACGGTGTAACCTTAATTTTGAGGCTACACCGTATTTTTGCCGAAATATTATCTGTAAATTATTGTTATACATAGATTAAATCCGTATTTATAATCTCCGTCACACGATTATGGATATTGTTCATTTGATGCACCCACAGCATTTGATTTTCTGCTTTGAGTTGTTCGGTTACATTTTCATTTTCGGCAAGCTCTTTTACTAACAGAATAAACATTTCTTCTGCTTGCTTGTCAATATCGGTAAGGTAACTGTTTAATTTTCCGCTCGTCAGCAAATTAATATACAATACCTTGTGATTTTGCTTTAGATAGCGCTTGTGCCGCTGACCCCACATTCCGATTGGCTTTGTTTCTTGTTCGGGTATTTGTAAATTGGGAAGATAATAATCTCCAACCTGTGTGTATGTGCCGCCCATTTGCTCAAAAATAGTCTTTTCCATAATCTTAAACCTCCGTCGTCTTAATTCTAAATTTCTTAATCGGTGCGTGAGCAAATTTGATGATAAGTTCATCAACTGCATCTGTATATCTTCCGTCTGCAATGAGTTTGTTTCTCAAATTGTTTAGACTGTCGATAATAACGCTGTGCTCATAATCG
>NZ_JBJETK010000069.1:0-2197 GCF_051883275.1 Treponema sp. | reverse complement strand
GGAGTTGTCCTCCGTGATAATGACCGGCAATGGATAGATCGTAATCAATATAACCCAAAGCGTTCCAATCTTCCTGTGTCATATTTGCCTGTATTGGAAAGTGATTGACTCTGATTTTTACATCTCCAGTATTGTTTAACTGCTCATACCATTGTTGTAATTCCTGACCATAGGAAATCACATTCCGGTAGTCTTCTGAATTATCAAACACATCCTTTTCTGCACTCAAATAATTCATTTGAATATCTGCCCAGCTTAATTCAGGAACAAACCAGATGCTCTCATTTTCCTTTTTAATCTCAACAGGTGCAAGCAAAACTGTTACACCCACCTCTTCTAATTCGTTTCCTATGCTCGTCAGTTTTCCTGTACAACTTCCATTTACTGTTTCGATTGCAAAGGGGCCTGTATTTCCGTCCACCCAAAGAACAGTATCCTTGTTTTCCAAACCATTTAATAAATCAAAAACAGCTTGTGATGATGACAAATCACTTTCTTCAAACTTGTTCATATCACCCGTAAGTATAATACAGTCATAATCCAACGCATTGATTGTGGCAAGCAAATCGGATTGATTTTCCCCCAAATATTTTCCATGCAAATCGGAAATATGCAATATGCGGTATCCGTCAAATTCTTCTGGCAATCCATCCATTATGACATTTTGCTCTACGATAACAAAACGGTTATTGTCATAAATATTATACAGAACACTTGTAGTAGCCAAAAAAACTATAACAACAAGTGCCACACTCTTTTCTTGTTTTTCACTCTGATGTATCCTCCAAGATCGGCGGTTCTCCCACCTGCTCCATCATTTTCTTCTCTCCTGTGAGAACTGACTACACACAGAGCCGAGGCGATTCCAACACACACCCGAGACAGGTTGGATAACACAGATTTTTACATTTCTTATACTCCGATTTATCTGGATAATGGATGTGATTCCTTGATTCTCACTGTAGCAAAAACCGGTAAAGCAATTTGTTTACTCACAGCTCGAACCTTCTCTCTGCTTTTGTGTCTCCAGTTAAGTTTGTTCTCCTTAATTGTTTTAATATCCATTATTACATCTCTTCTTTAATGAATACCATTATACAGATGTAATAAGTAATTTACTTCTTAATTCGTGCTATGGCGTATTAAAACAAATTCCTGAACCGGACTTCCAAATTCTTCTGTCAGTTTTCCCTCAACAAACCCTAAATGCTTATAGAAGGCTCTTGCGGCTATTCCTTCCTGCACTCCTTCACGGTATGTAGTGACAATAATGTCTCTTTCAGGGTCCAAAAATTTCAGCATATAGGATACCATCTTTTCTGCAATATGCTGTCTGCGATATTCGGCATCGACTGCTAAAAAACATAACATATTGTTATCTTTTGAAAACAGCAACGCACCGACTATCTTGTCTTCAATCTTGGCACAGATTGCCGATTCTTTATGTATAAAACCTAAAACCGTATTTCTATGTTCCTTCAAAGCATCTGCCGTTTCAAGTCCGGGAAAGTTTTCCTTGACCTTGCATACAAGATTCATCCAACCGTCAATATCTTGATTTTTTGCAAGTAAAATTTCCACTCAATCACCACCAATAGGAATTCTTACACTTTTCTTATCGGATGCCTGATTACGGTTTTCCATTTTACGGGAGCAACCTTTCGGGCATCCGACATATATATTTCGTGATGCAACCGTTTGTCGGTGATATCATTTACATATCCGTTTGCCTTTATATACTCGTCCATTACGGCAACCGTTTCAGGTTCATTATCAAAGGGACCCTGGTGCATAATTTGAACGCATAGTCCCTCATCAACAGTCAAAAATTCTGCCGCCGAACAATCTATCTTTTTCTTTTTTGTGGCTGTTTCTACCGCCCAATTAAAATCTGCTTTTGTGACAAAATCGGGAAGACGAATTACGGAAATCCAATTAAAAGTTGACTTATCGGAGTAGTCAATACCGCAGATGCCGTCTTGCCACCAAAATCCTTCAAGAGGCGGCACAACATACTCGAAAAATCCCTCTATTTTGTAATCTGTCTTATAACTCATTTTCAGGGTATATGCCACCGCATATAAAACGCCGATTGCTTTTTGGTACGCTCCGCCTTCTTCGTTTGGATTACCTTTACCTCTAACTGCTATATAGTTTGCTGACGGAACATTTATAATCTCCGGTTTGTTTTTCGGAC
>NZ_JBJETK010000068.1:0-112707 GCF_051883275.1 Treponema sp. | reverse complement strand
GTAAAGGCGGACGACCTGCGCTACAGCGATGACGGCGTACGCGACGTTATCAAGAGTATTATTTTGCCTTTGTGGAATTCTTATTCGTTCTTTGTTCAGTATGCGAATATTGACGGAGTTGTCTGCACCGGTCATGAATTTGACAGCAAGCTTCCTGATAATCCTCTTGACCGCTGGATTATTTCTGTTTCTCAGAAAATGGTCAAGGAAGTT
Organism: Treponema sp.; assembly: GCF_051883275.1. Lineage (GTDB taxonomy): Bacteria > Spirochaetota > Spirochaetia > Treponematales > Treponemataceae > Treponema_D. The sequence continues at coordinate 112,494 of NZ_JBJETK010000068.1, read as the reverse complement.
TCCGAAGCCCTTGACGACTATGATCTCAGCGCGGCAATAGATCCTATGCTTTCATTTATTGACCAGATTAATAACTGGTATATTCGCCGCAACCGCCGCCGCTTCTGGAAGTCCGGCAGTGATGCTGATAAGCTTGAGGCATACGGTGCGCTTTATTTTGCCCTGAAAACTTTTGCCCTGGTTTCAGCGCCCTTTATTCCGTTCCTTTCAGAGGAGTTGTGGCAGAATCTAAAGACAGCCCAGGACAAGGAGTCGGTGCATTTGATGGATTATCCTGTCTGCAATGAGTGTTTCCGCGACAAGGAGCTTGAATTCCAGATGGCAAGTGTCCAGAAAGCTGTTTCTATGGGAAGAAGCCTTAGAAATCAGTTCAACTTGAAAAACCGCCAGCCACTGGCAAGTGTCGCGCTTGTTACCCGTGATGCCGAGGAGAAAAAAGTTCTTTCCAGCATGCAGGATGCAATCGCTGAGGAGCTGAATGTAAAAGAGGTTGTCTTCCATGAGCGCGAGGCTGAGCTTGTTGAATACAAGGCAAAGGCAAATTTCCGTGTGCTTGGAAAGCAGCTTGGCGGAAAAATGAAGGCTGCGGCATCGGAAATAGAAAAACTTCCGGCTGCCCAGATTGAGCAGATTCTTGAAGGAAAGTCTGTTGATTTGCAGTTTGAAGGCGGAAGCATTTCCTTGAACCAGGACAATGTTATTGTTGAGCGTTTTGAAAAGGAAAATTTGAAAGTTCTGAATGACGGAACGCTGACGGTCGGTCTTGATACACGGATTACTGACGAATTGAAAAAAGAAGGCTATGTCCGTGACTTGGTTCGCGGAATTCAGAATCTGAGAAAAGATAGCGGATTTGAAATTACAGACAGAATTGAACTTTCTGTAGGCGGCTCTGAAGTGCTGAAATCTGCCTTTGAATTTTTCAGGGATTTTGTATCAAACGAAACACTTGCTTCCTCTATTATTTGGAACGAAAAAATTTCCGGCACAGAGATTGACTGCGAGGATGAAAAGTGGGTTGTCGCTGTTAAAAAAATATAGCTGATTTTTGCGAGGTTGTTTTTATGAAGAAACTTTTTCCTGTTTTTTTGCTTGTGTTGTGTTTTTTTGGATGCAAATCTTCTGAGGTGACTACTTTTGTCCCGGAGATAGATCCCCTTTCGCTGCTTGAAGAGGATTCCAGCATTTATATAAGTATTCCTGCAAGCAAAAATCAGGAGCTTGTTTCCGGAATTTTATGCGCGCGTATTTCGGGGCTTGCGCAGAAGGATGCGATGTCCATTGCGGAGAGGACAAAGAATTTGTATGCCGGAGTTGGAACTGTTGAGGATCGTTCGCGCCTACAGATTGTATCAAAAACTTCAATTCCGCATATTGTGCTTCAGTCTGCGCTTTCCAAGAAAAATGGCTGGGAGCGTTCCTATTTTCAGTATGAATCAAAAAACTTTGAAAAATTTATCCATGCAAAAAGTGAATTTCAGGCGGCTTTTCCAGCTTCCAATTTGATTTGCTCTTCACAGAATGTGGATTTGCTTTTGGAAAATTTTGCAGAGAATAAGCCTGCTCCTGATGCCGCATGGAAAAAGTGGATTTCCCAGGAACAGCCGCAGGGCGAAATATTTTTCTACATAACCAGACCGGGGCAGTATCTGCGCAGCCTCATAGGTCAAACTGTGAATGTCGGCACTGATGCTATTTATGGCACTTTGAAACATTCTGCGGAAAAAAATTCTCCGGGACAGTACGAGCTTTCGTTTTTTACCCATCTGACAGACAAGAGAAGCGCTGTTGCATTGAAGGCGCTGCTTAGCCTTTCTTTTGCGATGACGGGCGGAACCATTGAGCAGCCTGATGATTTAACCTTGAAAATATCCGGCATTGAGATTTCTGAAACCAAAATTGCTGATTTGTTCCTGCGCGATCCTATTACAGGAAAACATTACAAAGTTGTGGACGATAAGGTTATTGAAGAGTCTGTGAGGAAATGAAAACTCTGAAAATCTGTTTTTGCCTTCTCTTGGGAATGTTGCCTTGTTTTTTTTGCTGTACTTCAATTCCCTATGAGCGTTCGCTTGCAGAAAAGAATCTTTTTGAAGAATATTTTTCGCTTGCGGAGGCATATAAAAAAATCGAAAAATATGAAAAGGCTGTTGTCTATTATGAAAAATCGCTGGCTTCAGAATCCTTTCATAAATACGCTTTTTATGAAATTGCAGTCTGCAATGTCTATTTAAAAAACTGGGAAAAGGCGGCGGCTTCTTTCAATGAGCTGCTCGAAAATGACCCGGAAAATATAACCTTAAAAAGCTCCCTGGCCTATATAGAAGCGATGCGCGGAAATTTAGCCGGAGCGCAGACTCTTTATTCTGCTCTCTATGAAGAAAATCCTGATGATTCTTCTGTTTTAAAAAATCTTATTTTAGTTCTTATAGCTCAAAAAAATTATACTGAAGCAAGCGAAAAGCTTGTTGTCTTTGAAGAGAGATTTCCTTACGAAGACTCTCTTCAGGAGCTGAAAAAAGCTATTCCGGAAGATTCAAAATAACGTAAAAAAAGGCAGCTTGAAAAATCATCCGCAACGAATTTTCAGGCTGCCAATTTTATTTGCGTGTTTCTATAAAAACTCAAAAGCAAAGGTCTTAGAGTTCCTCTTGAACATTCTCTTTTGAATCTGAATCCTGTTTTTCATCTTGAAATGATTCGGATGCAAGATAATCCTTGTACCGCTCAGGATTCACTCTGAATGCAATTATCGGAGAGTCATTTGTTGTTCTGCTGAGAGCTTCTTCGCTTTCATTTGCAAGTCTTGTTGAAGATATAAGGCGAAGTGATCTGGAAGAAATTCCTATGCCAATAAAGCGGCTTTCATTGTACTTTGAAAGCACTGATGCAATATCCGCATGAAGCTCTTCCGCTATGACAAGAGATTTGTCTGTGTTCTGGTTCTGGAAAATAATGCTTGCGCCGTCTTCTTTATAGTTGAAAACCAAGTCATTGAATTTTATCTTTTCAAGAATCACCCTGCTGATTTCCTTTCCACATTCGGAAGTCCAGCTTATGCCTTTTATTATTATAGTAAACAGCGACAAATCCTGATCGCCTGAAGCGGAGCGTATAAGCTCACTGTCAAGCCTTGTGAGCATATACTGTTCCCATCCAAATCCCGTGTCAGGACAGAAAAGCCCGGATGGCTCTTCTTTTTCATTCTGGCTTTCCTCTGGTTCTGGCTGCTCCGGCTCTTCATTCAAAAATGCAAGGACATCTTCTTCTTCCGGCTGCTCCGGGGACTCTTGCTGTATTTCATCGGATTCCAAAGAAGTTTCATTTTCCTGCGGCATTTCTTCTGTGTCTTCAGGAAAATCGTCATAGGATTCAATTTCAGGATATTCAGTGCTGTTTGCTTCGGCAGGGGCTGGAACTTTGCTGTTCCTTGTGAAAAATACAAGATATACGGCTGTTGATACAGTTGCCAGCAGAACGGCTATAAGAGCAATGCGGCCTCTGTAAAAAATGGAAACAGGCTTCAAAAGATATATAGAAGACATAAGAGAAACAGGTATTCCGTTTTCAGAAAACACTGTTGTTGTATACATTTTTACAAGCGAGGAATTTATCTTTTCCAAATCAGAGACTTTCCCGGGGTAAGAGAAAATCAATTCCTCTCCATATTTTAGCTGAAGTCCCGCAATGTCTGATACGTTTCCAAGTGAAAACAAAAATTCGTCATAGAATTTTTTACTCTGCGGTGTATAATTCTTGCTGATTCTGCTTAAATCCCTGGTAATAGAATTAAAGCGATTTTGAGAATAAAAAATTCCACGCCTGTATTCAGCGGCAAGTGAAACAACGAAAAACAAAACTGACAAGATGTAAACAGCACAAACTGCCGGTATAAAAAATGAACTTCCTTTAGCTCTCATAGCGTATAATTATAACGCAGAGCTTGTTTGTATGCAAGTTTCAAACGCTCAAAAAGTGTGCTGTTTTTAAAAAAAGCAAGTACAGGCAGAATGGCCCGCCCGGTGTTGCTTTGCAAAATTATGTCAGGCTCCGGATTTTCCATAAGAGTCTTCATTTCATCTAAAAAACTGGAAATGAATTCTGAATATATGAATTTTTTCTGCAAAGGCTGCTGAGGCACTTTTCTGTCTGAAATATAGATTCCGTCTTTTATGGAAAAACAATTTGCTTCTGCCCATTCTTGAAGCGAAGCCTTGTATTTTTTTAGGACATCGCTTGTGTAGGCTTCTTTTTTTTCCGGGATTTTTTCAAGCTCGGTTCTGAACATGAGGGCGCAGTATTTTTCTTCAAGCGGAAAAAGTCTGCTGGAGTTTGACATAAACTGGCTTTCAAGATATGTGCCTTTTGCATAAGCTTTTCCGCGGTAGTATGAAAAGTCTGCTCCAAAGAATTTCAGCTTTGAGAATCCGCAGTTTTTTGCCCAGTCAGCAGCGGCGATTGTTACAGTGCCTGCTCCTGAATTTATTTCAGGTATTCCAAGTTCTTTTGTTGCGAGCGATGAAAGAGGGTGCCGCCCTGGACAAAACTGAATTCTTTTTCCGCTCTGAAATGCATGCCTTGCGAATTCTGGATTTGCGGATAAATCAAAAATAAATGCCGTGTCTGATTTGTTTTGACCGCACAGAAAATGTTCTGAAGATATATGCTGTGAGTCGATGCTGATGACTGCGTTTGGAATTATGCCGTGCTTTACAAGCGTGCCGAAAGCGGTGTCGGTTGACACAATGAAAAAATTTCCGTTCCTTATTTCCTCTATGGAATTATCCAATGTCGGGCCGGCTGCTATTATCGCTGCGGTCTTTTTTGTTTCGCTTGAGCTGACGGGAAATGCAAAAAAATTCTTTGCTTCAAAGTGATCTGAAATAAATTTAAGATTCAAGAGAATATTTCTGTTCCATATTTTTCCAAAATGCGCCTGGGTGGAATAGTCGAATAAAATCTGCTCGGCTGAATCTTTTACAATGCTGGCTGTTTCCTGTGCAGTTTCAGCGTTTTCATTTTTCCATGCCCTGTTGAAAACCAGCGTTAGGTTTTTATACAGTGCTGGAAAGTATCGTGTGCACAGAATTTTCTTGAGGGTTTTGTTTTCGCACATCACAACTTTTTTGCATTCTTCAAGTTTTTTTACAGCCGGAAACTGTCTGCAAAATTCAAGGCTTTCGTTGTCTGCTTCTACTGCAATCACAAGGCTGACATTCTCTTTGTTCAGAATTTTTTCTATATGAAATCCGCCTGCGATTCCTGCAACTACAACACAGCCCTCCGGTTCGCTTTCAAAAAAAATCTGCTCCGCATCAGGATTATATTTTGAGGCTGATGGTTTTCCGTTCTTGAATAATGGAACTACGCTTCCGTTTTTTGCGGTGACTGTGTTATCTGAATAAATCATATCGCTGTGCCTTTTCCCAATGCTCCCATTATATCGCAGAAAAATATTTTCATTTTTTCCTGGATTTTTTTTCTTTGCTCTTCTGTTTCCTCTGGAGTTCTGCATCTTTCCAGTGCCACAGTTTCAGAGGGGAGCGCATTTTTTATCCATTCAGGATTTGACATATTTGTTATGATGATGTCACGCAGAAGATTCATTCTTTTTTCTCTGCTGAAATGAGATTCTGACTTTATGATTTCCGGCATTTTTTTTCCGCTGGCTGAATTCCTTTTTTCAAAGAAATCCCAGCTGACGTCCTCTATTTTTCCAAGCCTTGAGCTGTAATAAAAATGGTCGCTTAGCCTGTAAATCCGCCCCTGAAAATCAAAGGACGAAAACCAGTTTCTGTAGATTGCAATGGAGGCCGCATTTATTTCACAGGCGGCGATTCTTGTTTCTGCCGTGTTTATCCTGTTTTCAGCTGCCGCATTCCTTTTTTCAAGCTCATTGGGCTGAACATGAGCAAATCCTTTGGTGTACGCAAGATCAAGTCCGCAGTAAAAAACATTTCCCTCTGTGAGTGAAAGGGCAAGAAGCGCGGCTGTTCCGCTCACACTTCCGTTTCTGACTGCCGAAAGCCCCTGGTACCCTGAGCCTTTCAGAATTTCCTCCGAGCAGCCGTCCCCGTAAAAAAGAGGAACAACAGCGGAATTGCACAGAATGGAAGCAAAGCATGAAGCTTCTCCGGGCAGCGCAAGCGGAATGTTTTTTAGTGCGCACAGCGGAGCAAGATGAAGCTTTGCCCAGTATCCTCCGTCAGTGGAAATGCATAAGTCCGGCTCAATTCCATAGTGAACGAGCGGAGCTGCCGCTGAAGAAACTGCGATTAAAAAGAATTTGTCCCGGTTTTTTTTTAAGAACGGAATGTTTTGCATTAGGCTAGGGCCGCTTGCGCAGACAACAATGTCTGCTGTTCCTTTTTGAATCCGGGCTGTTTTTTCTGTGAACAGGGAAAATCTTATTGCGTTCCTTGTCCATCTTTTGCTGAAAAAAGTTCTGGTTGCAAGAACAGCTCTGCTTTTTAATACTGCGGATTTTATCTCATTCCAGGTGAATTCGTGCAGCTCTTTGAATGCCTTTTCGCTTGGCTTCCATGAAAGAAATAGACAGGCGGAAATTCCTTCGTCGCCCATAAAGCTGAAAATTTCTTCTTCAAGCCGTGTGTTCTTTTTTCCGTCCTCTCCGGATGCATGAAAAACTTTGTCCCAACATTCGTCTGTGCTTGAAAAATCCATTGAAAAGCGGACACAGCATAATATCGCGCCGCTGAATTTTTTTCTAAGAAAGGAACTGCAATAGGATAGCGCCGGTTCAGTTACAAGAAGATAATGCGGGTTAAAATTACATTCTATGTTTTCGCAGAAACGCTCCGCTTCCTTTGTGGGGTTGTATAAGGAATGAAGCTGGAATCCGTTTTCGCAACAGGTTCTTTCTCCGTTCCGTGCTGTTGAAAACTCCATAGTTCCTCCTGAAATTCTTTAGGAAAGCCCTAAAAATTCCAGTAAAATCGCTTGAAATTGCCGTTAAAAGCAAGAGCCACATTTCCTTATAGAAACATGGCTCCTTTTTTAAGTTTCCTTATGCGCTTTCTAAAAATGCATCAGGAAAGACCAAGCTCTGCAAAAAGCTTCTTGTATGTTTCAAACTGCTCTGACTGTGCGAATTCTGCAATCTTTTCCTCTGGAAGATTTTCCAAAAGCTGATCCATGTAGGCAAGAACAGATTTTATTTCTTCCTTTATGTCGCTTGGAATTTCGTTCGAGCGGTCTCTGATTTCTTCTGTTGCAGCAGATTCGGTTTGCGCTGTTTCTTCCTGAACAGGAGTCAGATTCTGCTCTGTTTCCCAGTTTGAGAACACATCTTCCACTGGCTGTTCGCTGATTCCGGTTTCCAGATTTTCATCTTCGTCTTCTTCCTTTATTTCTTGAAGCTCCTCTGGAATTTCGCTTGTGAGGTATTCGATGTTTCCTTCTGTGAGCGGCTCTTCGGAAGCATTTGAATTCTCAAAATTCAGAGATTCAAGAGTAGGGGAAGGAATATCATCATCTGTTATAGTCTGATTTTCATCTTCCGCTGGGGTTTCTTCTGAAATCTGCTCTGGAAGCTCCGGCTCCTGAATGTCCTCTTCTTCTGCGGCTGGAACTGTTATTTCTTCCTCCAGCTCTTCAGCTTCTTCCGCTTCCGGCACTTCTTCCAGTTCAGGCTCAGGCTCAATGTTTTCTGCGTCACGGGAAGTGAATTCAGCTGAATTCAAAATATTGCTCAGCTCATCGCCGCTCAGTGCGATTGTATCATCCTCGTCAGTATTATTGAAGAAACCTGTGTTCTGAGATTCCTCCACAACAGGCGCCGGCTCGTTGATTAGCTCTTCTGTTTCATCGAGAACTTCCTCCGGCTCAGCGATTGGTTCCTCTGGCTCGGCGGATTCAAGCTCCTCTTCCTGCGGCGCTATATTTCCGCTGGCGGAAACACCGTTTTTCTTGAGCTCCTCGAATTCATCTTTTAGTCCGTTTATTTCAGATTTCAAAGAAGCCAGTTCCTCTGCAATTTTATTGAGTATTGCAGAGTTATCAATTTTGTCTACTTCATTCTCAATGTTTTCTGTCTGCATTTTTTCCTCCAGCGGCTGTATGTCTTCAGTTGCCTGGATTTCAGAATCTGTATATGCGGAGTCATTTTCATCCATATTGACTCCATTGTCTGAATTTTCTTTTACCGAAAAGACACTGTATGTCTGCTTTTCTGTCTTATCGCTTCCAGTGTCAAAATTCTCTTCCTCTGAAAGCGAAGCGGCCTCTTCTTCAAATGTGTCTGGAACTGATTCCTCTGCTGGTTCCACGCATTTTTCAAGGTCATCAGGGGTTACCGTTATGCCTGTCATATCATAACTTGGAGGCTCATCTATGTAGTCGCTTGCATTGAATTCTGCTTCCGCTTCCGGCTCTTCCTGCGGCTCGCTTGATTCAAAAATATCAGGAGTTTCAAGAGGCTCGGTTTCTGTAGTTTCAGGAATTTCAAGCTCATCTTCAGAAATTGCAGTTTCCTCCATGATTTCAGGAATTTCTGCAATTTCAGGTTCTTCCAAGTTTTCCATGATTGCTGGCTCTTCTATAGCTTCGGGTTCTTCCAGAATTTCCGGCTCTTCCAGATTTTCCATGATTATTGGCTCTTCTATAGTTTCGGGTTCTTCCACGATTTCAGGCTTTTCAAAATCTTCCACGATTACTGGTTCTTCTATAGTTTCGGGCTCTTCCAAGTCCTCTATGATTGACTCTTCTATAGTTTCAGATTCCTCTGCAATTTCAGGCTCTTTTTCTTCCGGGTTCTGAATCATTGTGCCGTCTTCATTGTACGGACCGGTTACACCAGGGCCTCCGTCGGTAAAGCCTTCTTCTCCCATAAAATCATCAAGTGGAATTTCACTGTTCTGTTCTGAAATTTCAGGCTCTTCCAAGGGTTCAATCTGCTCTGCCTCAAATCCTGTATCGGCAAGCTCAACCGGTGTTTCTGCAAATTCAGCGGAATCTTCAGAGTCTAGTTTTTTTTTCTCTTCATCAGATGAAGAAAAATCTACGGTCTGTCCGTTTTCGTCTTCGATATTGCTGAAAATTGAATCAATGTCAAAGCTGTCGTCCGGGGAAGAAAGGTCTGTAGCCTGTTCTTTCTGGACTGGCTTTTCTGAGTCCTGCGAAATATCAACCTGAATGTCATCGTCCGAAGATTCTGATTCCACAGTGGCCTTTTCTTTTTCCGGCTGCGGCTCGCTTTCTTCCTCGATGTCAACGTTCATTTCGTAGTCAACAGGACCTTCCGGCTGTTTCTTTGTGCCTTCGTCCAGAACAGGATTCAGGTTTTCGCTGCTGTCTTCAAAACCAAAGTCAGAAAGGTCTATCTCTTCTGAAACTCCGGAATCAGACGGGGCAGGGGCTTTTTCTTTTTCATCTGGCATGTCAAAATCAGAAACTTCCACTGTGGTGTCTTTGAGGTTTTCAAAGAGTGAGTCGAAGTCTTCGTTGTCGTCTTCCGCCGCGCCTGCCTGCTCCTGTTCGCTGGAACTTCCCTCGAGCACAGGCTCTTCAAAGTCAAGGTCAATGTCAAGCGGATCGGCTTCTTCTATTTCTGTCTGCTCTTCTTTTTCAGATTCAAATGATTCGCCGTCCATAAACGCATCAAGGTCGATATCTCCGTCGCCAAAGTCAAGGGATTCAGTTGATTTTTCAGACGGCGAGCTGCTTTCCATGAATGAGTCTATGTCAATTTCGCCGTCCTGGAATTCCTGGATGTCAACAGCGGTATCCGGGCTGGCTTCTTCAGCAAGTCCGCTGAAGCTGTCGTCAATTTCTACGGTTTCATCAGAAAGCGGCGCGGCTTCTTCTGCTTCCGGCTCCGGCACTGCATCCGGCTCTGCAAAGTCCACCGGAATATCATCAAAGCTGCCGAGCTTGGAAATTTCATCTGCTATTGCGCTGTCTCCGCTGTCGGAAAAATCCGGCTCCGGCACTTCAAAGGAGTCTTCCCCGATGTCCACTGAGCTTTCAAGGGTTTCTTCAATATCCTGTTCAGGGGAAATTTCAGGAATTTCTATATCTTCCAGCGAAACTGGTTCTGTCAGTTCTTCTGTTTCTATAATTTCAGGTATGTCTTTTTTTTCTGCCGGTGCGGAACTTTTTAGAAATACACCGTATTCATCGAGTTCGCTCTTTTTTTCTGCTGCTTCGCTCATCTGGAATCCTCTTGGTAAGAAATTTCATTTTATAAAAAAAATCTATAACATTATCGGATTTATTATTGTAAATCAATACATTTATTTTACTATATATTGAAAAAAAAATCCACAGAAAAAAAACGCCGCCGCATTTCAGTTTTGAATGTAAAGTGCCGAAATTTTAGGCATAATGGAAAAGTTCAGACTGCTTTCAGCATTTTTCATAGGCACATTTTTCTACACCGTCATGTCATTTATCGGCGGAAGCGACGGAATATGGGCCATGAAGCAGCTTCAGGAGCAAAAGCAGGTTTTGAGCGCGCATACAGCCGCCATCGAGAAGACTTACAGCGAGCTTTCTCTTGAGCAGATTGCGCTGCAGAAAGACCTAGATGTGATTGCCTCCTACGCAAAAAAACTGGGATACGTTTCTGAAAGCGAAAAGCTTGTGAAGATTTCAGGGCTTGCCTCGCGCGAAACTCATATTTTTGACCCCGGAACTGTTGTGCGCCATCATGATGTAAAATTCATCCCCGAATGGCTGTGCAAGTCTGCGGCGTTCACCATAATGATTCTTTCATATTTTGTCCTGTTTCTTGCTGATGTCCAGAAAGGGCTGATTAGATTTCCTGCGGGAAAAAAATGCGCCGGAGGGATAGCAGTGTATGATATGCAATAAGGATGAAAAAGGGATTGAGCTTGCCTCGGAATTTCTGAGGGAAGGCAAAATCTGTGTTCTTCCTACAGACACTGTTTACGGGTTCAGCGGAATTGCGGAAAACACCGGCGCTCCTGTGTTCTACACGGATTCAAAAATCAGAAAAATAAAGGGCAGGGACTGTAGAAAACCGTTTATTCAGCTGGTTTCTTCAGTTGAGGAAGTGGAGCGGTATTCGGCATGCAGAATTCCCGATTTCCTTGCGCAGAAATGGCCCGGAGCACTGACTGTGATTGTTCCCGTGAACCTGTGCTTTGATGAAAGGACGGAAAACATCGCATTCCGCTGCCCGGGGGACGAGTGGCTGAGAAAGCTTATAGAGGAATGTGGACTGCCGATTTACAGCACAAGCGCAAACAGAAGCGGACAGCCTATATTGGAGTCAGCCCGCAGCATTGAAGAGGAATTCGGGGATGAAGTGTCCCTTATTGTTGACGGCGGCGAAAAAAAAGGCGGTGTTCCTTCCACGATTGTTGCTCTTGAGGGCAGCGGCTGGCGTGTTGTAAGACAGGGCAGTGTCACCGTTTAGTCCAGCTGACTTCTATTTCTCCCTCTTTTATTCCGGTAGGCGAATTTTTGTCTTCCACAAGCGTGGTTTTCTTTCCTGAAAGTGTGTTGCCGCTGAGCGTCATGTTCCATTCAATAGGGGAGGCTGTCTGTGCGTTTTTCAGGGCTTCCTGCCGCGGTATTTCCGGGAAGAACGATGCGTTCGGTCTTCCGTTCTGGCGTATTTTTATGGAATCATCCTGCACTGTCACAGAAATATTCATGCTTGCGCCGTTCTTGAAAATCACAAATCCCCGTCCGCCCCTTAAAATCAGAACTTTTTCTATGAGCTCTTCGCCTGTCCATGTTCCTGCTATCGCATCAAGCTGAGTGTCGCCCGGAACAGTGCTCTTTGCGCGCTCCTCCTGGGCTGCTGTGCGCTCCTCGGGAATCTGGATGTTGCCTGTGAGATTTGTCAGCAGGTTTTCCAGCGAGGGTCTTGCGTCAAGGAGAATTTTATAGTAGCTGTCATATTTTTTTGTTGCGCTCACATTCTGCTTTCCGTCCGGCTTGATGGCGTTCAGGGTGCAAAGCCAGCCGCCGTCAGGGTCTTCCTGTATTTCCGCAAAAAATGAAATGTTGGCTGTGCTTGCCCCGGAAATATAGGTTTCGTTGCGCCTGTCTCTTACTGTATATCCGTCCACAGTCTGAAACTGGTTGAAAAGAAGGTCTGTGGTCATTTTTATCATGCCGGTGTCTTTTGAAGATGATACTGTGGCAAAAAAATCCACTGTCTCCGCCGAAAAGCTTCTGGAAGAAGTCAGCGCGAAGAACGCAAACAGGAGAATAATCAGTTTTAAAGCAGGATTTCTCTTTTTCTGCAATTATCTCTCCGTGGCTAACTGTTCAGCCGTTCCCGGAATTCTCTTGCGATGTCGCGCTTTATGTCCCTGTCCTTGATGGATGCGCGCTTGTCGAATTCCTTTTTTCCCTTGCAAAGTCCGAGGCAAATTTTCACAAGCCCCTTTTTCAGGTAAACTTCAAGAGGAACAAGGGTAAAGCCCTTTTCTTCAGTCTTTCTTTGAAGCCTTTTTATTTCCTCTCTGTGAAGAAGCAGCTTTTTTTTTCTGTCCGGCTCATGGTTGAACACCGAGGAGAATGTATATTCTGATATATGGAAATTCTGAAGCCAGACTTCTCCGTTTTCTATAAGAGCAAAACTGTCGCCGAAAGAAATGTTCCCTGCTTTTATTGATTTAACCTCCGACCCCTCAAGCGCGATTCCGCACTCAAAAGTGTCAGTTACAATATAATTGTAATGAGCTTTTCTGTTCTGGGCTACAGTTTTTTTTGCTTCTTCCATAATCATTAATAGTATATTTTTTTTTAAAGATTTTCAACAAGCACCTGCCGCACCGTCTGTGCACGATTCGTGGCATGTCATCACTGTCATTCCGAACTTGTTTCGGAATCTATGTGTGTGCACAGTACAGATGCTGAAACGAGTTCAGCATGACAAGTTCTCAAATGTCGCATGACGGGCACAGTCATACCCTGTCATTCCGAACGAATTGATACTGTCATTCCGAACTTGTTTCGGAATCTATGCGGTGTGCACAGTACGGATGCTGAAACGAGTTCAGCATGACGAGGGGGAAAATGCCGCATGACGAGGTTTTAAACAGCGAAATGACGAGGGTGTAGTCAACGGAATGGCGAGGGTGTAGTCAGTGGAATGGCGAGGGTGCAGACAGTGGAACGGGCGGTTTGGCATTGCTTGATAATTAGATTTTTTTCTGCTATTGTATTTTGCATGAAGCAGAATGTGGGAGATTATTCATTTGAATACAAGAAAAGACAGCAGGTCAAATTTATGCATGCCGTTGTTTTTTTTGTTTCAGTCTTTGTTTTTATTTCTATTTTTTTGAACTGTATTTTGTTTTCGGTTTTTGTAAATTCCTCGTCAATGGAAACTGATATTTGCAGGGGCGGCATTGTTTTTGTTTCTCCTTTTATGCGGAACCCTTCGCGCGGACAGGTGGTCTATCTTTCCAGAATAGACGGACAGGGAGTTTCGGCAGGAAAAAGACTGGTGAATACTGCTGTGAGTTTTTTTTCGCTTTATAAATTCACGCCCTTTGGAAGAAATTCCAGAATGACGGGGAATGACAGCATAAGGCGGGTTGTTGCGCTTCCCGGAGATTCATACTATATGAAGGATTTTGTGCTCTATGTAAAGCCAGCCGGCCAGCCGCATTTTCTTACTGAATTCGAGCTTTCCGCAAGGCCCTATAATATCAGCATTTATTCTGTTCCTGTGGAATGGGACGGAATGGGGTGCTCGGGGCAGATTCCAGAGACAACCCTGGGAAAAGACGAATATTTTGTTCTCGCCGACAACCGCATAGAGGGGCTTGACTCAAGAATTTACGGCGTTATTTCATCCTCGCGGATAAAGGGCCGTGTGCTCTGCCAGGTATTCCCGTTTGGAAAGGCAAAGCTTTTTTAGTTTCTGATGGACAGCGCGGCTTTATACGTTCACATTCCGTTCTGCCTGAAAAAATGCGGCTACTGTGATTTTTTCAGCGTGGAAAGAAGCGGCGGCATAGAGGATTTGTATCTTGACTGCCTTGTGAATGAGGCCCGGTTTTATGCAGAAAAATACAGCATTGGCTCGTGGCGCACGATATACATAGGCGGCGGAACTCCAAGCCTTTTGTCCGCACAGCAGATTCTTCGCCTTGTGCCTGCGTTGAAGGGAGCATGCCTTTTTCCTGAAAATTCTCCTCTGGAAATCACAATGGAAATGAACCCCGAGTCTGTTTCGGCGGAAAAGCTTTCTGCTGCATGGGAAGGCGGAGTTACAAGGCTTTCGCTTGGAATTCAGTCGCTGAGCAGGGAAGCGCTGTGCGCCGCAGGAAGACATTGCAGCGCATCTGTTGCCGCCGGCGCGCTGGAGCTTGCAGGCTCTGCATGGAAAGGGGATCTGAGCGCGGATGTTATTGCCGGGCTTCCCGGATGCGGCGCAGAAGATTTTATTTTTACCCTTGAAAAATGCCTTTTGCATAATGCGTCCCATGTTTCTCTGTACACGCTTACACTTGAGGACGGCACACCCCTTGCGGAGGCTGTTGAATCCGGGGCGGTTCCGTTTGATTTTGACGAAGCCGACTCGCAGTGGATTCTGGGGCGGGATTTTCTTTTAAGCCGCGGATTTGTCCAGTATGAGGTTTCAAATTTCTGCCGTGAAGGGAAAAAAAGCATTCATAACAGCTCGTACTGGGAGCAGAGGGATTATGCCGGTGTCGGATGCGGCGCGTGCGGAACGTTCTACGGAAAAAAAAGCTTCAGGTGGACAAACACAGAGGATATTGCAGCCTACGAAAATTTCTGGGGAAAGGGCAGCCCCTGTGAATCTGGAATTCCGCGCAGAACTGAAATTCTTGGCTTAAAGACCCGTGAATTTGAATTTCTTATGACAGGGCTCAGGACTTCCTGCGGAGTTAATTCGCTTGTCTATAGAAGCAATTTTTCAGACCTTGAGCCGTGGAATGGGAATCTGGAAAGCCGCCTTTGCCCGGCTCTTAAATACGGCATTGAGTCCAGAAAAAAATCAGACGGCTCTGTGAATTTTTTCCTTGGAAGGGATTCCCTGCTGTTTTTAAATAAGGTGCTTCTCTGCCTTTAGAAGTTCTTCCTGAATAAGAAAAACTGAGGTTTTCGCATTTCACTTCTTGACTTAAACTCTGAAATTCCGCATAATAAGAAAACTTATTATAGTAAGGAGTTCTGTTGTGCCTTGTGGAAAAAAAAGAAAGCGCGCAAAGATAGCGACACATAAGCGTAAGAAGAAGCTTAGAAGAAATCGCCATAAGAGTAAGTAAGACGGCTTTGTAACTTTTGCAGGGTTGTCGGATTATTTCGGAAGGCCTTTTTTCATTAAGACCGCGGTTGTTTTTACATTGACTGCGGTCTTTTTTTTCTTTTTTGTGTTGTGGGGAACTTTTGTTTGATTTTAAATGATATTCATTCGCCTGAGGACTTAAAGCTTGTTCCAAAAAAGCTTCTGCCTTTGCTGGCTAAGGAAATACGAAGTAAGATTATAGAGGTTGTGGGGCATAACGGAGGACACCTTGCGAGCAATCTTGGTGTCGTGGAGCTTTCCATTGCCCTTCACCGGAGTTTTTCCAGTCCGCAGGATGCCATTATCTGGGATGTAAGCCACCAGTGCTATCCGCATAAAATTCTTACAGGCCGCTACGGTTTGTTTTCGTCTATACGCATGAAGGACGGAATTTCCGGTTTTACAAAAATCAGGGAAAGTCCGCATGATTATTTTGACGCGGGACACGCTTCCTCTTCTATTTCCTCGGCGCTGGGGCTTTTGTCCGCATGGGAGCTTCAGGGAAGAAACGACAAGGTTGTGGTTGTTATAGGCGACGGCGCGCTCACAGGCGGAATGGCGTTTGAGGGGCTGAGCCATGCTGGGCAGCTTGCCAAGAATCTTATCGTGGTTGTGAACGACAACCAGATGTCAATAGACAAAAATGTGGGTTCTATTTCCCGGTATCTTTCAAAGCTTGCGTTCAGCACAAGCTATCATGGCTTCCGCTACAAGGTTGACAGGCTTATAGACAGAATTCCTTATTTCAACCGCTGCCTCGGAAAGCTTGTGTTCAGGCTGAAAAGAGGGCTGAAGGGCGTGTTCTTTACAAACAATCTCTTTGTCGACCTTGGATTTGAGTACACAGGCCCGATGAACGGGCACAACATAGATGAAATGGAGCGTGTGTTCAGCCGCGCCAAGAAAATTCCGTATCCGGTTGTGATTCATGTTGTTACAAAAAAAGGAAAGGGCTACAGTCCTGCGGAAAACGATCCTTCCGTTTTTCACGGTGTGGGGCCGTTCAATATAAGCGACGGTCTGGTTGAAAAATTCGACACTTTAAGCTTTACGGAAAATTTCAGCAACAAGATGATTGATATGGCGGAAAAGAATCCCCGGATAATAGCGGTGACGGCCGCGATGTCAAAGGGAACAGGGCTTGATGCGTTTTCCAGGAAATTTAAAAGCCGCTTCTTTGATGTGGGAATCGCCGAGGAGCACGCCGTGACTTTTGCCGGGGGACTTGCCGCCGGCGGACTTGTTCCTGTTGTGGCTATTTATTCCACCTTTATACAGCGCAGTGTTGACCAGATTATTGAAGACATTGCGCTTCAGAACAGGCATGTTGTTATAGCCCTTGACCGCGCCGGGGCGGTTCCTTCTGACGGAGAAACACACCAGGGAATTTTTGACATTGCGCTTTTCAGGCCGGTGCCGAATCTGTGCATTATTTCAGTCGCAGGAAAATCCGACATGGACTGCTGCCTTGACTGGGCTGTGAACAGCGCGGACTGTCCTGTTGTGATACGCTGGCCCAAGATGACCTGTCCGTCTGAGCTTGAGCCTTTTTCTGCTCCTGTGGAACCCGGCAAAGGCATTCTTGTGACCAATTCCGACTTTGCGCCTTCAATCTCTTCTTTCGGGCAGGAGGAAAATTCATGGAAGCGGAAAATTCTTCTGGTCTGCACAGGAAGCATGTTCTCTGAAACTCTGACGGCTTCCCGCGCGCTTGTAATGGACGGTATTGACGCGGACATTTATTCGCTCAGATTCATAAAGCCTTTTGACATAAAATATTTTATTTCCATTGCAAAGCTGTATTCCGGAATTGTTCTTGTGGAAGATGGCGTGCGGCTGGGCGGAATTTCAGAGTGGATTGAAAACTGCATAAGACAGTCCGCGGAAACTTCGTTTTTAAAGACCGCGGTGCTGGCGTTTCCCGATTCCTTTGTTGCAAACGGAAACAGGGAGCAGATTCTTGAGGAGGCAGGGCTTTCTCCTGAAAAAATAAGACAGACTGCCCGGGAGCTGATCAGACTATGAGAAATTTGGATTTGGCTTCAAGAAAAATCACGACTGATTTTCCTGCTTTTATAATGGGAATTGTCAACTGCACACCTGACAGCTTTTTCAGCGGAAGCAGAGGTGGCGCGGAAAGAGCCTTTCAGCTTATTGATGAGGGCGCGGACATTCTTGACCTTGGAGGGGAATCCACAAGGCCCGGCTCCGAGTATGTGGATGCGGAGGAGGAAATCCGGCGTGTAATTCCTGTTATAGAGGAAATCCGGCGCAGGAGCGATATTCCTATTTCTGTGGACACAAGAAAAATGTCCGTGATGAAGGCGGCGTTTGATTCCGGGGCGGATATTTTAAATGATGTTTCGGCTCTGGAAGATGATCCGGATATGGCTTTTTTTGCGGCGGAAAAAGAAATTCCTGTTATCCTGATGCATAAGAGGGGAATTCCTTCAACAATGCAGGCTTCCACTGAATATGAGGATGTTTTCAGGGAAGTGAATTCCTATCTTGAGTCAAGGGCTGGTTTTGCGCTCAGCCGCGGCATAAAGAAAAATAAAATCATCGTTGACCCCGGAATCGGCTTCGGCAAGAGCCTTGAGGGAAATCTGCGTCTTATTTCTGGCTGCGGCTCTCTCTGCGGCGGAAAATTTCCGGTGCTTATGGCTCTTTCCCGCAAGTCTTGCATAGGACAGCTCACGGGCAGGGATGTCCAGGACAGGCTTTGCGGCACGCTCGCCGCTGACCTTTTTGCTGTGCTGAAGGGGGCTTTTATGCTCCGTGTGCATGATGTTGCTCCTTGTAAAGATACCCTCGCTGTGTTAAAATCGCTTTTAGAATATGAATCAGTTTTCAGCTTTAATAAGAATATATGATTTTCTAAGACCGGCCATTGATATAGGTGTAATTACATTTCTTCTGTATAAAGCGTATCAGCTTATAACAAAGACAAATGCGATTCAGCTTATCCGGGCTGCTGTTGTGGTTGTGATTTCCTATGCGGCCGCGGTTATCTTGCAGCTCAGGACTCTGCTGTGGGTTTTTTCCGTGATTGCTCCCGGGCTGATGATGGCGTTTGCGATTGTTTTTCAGCCGGAGCTTAGAAAAGTGTTCCTTAAGCTTGGGCAGGCCGAGTGGTTTACGTTTGGAAGCCGGGCAAAACATTCCTATGTTGATTCTGTTCTTATTGCCGCGGAAATGCTTTCCAAGCAGAAAAGGGGAATGCTTGCTGTCTTTATGCGGCGCACAAAGCTTGATAATATTCTTTCCACTGGAACGCGCCTGAATGCGGATCTTTCCTCGAGCCTTCTTGTTACGATTTTCGGGCATAATACACCGCTTCATGACGGAGCCTGTTTTATCCAGGGAGGAAAGGTTATCGCCGCCGGGTGCTTTCTTCCTGTAAGCGAGCAGTACGATATAAAGAAAACTTTCGGAACAAGACACCGCGCTGCTCTTGGACTTTGCGAAGTGAGCGACTGTGTTGTTCTGGTTGTGAGCGAGGAAACAGGGGCGTACAGCCTTGCCTATGACTCAAAGCTTCATTATGACCTTACAATGGATCAGGTTACCAGAATTCTGGAGCGCCAGCTTGATATAACTCCTGAACAGCAGATTATAGAGGATACTATTGATGAGCATAAACCAATTACTGGCAAAAATAACTAAGAACTGGCCTGTAAAAGCAATATGCTTTGTTCTGGCTGTAATGATTTGTTTTTTTCATCAGCTTTCACTTCTTGACAGAAAGACATTTTCAGTTCCGCTTGAAGTCCGCGCAAACGGAAATATGGTTCCTGTTTCGGGGCTTGAGCAGGTCAAGTATATAAGGGTAAAGGTCAGAACAAGACGGGATCAGATTGCGTCGATAGTGGAGAAGGATTTGAGGGCCTTTGTGGATGTGTCCGCGCAGATAAAGGAAGGTGTTTATGATTTTCCTGTTTATATCGAGCTTGACGACAAGATAGTCCAGCTGGATCTGGAGCCTCTGGAAATTTATAATCAGCCTGACATCGTGAGGCTTCAGATTCAAAAGAAAGTCACTAAGCCAGTTCCTCTTTATTCCTCTGTTCTTGGAAAGGCGGCGCACGGATATAAAGCCCTGAGCGCGGAGCTTGAGCCTTCGTTTATAACCTTGTGCGGCCCTGAGTCAATGCTGGAGCAGATAGACAAGATTCCTGTCGGAGCAGTTTCAATAGAGGGTGCGGACAGCAGCGTTTCAAAAATTGTAAGCCCCCTGAACACAAATGCATATATTTCATTCCTCGGGGAAAAAAATTCCGTGAGGGTTTCGGTTCCGGTTGTGGTTGAAGGCAGTGTCCGGGAATTCACAGGGGTTCCTGTTTTTCTTGACAATCTTTCTTCGCAGCTTGCGGTTTCGGGAGAGGCTGTTACGATTGATTTTTCTGTGGAAGGAAAGCTTCTTGATGTTGAAAAGCTTTCTCAGTCTGACTTCCGGGTGTCTGCGGACTGCGCCTTTATCACGGAGCCTGGAATATATGAAGTTCCGGTTCACATAGAGCTTCCGGGGTCGATTTCTGTTTCGTCCCAGAGCCTTACAGTTTATGTTTTGAATATTGTCCACCGGGAGCCTGACGAGAATTTTCCCATGGATAACGGCGGGAGCGAGCCGACAGGTTCCATGCTGAAAATTCCTGTTCTTTCGTGATACGGGGAATCGCTTTTTTTGAATTTTCTGTCTGCTGTTTTTATTTCTTTGAAAGATTTCAGAACAGCGGATATTATTGTGGAATGCTCGAATCTGAAAGTTCGAGAAACTTCCGGATGAATGAGGAAAGAGGAATACATGATTTTTGGTGTCGGCTGTGATATAACAAAAGTGTCCCGGTTTGAAAAATGGGTTTCGTCCCCGGAGCTAATCCGCCGCTTTTACAATGAAAATGAATGTATTTCTGAAAGCGCGGGGCTACAGAGGAAGTGCGAATTTTACGCCAGCCGTTTTGCCGCCAAGGAGGCATTTTCAAAGGCTCTGGGAACTGGAATTTTCGGATTCAGCCTGAGAGAGATTTTTGTTTCAAAGGATGGCAACGAAAAGCCTGAAATGAAAATCATAGGAAATGCCAGAAAAATCCTTGAGGAAAAATGCGGAAAAAACTATAGGGTTCATGTTTCGCTGAGCCATGAGCGTGAGTATGCAATGGCTTATGTGGTTATTGAAACTGATGACCGCCTGGTCTGAATTTTCAGGCGGCGTTTTCATAGATTGCCTTAAAAAACTGAAGTTTTTCGAGGTTTCCATATAAACAGTTTGCGGAGGAAAATATGGCATCGCAATTCAACAGAAAAACTTTTTTATCAGAGCCGGAAAAAAAGCCTGCTGTTTCTTATTGGGCAAAGGAGGACGCTTACTGCCCGGTCTGCCGCAAGAAATTCAGGCAGGAGCTTATGCACCAGGGCGGAGGAAGAACCATCGCCGGAAATCTGACTGATGAGCTTCACAGAAATTATGAGCCGTCCAAAAAATACGGAAGAGTTTATCCGCTGATTTATGAAATCGGCTGCTGTCCGCACTGCCATGCCGCTTTTTTCTGGAAGGACTTCAAGGATATAAAAGATCCCGAAACTTTCGACAGGATAATGCAGGATGAAAGCCATAGAAAAAAGGAAGTGGAGGCAATTTTTCCGTATTACAATTTGAATGACGAGCGGACACTGTTCGATGGCACTGCCATGTATTATCTTGCGCTTCTCTGCTACGAAAAGGTCGATATTGCTTATGCCCCGACTTTTAAGCGCGCGCAGATTTCCTTGCGCCTTGCATGGCTTTGCTCTGAAATTGAGCGTGTTTGCCCTGAGCATAATTATGGCTACATTGCGCAGGTGTTTTACAGAAAGGCCTTGTTTTTCTACCAGCAGACTTTGATAAATGAAACCGGCCGCATAGAGTCCATTGAGTCTGTTGCGAATTTCGGCCCGGACACAGACAAGAACTATGGATATGACGGAGTGATTTACCTGAGCGGACTTCTGGAATTCAAGTACGGCCAGAGGGAAAATCAGGAGCTGAGGCTGAAAAAGCTTGATGAAAGCAAAAAGGCCATCGCAAGAATTTTCGGTCTTGGAAAATCCAGCAAGGCAAAGCCGGGGCCGCTCCTTGAAGTTGCAAAGTCGCTTTACGACAGTATGACTTCCGAGCTTTCTTCAAATAATATTTTCAGCGAAGATGACTAATATACTGCTGAAAATTTCCTACGATGGAACTGATTTCTGCGGATGGCAGCGTCAGGACAAGTCTGACAACGGAAAGCCTGTCCGTACTGTCCAGGGGGAAATAGAGGCGGCTCTGTTCAAAATGTTCCATTCGCCGGTTGCGCTTTACGGCAGCGGAAGAACAGACAGCGGAGTTCATGCGGCGGGGCAGGCTGCCAATTTTATTTCCCCTGTTGATTCTATTCCCGGGGCAAATTATGTGCGCGCCTTGAACGGAATGCTTCCTCCCGATATAAGAATTCTTGGGGCAGCCCCGGCGGCAGATGGATTCAGCGCAAGATTCAATGCGACTTCAAGGGTTTACCGTTACTTTATCCAGACAAAAAATCCGCCTCTTGCAAGCGAAAGCCGATATAGGTGGTTCATTCCATTCCGCCCTGATGCCGGCACTCTGAATGAAATGTGCTCCTGCCTCCGCGGGGAAATTGACTGCGCCGCTTTTGCAGCCGCCGGGGATGCGAGTCTTTCAACAATGCGCTATATAGATTCCGCTTTTTTCAGCTGGGATTTGCAGAATCCTGACCTTCTTGTTTTTCAGATTGAGGCGAATGCCTTTCTGTGGAAAATGGTGCGCTCTGTGACTGGAACTTTGATTCAGCTGGCTCAAAAAAAGGCCGGGGCGGAAAGCTTTAAAGAAATCCTTGAATCCAGAAACCGCTCCAGGGCTGGAATGACTGCACCTCCTGCCGGGCTTTTTCTCTGGGAAGTGAAATTTGACGGAATCCGCCGCCATGTCTGAAATGAAAAAATGGCAAAAGCGCTTATGTGTTTTGTGGAACGGCAAGGCGCATTTGTGTTCTTGATGAAACTCTGCAAATCTTTTATTCTTTTTGTGTTATGAAGCTTGTGAAAAAAATTTTATTTTCCGTTGTTATTGCGGCTGTCTTTTTGGGCTGCAGAAAGGGAAGGGTTGTTTCTTCTGTTGAAAAGGAGAATATTTTTAACTTGAATTATGGAACCTTTGAGGATGAGCTTAATGTCTTCAACCTTGGTTCCGCCGGAAATATATCTATTTCAATAGCCATGCGCGACGGATTTTTTTACATCCTGAATGGCGAATCAAACAAAATAATGGAAATGAACAGCTACGGCGATCTGCTTTCCCTGTACTATAATCCGCAGAAAAATCCCTTTCCGTCTTTTGCAGAAAGCGGCACTGATGTAAATTCAACCCGTGTGGCCGTTCCCTATGCCTTTAATGAGATTTCCAAAATTGCAGTTGATTCCAGAAAATATCTTTATGCGGTTGACAAGCTTCCCTTTGCAAGGCAGGAAACTGACAGCAAAACAAGCCAGGTTCTGAGCCAGGTAATTGTAAGGTTCGACGGGGCGAAAAAATACATGAACTACATAGGGCAGCAGGGGCCCGGCGGAACACCGTTTCCGTATATAAAGGACATTTTTACAACTGACAGAAACGAGCTTGTTGTGCTTTGTACAACTTCCTCTGGCTCCGTGGTCTACTGGTTTTCCATGGACGGCTTTTTGATGTATACGATTCCTATTGAAAAGGAAAATGTCCCGAATCCTTTTGCAGATGAAAAAACTGAAACCTTTTTTTCAGTTGAAAATATTGTGCCCGACTACAGGGAGCGCAAGCTTTATCTGAAAGTGGATTATTTTTCAAGCTATATTGATGAATCAAGCCGCGTTCAGTCCGGAGTGGAATATGTAACGACACTGATTCATACATTCGATGTTGAAAACAACCAGTATGATTTTCCAATCACAATTCCTCCGTATGACGAGCCTGTTTCAGAGGGTTTTTCCAAGGAGAACTATGAAATCCCCTATGATTTTCTTGGAATCACGGACAGCGGCTGGCTTTATTTTATAGTCAGCACGGAAAATGGATTCAGCCTTCAGATGGTTCAGGAAAACGGACAGAGAATTCTAAAGCGGAAAATTTCTCTGGACAGGGAATCCTGCCTGTATTATTCATTCAATCTAAGCCGCGAAGGAATAATTTCCGCCATTGTTGTGGAAAACGAAAAAGCTTCAGTCTGCTGGTGGCGCATTGACTCGCTGATTCAGGCTGTTATAAAAAACTGAATGTAGCAGGAAGCAAAATGGAAATTTTCGATGACGAAAGCAATCCTGAAACACTCAGCCCCGGTGAAGATCTTGTTTTTCATTATAAGCGCGGAGAATTCAGAAACCGTGAGCAGGACATTTTCCGTAATCTTGCCACAGGAAAAACTACGGTAAAACGGGGGCTTTTTAAGGTTCTCTTTTCCACGCGCGGAAATAAAATCGCATTTTTCACGCTGGTGCTGTGCATGGTTTTTCTTTTTATTTTTAGAATCCTGAACGGAGGCGCGGATACAAATTCAATAGCCGGGGTTTCTGTAAAAATTTCAGCCTTTGCTTTTGACGGAAGGGTGTACGCTTCTGCTGAATTTTCAAATTCCGGAGGCAGAGTCCGGGAGGCTTCTTCTGTGCCCCTTGAAATTCAGTTTGAATGTATAAATGAAGAGGGCAGCGTTGCGGACAAGCAAAAAATACTTGTTGATTTTAATCCCGCTTCACCAAAGCCTGTATATGCTGTTTTCAACGATTACGACCTTGTTTCCGTGTCCTGCATTTTAACATGCAATGACGAAAAGGCTGTTGTCCGATGCAGAATTTTAAACAGGGGCGCGCGCTGAAAAATGGCTGGCTTCTGGAATTTATCAGCGCCAGCGGATTTGTCTTTGGCATTTACAATTTTCATGTTTTCATTTATTCTTTAAGGAATCTAGAAAAAGCGATTTTTAGAAGTACCTAATGAGAGGATTTATTTATGGTTCAGTTCTATTTTCTTTCTGTGCTGCTCAATATTTTTGCAGGACTTATTTTGGTGTATGGAAAAAATCTTATTGTGCAGAAGCAGGATTCTTTTGATGATGAAATTGAAAGTGACAAGCGGATTTCTTTTGGCGGTTTGAATTTTGACAGTCCGGGATTCAGGCTCGTTGTTGGAGTTCTTTGTGTTTTTGTCGGTGTTATGAAAATTCTTTCTGTCTTTAGAAATGATGTTCCTGTGGTCGGGGATTTGCTTCCTGTGGCAGCCGGCTTTTTTTCCGGCGCATCGATTCTTCTGGAATACTATATATACACCAGCTCTGAAATTGATTCTGTTCCTCCTGCTGTCTGCAAGGTGTTTATTGACTCAAGAAAAATTATCGGGGCTGGATGTATACTTATTGGCATCCTGCATTTTGTCTTTCCGCAGGCCATGCTTTTGTAGAGGTTGATATGCCAAAAATTTCTATTGCTTGCATTGCACTTAATGAAAAAAAAGTTCTTGTTGCGCGCCGGAATCCTGTAGGACAGATGGGCGGCCGCTGGGAGTTTCCCGGGGGAAAAGTTGAGCCGGGTGAAACCGAATGTGAGGCCTGTATCAGGGAAATGAAGGAAGAATTCGGCGTTGATATAAAAACCGGAGAAATGATAGCGGAAAATTCTTTTTTCCATAACGGTGAAACAGTTCTTTTGCATGCCTACCGGATTTTTTTTCCCCATGACGGAATTGAAAAGAAATTTGCTTTGTCTGAACATTCCGAGTACCAGTGGATTTCGATAGATGATGTTGAAAGCCTTTATTTTGTGGACAGCGATATGCTTATATATCCTGCCGTAAAATCCTATATATCGGGGAATCTTGGAAAATGAAATTTCCTGTTGCTGCTTTGCTTTTTTTGTATATCGCGCTTTTGTGCGGCTGTGTCCAGAAAAAAATAGACCTGGATTTTCAGGAGCAGACAAGCATTGTTCCGGATCAGGAATGGCTTGTTGTGACAGTTCCTTATGCGCCTTTCAGAGTTTCCGCGGATTATTCAAGCGAGGTCTGCTTTCATGCTAGAAGCGGCGATGTTTTTTTGATTTGCGGCAAAAAGAGAGTGAAGTCTGAAGCGGCAGATTCCAAGGAAATAAAGTATAATCTTTGGTACAAGGTTGAACAGGGATGGATAGAAAGTTCTCTTGTCTCGATATATGATACAAAACTAAAGGCTCAGTCGGTGTCAAGGAAGAACTATGGCAGCAAGGACTGAAAAAAATATTGCTGATGTTTTTGCACGGAATTTGAAATTTTTCCGCCAGCGCCGCAGTTTATCACAGGAAAAGCTTTCCGAGCTTATTGGAGTTTCTCCTGTAACAATTTCAAATTACGAGACTGGCGTTATATGGCCTTCACTTCAGAATTTAGCCGGGCTTGTTGAAGTTCTCGACGTGCGCCCCTATCAGCTCTTTATAGATTTTTCACAGGATTTTGATTTATTCAAATGCGACCTTATCGAAAGAGTAGAGAAGGCATTTAGCGAGCCTCTGAAAAATAATTAAATTGAGTTTTTTATCCAGAGCTTTAGAACAGGACAAAAAAAATGCTTTGAATATTAATTCAAAGCATTTGGAGATGGCGGGAGTTGAACCCGCGTCCATGCAAGCAAACCAGGCATCTCTACAGGTTTATTGAAGCGAGGTATTTGTCGGGAAAAGGTAGCGGCTTCAAAGGCGTCTTTTCCTTATCTTGAAAAAATGTCTTGAATAAGACTCAAGATTCTTACTCAACAAGTTCCTGTTAGCAACAGAATATTTCAGCATTAGGAACAGCATGCTGAATATTCCGGCACTGCTTAAGCAGCAAGTGCAAACTGTTCGTTTTCAGACTGTTCGTCTTCTTTACGTTTTGCAGTTATTTTTTTGTCAGTTTAAGGCACCTTCACGCCTACCTGCAACACAAGATTTCTCTTGCTTGTCGAAACCGGGACATCCCCGAAAAAGCACAGTAAAACAATGGAAAACTCTAAAAAACTGCCTTCTGTAATTTTTAGAGATTCCTGCGGCTTTTAAATTGAATTGCTCAACTTAAAACACCGCTTTTTTACTGCCTAAAAACTTAAAGTTTCCAGGCAGTAAATAAATTATTCTCCATCCACAGCAACACCATGGCGTTTCTGCTGGAATCTCTTCAGCATTGCAACACCATTTCTCTTGTCATTGTAGACAAAACCGCCGTTCCAGTATTCCAATGCAGCAAAAAGAGCGTTTCCACCATCCTGCTCATCTGACTTTTTAGTCCGGAATGAAACGTAATTTGAAAGCTCTTCAAAGTTGGAATTATGAAGACAATCCAAACGTTTTTTGTTGAATTCATTCCATTTTTCCAGGTCTTTGAAACCTTCACCTTCATCTTCAACAATTATATGTGCATGTGTCGGGCTGAAAGAATACCATACATGAACCTGCTTGTTTAAGTCGCAGTTGTTTCCATGCTTTACAGCATTCTTTATTACTTCACTTATCTGCTGCTCAAGCAAATTTATTTCCTTTATTTCAAGAGGCGCAGACTGCACAATTAAAAGTGTAAAATATCTTATTTGCCTGAAATTTGAAGGAAATGCTTTGTACAGCATATTTGTTTTATCAAATAACGGATCATTGCCATCTGAACGGAGTTCTTTGAATTCTTCCATTTCAATCCCTCTTATTCATTAATCATTAACAAAGCTTCTTCAACACTATTTGCAATAGGGAAGTAGCCCATTAATTTTGTAAGTTCAATAACTTTCTTTACAGAGCCATGTACATTTGAAATATAGAGCTTCAAATTCATCTTCTTGATTGTAGAACAGATATAAATAAGAGCTCCAATTCCAGATGAGTCAATATAATCTACTTGCTCCAAGTTGATTACAAATGACTTAACATTTTTCTCAAGCATCTTCATTACAAGTTCCTTGAGTTTGTAAGAATTGTACAAGTCCATTTCACCATTTACATCAATGATGTAGACTTCTCCATTCTTTCGTATTTTAAGTTCCATAAGATGTCTCCTTACTGCTGATTTACTTAAAATTTTATTACTAGCAACGACTGATCATCATGTAGAGTACTGTTGCCTATAAACTTCTTAATATCAGACTTTACAAGATTTGCAATATCCTTACCTGTTGATTTTGCATTTGATGAAATTATCTTCAGCAGGGAATCCTTTGGATACTGCTGGCCTTCTTCATTGAGGGCTTCCACCAAACCATCTGTGTATGTAATAAGAATATCACCAGTTTTAATATCTTGCAAGATGTCTTTATACTGAGAATCCTTGTCAACTCCTATTGGCTCGCTAGGAGTTGATATCTTCTGTATTTCATTTTTTTCACTGCTGTAATAATACACAGGAGTTGTGCCGCCTGTTGCGATTTCAGCGGTTTTCTTTACAGGATCATAGTTTATAAGCGCACACGAAGCAAAATGGTCTGTGCTGAAGCTTTCTGCCGCAATTCCATGGTTTACCCATTCAAGTATTGTTCCTGCTGTTTTCTTTGTATTTACAACAAGACGAATCATTGCGCGCAGCATAGACATAACGATAACGCTGTTGATCCCTTTTCCTGCAACATCGCTCATAACAAAGGAAACTCTGTCCTTGCGTGAAACAATAACATCGTAATAGTCACCGCAGACACCTTCCTCTGGATTCCATATTGTTCCCAGCTGAATACCGGGAAGGGGAGGGAGCTTTGCAGGATGAAGCATATCCTGGATTTTTGAGGCGATTTCTGCTTCTTTCAAAAGGTCATTATGCTCAATTATATCTTTTACTGTAACAATGCTTTTTATTGACGTTGCTGCAAAATCTGTAATCAGAGTAGCTGTCTTTAGATTTTCCTCTGTGAACACATCGTGTGCCTTTGTTCTTGCAAAAGCAGCCACACCGATAACAGAATCCTGTGTTTTTATAGGAATCATTATGTAGCTTCCACATTCAAGGAAATCTTCCGGCCCGTTCTGATAGATTCTTGCATCATTTTCAGGCTTTGTAATGAGCTCAGGCTTGCCGGCTGTTGCTATTTCACCGAATATATTTTCTCTGAGCGGGAACGAGGCAAACTTGAAATTCGTTGCTATGCGGATAGGCTTATGGGGCATATCGCTTGGAAGCTTATACGGCGGCGGAAAATCTCCGTCAAATGAGCGCACCGTGATAAGATCCTCAAAGTCATCCACCATGAGGATTGCGCCTCCGTCTGCGTTTATTTCTTCTTTGATTGTCTTGTTTATGTAGTCAAGCAGCGTATTCATTCCATTCTTTTCTGAAAGGGCTTCAGAAGCCTTTGCGGAAAATGAATAGCTGATTTCTATTGCGCGCGACTCAGCTTCGTCCGGCTGATTTAATTTCTGCTGCTGTGCTGTTTGCTTCATTATTGCCTCGGAATAAGATTTTTCCTCTGCTACATTGACATAATGCGGAACAAGCTTTTCAATTTTTTTGGGCTCAAATGTATATAGTATTATACAGTAAGGAATTAAAATCAGAGCTGCGATTGAAACCGCCGCGGAAAAATATGCAAAGTAATTTCCTTCCCCTGCCACTTCCTTTAATGCCGCAACAAGGCTTCCTATGCCTATGATCAAATCTGCCAGAAGTGCTATAAGGCTTACCCTTGCGGTTTTCTTTTTGCGTATCAAAATAAACAACACAAATAAAAATGTGCAAATCACAGAAACCGCAAAAAGAGGAATATATGCAAATTTGTCGTCTAAAATCAAGGTGTCTGCTCCTTGTACAAAATTCTGTTATAGGCACCTCAAAAAACTCATTTCCAACAGCTTTCCGAGGGTTCCTTGAAGCTAAAAACAAAATCTTTTGCTTGCAAAAGGGAGCTAAAGCAAAAGAAATATATATATTTTAGCATTGAACTATTGTACCGTCAAGTTTTTTCATTGAACGAATCTTAAGAAAATTCATGCGGGTTTTAAGTTGTTGAACAGCACAGCTTAAAACATCGTATTTTCAGAATTGTCCGTTCCCCCTGTATTATTATCGGCATAAATAGTGGATTTTAATAGTTCAAAATGCTAAAAATATTCTCCTGTGATCAGCTGTTTTTCAGGTCTTTGCGCATTTTACGGCGCGCAAGGAAATTTTTTATTCGCCTGTAGAGGGAAAGCTTCTTGTATTTCCTTGAAAAATCTTCCGCTGCGGCTTCCAGTGGAAAATCGTTCCCGAGCCTTTTTTTCAACTCGTCCCAGTATTTTATGAGGAACACATAAAGGTCTGAAAGTGTTCTGCCCTTGAAGCTTTTTATGATTTTTCTGCTTTCTATGGCCTTTATCACAGGGAGATATACATTGTTGAACCATGAGAGAATCGCTTCTTCCATGGTGACTTCCTCTGATTTTCCTGAATTTATGTAGTATTTATGGCAGAGGATATGATTGTAGATAAGGTCATACTGTCCGGGCGTGCTGAAATTCAGGCACCAGTAGTCAGTAATGTCTCCGAAGCATGTTTCTGCGTAAAAAACACGCTTTTCGTATTCAATGACCTGCTTTTCCATCTGCTCCCTTGTGCTTCCGGGCTTTAGCTTTATTTCGCTCTGAAGGCTTACAACTTCAGCATCGATGTTTTCTATGCCCTTCATTTTTGCGACAGAGACACGGTGGTTTCCGTCTCTTACAAAATACAGTCCGCCCAGCTCATAAAGGCTTACAGGAGGAAGCGTTATGTCCTTGTAATGCGCCATGTCGACATGCTCCCAGCGGGATTTAAGGAAGTTGCTCTTTGGCAGAAAGTGGTTGTCAAAGTCCTTGTAGCGGCCTTCGCTTCCGACAATAAGGCTTATGGGAACGACCTGCATTCCCTTGTACACTTCGTTGCTTGGCTTGAGCATTTTTTTTATGTCGGTGAATGAAATGAGCTTGGCTTCCTCCGGATTCAGAAGATGCTGTATTTCATTAAAAAACGCCTTGTTTCTTGCTTTTGAAAAATCCTCATCGGTTTGAGAGGATAGAAATGTCTGCTCCAATGTTGGCTCCTTTTTTTAGATTTGGCTCGTATTCTACTACAAGGTGGCTGTATACATTTACAACTGTCGTTTTTTGAGTGACAGTGCACCTTGTGGCCTGGAGATCATACAGATGTATGTGGCCGTGAATCATAAGCCCTGGTGAAAATTTCTTTATAAACCAGTTAAAACAATCAAATCCTCTGTGGCAGGGATCTTCCTTGTCATGAATATGCCTTGGGGATGCGTGTGTCAAAAATACATCGCAGTATCTTCCGTACCTGATTTTGTTCCATAAAAGTCCGGGAATCATTGCGATGAGCTGCCTTTTCATCTGGCTTTCCGTGAACTGCGCCTGGCCGTTGTTATATCTCATGCTTCCTGTGACGCCTGAAATAAGAAGCGGCGTGAATGTTCCGTCCGGCTTTTTGAATTTGAGGTTCTTGCATCTTACGTTTCTGTTGCTCACATAGTCGGCTCCGTGGCCGTGGTCTATGTTGCTTGCCTCGAATTTCATGGCGGCGCCTGAAAAAATGACATCAGAAAGAGTTTTGTTCTTGTAATACTTGTATTCCTTTAAATCGTGGTTTCCAAAAACAAAGAAAGTTGGCTTGTTCAATGAATCTACTATGAAATCCACGTATTCCATGGAAAGGTCTCCGGCGCAGAAAACCGCATCAACGTCTCCGTATCTGTCCTTTACGGTGGAAGAGTAGACTAAGGGGTCAATCTGGTCAGAGACGCAAAGAAATTTCATCAGATACCAGCCTTTATAAACAGTGATTCAAGTGTGTTTTTGGGAATTAGGACAAGCGGCCGGCTGTCTGCATAAACCTGGGCTGCGTGCGAAAAATCGGAACTTGCAAAAAGAAGTCCCTTTATATATCCCTTTTCTTTTATTGTGTCCGCGAGTTTTCTTACCTGGCTTTCTTCCATTGTTTCTGTGGAGCGGTAGAACTGCGCAAGGAAAAACTGCTGCTTTGCATTGAGGAATGTTTCCTGCTTTTTTTCTGTGGCAAGAATCTGGCAGCCGTACGGTGTGATGTCTGATTTCTGGCACTGAAGATTGTAGCCGGACAAAAGTATTGTTTTGCACAGCTCCAGAAACTGCTGGTTGTTCGATGTGAGGTATTCCTTTATGCCGTCGTTTGTTTCAAGCTCCTTGTACTGATTCAGCTTGGACGATACATCCTTGAATTTGCTGTTGTATTTATAGACTGTTTCCCATTGCTCTATTGCTTTTTCAATCTTTCTGTTTTTTTCGTAGCAGATTCCAAGAAAATAGCGGGCAAAAAGGGTTTCCTGCGAATTTGGAATTTTTGAATTTGCAACGGCGCGCTCAAAGCTGTCCATGGCTTTTTCAAGCTGGTCTGCCATCAAAAGACAGACTCCCTTTTCCACAAGAGCCTTCTGCCTGAATTCCTGGGAACGCTCGGCTTTTTCAAGAAGCTTTACTGCTGTGGGAAGCTCCTTGGTTTCCTTGCAGACTTTTCCGAGGTAATAGTAGTTTTCATAGGATTCCGGGTTCAGCTTTATGGACATTTCCAGTGCCTGCTTTGCCTGCTTGTAGTTTTTTGCCCTGAGCAGCAGACGTCCCACGGAAGTATAGGCCTTTGGATTGTGCTTGTTCAAAAGAAGCGTCTTCTGGTAGAAGCCCATCGCAAGCTTTGTGTTGCCCTGTTCTTCAAGAATTTCGGCGGCCTTGAATGTGTTGTCCGGGTTGTTCGGCTCAAGCTTGGTAAGAAGAAGGTATTCCTTCAGGGCTTCCCCGGACTGGTTGAATCTTTGGTACAGCTCTGCCATTTCCTTTCTGAACAGAGCCTCTGGAATTTCGCCGTTGAAAAGTGCATTCTGGTTTACGGTTTTATATTCGATGAATGCAAGCTCCGGCTTTTCGTCCTTGAGATAAGCCTTTCCCAGATAATAATGTGCAACAAAGTTTCTTGGATTCTTTGTGATTACTGATTTTGCGCATCTTTGGGCAGCCTGAAGTCTTCCGTCTTTTATAAGCTTAGGAATTCCGTCGATTTTTGACGGGGTTATTATATTTTTAATCAAAAATATAAAAGCTGTGGCTACAAATGCAATAAGAACACCTATTATAATTACAGATGTCAGATTCATTGAAATTCCGCCTATCAAATTATTTTGAGGAAACCTCTAAAACCTCAGTTCTTCGAGGTGGCTCTAAAAATGCGGCTTTTAAGGCTGAAACAACGGCTTAAAATCCGCCGGCACCTGTAAAAAAATCACTGTAAATGAGTTTTTAAAAGATACCCTGGTAAAAAATTACATTTTTTCTTTAAATATGTCAATTTATCCGCGCCTGGGAAAAAATCCCGGCTGGAAGCACAGAACAATCCGTTTGAGATTATTCTGTGTTTCCTTGGAATGTGGATTTTAGATTGCCTTGAATGCGAGCGCAAATACGAATACAACGGCAAGAATCCATGTGACAACAGGAATTTCCTTTGCTTTTCCGCCTGCGACTTTTGAAATTACATAGGCAATCATTCCGAATGCTATTCCCTTTGAAATTGAATATCCGAACGGCATTACGATGATTGTGATAAATGCAGGAATTCCATCTGTGATTTCAGAAAAATCTATTGAAGTTACAGACTGCATCATCAGGAAGCCTACAAAAACAAGGGCTGGAGTTGTGGCGCAGGATGGAACAAGGTCAAAAAGCGGTGTGAAGAACAGAGCAAGAAGGAAAAATGCCGCTGTGACAACTGAAGCAAGTCCTGTGCGCGCTCCGGCTGCAACACCTGAAGAGGATTCAACAAATGAAGTTACGGTTGAAGTTCCAAGGCAGGCTCCTGTGATAGTTCCGATTGAGTCTGCAAGGAGTGCTTCCTTTGCCTTTGGAATATTTCCGTTTTCATCCACAAGCTTTCCCTGCTCGGCAACACCCATCAGAGTTCCGATAGTGTCAAAAATATCTGTAAAGAGGAATGTAAAGAAAACTCCGAAGAATTTCAGTGAAAGCACGTTCGCAAAGTCAAACTTGAACAGGAATGGAGCCGCCGGCATTGAAACCGGAGAAAAATTCTTTGGCACTGATGTCACGCCGAAAGGAATTCCGATAACGGTGGTTGCTGCGATTCCGATAAGAATTGCGCCCGGAACTTTCAGTATATAAAGCACGATTGTTATTATAAGTCCGGCGATGGCAACAATCACTGAAAGGTGGTTCATGTCGAATGGATTAAAGCTGATGATTGTTCCGTTTGAAGATGAAACGATTCCCGCATTGTTGAGTCCGATCAAGACAATGAAAAGTCCTATTCCGACTGTGACAGCTTTTTTCATTGTAGTCGGAATTGACTTGATGATTGCTTCGCGCACTCCGAAGAATGAAAGCACAACGAACAGAAGTCCTTCGATAAGAACCGCTGTAAGGGCAAACTGATAGCTGCATCCCATTTGTCCGCATACTGTAAATGTAAAAAACGCATTCAGGCCCATTCCGGATGCGAGCGCCACCGGCATATTTGCAAGAAACGCCATGACAAGGGTTGCTACGGCTGCTGAAACCGCGGTTGCTGTGAAAACTCCGCCGAAGGCCATTCCCTTTATTTCGCCGAGCATTCCTGGGTTCAAAGCAAGAATATAGGACATTGCAAGGAATGTTGTTATTCCGCCGATTATTTCACGGCTTACAGTGGAACCCCTCTCCTTGATTTTGAAAAAATGATCCATAAGAGATTTCCTCCAAAAAAATAATATGAAAAAAAGTATATCACGAAAGAAAAAAAAGTTACATAGCGGAAGACTCTAAAAAATTCAGTTTTTCAATTCTCCCTGAAATCGTTTCCAATGCATAAAAAAATTGATAATGCCGGCGCAAAGGAATTTCCGTATCTTTTCCTAAAAAATTGAAGTGAATTTGCAGATAATATATTGATGAAATTTTTTAGGAAAATACATATATTTTTTCTTTCCGCATTTTTTATGTTTTCACAGCATGCTTTTGCCCAGAGCGATGATTTTTCCACGGGCGAATCGCTTTTTAAGGAAAACAGGGCGGAAGAGGCGGTTGTCTATCTCAAGTCTGCTATAAGCACGGGAAAATTTCCCAAGGCATACAATTATCTTGCTCTCTGCTATGAAAAAATGGGGCTTTATAAGGAAAGCCTTGAAGTCTGCACTGAAGGAATGAAAGTTTCAGGCACTGACAAGAAAGTCCTTGCGTTCAATGCAGGAAATGTTTGCTTTGCGATGGAGGATTATTCTTCGGCGGAAAAATGGTACTCGCTTGCCATTGCCGCAAACAGGCTTTATGCGCCTCCTGTTTTGAACCGCGCCAATGCGGAGCTGAAGCAGGAAAAATTCCTTCAGAGTCTGGAGGATTACAAGCTTTATCTTGACCTTTCTCCAAACGACAGGCAGAAGCCGGAAATTGAGCGCATTATAGCTTTGCTTGAAGGATTCAAAAAGGCAGAGGAGGAAAAGCTTGCTGAGGAGAAGCGTCTGAGGGAAGAGGCTGCCCTTATTCAGGCTGCAATGGAACAGCAGGCGGCTCAAAAGCAGATTCAGGACGAAAAGGATAGAACTGCGGAGCTTGAGGCGAAAATGGCTGAGCAGGAAGCCCGTTTGGAGCAGCAGCGCGCAGAGTTTGAGCGGATGCTTCAGGAGCAGAAGGCAAGCCAGGAAGCGGCTCTAAAAGCCCAGAGGGAAGCGGATGCAAGAAAGGCGGAGGAAGATGCCGCACGGAGAAGAAAACTGCTGGAGGATGTGGCTGCTTCGCTACAGAATTCAGAAACATCAAATATGGCTGCTGGTGCAGAAGGAACAATAGACTATGGCTATGAATCAGAACTCGAATAAAGAACTTGAAAATGAAAAAAAAACAACAGTAAGAAGAACTGCCGCCGCAAAAAAAACTGCTGCGACTTCCGCTTCTTCTGTGGCAAAAAAGAAGGCTCCGGCTGAAAAAAAAGCCAGCGATGGGAATACTGAAGAAAAAACTGCTGTCCGCAGAAGAACTGTGGCATCAAAGTCCGTTGCTGAAAAAAAATCAACTGGGCTTTTGGAAAAATCTTCGGCCGTGCGGGCATCTGCGGCTTCAAGCGCGGGCGTAAAAAAAACATCAGCCGCATCAAAAACTTCGGCGGTGAAATCTTCATCTGT
The DNA here is from genome assembly GCF_051883275.1 of Treponema sp. GTDB lineage: Bacteria > Spirochaetota > Spirochaetia > Treponematales > Treponemataceae > Treponema_D. The sequence continues at coordinate 77,097 of NZ_JBJETK010000068.1, read as the reverse complement.
AAAAACTACAGCAACAAAAACATCGCCTGCGAAAACTGCTGCGTCAAAAACTTCAGCTGCAAAAGCATCATCTTCAAAAATTTCTGAAGCAAAAATTTCGACAGTAAAAAGCGCATCTGTAAAACCTGCTGCGGCAAAAATTTCCACAGCAAAAACTGTGTCCTCTTCAACTGTAAAAACTACAGCGGCGGCACAAAAGCCATCGGTCTCGGAAGCGAAAAAAATTCCTGATTCAACAGCGGCGGCTTCGGTGGCTCTGGAAAAAGAAAAAAAGGCTGATGAATTTATTTTTGCTTCAGCATCTTCTGCCTTGCCAGATATAAAAGAAAAAACTTCGGCGTCTCCTGTATCATCTGGAAGTGTTCCTGAAGTTCCTCCTGAAAAAAAAGATTCAGGTGGAAAAAAGAATAACGGAAAAAAAGCGGCCGTTCTTATCATGTTCCTTTTGGCGTTGATAGCCGGAGCTGGATTTTTTGTTTTGAAAGGCTCTGGATTTTTCGGAGGAGACGGCGGCGTTGTTTCCAAGATGGATACAGAAGAGCTTCTTGCTTTTGCGCAAAAACTGATTGAACAGGGAAGATACGCGGAAGCCCTGGAAATTCTGATTGGAATTGATGCCAGCGGAAACTCTGAGGCCGCAAGAAATTTGAGGCAAAGAATTTCCGCCTTGATTTCCGAGGCATTTCAAAAGGCCTGTGAAAACGGACGTGAACAGGAGATTTTTGATTTCATTCAGAATCTCATTGACAGCGGAGATGTTGAGTCGGCAATAAAAATTTTAAGCGCGATAAACGTTTCTCCTGACAGTCCCTTGAAAAATAAAATCATGGAGTTGAAAAAGGCTGCTGTTGAAAAATTTATTTCAGAGGGAAGAATCAGTGAGCTTTTGCCGTTGATTCAGAATCTTATTGACAGCGGAATGTACAGCGAAGCTCTTGAGCTTTTGGATTTGATTTCCGTTGACGGTGACAATGAAGAAGCCCGCATGCTCAAGGATCGCATAGAGCGGATGAAAAAACAGGCGAATGTTTTGCAGTCCGCGGCCGGGCTTTCCGAGCAGGAAAAACTGGAGCTTGCCCAGAAGCTTATTGACGAGGGAAAATACGAGGATGCGCTGATTCTTTTGAACAGCCTGGATTCCTCCGGAGAAAACGCAGAAAAAATTTCCGCCCTGAAAAAACTCGCTGTGGAAAAGGCGCTCAGGGACGGAATTGACGTTGGTGAATTCGGCTTTGATGAAAACGGAAATCCTATTCTTTCTGATGCGGAAATATTGCGCCGGCAGAATGAAGCGCAAAAGCATCGCGAGCTGGAAGAGCAGAGGATTCAGGACGAAAAGGCCGCTGCGGAAAAAAAGGCGCTTGAAGAGAAAAAAGAAAAAGAAAGAAAAGCCCAGGAAGCGGAAAGAGCCAGAAAGGCAGCCGCTGCAAAAAAAGCGCAGGAAGAAAAACTCGCAAAGCAAGCCGCAGCAGCAAAAAAAGCACAGGAAGAAAAACTTGCAAGAGAGGCAGCTGCAAAAAAAGCCGAGGCTGAACGAAAGGCCGCCGAAAAGGCTCTTGCTGAACAGAAGGCAAAGGAAGCTGAGCGTATGCGCAAAATGCAGCTTGTGGAAAATTCTATTGCCCAGGGAAAGCGTCTTCTTGCGGAAAACAAGGACAAGGAAGCTGTCGCGGAATTCTACAACGCTGAAAAAAATCTTCTGGCGGATGATCCTGTGTTCTCAGGAAAAAAACTCGGAGAGGCTGCTTCTGCGCTCTTTGAGAATTCGGAAAGAAAATCCGGTGCGGATAAAAAATTTCTGAATGATGAAGCTGTAAAATTCGCTGAAAAATCCTATGAGAAATCTAAGGAAGAACCCAACGTTATGTTTATCCTTGGAATGGATGGAATTGAAAAGCGAAATTATGCTTCCGCTGAAAATTATTTGAGGGGAGCTGTTGAAAAAGATTCTGACAACAGCATGTATTTTTATCAGCTTGGAAGAGTTCTTGCAATGCGCAAGAAATATGCAGACTCTCTTGAAGCTTTTAAGAATTCAATAAGACTGAACGGAAAGTTTGCGCCGGCTCATTATAATTCAGGATTTGTCTGTGAAAAGCTCGGGAAAAAAGATGAAGCCCTGTCGCATTACAGATCCGCCAGCTCTATTAAGCCTGATTACGAAAATGCTTATATGGGCGCAGGTCATATTCTGTTTGAGCAGAAAAATTATCCTGATGCTGTAAAGTCATTTTCCAGCGCACTAAAAATAAATCCAAACCGCGCGCAGACTTATCAGGAGCTTGGCTCTTGCTATTCGGAAATGGGTGAGTATGCCCTGGCTGAACAGAACTTTTTGAAGGCGCTTTCATGTCCTGATTCAACTGCGGAAAAAAATGCCCTTACGTTCTATAATCTTTCTACAGTGATGTTTGCGCAGGGAAAAAAGAATGAAGCTCTTGATTTTGCAAAGAGGGCTTATGACGGCCGGGAAAAAACTTCAGTTGAAGTGAAGGCGAATATTTCATATAACTACGGACTTTTGAACCAGGAAACAGGAAACCAAACTGAAGCGATACGCCTCTATCAGGAAACTTTGTCGCTTGATTCAAAGCATGTAAAGGCAAACACAAACTTGGGAATGATTCTTCTTGAAAACAGAGAGCCTGAAGCTGCTATTGCGCTTTTGCTCAAGGCGTACAAAAGTGATTCTGGGAATTTTGAAGTGAACAATAATCTTGGAAGCGCATACAGAGATACCGGTGACTATAAGAATTCCATAAAGTATTATAAAAATGCCATGGATATAGATCCGCTGAATCTGACAGTTAAGGAGAACCTTGCAAAGTCATACACTTCTGCAAAGGAGTATAAGAGCGCAAGGGAAATTTATGAGGATCTTGTAAAAAAGCAGCCTAATTCATGGCAGCTGTTCCTTGAGCTTTCAAAAGTCTGTCTTGCACAGGGCGACAGCGAGGGAGCTGAAAAATATCTGCTTTATCTTCAGTCCCGCGCTCCTGACTTTAAGGCCGCTGAAGTGTCCGGGCTTCTTTCTGAGCTTCAGTGACAGTTTTGGCGCTTATGTCCTTTTTACAAGTGAAAAAAGCTGCTGCCTTGTTATAGTTGTATAAACAGGGCGGCCATGGGGACAGTGCGGATCAGGCAGCTCAAGCGCGCCCTTGGCAATTTTCCGTGCTGTTTCATCATCCAGAACTGTTCCGTCCATAACTGCGCTTCTGCATGCTGCGGAGGCCGCTGCCGCATTTATCATGTCCGATGGATTTATTCTTCTGTCCAGAACATCCTTCTTCAAGTCTTCTTCCGTGCCTTTCCATCTTACCGGCACTGTTGAAAATTCCCATTTTCCGCTTCCGCAGTCCCTGCATGAAAATCCGGCTTCTTCAAGTTTTTCCTGAATGGCGCGGATAAAATTGTCGTCTGCGGCGGAATCTGTCTGCACTGTATACGGAACAAGAAGAGCCTGCCTTTGTCCGCTTTCCGCCATAATCTGATTGTAAATCATCCTTTCATGCGCTGCGTGCTGGTCGATTATATACAGGGTTTCATCTTTTTCTGCAATTATAAAAGTTCCAAGAGCGCATCCGGTATAATGAAAATTTTCTTCTGTGCTGGAATCAGCGGCTTTTGGCTCTGTAATGTAGTTTGGCTTCATCGGGCGGAAAAAATCTCCGGCTGGCTTCGGCCTGAAAAAGCTGCTTCTGGTATCTCCTGCGGAAAAACTTGATCTTGCCGCGGGTCTTCTTATATCCGGGTAGGCAAGTCCTTCCGGGAAATGTGGCTTTGCATTCGGCTCCTCTATGCAAAAATTGTTTTTTGCTTCCTCCGCAAATGAAAGCTCAGCTGAATGAATGTTTTCACCTTCGTCCGCAGAATTCTGGGAAAGCATGGATTTTACAGTGTACTGCTTGAAAAAATTTCTTGTGGCAGAGCTTACTGCATGATGAAGGGCGTTTATATCCTTGAACCTTGCTTCCCGTTTTGCAGGATGAATGTTGAAGTCCACAAGCGAAGGATCTATGTCGACAAAAAGACATGCCACGGGAAAAGTTCCGTTCGGAAAATATCCCTGTGTGCCGTAAACAATAGCCTGCACAAGGGAATACTCCTGTATTTTTCTTTTGTTTACATAAATCGAAATATCCTTGCGCGAATTTCTTGCCACAGAAGGCTCGCCGATTATGAGCGTGAATGAAAATAAATTTTCGCGGTCTTCATGATTCAGTTCATAAAACAAATCGCTGCTTTCAAACATTCCGCTTGTCTGGACAAAGCGTTCCTTGAGTGATTGTCCTGCTGGAACTGAAAGTTTTTCTTCGCCGTCGCTTGAAAATGAAAATGAAATGTCAGGGCGCGGAAGAATTTTTTCTTCAAATATAAGCTTGCACTGCATTCCCTCTGATGCCGGGCGTTTTAAAAACTGCCTGCGCGCTGGAAAATTTTCAAACAGCCCGGACGACTGTGCGATTGTTCCATCCGTTGCTGCGCATGGCTCAATTACTCTTTCTTCTGCGGCCGCCGCGCTCATTTTCCATCCGCCGCTTTTTATTTCAAGCCGGCTCACTGCCGCGATTGACGACAGTGCTTCTCCCCTGAAACCCAGCGTTGTAAGTGTCAGCAAATCTGTCTCCGCTGAAATTTTACTTGTTGCGTGCGGATGTGCGCATTGCGACAGATCTTCCTTTGTCATGCCGCAGCCGTTGTCTATGACGCGGATTTTTTCGATTCCGCCGCCTGAAATTTCAACGCGGATTCTATTTGCGCCGCTGTCCACGGCATTGTCCATGAATTCGCGGACAATAGCGCAGGGCTTGTCTATTACTTCTCCGGCTGCAATTTTTCTTGCGACTTCGGCATTGAGAATTCTGACTCTCCGCTGCTGTGTCATGCTTTTCTGGTTCCTATGATTTCAGATGATTCGTCAAAAAGCCCCAGTACAGGGCCGCCTGAATCCTTTGCGCCTTGTTTTTTTTCCTGAGCGGATTTTTCATCGTTGTCTGAAGCTGCGGGGCTGCTCATGAGAATCTGAATTTTGCCTTCCATTTCGTCCAGCGTTTTTTCCATGGACTTTGCAAGCTTGATTCCTTCCTCGAAATTTCCGAGCGCGTCCTCAAGGCTGATATCGTTTCTTTTTATTGAAGCTGAAAGCTCTTCAAGCCGCTTTAGTTTTTCTTCAAAATTTGTCATTGTTTTCTCCGTCAGTTTATTTTATGATTCCCGGAAAATTTCAGTTTTCCGAGATAACGCTTTTGTCAACAGTCGCATGGATAATTCCCTTCGCCGGCCGTATCTGAATTTTTTCTCCGCCCGAAAATCCTTCCGCGCTCCTGATTATTTTTCCGCCCTCATCGCAGACTATCGAATATCCCCGGTTGAGAATGTTCTGCGGATTGCAGTTTTCAAGAGCCTGAATGCAGAGATTCAGCCCGACTCTTCTTTCCCTGATTATGTCGAGCATTGTGTCATGGATCGAAGTGACAGCCTTGTCAAATCTCTCCGAGTATTTTTGCTCTATGTTCTGAAGCCTTGTCCTCATGTTTTCAGGGTCGAAGGTTTTGAGCATCAGCCGAAGCGAATTTATTCTGTTCTGCATTTCAGAGAGGATATTTTCCTTGAAAAGTGAAATGCTGTTTTCTATGTCGCTTATTCTTGGGAATGCGAGTTCCGCCGCCGCGCTTGGAGTTGGCGCCCTGACATCTGCTGCAAAGTCGCTCAATGCCCAGTCTATCTCATGCCCGACCGCTGAAATTACTGGAATCTCCGAGTCTGCTACTGCGCGCACAACTTTTTCGTCGCTGAACGGAAGCAGATCTTCAAGCGAGCCTCCGCCGCGTCCGACAATCAGAATTTCGCAGAGCTTGTATCTGTTGGCTGCTTGTATCATACGCGCTATGCTGTCGGCTGCGGTTTCTCCCTGCACAAGGGCTGGAAAAACTACAATGCTGATTTTGCTGTTCCTTCTGCTCCGTATGTTCAGAATATCACGAAGGGCGGCTCCGTTCGGGCTTGTGACAACTCCGACTGTCTGTGCAAAAAACGGAAGGGTTTTTTTTCTGCCGGAATCAAAAAGTCCTTCAGCCGCAAGTTTCCTTTTTCGCATTTCAATCATTTCCAGAATGTTTCCAGCCCCGGCTTCTATCATTGATGAAATTTGAATCTGATAATTTCCGCGCGGACCGTAAACTGTTATTTTTCCCCTTGCCTGAACAAACATTCCGTCTCTTGGGGCAAAGTTGAGAGCGGCTGCTGCGCCCCTGAACATCACGGCTGAAATCTGGCAGTCGGAATCTTTTATTGAAAAGTAAAGATGCCCTGATGCGCTTGGCTTGAAATTTGAAATTTCGCCTTTCAGTATTATGTTCTGGAAAGAGCCTTCGAGCATTGTTTTTATAAGCTCTGTCAGCTGGGAGACTGTAAGCGCGGCATCCTTTTTTGTTTCGTTCTGATTTTCCATTTTCCATAGATTGTAAACATTCCGTTTAATTTAGACAAGGTATACTCCGATAATAAAATGATGAAGAATTTAGTTTTTTTGTATGCGGGCGAAAATGACAGCCGTGCTTTTGACAAAGTGTTTTCCGGAAAATCAGCTTTTGAAAGATGCCTTGAATGGGCTGGCGGAATTTCCGGGTTGTGCGGAATTTCTGTTGCCTGCTGCGGAAATGTCAGAGAGCTTGTGGAGTCCTGCGTGTCGGGAATCTCAGGAAAAGATATAAGCGTTGTTTCAAGAGAAAGCTGGAATACTGCGGAGTTGCTTCAGGAAATGTCATCTCAGGTTTTGAGCCGCTGCGCTGACAACGCCGTTTATTCCATTGCCTCCAGGCCGTTTATTGATTCTGCGCTTACAGAAAAACTTATTAAAAACCACCGGGACTATATTTCAGAATATACATTTGCTGACGGCTATCCCTGCGGCTTTTCTCCAGAAATCATAAGCAGCGGAACTTTAAAGATATTGTCGGCTTTTGCCTGCGAAACCCACCGGGAGCTTGGAAATCTTCCTGTTTCAAATGAATCAGTTTTCAATGTCATGAAGGCTGATATAAATTCTTTTGAAATCGAATCTGTGCTTGCCCCGAAGGATTATAGAATGCTCAGGCTTGATTTTTCGTGTTCGCAGAAGCGTAATTTTGTTGCGTGCAAAAGGCTCTATGAGGCTGCGCTGGAAAATTCAGTTCCATTCACAGCGGATGAGCTTTCTTCGCTTGCTGAAAAAACTGCGTCCGTCCAGCATACACTTCCGGCTTTCTATAATATACAGATTTCTGAAAATTGCCGCGCTGTTCCGTTTTACAATCCTTATCCAGACAGCTTTAAAAATAAATACGGATTTTTTCCGCTTGAAAACGAAAATCCGAATCCCAGAAATCTGAGCCTTGAAAAATTTTCAGCCCTGATGAATCAGATAGAAAATTTTTCAGAAGATGCTGTTGTCGGACTTGGCGCGTGGGGAGAGCCTCTGCTTAATCCGGAGCTTGCGGATTTTGTTGAAGAAGCTTTGCGACATTCAGGGATTTCTGTTCTTATTGAAACTGACGGCACTCTTGTGACTGAGCAGCTCGCATTCAGACTGCATGAAATTTCAGAGCGCGCTGGAAAAAGAAAAGACGGAAAACTTCCTTTGACGTGGATTGTGTCAGTTGATTCATTCAGTGAAGCCATGTACAGCAAAATTTTTTCCGGGGGAAATTTTAATGCGGCGGTGAATTCTGTTTCACTTTTGAATAAATTTTTTCCAGGTGCAGTCTATCCGCAGTTTATGCGCATGAATGAAAATGAAGCTGAGCTTGAAGCCTTCTATAGATTTTGGCATGCAAAGGATTCACCGTCCGGCGGAAATTTGATAATACAAAAATATGATGACTTTTGCAAAATGCTTGGCGCAAGAAAGCCCGCTGATCTTTCTCCGCTGGAAAGAAATGTCTGCTGGCATTTAAAGCGCGATATGACAATTTTGTGCGGCGGCGATGTGCCTTTGTGCCGGGAATTTTTGCTTTCCCCGGTAGGAAATGCATTTGACGAGGGAATTGAAAATATATGGAAGAAAATGTTTTCGCACGTTGAGCTTCAGCTTGAAAAAAAATACGGCGAAAAATGCAGGGAGTGCGATGAATACTATACCTTCAATTTTTAATCAGCGCAAAGTTTCCTATATTGTCCTTGGCGGCTCTGAAAATCCAAGGCAGGCTCTCATGCCGGTTACCTGTGTTGTTCTCAGCAGATCAGGGAGGCACTACAGGGCACGTGTCATTGAAAATCTTCTTCAAAAAAGATTTGAAAAAATTATAAGTGTCAGTCCAAAGTCGGAGCAAAAGTCTGTTGATTTGCTTGCGCGCCAGTTTCCTACCGTGAAATTTCTTGTTGTCTTGGATTCCGTTTCTCAGGGTGAACTTTTGAATCTTGCTTTTTATGAAGCGCAGACTCCCTACGTTCTGGTTGTTCAGGAAGAAATGTGTCTTGATAAATTTTCCTTTGATGCATCCATGGCTGAAAAATTTGCAAGAAAAAAACAGTTCTGTATTGCGCCCAAGCTTTTGTCTTCTTCATTTACAAAGCTTCCTGTTTCATTTTTTCCTTCTGCAAGAAAATCAGTTTTTGAAGTCGGGGTTGATTCTTTTTTTGCTGACGGCCAGCCTTCGTTGTATCCTGCGGATTATGCGGGCTTTTATGATCGTGAAAAATTTATTCTTCTTGGAGGAGCTGACTATACAATTTCATCCGAGTATTGGCAGAAAATAGATTTGTTTTTCAGGGCATGGCTCTGGGGTGAAAAAATAAATCTGTCATCATTTTTTGAGTTTAAATACAGCGGAAATATTCCGGAAGAAAACCTAACGGTGGATATTTCGTACCTTAGGTTTTATTTAAAGAATCTTCTGCCTGTTTTTTTATCAGACCATGCAAAAATTCCTTGGTACTCTTATTTCATTTTTAAACTGAAAAGCTCCTGCGGCTTTGTAGAGTCAATGAGACAGTTCAAGGATGCTGTTAGATGGACAAGGGAAAATCAGTATAGATTTAAGTTAGATGCGGTTTCTCTTATTGAAAACTGGGGAAAAAAATGAATTTAAAAAAAATACAGGATGTCATAAAAAAAATAATTCCTGAAAGAAAAAAAGTTGTTGTGATTGTTCAGTGCAGGCTTTCTTCCACAAGGCTTCCTGGAAAGGCTCTTTTAAATCTTGCTGGAAAACCGATTCTTGAATGGACTTTGGCGGCAATGAAAAAAGTAAAAGCTTCAGCTTATTTTCTTGCTGTAGACAATGAAAGCAAAACTGAGCTTGAGCCTGTTGCTGAAAAGTGCGGATGGAATTTTTATTCCGGTTCACAGACAGATGTTCTTGAAAGATTCTGTGATGTAATAAAACTTTCAAAGGCTGATGTTGTTGTGCGGGCAACTGCCGATAATCCTTTTTTGTTTTATGAAGCTGCGCAGGAACTGGTTGATGAGTATTTTTCAAGATCAAAAAATTCGTCCGTTGATTATATAACTTTTTCAGGTCTTCCGCACGGAAGCGGTGTGGAGGTGTTCACCGCGGCATCTTTGCTTGACGCTGCTTCGCGTACAAATTTGCCTTACGATCATGAACATGTTGGACCTGCTCTCTACAATCATTCAGAAAATTATAACTGCATTTTTTTGAAGGCACCGCAGAATTTTAATTATCCTGAATACAGAACCACAGTTGACACAGTATTTGATTATAGAAGAGCACAAAAAATTGTAGATATTCTTGAAGAAAAAAATGCGCCTAAGCCTTATTCAGCCAGAGATATTATCAGCGCGGTTTCAGTTCCTGCTGTGAAAAATCCTGTTGTTTTGATTCCGTCTTTAAAGAAGGGGCATGGAACAGGGCATTTAAGAAGATGCCTTGAGCTCGCTGTTGAAAATAAATGGGATCTCTATATGCCTGATAACGCTGATTTAACCCAGCGTTTGGATATTCTTGAAAAATACAAAGCCCGCGGTCTTAAAGATTTTCAGATTGTAGAAAAAATCAATGACTTTTCTGAATATTCTCTTGCGGTTGTCGATATGTTCTGTTCTGATACAGAATTTATTGGTTCTGTTGCAGCGGCAGTTCCTGTTGTTGGAATTGATGAAGGAAATTTAACCAACGAATATGCAGAGTATTTGGTAGATGTTCTTCCGAGGCTTAATTCCAATCGAAATGTGAATTTCTATAATCCATCGTTTATTCCCATGCCGGAAAAAAAGCGTTCTTCATTTCCCTCTAAGATAAACACAGCCTTGGTTTGTGTCGGCGGTGAAGATCCTGCCGGACTTCTTTTTAAATCCGCTGTTTCTCTTGCAGAAAATAAAGTTCACGTTTTTGCTGTTGCATCGTCAGAAAATTCCGCCATTGAAATTGAAAAAAATATTCCGGGTGATCTGAAAAAATTTATAACAGTTTCTGCGCCTGTTGAAAATTTAAAGAATGAACTTTTTAAGTATGATCTTGTAGTTACGCATTTTGGATTTACGGCTTATGAAGCTGCTGGCGCTGGATGTGCAGTTCTGCTTTTGTCTTCAACGCCGCTGCATGCGCGTCTGGCTTCTTGCAACGGTTTCAAATGTCTTTCACCTAAAAAAATCAACAGCCGGGAAATAAAGCATCTTCTTGAAAAAACAGAAAATCTTTCAGCTGAAAAACTTGTGGAAAATTCAGAGAGCTTTTCAGGCTTTATGAAAAAACTTTCCATGGGAAAACATTTTGAATGTCCTGTCTGCCGCAGCTGTTCGGGATTCAAAAATAAAATAGCAGCCAGAACAAAGGACAGAACTTACAGAAAATGTCTGTGCTGCGGAATAACCTATATGTCATGGACGTCTGAAACTGAGCAGACTGAATACAGCCATTCTTATTTTTTTGATGACTACAAAAAGCAGTATGGAAAAACTTATCTTGAGGATTTTTATTCTATAAAGACAGCGTGCATGAGGCGCATGTCCTACATAGATTTTTTCTACCGCATAACAAGAATGTCTTCAAGAGATATGCCGTCTGTTCTTGACATAGGCTGTGCGATGGGGCCGTTCCTTTCCGCTGCGAATGATTCAGGCTGGCAGGTTTTTGGTGCGGATGTTTCTCAGGATGCAGTTGACTATGTTCAGCATGAGCTTAATTTTCCTGCTAGCTGCGTGAAATTTCCTGATGCGGATTTTGTTTCAGAATTTGGCGTTGAGCATTTTGATGCCGTGACTATGTGGTATGTGATTGAGCATTTTTCCAGCCTTGACGAAGTTTTGAAAAAGGTTTCATCTCTTGTAAAGGAAGGCGGAATATTCGCATTCAGCACTCCATCTGGCGACGGTGTGAGCGCGCGTTTTTGCACTGATGAATTTTACAGGAAAAGCCCTGCGGATCACTATACAATCTGGAACTCAAAGTGCGCAAAAAAAATTCTGCGGAAATACGGATTTAAAGTTGTAAAAATCGTTTCAACAGGAATTCATCCCGAGCGTCTTCCTCTGGCAAGAAAATCAAAATTTTTTACAAACCCGTTCCTGATGAAAGTTCTAGGGAGCGCATGCAGATTTTTCAGGCTGGGAGATACCTTTGAAGTGTACTGCAAAAAAATAAAATCTTAAAATCCCATGCCTTTCTGTCGAAAATAGAAAGGAAATGAGTGACCGTTTTGTTTTGATTTTAGGCGCGGGACTTATGCAGCGCCCTTCCATAGAAGCCGCAAAGGAACTTGGATACAAGGCTCTTGTTATAGACGGAAATCCGGACGCAGTTTGTGTTCCCTATGCGGATCGCTTTGAAAAAATAGATTTAAAAGATACCGAGGCTGTTGTAAACCTGGCTTTGTCCATGGGCAGCAGTCTTCATGCTGTTTTTACCGCGGGAACAGATTTTTCATATCCTGTTTCAGTTGCCTCCCAAAAATGCGGACTTGCAGCTCACAGTGCGCAGGCAGCTCTCCAGGCCAGCAATAAAATTTCAATGCGCCGCTGCTTTAAAAAGTTCAATATTCCGTCTCCTGATTTTTTTGAAGCTGATGAATCGTTTTTGATTTCAGTTAAGAAGAACGGTGTGTCAGGAATTACTTTCCCTAAGGTTATAAAGCCGGTCGACAACATGGGCGCCAGGGGATGCCGCCTTGCCAGGGATGAATCTGAATTTCTTTTTGCGCTGAATGAGGCGCTGCGTTTTTCACGCTCTGGAAAGGCTATTGTTGAAGATTTTATGGAAGGCCCGGAATTTTCAATAGATGCCCTTGTTGTGGATGGAAAAGTTATTGTAACCGGCTTTGCGGACAGGCATATTTTTTTTGAACCGTATTTTGTGGAGCTTGGACATTCGATGCCTTCTGGAATTCCTGAAAAGCAAAAAATGCAGATAATCAGTGTGTTTACCGATGCTGTCCATGCGCTCGGGCTTTCAAATGGAGCTGCGAAGGGCGATGTGAAGTACACAAGCCGCGGGCCTATGATCGGTGAAATCGCCGCAAGACTTTCAGGCGGATATATGTCAGGCTGGACATTCCCGTATTCGTCAGGATTCAATCTCACAAAGGAGGCTCTGAAAATTTCCCTGGGAGCTTCCTCTGATTTTTCGGGAATAGATGAAATCAAGTCTTCCGGGTTCAGCCATGAGAGGGCTTTTATTTCCATTCCGGGAAAAATAAAAAAAATATACGGGGAAGATAAAGCCTGGGCTTCGCCTTTTGTAAAAAATATTTTCTTCAGGGTGAAAGAAGGCATGAGCGTGGACTTTCCCCGCAATAATGTTGAAAAGTGCGGAAATGTCATATCGGCATCCGCAGGCCGTGAGCTGTCAAGAAAGGGAGCGGAAAATGCAGTGTCCCGGATTGTCCTTCGTCTTGAGCCTTCGAATTCAGAAACCGACCGTTTTCTTTGCGGAGAAGAGCTTCCGTGCGAAAAGGGGTTTCCTGTAAGCGCGTTCAGGCCCGGTTCTGAGCTGAAAAAATTCTTTAATGGAATTGGAAAAAATTTTGCCATTGAAAAAAACTGCCCTGCCGCTGATTTGATTCCTTCTGAACTGACAAAGCCCATGGAGGAAGTCCGCGACTGGAATTTCAGAAGCATAATCGACACTGTGCATCTTTTTGACCGCATTTCTCCTTTGCATCCACGCCTCGGTGCCGCTGAGTTCTGGCGTTGTCTTCTTCGCGGCGGAATTCAGGGAGTTTTGTATTATTCGGATTCTGTCCAGCTGGAGGAGAAATGAAGGTAAAAAAAATTGTTCTTTTTCTGCTTGCTTTTTTATCCTGTTCTGTTTTTTGCCAGAATGGAAAAATGGATTTTATTCAGAATGTGCAGAAAAACGGAATTTCATTTTACTGGGATCCCATGACTTCCTCCGGGCTGCTTGAAAAAAACGGGCATAGAATTTCATTCAGGGCAGGGGATTTGTTTTTTATTCAGGACTACAAGACTCTTGTTTCCGAGGCCGCTCCTTTTTTTGAAGGCGGAAAGCTTGTGTCCACATCTGCTTTTTTCAATCTTGCCGAAAATTTTTTCAAGCTACAGAATTCAGAAACTCCCTATAAAATCGGCGCGATTCTGATAGACCCGGGGCACGGCGGAAAAGATCCCGGCGCAAGCTCCACTCATGTTTCAGGCGGAAAGAAAATCACTGTTGTTGAAAAAGATATAAATCTGAAAGTCGGGCTTATGCTGAGGGATTACCTGAAAAAAGCCTATCCTGAAAAAAACATACTCATGACGCGCAGTACCGATGTTTTTCTTACACTTTCGCAGCGCACTGAAATTGCAAATTCCGTCAAGCTCAAGGAAAATGAAGCGATTCTCTATGTCTCAGTCCATGTGAATTCCAGTATGAGCGAAAAGGTCACAGGATATGAGGTCTGGTATCTTTCGCCCGGATACCGCCGCCAGGTTCTGAATTCCAAGTCAGTTAACGAGGATGCTTCAATCCTTCCGATTTTGAACAGCATGACTGAAGAGGAATACACCACCGAATCGATTCTCATGGCGAAATTTATCATGAACGGAATTGCCGCGCAGGTTGGAAATTTGAGCAACTCCCGCGGAATCAAGGAAGAGGAGTGGTTCGTGGTCAGAAATTCAAACATGCCCAGTGTCCTCATAGAGCTGGGATTTCTTTCCAACAAAAATGAAGGGCTGCTGCTGAACGACACTAACTACTTGCAGAAGCTGTCGCTTGGAATATATAATGGACTTCAGGAATTTGTAACAAATTTCGAGAGAACCCGCGGTTTTACAGGAAACTAAATTGAATAGCAGAAAAAAAAATATTGTTGCGCTTGCCTTTGCAGGTGTTTTCTTTGGCTCCCTGATTGTTTCCGGTGTGTCCTTCTGTTTTTACAGGTACCACTGGAGGCAGATTTTCTACTTTGAATCTTATGAGTCAAGCCGTATATGCACGGAAACAAGGTATGCTGAAAAAAAGAAGGGAAATGATGCCGTGCGTTTCTTTGTGGATGAGCTTCTGCTTGGCCCGATGACAAACAGAGTCAAATTTCTTTTTTCCCCGGGAACAAGAACTGAATTCTGCTTTCTCAGCGGAAAAAATTTGTATCTTGGGTTTACAGCCGATGCTCTTTTTGTAAATTCCGAAACTTTTAATATGAAGAAAAGCGTTTCATTGTTGCACAAAAATATCATGAAAAATTTTAAGAATATTGATAGAATTTATTTATATATAGACGGAAAGCCCGTGCTTTGGGAGGATTGAGTTTTTTTTGGCTGTCAGCTTCTTTGATTTGCCTGGGAAAACTTCAGTTTTTAAAGCTTCCCCTGGGCTGTTTTGGGTAAAAAAAAAATAAAAGAAGTTGACAAAAATGTTTTCTTAATAGATACTATTATAACAAGGCTACATCATATATGTATTAAAAGGAGCTTCTAATGAAGAGGACTTTATTTTTAACCGTTGCTGCAATGATTTTGGCAGGTTCAGTCGCTGTTGCAAAAGAATCAGTTCTTATTGATTTTTCACAGCTTGATGCAGACACTGTAGCAGATGAGAATGGAAATCCAACACAGAATAGCAGAACTGTAATGGATTATTCTGTTGCTGCTGGTGCAACTTTCACAAGTGACCAGAAAACACTGATGAAAACATCATTGGCTCTTCCTGAATGGGAAGTTGTTCTCAACTCTTCTGCCAAGAACCCAGTTTCTGTTGCTCTTTCTCAGGTAGTTGCGGCTCCTGTAAAGGAATCAGCAGATGTTCCTTTTGCTGGAAAGAGTGTAATGGGTGTACGTGTTGTATTCCCAACATGGGCTAACAATGCAAATGCAAAGATTGTTCCTGCATTTGATATTCCTGCTTACGAGCCACTTTCTGATGCTAATGAAAATGGTGAGCGCCAGCAGCCAACTGACGAGCAGAAGGGAAAATATCTTTTTGAAGACGGCTATGGTGTTGTAAGAAATGTAGGCACATTGAAGTCAATCGCTGTTACAACAATGGGTATGAATTATCCACATGCTCTTTATGTTCTTCTCAAGGACAATGATGGAGTAGAGCGCCGCTACCTGATGGGAAATTTGTATTTTGACGGATGGAAGACTCTTATCTGGAACAACCCTGATTATATTTCAGAAGTTCGCACACGTGAAATCAGAGTTTACCCAATCTACCCACGCGGAATTCCGTTTGTAAAGTTCTCTGGATTCCAGGTTGTTCGTGATGCTTCTCATATCGGTGACAACTATATCGGTTACTTCAAGGATGTAAAGGTTATCTATGACCTTGCTATTCTTACTTCTGATCGCGATATTGATGATGAAGACCTTTGGGGAATTATCACAAAGAAAGAAAGAGATCGCCAGAATGGTGAGATGGCTCGCTTTGGAAACAAGCAGGTTAATCGTTATCTCGAAAAATCAAAGATGGCAACAGAAGCAGAATTTACTTCATCACTTGATGCAAATTCTAATTCTAATGCACAGTCATCAACACAGGATGCTGTTCAGTAATTTTTAGTTATTGTCTTGCATGTTAGACCGTCCTTACGGGACGGTCTTTTTTTATGATTTGAAAAAGGTTTTTTATTTTTATTTTCGTATATGTCTGAAAAGAATATTGTTCCCAATAAAATTAAAATTGAAAATTGCTACGAAAGTTATAGGCCCATATTTAATGAAATTTTGGGGAAAATTGAAAATTTATTGAAGCAAAATATTCATTTGCCGTCAAATCCTACATATAAATCAAGGATAAAGTCATTTTCCAGTTATTATAAGAAAATCCTCAGGCAAAAAGCAGAGGAGTCTTCTTCCGGAAAGGGACTTGTTGTGCTTACTGACATGATAGGCATCCGGGTAATTTGTGCTTTTGTGGAGGATCTTGCGCTTGTTGAAAAACAGATTGTGGACTTGTTTTCAGTAAAGGAAATTGAGCGTAAGGGGGCAGAGCAGTCATTTAAAGAGTTTGGCTATGAGTCTGTTCATATTCTTGTTTCTATTCCTGAAAACTGTCTGCCGGAAACAGGACTTTCTGATGATCTCAAGGATAAACTTGTCTGCGAAATTCAGATACGTACAATTTTACAGGATGCATGGGCGGAAGTTGAGCACGAGCTTGTTTACAAGTCTGAATTCAATCCTTTTGACAAGCCGTTGCGCAGAAAACTCGCTTCAATAAATGCAAGCCTTACTTTGGCCGATATTATTTTTCAGGAAATACGTGATTATCAAAAACGCCTTCAGAGTGAACTTGGCGCGCGGAGAAATTCATTTTATGAAAAGGCTGATGAATTTTCAGAGAATTTGCTTGGCTGTTCTAAGCCACAGGGATTCAAAGACATTGCATTGGAAACTTCTTCTTTTTCCAGAAACAGCATAGATGATTTGATTCTTGCCGCGCTGCATGAGCATAATGTTGGAAATTTCAAAAGCGCTATTGAAATTTATACCCAGATTATAAATTCTGTACCTACGCCTTCAGATTTGGTTCTGAGCGTTATTTTTAAGCATAGGGGAATGGCGTATTTTGCGCAAAATCTTTATGAAGAAGCTCTTTCTGATTTCAAGAAGAGCATTGATTATGACCCTAAATGTTTTAAATCCATGTATTATCAGGGGATTGTTTATTCAGTCCAGGGAAAAGACCAGGAAGCTGTCGCCTGCTTTGATAATTCTCTTTTAATTGATGCTTTTCAGAGTCATGTCTATTATAGGCGGGCTTTGTCATATTACAACATGGGCGAGTATTCAAAATCAATGGATGATGTAAACAGTGCTATTATGCTGGGATTGTCAGATAATGATTTGAATGCTTTGAAAATGAAGCTTGTAAAAAAATTTGATATGGGAATGTAAAAAAAATTATTTTTTTAATTTTGCTATTGACACAATATATTGTAATGTGATATATTTTCTACATCGCAATGAATGTTGCTTATGTCTCCCTCGTCTAGTGGTTAGGACATCGGGTTTTCATCCCGACAACATGGGTTCAATTCCCGTGGGAGATGCTTAAGACCCTTTTTTAGGGTCTTTTTTTTATTTAAATTATCTTTTCATTTGCCTTCTTGAACTGTCAAATAAATGTAAATAGAAGTGGAGTATAAAACTAAATCCATTTAAATAGCAGGAAGTTTTTATTCGCCTTTATAGAGGCATGGATGTCTTTTTGAAGAAATTCAACATGAAAAAAATAGCTGACTGAAAAATTTTCAGTCAGCATGTGCATTTTTTTATTCGTGCGGAATGTTTAATACCCCAAATGCTTGCATCGTATAAGGGGTATTAATTCCGACTGCAATACCCTGATATTGGTTGCGAAGTCTATAAAACCATGACAATTATTTTTGCAGTGAGAACGATTGAAACAAGAGCCAAGGGATATGTAGCCGCATACGCAGAAGAAACTTCATCAGTTCCTGCTGCTGCAATCAATGAGCCGAGAGCCGGTGTGCTTGTCATTCCGCCTGTAATTGAACCGAGGTTGTTGAAAATACTGAGCTTGAATACATAGCGGGCTATGATATATCCGGCAACCATAGGAACAGTTGTCATTATTGCTCCATAGATAAAGTAAGAGAACTTCACATTTGAAACAAAATTCACTCCGCCGGGAACTCCTGCGCCTATAAGGAACAGAACAAGCCCCAGTTCTCTCATGAAATTCAAAGTCTGCTTGCTGATTCTACAGTCAAGTTTTCCTATTCTTCCGAAGTGCCCTATTATAAGACCTGATACAAGCGTTCCGCCGGAATTTCCAAGAGAAAAATGTATCTTTGGAATTTCAATCGCGCCTATTACACAGCCCATGGCTACTGCAAGGAAAAACGGGAAAAAGCCGAATTCTTCAAGCTGAACGAGTTTTCCTTTTGGCTCTGGAATAGATATTGAATTGGCTGCCACAAAATGCTCGCGCTCTTTTACAATGTCAACTTTCAGGATTTTGGGAATAATCTGCACAAAAAGAACAACTCCTAAAACTCCGTAAAGATATGCTATTCCGTAGCCTGCGCTCACAGCATCCTGATCAACATTTGGAACTTCCTTTGCTGCTGAAAATCCAGGTGTGCTTGTAAGACCGCCTGTCAAAAGTCCGGCTGCCATTTCCGGGGAAAGATTGCCGTCGCATTTTACACAGATAACCGCAGTGATTCCTCCGATCGCGATTATTATCACTCCGAGAAGAAGGTATGCGATTGATTTTCTGTTGAATGTGCGGAAAAACTTAGGTCCGGCAATAAGTCCTACTGCTGTAACAAATAGAGCAGTTCCGATATTTGAAATAAGGCTGAAATTCGCCTTTATCGAAGAGCCCCACAGGACAATTTTTCTGTCTGCAACATAAAATTCAGGAACGTAGTGTATGGCGATTCCATAAATAATTGCTACAATGAGAACACCTGCCGTTCCAAGTGAAATGCCCTTTACGTTGATTCCGCCAAGCATAAAGCCGAGCACGCCGATAATAAAAATGATGAAAATAACCGACAATGCAGAGGAGCATAATCCGGCAAAATAAGTAATCATTTTTTTGACCTCTGTTAATTAAAGAATAATCTTTGCACACTATAGCACTTTGAGAAAACTTGTACAATCTGTTTGCAAAAATGCCGGGCTTGCTCAAACCAGCGTATTTTTTGACTCCCTTTTTTCTGTAAAATCCTTGATATTCTGAAGTGTTGTGTCTGCGATGGCTTTCAGGGCATTTGTTGTGAGAAACGCCTGATGGCCTGTTATAATGACATTCGGAAACGATAGAAGCCGTGAGAGCATATCGTCCTTTATGACATCCGCTGACCAGTCTGCAAAAAAGTACCGGCTTTCTTCCTCGTAGACATCAAGGGCGGCTCCTCCTATTGTTCTTTTTTTCAGAGCCTTTACAAGCGCATGGCTGTCTATGAGCGCGCCCCGGCCTGTGTTTATTATCACGGCATCATTCTTCATCATGGCAAGCGAGTTTTCATTTATAAGGTGCTTGGTGTCGTCAGTCAGCGGACAGTGCAGTGTGATTACATCGCTTTTCTGGAACAGCTCGATTAGCGGAATATATTTGAATCCCTTTTGATCTGCCCACTCATTATCAGGGTATGCGTCGTACATGATGATATTCATTCCGATGCCGGCCAGACATTCAGCCATGACCTTTCCTATTTTTCCTGTTCCTATTACGCCTGCTGTAAGACCGTTCAAGTCCCGGCCTGTCAGTCCGCTGAGCATGAAATTTCCTGAGCGGGTTCTAAGATATGCCTGGGGAATTTTCCGTGTGAGCGCAAGCAATATGGCAAGCGCGTGTTCTGCCACTGAATGTGGAGAGTATGAAGGAACTCTTGCAATTTTTATTCCGGCTTCTCTTGCGCTGTCAAGGTCAACATTGTTGAATCCTGCGCAGCGGAGGGCTATCATTTTTACACCGCATTTTTTTAGTGTGGCTATAACCGCTTTGTTAAGAGTGTCATTTACAAAAGTGCAGACCACATCGTATCCGGCTGCGGTCAATGCTGTTTTTTCTGTCAGATGAAAATCAAAGAAATCGATTGAAAATAAAAAATTCTTGTTCTGCTCTGAAAAAGACTCTTTGTCGTAGCTGCAGGCATCATAAAAAGCAATCTTGGTTTTTCCTGTTTCCATAAAAATCCTCCTGTCTGAAATTTCATTAATCCGCCTTTGAAAAATTATTGAAAGAAAATTTTTTAGGCGCCATTTTAAATATACTCATTTTTCAGGTGCAATGCATGATTTTGATTTTTTTATTTTCCGGGAATTTGCAAATTTTCATGATTTTTATTAGTATGAAGAGTGATTGCAGGACAATGCGAATTCGGATTTCCCTGTGTTTCTTAAAAAAAATTGGAGGCTTTTATGGATTCAAAGACTATGTTTAATTTAACTTATGGACTTTTTATTTTGACTGCAAGAAACGGCTCAAAGGATAACGGCTGCATTGTAAATACTGTGGGGCAGGTTACTTCACAGCCTAACAGAATTTCACTTGCGCTCAACAAAAGTAATTACACGCATGACATGATTATGCAGACAAAGGAATTCAATGTTTCCATTCTGTCTGAAAATTCAAAATTCGAAACATACAAGCACTGGGGATTTCAGAGCGGAAAGGATACTGATAAGATGCAGGCGGTTTCGTTTAAGAGATCTGACAACGGGCTTGTTTATATTCTTGAAGAAACAAATGCATTCCTGAGTGCAAAAGTTGTTTCTTCTGTCGACCTGGGAACGCACACTCTTTTTATTGCTGATGTTACTGACGGAGCAGTGCTGTCTGATGCTCCTTCTGCAACCTATTCATTTTATCAGAAAAATATCAAGCCGCGGCCTTCTTCAGCTGAAAAGAAAAAGGGATTTATCTGCACTGTATGCGGTTATATTTATGAAGGCGAAACGCTCCCTGATGATTTTATATGCCCGGTGTGCAAGCATCCCGCTTCTGATTTCAAGCCGATTGAATAACGGGAGCTAAAAAAGGTCTGTTGAAAAAACTCGGAATTATCCAAAATGCCTCTGATAAAGAAATCCGTGACAGAAAAAAAATTCATTTTACGGAATGTTTTCAGCAGTGCGAAGTTTAAAAACTGTTTTGCTGATGCATTGACATTGATGCTCTGTTTACGGTACAGTCTATCTATATGAAAAGAAAGCTTCTTCTACTAGCACTTGGTTTCTCATTTTTATGCCGGACTGACGGTTGCTGGTAGGCTGCTATGCTGTAAATCACAGACCTGTCGTTTGGCGGCAGGTCTTTTTTTTTCAAGAGAGGTGAATATGAAAACAAGTATGAATCCGATGGGAAAATACGCCCGCGTGGGTGATATTGATTTTCCTGAAAGAAAATGGCCTTCGAATAAAATAACAAAGGCTCCTGTATGGTGTTCTGTTGACCTCAGGGACGGCAACCAGGCACTTGTGAATCCCATGGGAATTGACACAAAGCTTGCTTTTTTTGATTTGCTCGTAAAGCTTGGGTTCAAGGAAATTGAAGTTGGATTTCCGGCTTCAAGCGACACCGAATATGAATTCATCCGCCGCCTGATTGAGGAAGACCATATTCCCGATGACGTTACCATTCAGGTTCTTTGCCAGGCCAGGGAGGCTCTTGTGCGAAAGACAATGGAGTCGCTCAAAGGCTGCAAACAGGCGATTTTCCATATCTATAATTCAACTTCACCGGCGCAGAGAAAATATACATTCGGAAAATCAAAGGAAGAAATAAAGAAGATTGCAGTTGACGGAGTTAAGTGCATAAAATCATGCCTTTCAGAAGAGGACCGCCGCAGAATCCGCCTTGAATATTCGCCGGAAAGCTTTTCTCACACTGAAATAGATTTTGCGATTGAAATCTGCGAGGCTGTGAAAAATGAATGGGGCTGCTCTCCGGACAGCAAGGTTATTTTGAATCTTCCTACAACGGTTGAGTGCTACACGCCTAATGTATATGCCGATGCGGTGGAGTATTTTTCGCGGCATATTTCCGGCCGGGAAAATGTAATTATAAGCACGCACTGCCACAATGACAGGGGAACTGGAGTTGCGTCCTGCGAGCTTGCTCTTCTTGCCGGAGCGGACAGAGTTGAAGGCTGTCTCTTTGGAAACGGTGAGCGCACGGGCAACCTTGATATTGTAAATGTTGCGCTCAATATGTTCAGCCAGGGAATTGATCCTTGCCTTGATTTCCATGATGTTCAGAGCATCGGGGAGCTTTATACAAAATTTACGGAAATGGAAATAAATCCGCGCACTCCCTATGTCGGAGAGCTTGTGTTTACAGCTTTCAGCGGAAGCCATCAGGACGCTATCAGAAAGGGAATGGCAGCCCGCGCCGGTATGCCTGCAAATGCGCTTTGGGATGTTCCTTACATTCTTATTGATCCGCATGACATCGGCAGACAGTACGAAGGCATAATCAGAATAAACAGCCAGTCTGGAAAGGGCGGAGCGGCATATATTCTTGAGCAGGACTATGGAATTTCCCTTCCAAAGGCAATGCACCCGGAGCTTGGAGCGCTTATAAAGGCCGCTGCGGACAAGGCTCAGCGTGAGCTTGGCAAGGAAGAAATATACAATCTTTTTGTAAGCAACTGGCTTGAGGCAAAAGGCAAGCTGGCGATAATAGACCTCGCGGAAACTCACCTTGAGGGAAAGGAAAGCTCTGAGTCCACTTCATGCCGCGCTGTTGTCGAATGGGAAGGCAAGCGTTATTCAATAGGAAAAACCGGAAACGGTCCGCTTGATGCGTTTGCAGGCGCGCTTTCTGAAACTCCGGCTCCGAAATTCAGCATAACGGCTTTTCATGAGCACAGTATCGGCACTGGAAACGATACTTCCGCAGTTGCGTACGTGCAGATTACCTGTGAGGACGGAAAACAGTACTGGGGAGCAGGAAGATCAACCAATGTCGGAAGGGCAGGCGTTGACGCTGTGGTAAGCGCATTGAACCAGATTCACTGACTTTTTGGACACTGAACAAGGCGAATGTCAGTTTCAGTGTTCATCCTAATGCTTTGAGCTTGCCCCGTAAAGTTTTGAATTTCCGGGGCAGTTTTTTGCGCTGGCGGATTTTCTTCCATTTGACAAACATCTTAAAAATGCATATATCTATTTGCAAATGACAAAGGATTTGACATCAGGAAGCCCCATGCGGCTTATTTTGGAATTTGCAGTTCCTGTTTTTTTAGGCTATCTGTTTCAGCAGTTTTACAACCTGGCTGATATTTTTATAGTGGGAAAATGTCTTGGCGTTTCTGCCCTTGCCTCGGTGGGCTCTACAGGCGCGGTTTGTTTTCTTATAATCGGCGGCTGCATGGGAATCTGCAATGGTTTTGCAATTCCTGTTTCTCAGATGTTCGGCGCAGGGGATTATTCTGAGATGCGCAAATTTATTTCAGGCGGAATTAAGCTTACTGTGTGCGCGGCGGCTGTTGTTACGGCGGTTACAGTTGTGTCCTGCAGGCCGCTTCTTGTTCTTATGAAGACTCCGGATGATATTTTCAGCGGCTCATACGGCTATCTTGTGATAATTCTTGCAGGAATTCCTGCTTCTCTTGCCTACAATCTGCTTGCGGCCGTTATCCGCTCTGTTGGGGACAGCCGGACTCCGCTTGTTTTTCTTGTGGTTTCCTCCGTCTTGAATATTGCGCTGGATCTTTTCTTTATTCTTGCGCTTGGGCTTGGAGTAGAAGGGGCTGCTCTTGCGACTGTGGTTTCGCAGTCGGTTTCCAGTATTGCCTGTCTTCTTTTTATTCTGAAAAATTATCCTGTGCTTCATCTTTCCCGCGAGGACTGGAAGACTTCCGCGCGCCATCTTTATATTCTGCTTTCCATGGGAATTCCGATGGGGCTCCAGTATTCCATTACGGCTGTCGGAAGCGTTCTGCTTCAGTCTGCTGTGAATGCGCTTGGCTCTGCGGCTGTTGCCTCTGTTTCGGCGGCTAGCAAAATTTCGATTTTCTTCTGCTGTCCTTTTGATGCAATGGGAACCACAATGGCGACCTATGCCGGGCAGAATACAGGTGCGCACCGGTTTTCAAGGCTGAATCCGGGGCTTTTCAGCTGCGGTTTGCTGGGACTTGTGTATTCGGCGGCGGCGTTTATGGTTATGCTTGTGTTCGGGCGGAGGCTTGGAATGATTCTTGTGGATGCTGGGAAGACTGAAATTCTTGCCAATGTCTATAAATTCCTTGTTGCGAACAGCGCGTTTTATTTTCCTCTTGCGCTTGTAAATATTGTGCGCTTTATGATCCAGGGAATGGGCTTTACGCGGCTTGCGCTTTTTGCCGGGCTTTTTGAACTTGCGGGGCGCGGAATGTTCGGGCTGTTTTTTGTGCCGCTGTTCGGATATACCGCCGCATGTTTTGCTTCTCCCTCTGCATGGATTCTTGCCGACTGCTTTTTGATTCCCGCCTATTTTTTCTGTAGAAAACGCCTTGAGTCTTCATCCTTCAAGTCATGATTTTTTTGTCTTTTTCAGTATAAGGGAAGCGCAGAGAATGAAGTTTCTGGAGCTTCCCATAAAATGCTTAACCCATTGAAGAAAAAAGCCGATGAATAATTGAGAGCGCGGTTTTCAGTTTTCTAAGAAAGTGCTGATTAACACTCAAAAGAGATTAATTGCCATAAAAGAGGTTTTTCCTATGGGTTTCAAAAGGATAGCATTGCTGTTCATCTTGTCTTGTGCTGTGTTCTGCGCTGAGGCGCTTTCTGTTGCATTTCAGGTTGTACAGCACGGGGATCCTGAAATCCGCAGTTCTTCTTTTACCATAGAAGACAGCATGTTTGATTTTTTCTTTGGAAAGGGAATCATTGTTTCAAATTCTCCTCCCGTTGTTTCCGATGCGGAAGAGAAGGATGCTTCGTTTTTCAAAAAATCTATGCAGGAAGCATGGGAAGGCGGCGTTGATTATTTTGTGGAGATGACGGTGTTTTTCACTCCGCAGAATTCAACAAATCCGGATTCAGACCAGCTTGCGAACATAGGCTCCGTTTCATGGAGGCTTGTTCATGTAGGCTCTGGCTCGGCTCTCGGCAGCGGAAAGAAAAATCCTCATGCCGGAAAAAATTATGCAGGGCTTTCTGATTTTATCTCTGACATAGCAGACGATATATATAGAATCATCCGTAGGTAGGGGACGTATGAAAAAAATTTTATCTGGAATTTTAATTTTATTGTTTTCAGTTTCTCTTTTTGCCGAGCCGCAGGGAGCTGTGGAGGGCATTATTGAGGTTGCCGGCAAAGACGATCTTCCGGCGGGATATTTTGGAAAAACCGCTGGCTATCTTCCGGGAGACAGCGTTTCAATAACAAATCCTAAGACAGGAATCACTTTGCAGATTCTGAATCTTGGAACTTTGGATGCATCCGACGGAATCGCAGTTCTTATTTCAGAGGAATCCGCAAAAAGCCTTGGAATTGAGCGCAATTCTGGAGTAAGGGTAAAGCTTGCCCCTCGCTCGGGATTTTTTGATGAAACCGTGTCGGGAAGCGCAGTGCTTGATGAAAAAACTTTGCCTGCTGAAAATGCTCCTGCCGCTGCTGTGCCAGCTGAAGTTGTGTCCGCCGAACCGGATGTGTCTGCCGCCGCAGCTCCAGAAGCACCTGTTGAAGCGCCGGCTGTTTCCGTTGCTGGAATTCCTCTGTTTGATGACGGGGACTCAGAAAATGCGCCGGATGAGATTCCTGATGAAGAGCCGCTGGAAAGCGCACAAGAAGCCGAGGCTGATTTTTCAACTGAACCAGAGCCTGAAATTGTTCCATTACAGGAAGATTCCACTGACGATTCTGTGATTGAAGATATTGAAGATTATGAGGTTATGGACGAACCTTGCGAAGAAAATACAGAGCCGGAAGATTCCGCCGAGCCGCTTGAGGATTATGAAAGCGTTGAGGATGGATTCCTTGAGTCAAAGAATGCAGTTGAGCAGCCGTCTCCTGCTGAGGAAAGCGAAGCTGAAGCTGTGCTTTCAGAAGAACTTTCACCTGTAGAAGAAGAAGCCGAGGCTGAAGAATTCCAGGACGAAGAGCCTGCTTGTGCAGAAGAAGATGATGAATTAGAATCCGAAGAATTTGAGGCAGAGGAAGTTTCGCCTGTAGAAGAAGAATCGCTTTCTGTAGAGGAGACTTCTCCTGTGGAAGATGTTTCAGAAGTGGAAGAAGTCGAGGAAGTTAAGGACGTAGAGGAAGTTGAAGAAACTGTTTCTGGCAGCGATGAATATGCTCCGATTATCCTTGTTCCGTCCGAGCCTGAAGCTCCAACGCCTGTCGAGCCTTCCAAGGAGCAGGTTGTGGAAATTGTTCCTGTTGAAGTAAGCCCTGTGCAGTCTGCTGTTGAATATCCTGTGAACATCAGGGACTATGTAAAGGCTTCGGAATCAGAACTTTCAAAGGGATGTTACTATGTTCAGATTGCAACAATGAGCAGTGACAAGAATATAGAAAAGCTTATTGTAAAGTATTCTAAATATCCTGTTGTGCTTATTCCGGCCGGAAAAAATTACCGTGTTCTTATAGGACCGCTTTCCGTTGATGAATACGGCGCAGTTCTTGCAAGGTTCAAGGATTTCGGCTTCAAGGATGCCTTTGTAAAGAAATTTTAACAGCAGAGCGTTTTCTAGTTCTTTATAGTTTTTGAATAGACTGTTCAATAGGCAGCGTTTTTCTGGAAGTTTTCAGATTCGCGCTTGGCTTATTGAGCAGTTTTTTGTTTTAAAAAGAATTTGCCTTATGGAATTTTATGATGTATAATATTTAATCAACTCGTGTTGATTTTTATTTGCGGTCTTTTTCCGCGCTTTGGAGGCTTTATGAATTCTTTGTGTAGAAATTTTTTTATTTGTGCTGAGGGCTTGATATCCCGCTGCTTGCATCGAAATCCGGCTGCGATACCTTCTAAGAATCAACATACTTCGCTGCTTGAGGTGAGGTTGTTGATTTCGCTGTTATGCTGCTTTTGTTTTTTTTCGGTTGGCTGCGGAGCTTTGGGCGGCAAGAATGAAAAAATAACAGTTCTTCCTGTGGAAAATCTTGCGGAAGATTTTATAATGGGCGCAGATGTGTCATCGATGATTTCAGTGGAAAAAGCCGGCGGAGTTTTTTATGATTCCAAGGGAAAAAAACAGGATCTTCTTAATCTGCTGAAAAGCGGCGGTGTGAACTGTGTCAGAGTGCGTGTCTGGAATGAGCCGTTTGACAAAAACGGAAATGGATACGGCGGCGGAAACTGTACCGTTGAAACTGCCGTGGAAATCGGAAAAAGGGCAGCGGCAGCCGGCCTTGATGTTTTGATTGATTTTCATTATTCAGATTTCTGGGCGGATCCAAACAAGCAGTCTGCTCCGAAGGCATGGAAGGATTTTTCGCTTGACCAGAAAAAATCTGCGGTGTCTTCTTTTACTTTGGAAAGCCTTCAGGCTTTGAAAAACGCCGGTGTAAATGTAAAAATGGTTCAGGTGGGAAATGAAATTAATAATGGAATCTGCGGCGAAATTTATGACGATGCTGTCTGCGCTCTGGTAAAGGCCGGATGTGACGCTGTTCGCTCGTTTGACAGCGGAATTCAGATTGCCGTTCACTATACTGATCCTCTTTCGGACGGCTATCTTGAAAAAAAGGCTTCGATGCTTGAAAAGTACAAGGTTGACTATGACATTTTTGCAACTTCCTATTATCCGTTCTGGCACGGAGATGTTGACAAGCTTTCTGTTGTGCTGAAAAAACTTTCAAATATATATGGTAAAAAAGTCATGGTCGCGGAAACTTCATATCCTTTCACGGACGAAGACGGGGACGGCTTTGGAAATGTTGTTTCTTCAATGTCAAGCAACCAGGAATTCCGCTATCCTATTTCAGTTGAAGGTCAGGCTGTTGCGGTCAGGGATGTGATTGCGGCTGTTGCTTCGGTAAAGAAGGGCGTGGGCGTGTTTTACTGGGAGCCTGCCTGGATTCCTGTGAAAAAATATGATCCGGCTGCTCCTGGCGCCGCCGATGTTCTTGCGGAAAATGCGCGATCCTGGGAAAAATTTGGCTGCGGATGGGCAAGTTCGTTTGCCGCGGAATATGACAGGGAAGTCGGCTCCGGAATGAACGGCGGAACATGGGATAATCAGGCGCTCTTTGATTTTGACGGAAAAGCCCTTGAGTCGCTGAATGTGTTCAAATATGCGCGGACAGGCTCCAGGGGAAAACTCGGTATAATACGCATTGAATCTCCGTCTGTTGAATTCGCATTCGGAAAACAGGGCGCGCTTCCTGGTACTGTCAGTGTTCTCTACAATAACGGCGAAGTAAAAAACGAGAGCGTTGAATGGGATGAAAAATCCGCCTCTGCTGTCATGCAGAATCCTTCGTTCGGAGAGTATGAAGTTTCCGGCAGGCTGAAAAACGGCACTCCTGTTTTATGCACTGTCCGGGTTACGGCAAGCAATTTCCTTGTCAACGGCAGCTTTGAAACTTCCGACCTGACAGGCTGGACTGTGGAAAACAAAATTGGCGCCGGGGAGCCTAAGGTTGACAGGAACAGCCAGAATGCAAGGGACGGCCTGTGCTATTTTACTGCATGGGATTCCAGCGGCTACGAATTCGATATTTCACAGAAAGTTGAAAATCTTTCATGCGGAAAATACAAGTGCTTTGCAAGCTTTGAGGGCACCGGAGTAAAAAATCCGAGCGGAACAGTTTTCAAGGTGAGCATATCAGGCAGGGACGGCTCTGTGAGGGAATTTTCAGCTGATGTGCAAATTCCGAATGTATGGAAAAAATTTTTCAGGGCAGAGCTTCCTGAGTTCGAGTTTACTGCGGAGGACGAGTCCATTACGGTGTCAGCGCATATAAAGGCTGAATTCGATGCCGCTGGAGGCGCGAACGGAGCGTGGATTGTGATGGACGACGTGAATCTTCTGCTTGTTGAATAATAGAAAAACCCTTGGTATAATCAGGCCATGCTTAGTTTTATTACACTTTTGTTTTGTCTTGGAGAAATCGCATTTCCTGCGCTCATGCTTTGCCTTGTCTATCCGTTCAGCAAAAGGGCTGCGCTTTTCTGGTCTGATTATATCACCTGCCACTGCGCAAGGGTTGTCTTTGCCCTGCTTGGATTTTACAGGAAATTCCGTCTTCTGGAAGATAAGAAAAGTCTGGAAAATCTTCCTCCGCAGTTTGTCGTGATTTCAAACCATCAGAGTCTTTTTGACATTGTGGTTTATCTGCGTTTTTTCGGCGGAAAAAAGGCAAGGTTCGTTGCAAAGGATACACTCGGCTGTGTTCCGATGGTAGGAAAAATGCTGAAGTCCCAGGGGCATTGCATGATTCCCCGCCACGGAAGTCCGTCTGTCGCGATGTTGTCGATAGATTCCTTTTCAGGACGTGTTCTTTCAGGCGGAAAAACGCCCATTATTTTTCCTGAGGGAACAAGAACCCGCGATGGAAATGTAGGGCAGTTCTATGCGGCCGGATTCAGGCGGCTTGTGGAAGGAACATCGCTTCCTGTTGCGGTCTGCGCGCTTGATGGCGGCTGGCAGATTTCAAGGCTTGATTCCCTGTTCAAAAATCTCCACAGAGGCTCTTACCGCGTGAAGGTTCTTAAAGTTTTTCCTTTTCCTTCAACAAAGGACGAGCAGAAGAATGTGCTGGAGGAAGCCAGGGAATTGATAAAAAATCAGCTTGATGAATGGAGAAAGCTTCCGCCGTCTTCTGATGCTGTTTAGTCCTGTTTTTTGGGAAAAGTTGCCTTTTATTTTGCCAAGAATCTAGGTTCTGTTCTTGACATACAAATATTAAATTGTGTATATTTTTAGAACATATAAAGAAATCTGTGGTTTTTCCAATGTCTGTTGATTTTGAATTGCCGCTGTTTCAAATAAAAAATAAGCTTCCTTTTCTTTGGAGGCTAAAAATCTATTATGGAGGAAGATAATGGCCGGAGCCAGTAAGAACTCTCGTACAACTGTTGCAACACAGAAATTTATTTGCCCAGATTGCGGCGGTGAAATTGTAATGAAGACGTTTTTTGAAAACGGAAAGCTTAAGAATCTTGCGGAATGTCAGAAGTGCAAGCGCATTGAACGCAGACCAAAAGATTTTAAATAAAATTAAATTAATGTTATTTTCATAGGAAATTATACGGAGGTATCCTGTGTCAGTAAAGAAAACATCTGCAGAAAAGAGACATGCTCAGAGCGAAGTCCGCAGAATGCGCAACAAGGCTGTAAAGTCTAGAATTCATACAAGCCTTAAAAAATATATGGAAGCTGTCTTGAAAAAGGATCAGCCGCTTGCCCAGGAAAAACTCAAGGTTCTTCATTCTGAACTTGACAATGCATACCGCAAGGGTGTTATAAAACTTAATGCATGTGCTCGTAAAAAGAGCCGTATGGCTGTTCTTTATAATGTAACTTTTGCAGCAGCAAAATAAATTAAAAAGGGAACTGTCTAATAGCTTTGTATTTAACTGTGTCCTGGATTTTCTCGGGATTATACTGAACAGTTTTTTTTAGGCGGTTCCTTTTATTATGGTATTGGAATGTCTTCAAAAAAAGTCACAAAAAACGATTTGCTGGAAGCTGTTTATCAAAATACAAAATGTGAAAAATTTGTAGTTCAATCTATAGTTGAAAATCTTTTTGATCAAATGAAAATATGTTTGAAGGAAGGGGATACTATAGAATTACGAGGTTTTGGAACTTTTGAACCTAGACTCCGCAAAGGAAGGCAGAATGCCCGTAATCCAAAGACAGGCCAGCAGCTTTCAGTTGCTCCACACTATGTTGTTGCTTTCCGCTCTGGACAGGAATTAAAAAGAGCGCTGTGGGATTTGCCTGTAAATGAATCATTCAATAAGACAAACTAAGTTTTTATGCAAGAGGTGTGCTGATGTCTAAATTTACTGCTGGAAATATAACAGTGTTCGGCCAGGAGACTGAATTTGACGGTGTGCTGAGTTTTTCAGATAATCTTGTGGTTACTGGAAAATTTCATGGAACTATACAGGCATCAGGAAATCTTGAAATTGAAAAGACCGCGGTTTGTGATATTGACAGAATGATTGCAAATTCGATTGTTGTTTCAGGAAAAATAACAGGAGACATAGAAGCCAAAGACCGCATAGAGCTTTGCGCTGGAAGCAGGGTTCACGGAGACCTGAAAGCAGCAAGACTTCGTATTTCTGATGGGGTAGAATTTGAAGGGAAAATTTCCATGCTGAAGGAAATACCGTCTTCTGATGTTTTTTCTGCCGCTTCGGATGAATATAAAAATTCTTTGATTATGCAGTCGAACGAAGCAAGGTAATTCTTGTTTTAGACTTATCTGAGGTTTCATTGAAAATATAAAAGTTTAATTTCATTGACAAAGACATTGTATTGAGATTAAAATAAAGAAATGTTTGAAATAATTCGCTGAATTCCGCGGTTTATTTTGTTTTGCAGTTTGCGTTGCAGGCTTGCCTATTTCGTTTTTATTTTTCTGAAAAAAAGAACATTCCTGAATTTTTCCCTGTGAGGGTTTTTATATAATCGCTGAAAGTTTTATTATTTTCAGCCGGAACATAAAATCAAAAAAACATTGCAGTTTTGTATACGGGAACTTATTTTGCAGTGCCTGTATTAAAAATGTCATATCCCATCTGTTTGGGGATTTCAAATTTTTTGGAGTAATCTATGGCAATTATTAAACGCCGTAATTCAGACGAGACAGCGGATTCCTTGGCGGAAGAAGCTGTGTCTCAGCTTGAAGGAAATGAAAATCCGGAGTCTGCGGATTCAGATGAGCCAAAGAGCCAGCCGAAAGTGAGGCGCCGGCGTGTTGTGAAAAAAACTTCTGAGCCGGAAAAGGATGATTCGGAAAATGCAGAGCAGTCTTCTGTGTCATTGCCGCCGGAAAGCGAGTCTTCTTCTGCGGATTCCTCTGCCGCTTTGGATAGTTCTGAGCAGCATTCTTCCTACGAGCAGGGCAGCGGATCCCAGGAAGAGCATTATTCCCGTCCGCGCTATGACAATACCAGAAGATGGAACGGAAACGGAAGATACGGAAACCGCCGCTATAACAACCGCTACAATAACACCAGTTACGAAAGAAATCTTCAGGCCAGGCTTGAAGCCGTTCAGGCCGCGCAGAAAATAGAAAATCCTGAAGAGTATGAGTCCAAACCCCGCCTTTTAATAAATGACCTTACCAAAAAAAGTATGCCAGAGCTTAGAGAACTTGGTGTTCAATATGGAATTTCCGCAGACGAAATGGCGCCGATGAAAAAACAGGATTTGATTTTTTCAATACTCAGGGCGCATACTGACCACGGCGGAATAATTTTTGCTTCTGGCGCGCTTGAAATTTTGCCGGATGGCTATGGTTTTTTGCGGAGTCCGCAGAATTCTTATCTTCCAGGGCCGGATGATATTTATATTTCTCCGAGCCAGATTCGCCTGTTCAATTTAAAGACGGGCGATACGATTTATGGCCAGACCAGAAGCCCCAAGGAAGGTGAAAAATTCTTTGCGCTTTTGAGGATTGAAACTGTAAATTTTGAAGATCCCTATGTTGCCCAGACACGTGTTCCTTTTGAAAATCTTACGCCGCTTTATCCAAATGAAAAGCTTCGCCTTGAAACTGTTTCAACTGAACTGAGCACCAGAATTGTTGATCTTTTTGTTCCTATTGGAAAAGGCCAGCGTCTTTTGATTGTAGCTCCTCCAAAGGCTGGAAAAACAACCTTGATGCAGAAAATTGCAAATGCGATAACGGTTAATAATCCTGAAGTCTATCTTATTGTTCTTCTTATCGATGAGCGTCCCGAGGAAGTTACAGAAATGGAGCGTTCCATAAGGGCCGAAGTTATTTCTTCGACATTTGACGAGCAGGCCACCCGCCATGTTCAGGTTGCTGAAATGGTTCTGGAAAAAGCAAAGAGGCTTGTTGAGCATAAGCGCGACGTTGTTATTTTCCTTGATTCTATAACACGTCTTGCACGCGCATATAACCAGACAGTTCCTACTTCCGGAAAAGTTCTCTCCGGCGGTGTTGATTCGAATGCTCTCCATAAGCCTAAGCGTTTTTTTGGCGCCGCGCGTAATGTCGAGGAGGGCGGTTCCCTTACAATAATTTCAACTTCGCTCATTGAAACAGGAAGCCGCATGGATGAAGTTATATTCGAGGAATTCAAGGGAACTGGAAACAGCGAGATAGACCTTGACAGAAAGCTTGCCGAGCGGAGGCTTTTTCCTGCAATCAATATCAAAAAGTCCGGCACAAGAAAAGAGGAGCTTCTTCTTTCCGAGGCAGAGCTTCAGAGAATGTGGATTCTGCGAAAGGTTCTTAATCCTATGGATGATGCTGACATGCTTGAGCTTATACGTGATAAAATGCGGAAAACCAAGGATAATGAGGCATTCCTTGCTTCAATGAATCCTGGCGGAATGTCAGAAGAATAAAAAAAACACGGCCTGCAAAATGTCTTTTCAAGGCATCTTTGCAAAGCCGCGCGCCTGAAATGCACCCTGAGGTTTTTCAGGGCAGTCATTCGGATTGCTTGCACCGCATTTTTAGATTACTGTTCCATCCGGAATTACAGCGCCTTTTCTTATAACAATGATTCCGTCTGAACTGTAGAACAGCCCGTGGTCACCGTCTTCATAAGTTTTTCCATTGATGTTTATACAGCAGTTGTCTCCGATATGGGCATTTTTATCGATGATAGCCTTGTTTATCTTGCAGTTCTTTCCGATTCCAAGGTTTGGAACTTTCTTTTTTCTGTTTTCTGCCTTTTCTTCTTCAGTCTCGTAAAAGTCTGCTCCCATCATTACAACGCCGTTCAAATCGCATCCTTCATTTATTATAGAGCGGATTCCTATAACTGATTTTTGGAGCCTTGAGTATTCAATGACGCATCCTTCGCTTGCAAGTGTGGCTGTCATGTTTGCATTGTTGATTTTGCTCGGAGGAAGATTGCGCATCTGTGTGTAGATAGGCTTGTCCTCCTCATAGAGGTTGAAATTTGGAACAGGATTTGTGAGGTCAAGCGTGGCTTCATAGAACGAGCGGATTGTTCCGATGTCTTCCCAGTAGTCATTGAAGATATAGCTGTTCACCTGCTTTGACTTGATTGCCATTGGAATAATTTCCTTTCCAAAGTCAGTCTTGTCGTTGTCCAGAAGCTCTTCCATTGTAGAGGCATTAAAAATATAAATACCCATGGATGCAAGGTATTCAAGGCTGGCAGGAAGATCTCCTCTTGACTTCTCAGGGATTTTCCATGCGTCAATATTCTGATCCTTGGCTGGCTTTTCCATGAATGCCGTAATTCTGCTGGAGTCATCAACCTGCATGATTCCAAATCCGGAGGCATCTCTTCTGTTGACAGCCTTTGCGGCTATTGTGATTTCAGCTCCGCTTTCAATATGCTTTGTCATGAAATCCTTGAGGTTCATTTTATAAAGCTGGTCGCCGGAAAGAATTATGTAATGGGTGGGATGCTGAACTCTGAAATGACCGAAATTTTTCCGCACAGCATCCGCAGTTCCTTCATACCATCCTGAATGTTCAAGTGTCTGCTCCGCCGCGAGAATTTCTACAAAGCCGCCTGAAAAACGGTCGAAGTTGTATGAATTGTTTATGTGCAGATGGAGCGAGGCTGAGTTGAACTGTGTAAGAAGATATATTTTTTTGTAACCGGAATTTATACAATTTGAAATCGGAATATCGACAATTCTATATTTTCCGCCGAAAGGAACAGCAGGCTTGGAGCGTTCCTTTGTAAGTGGGTATAGGCGTGTTCCCTTTCCGCCGCCCAGGATGATTGCAAGAACTCTTGGTTCTTCAGTGTTTTTTAAAGCCATATTGTTAAATTCCTCCGCTTGTTAAAACTTGAGATGTGTTTTCAATAATTATAAATCAGTTTTTGAATTTTGCAACAAAATATCTTAATTTCCTTATATATTTGGGCCTTGAAATTCTTTTGCGCTGATTTTTTGTTTTTTTTCTATTTTTCTCTTGTGCTTTTTTGCAGAAAACTGTATATTGGTTTTAGTTAGTTATTGCTAACCAGTGTATTTCAGTTTGCCTTTTTCCAGAATGTCGGACTGCTGAAAACCGGCGTTCTGGAAATTTTTCAAACAGAATGTTTTGCAATATTCCAGAAAATGCGAAAACTGCATCCAGCGTTTTATTGTTCTGCAGAAAATCTTTGAATTATCAAAGTTATTTTCATATCTTATAAGTATCGGGTTTTTAGGGAAGTGTGAGATAAAGTCTGCTGAAATGGCGCGGCTTTTATCTGCTTCTTCTTGATTTTTTATGGGAGGTTAGGATGAATTATCTTGAAATTGAAAAAATCACCGGACGGGAAATTATTGATTCCCGCGGAAATCCTACTGTTGAGGCGGAAGTCCGCTTGTCAGATGGAACGATCGGTCGCGGCGCGGCTCCAAGCGGTGCTTCTACCGGTGAATTTGAGGCGCTTGAACTTCGCGACGGCGATAAAGGCCGTTTCGGCGGAAAGGGCGTTTCAAAGGCAGTGAACAACATAAACAGCGTAATCTGCAAGACACTTTCGGGAATGAACGCTTCTGATATTTACGCAGTTGACGCGGCGATGATTCATGCAGACGGAACAAAAGACAAATCGAATCTCGGTGCAAATGCGATTCTTGCGGTGTCTATTGCGGCTGCAAGGGCGGCATCGATTTCGCTCGATATTCCCCTGTACCGTTTTTTGGGCGGAGCAAATGCAAACAGGCTTCCGGTTCCGATGATGAATATTCTGAACGGAGGGGCGCACGCGGCGAATACAGTTGATGTTCAGGAATTTATGATTATGCCGGCAGGCGCGCAAAGCTTTAGGGAAGGGCTTCGCTGGTGCACAGAAGTTTTCCATTCCTTGGGCGCGATTTTGAAAAGCAAGGGGCTTTCAACTGGTGTGGGAGACGAGGGCGGATTTGCTCCTGACCTTGCGAGCGACGAAGAGGCGATTGAGTTCATTCTTGAGGCAATACAGAAAGCCGGCTATAAACCGGGCAGTGATTTTGTCCTCGCTATGGATGCCGCTTCAAGTGAATGGAAGACAGTGAAAAAAGGCGAGTATCTGCTTCCCAAGGCAAAAAAGATATTCACTTCCGCGGAGCTTGTGGCGCACTGGAAAACACTCTGCGGAAAATATCCGATTTATTCGATTGAGGACGGACTTGACGAGGAAGACTGGGACGGCTGGAAGCTTATGACGGCGGAACTCGGAAACAAAGTGCAGCTTGTAGGCGACGACCTTTTTGTAACCAACACTGAGCGGCTCAAAAAGGGAATTGACGGAGGCTGCGGAAATTCAATTCTCATCAAGCTGAATCAAATCGGCTCAGTTTCGGAAACACTTGAAGCAATAAAAATGGCTCACAGCGCAGGGTATACGGCGATAGCTTCCCACCGCTCGGGAGAAACGGAGGATACTACAATCGCAGACCTTGCAGTCGCCCTGAACACCTGCCAGATAAAAACAGGCGCGCCGAGCCGGAGCGAGCGTGTTGCAAAATACAACCAGCTTCTCCGCATAGAAGAGGAGCTTGGCGCAAGCGCAGTTTATCCTGGATTCAGCGCATTCAAATTCAAGAAATAAAATCAGGGCAGAGGCAAACTGAAAATGCAGTCAGAAAATACAAACAAATGCTTCTGGCAGCGTTTTGCAAAACTGTATGCGCCGTTTATGAAAAAAAACAGCGGCACATACAGCGCAATCAGCAAAAAAATCGCGCCGTACATAACTGAAGACAAGACTGTGCTTGAACTTGCATGCGGCACAGGACAGCTGACTTTTCTACTGGCGGAACATTCCGGCTCGTGGAAAGCCACCGATTATTCAGAGAATATGATTGCAGAAATAAAAAAGCTTGCCTCTGCCCGGCTGGCGAATGCAACATTTGAAGTGCAGGATGCAACGGATTTGCATTATGCGGACAGTCAGTTTGACGTTGTTCTTATTGCCAATACGCTTCATATTATGCCGCAGCCAGAAAAAGCATTGAGGGAAATTTTCCGTGTTCTAAAGGACGGTGGAATTCTTCTTGCTCCGACATTCGTCTATGAAAAAGGAAGTTCGAATTTTCAAATTCTCGTTATGGAAAAAATCGGATTTAAAACATATCACAAATGGTCAGCAGAGGAATTGTGCGCCGCAGTTTCTTCAGGCGGATTTGAAGTTATTTCATGCGATGTCATAAAAGGGAAGCCGCTTTCAGAGTGTGTGCTTGTTGCTGCAAAAAAAATATGAAAAATCCCGTACGATTTGATATATAAAAATCTTATCCGAGCGCAACGTCAAGTACCATCATCAGGCTGAACCCTGCCATAAAAAGAATAGTTCCCCAGTTGGAATGTTCTCCCTCTGACATTTCCGGAATAAGCTCCTCGATGACGACGTAAATCATTGCTCCGGCGGCAAAACTTAAAAGATACGGAAGCACGGGAATAATCAGCGTAGAAAGAAGAATGGTAAGAAGTCCTGCAATCGGCTCTACAATGCCGGAAAGAACGCCGTACCAGCACGCTTTTCCTCTGGAAAGACCTTTTGAGCGGAGCGGCATAGAGATAATCGCGCCTTCAGGAAAATTCTGGATTGCAATTCCAAGCGCAAGTGCAAGCGCGCCTGCCTCCGTAATATCCGCCGAACCGGAAGCCCAGCCTGCATACAGTACGCCTACAGCCATTCCTTCCGGGATATTGTGGAGCGTTACGGCAAGAACCATCATCGTTGTTTTTTTCAGCTGGCTTTTCGGACCTTCCACCGTTTCGTCAAGGTGCATATGCGGCGTTACAACGTCAAGAAGAAGCAGAAACAGCATTCCTAAACAGAAACCTGTAACGGCAGGAATAAATGCAAGCCGCCCCATATCAGAGGCAGAATTCATAGACGGAATAAGAAGACTCCACACAGATGCAGCGACCATAACGCCGGCCGCAAATCCGGTAAGCATTTTCTGGATTTTTACATCCAGTTCCTTTTTCATAAAAAAAACAAGCGCAGAGCCGAGCGCAGTTCCCAAAAACGGAATTAAAAGACCTTTTGCAATAATCAGATTCATATTA
The DNA here is from genome assembly GCF_051883275.1 of Treponema sp. Lineage (GTDB taxonomy): Bacteria > Spirochaetota > Spirochaetia > Treponematales > Treponemataceae > Treponema_D. The sequence goes on along the minus strand of NZ_JBJETK010000068.1, from coordinate 39,115 downwards.
TTTCCCTGTTGTTTTATTTGTAGTATAAAGTCAAGCCGGCGGTTCGTTCAAGAGAAGAACTGAATGTTACTCCGATGCAAAAATGAAATTTTTTTGATTTTTATGTTATTGTATAATAAGGAATTAGGTTGCCTGCCTATGCAAAAATTCATAAACTGTCTGTCTGCACGCTGCAAACAGTGCTGATTTCTGAATTTTGAAACTGCATAAATTTTTTTTGCTTTATTTATACTATGCGTTTTTTCTTATATTTTCATCGTGTGTTTGCTTGTTTTTGGTCTGTTCGGCTTCTAGAAATTCCTTGAACTGATTTTCTCTCATCGGCTTTGCATAGTAAAATCCCTGTGCAATGTCGCAGCCGCTTGTCTTGAGCATTTCGCACTGGTCTCTTGTTTCAACACCTTCTGCCACTGTGGTGATGTTCAGCTTTTTGGCCATTTCAATTACAGATGATATTATTATGCGCTCCTTTGAGCTTTTTCCGTCTTCCTGTGAAGAAAGGAATTCTTTGTCGAGCTTTATAACATCGGCCGGCATATCCTTCAAAAGATTCAGGGATGAATAGCCTGCTCCAAAATCATCCACCGAAACAGAGAAGCCTGCTTTTTTGATTTCGTTCATCACCTTTACAAGACGGGCAGGGTTGTCCACCATAATCCGCTCTGTAAGCTCCACTTCAATTTTGTTTTCGCCTATATCGTGCTGCCGTGAAATTTGCTTTAGCTCCTCAATGAGATTCGGGGTGTAAAGATTGCATCTGCTCAGGTTGAATGAAACTGTCAGCGGCTGGCTGCTTGTGATTCCGGCTCTGCTGCACTCTTCAAGGAACAGGCATACTCGCCTCAGCACGAATTTGTCGATTTTCTCTATAAAACCGTTGTTTTCGAACAGCGGTATGAATTTTTCCGGGGAAAGGAATCCCTTGCGCGGATTGTTCCATCTTATAAGTGCTTCTGCTCCTATGACAGTTTCGTCCTCAAATCTGAATTTCGGCTGGTAGAAGACTTCGAATTCCATATTCTCGAATGCGGCTTCCATGGAAAGCGTTATTTCCCTGTTCCAGTTGTGGCTGTCCTTGAGCGCGCTTGTGTATTCAATGACTCTGTGCGTGGCAAAACGGTTCTTGTAAAGCTTCTGCGCCAGGTTCGCTTTATCGATCATTGACTCTATGTCGTCGTCCGGGCTTTCTATGCGGTATATGCTCGCGCTGAAATTGAACTGGTACTTCGGCGGAATGTATTCCTTCAGAAGCTCGTCCACTTCTGTCATGTTGTAGACACGCTCTTCTATGTCCCAGAAGAATTCCATTCCCTTCAGCAGAAAAACAAAATTGTCCGCGTAGAATCTGCACACAAATTCGCCCTTTCTGCAGCAGGAGGCAAAATGCTTTCCCAGAATCTTGAGTATTTTGTTACCGCACAGAATTCCGTATGTGTCATTTATAATTCTGAAGTTGTCGGCGTTGAGCGAAAGAATCATGTATTCGTCTTTTACTGCGCCTTTGAGGGCTTTTCTTGCTGCATGCTCAAATCGGCTGTATGCAGGAAGCCCTGTTATATTGTCGTGCTCTATGATGTAGCTTTTTTTGTGGAGGATAAGGAGAAGGAGCGCTATTACAAACAGAATCAGCGTGGTGAAAAAAATAAAAGCCATCGCAGTAAAGCTTAGTGTGTGCATTGTTATACTCCCGCAAAAAAAATTATGTGCAACAGAATTCCGCCCTGAAAAACGGAAGCTTCCATACTTTTTTAATGTTCTAAAAAGTCTTTTGAGCTTTTTTAGAAGCACTTTTAGATGTTTTTTCAGTATAAACTGCAATCAGCCAAAAAACAAGAAAAATATCTCATTTTTATGTCCCGGTTTGCTGTCCCGGGGAATTCGGTTAATTTTTTTTTGCAGATGCCGATAAGTTAACTGAGGTTATGTTATGATTAGAGGCTGGTATATCGGAGCAAGCGGAATGAATGCCCAGCAGAACAGGCTGGATACGATTTCAAACAATCTTGCCAATGTGGACACGACAGGTTTTAAAAAGGACATTCCTGTCAGCAAGGAATTCAGCGAGCTTCTTCTTAGGCGGACTGCGGCTGACGGTGTGTACAAGACTCCGTTCGGTTCCGCTGATGTCGCTCCTATAATAGGAAGCATCGGGCTTGGCGTTGAAACAAACGAGCTTTACACTGATTTTTCCCAGGGCTCTTTCAAGTCCACTGATACAAAGACTGATCTTGCTCTTGGAGGCGAAGGCTTTTTTGCCGTTCAGACTCCGGCGGGCGAGCGGTATACACGCAACGGAAATTTCCACCTCGGCAAAGAGGGAATTCTTCTTACAAAGGAAGGCTATCCTGTGCTTGGGGAAAACGGGCCTCTTCATCTTCCCGATGATAAATTTTTTGTGAATCAGGACGGAATGGTTTATACAAGCGAAGATAACCAGCTTGTGGACAGAATAAAGGTTGTGCGCTTTGAAAACGAGAGATACCTGAAAAAGCAGGGCTCTTCGCTCTGGAATTCAAACAGCATTTCAGGCGAGGCATACATTGCAGAGGGAGATGAGCGTCCGCGTTTTTTGCAGGGATATACAGAAGCGAGCAATGTCAATGTTGTAAATGAAATGGTTCAGATGATAGAAGTGAACCGCGCCTACGAAGCTAACCAGAAGGCTGTGCAGACAGAAGACAGCATGATGGATACGCTGTGGTCAAAGGTTGTTACAGTAAACCGCTAAAATCCGGAGGAAATAGCAGATGGTAAGAAGTTTATGGAATGCCGCCACAGGAATGAACGGCCAGCAGATGAATATTGATACAATCTCAAACAATCTTTCAAACGTCAATACAACCGGCTTCAAGCAGCACCGCGCGGAATTTGAGGATTTGCTTTATCAGAACGTGAAGCTTGCTGGAACACCGGCAACAGAGGACACAGTGACTCCCGTTGGTCATCAGATGGGAAGCGGTGTCAAGGTTGGAGCTACACAGAGGATAATGACACAGGGCTCTCTTCAGGCTACCGGAGTTGACACGGATATTGCTGTTGTGGGAGACGGATTTTTCCGTGTTCAGCAGTATGATGGAAGCTGGGCATATACAAGGGACGGCTCGTTCAAGGTTGACTCGACCGGACAGCTTGTTACTGCTAACGGTCTTCGCGTGATGCCTGAGATAATTCTTCCTGAAGGCTTTCAGCTTGAAACGCTTTCAATTTCTGACGGCGGACGCGTGAATGTCAAGGTGAACGGCGAGCTTGAGCCTGTGGAAGTCGGACAGCTTGAACTGTACCGTTTCCCGAATGCGGTCGGACTTGAAAATACCGGCGACAACCTCTACAAGGTTACAAACGCTTCCGGTGAGCCTATTGCAGGTCGCCCCGGAATAGACGGAATGGGCATTACAAAGCACAAGTTCCTTGAAATGAGCAATGTTTCTGTCGTGAACGAAATGGTTCAGATGATTGTTGCCCAGCGCGCCTACGAGTTCAATTCAAAGGCTATTCAGACAAGCGACAATATGCTTCAGACCGCAGCAGGGCTGAAACGCTAGTTTGCCGTTAGTCTTTTCAATTATTCCTTGAAGTCCGGTTTTTGTGGTCTGCCGCAGAAGCCGGATTTTTTTTAGGCGCAGAAAATTCTGGCGGGGAAAGCGCAAGCAGGGAATTTTCCGGCGGAACATTGAATTATGAGCTGAAATCTGCTATAATGCTAAATCCAAGGAATCGATTGGCAGTCTGGATTTCAAGACATTCAGATTTCAAAGGTTGCCTTGAGCCTGTTTTTCAGGAGATTTTTCTGCCCGGGATTAAATATGCTGTTCTATTTGGCTTTTAAGAATATCATATCGCGAAAAAGCTCATTTGTTATTATTCTTTTTATTTCTTTTTCTATCATGCTTATGGCAGTTATAAATTCTGTGTTTGACAGCACGGAAAACGGTATTGAAAATGTTTTTTCCGGCAGCTTTACAGGCGATGTCGCCGTTGTTCCGATAACAGATGTTCCTATGAGCCTTTTCGGGGACGAAACTCCGGTGACTGGAACTTTTACCAGAATACCTTCTCTTATTCCCTTTGATAAAATTTCAGAGTGTCTGAATTCCTTTCCTGAAATAAAAATGGCTGTTCCGCAGGTGACAGGCACAGGCTCAATGGAATTTAACGGAAATAGAATTCCCGTCTGGATTTTTGGAGTGCCGGCGGAAACCTATATGGAATGTATGTCATCTATAAAAATATGCAGGGGAGAACCTTTTGCGGCGGGCGAGCGCGGTATTATGCTTTCAAAAAAGCATGCGGATGAGCTTGGGGCTGATATAGGGGACACTGTGCAGTTTCTTATTGCGGACGGTCCTGCTTTTAGAATTCGAGCCGCTGAAGTTTCGTGCATTTATGACTATGCGGTTGAAAATTCCACTTTGGATAGAATTGTTCTTGCGGATGCATTTACAGTGCGCTCTCTTATGGATATGTCGGATTCTGTTTCCGATTCAGCGTTTATCGATGTGGAAAAAAAGGATCTCCTTGACGAGGATTTGGATATAGATAAGCTTTTTGACGAGGCGGAGGATGTGGGTGCCGTGGTTTCACAGCCTGATTCCGAAAGCGAGCTTTTTGAGGAAGAAACTTCTCAGCCTGCTGATATTGAAAGCTCTTCATGGAATTTTTTTACGTGCAGGCTTTCTCCTGATGAAAATCCACGCGCTGTTGCAAAAAAACTGAATTCTGTTTTTAGGAAAAATTTCTGGCCTGCAAGAGCTGTTTTATGGAGAACTGCGGCTGGAAATTCTGCGCTGTATTTGTATTGGATGAGAGTGATTTTTAATGCCGGGGTGATTGTGATTCTTTTTGCGGGATTTATAATTATAAATAACACTCTTGTGGTCAATGTTCTAAATAGAACGCATGAAATTGGAACACTCAGGGCGCAGGGTGCTTCCAGAAAATTTGTTTCTGTCCAGTGCATGGCGGAAACATTTATGCTTACTATAACGGCAGGAATTATCGGGTGCCTTTTGGGTGCTGTCTGTACATTTGTATTGTCTTCTATGAATATTGAATTCACCAATATATTTTTAATACAGCTCTTTGGAACATCCCGGCTTGAAGTTTCTGTTTCATCTTTGACTATGTGCCGCTCCATGCTTCTTTCTGTGCTTCTGGGGCTTTTGGGCTGGATTTATCCTGTCAGGACGGCGCTGAAGGTAAGCCCTGTTCAGGCTATGCAGGGGGGTGTATGATAAATTTTGCCGGGCTTTCTATCCGTTCGCTTTTGTTCAGATGGCGGCAGTATATATCGCTGTTCATTGTATGCGCTGTAGGAGCAGGTATCTCGCTTTTTTCCTATTTTCTTGTAAACGGAATGTTGTCTTCCCTTGAGATGAAGGCGAAAATTTATTATGGAGGCAACTACCAGTTTGTGGGCGGCAACAGGGCGCTTGAATTTTATGACTGTCGGGAGGTCTGCGAAAAGCTTTCCGCCTCTTTTCCCGAGGGAACTGTTATTGCGCCTCGCTTTGATTATGATGCAAAGCTTTCTTCGTTTTATTATGAAGGTGTTGAAGTTCGGCAGAGAATAATAAAGGGAGTTGATTTTGATACAGAGCGGGAGCTGTTTTCCAAATTTAATTATGTTGCAGGCGATGCTTCTGAAATTGCCGGAACAAACGGAGTTTTGATTTCAGAGAAAATAGCTTCCATGCTGGAGGTTTCCATCGGGGATTCCATTTCATTTATGATGCGCACTGGCATTGGATATATAAATACAGTCCAGCTTGTTGTGAAGGGAATTTTCAGGGATTCGAGCGTGTTTGGAACATACACTTCCTATGTCGATATTGATTTTTTGAGGAATACGTACTGCGCCCCGAAATACTATGCGAACAGAATAGGCATATTTTTCCCTGATTCTTCTCCGCGTCCGAAAGATGCAGAAAAATACCAGGCGATCCTTGAAAAGGAATTTACAATGTATCCGCTTGTTTCTGACAAGTATGATTTTTACAATGACCTTTTTGCTGGAAAATTCAAAGGGCCTGTTTATTCGCTTGTTGTGCTTGCTGCCAATATGCAGGATATTGCCTTTATTGTGGATGCGATGAAATTTATAACGTTCTTTGTTATTTCAGCGCTTGTTGTTATTATTGTTGTTGGAATAAGCAGCACCTACAGGGTCATTGTGATGAAGCGTATAAATGAAATAGGTGTCTATAAGGCTATTGGAATGAATCGTAGCTCGCTGGTTCTTCTTCTTTTGAGCGAATCTTTTTTTCTGCTCTTTTCAGGCTGTGCGTGCGGCTGGGTGCTTTGCATGCTGTTTGAATTTGTGCTGGGACGCTTTTCATTTTCGTTTATTCCGGCATTTGATATTTTTCTGACAAACGGATATATTGTTCCTGTACATTCTGTTTCAGGCGCGGCGGTGATTTTTATGGTTATAATTTTCACGACGGTTACTGCGGTTCTTTTTTCTCTGCGTGAAGCTGTTAGAATCACTCCTGTACAGGCATTGACTGTGACGGAATGATTTTTGTTTTCGCTGTTTTTTGTGTTTCTATGAAATAAGGAACAGCAAATTTTCCATAGCGGAAAACGGGCTGCTGTTTTAAGCTGCCTTGAATTTTTATTTTTATGGAAGGATTATGAAAATTTTTGGTAGAATTTTTTTCGTGCTTTTTGCTGTTGCAGGTTTTTCTGCTTCAGCGTTTTCTCCCGAGGAGCTTCTGAAACAGGCTCAGGACAGTACTGCTTTTTTTGACACGGATTTCAAGGGATTTTATTCAGTGGTATATGAAAAGCCCGGTGAAGGGAAAAATATAACCGAGGCCATTATGTATCGCCGCGATACTGAGTCTAAGTGGACAATTCTTATTACAGGCCCTGCAAAAGAGAGGGGAAAGGGATATCTACAGTATGACGGCAATATATGGTTTTATGATCCTGCTGACCACCGTTTTACATTTACCAGCGCGCGCGATAAATTCCAGAATACAAACGCAAACAATTCGGATTTTGCTCCGCAGTTTTATCATAGGGATTATACGATAGAAAGTTATTCAGAGGTTATGCTCGGAAAACTTGACTGTGTTATGTTTGTTTTGAAGGCAAAGGTTTTGAATGTGGATTATCCTGAGCTTCATCTGTGGGTCACAAAAAATGACGGCCTTGTCCGCAAAAAAGAGGACTACAGCCTTTCAGGGCAGAAGCTTAGAACCACAGTCATTCCGTCATATCAGATTATTTCGTCCGGCAGAAACTACTATGTTCCAGTGAAAATGCTTATAACGGATAATTTCCGCGGAAAGAAAATCGGAGATAAGATTCAGTTTGAGCGCACGCAGATTACAATTACAAACATAACATTTGAGCGCCAGGACAATTCAGTCTATACAAAGCCGTATCTTGAAATGATGAGCGGAAAATAGAAATGCGCCGGATTTTGATAGCTGCCTTTTTACTCGCTGCGCTTTCACCTGTCTTTGCACAGGAAACTGACAGTGATTTTTTTGATGATGATGCTATTTTCTTTGATGCTGAGGATATCGCTGTCGAGCAGTCTGATGCCTCTGATTATGTTGCATCCAAGCAGTCTATAAAAGTTGGAAATTCCGAGTATTTTATTCCGCTGAAGTTTACGGGGCATCTTGATTCTAATTTTGGATTCTACGGCACGAGGAACAAGCAGGGTACTGAAGACGACGGTTTTAAAGAGTCTGTTTATTTTGATTTTGCCAACTATATTTATTTTATGGCCCGTCTGGATAAGACACTTGCAGTCCATGGAACCACCAGTGTGAAGTTTCCTCCTAAAAAAGATTCTATAAATCTTGATGAGCTTTATTTTGACTATCTTATCTGGGATTGCATTTATGTTACTGCCGGAAAAAAGACAACGTCATGGGGATACACAAGGCTTTTCAGCGGAGAAAATTCCTACAGCCTTTATACAGACAAGGACTATGATAAGCTTACCGAGGAAGAAAAGGCGGAAATCCGCGCGAAGATTGAATCACAGGGCTATCTTTACACCGATATTTTAAGCGACAGTTCAGATTCCATGTCAGGTATTTTGCGCATTCCGTTTTGGATGGGAAATTTCTCGGCGGTTGTCTTGTATTCGGGGACTTCCACGGAGCCTGGGGCTGATGAAATTTCCATGGCCGGTTCTATGGAGTTTACTGTTTTTCATTCCAGCATTAATTTTTTTGGAAGAAAGGATCCGAAGACAGCTGCCGGTGTTACTCCGCTTACAATGGGCGCGGAAATTAAGAAGACAATTTTTGGCACAGATCTCTACATGCAGGGAATAGGGCGGATTTCCGATGACCGCAGTGATGTTTCAAAATGTGTTTTTACAGGGGGATTTTACCGCCTTTGGGACGGCCACGACCCTAATTTCGGCATAAATCTTGAATTTCAGGATTCCTACAACCGGGAATTGAACAAAAACAGCTGTAGGCTTTATCTTGATATGGGCTTGAAGCGGCTCGGAAGAAGAAAAGACTTGAAACTTGGACTTCAGTGGCAGCATATCATAAAAAGCGAGACTGAAGATGATAAAAGCGGCATTGTGAATTTTGGCGTGATAAAATCCGGAACTTTCCCTAACGCTGAATGGAAAACGGGAATCGAAGTCCGCTATCATCAGGTTGACTTGAATTATGAAAATAGAATTTATAAAGTAAGGCTCGGAAGTTCAATTCAAGTGAAAATGGACTACTAGCAATGCCACGCGCTTTCGTTTTATTGTTGATTTTCTGAAAAAATCTTTGTATTATAAAAGAAAAATGCGCCTCTGAAAGCCTGTTTTCAAGGGGGCGTAAGATGCGTTTTGTCTGTTGTCCTGGAATTTTCTGCTCACGGAAATTTCAGTGGTTTGAATTTTAAAAGTGCGGGGTGTGTATGGCTGTTCAGCCGATAGATCTTTCTACTATTTATTCTCAGATGGACAAGATGGGTCAGATGAATGCTTCGCTGGTTCAGAATGCAAATATGGCGAACAGGCAGCATCTGGAAAAAACTGCCCAGCAGCAGAGCCAGAAAGCTCAGACAGTGACGGAGACTTCCCAGAGCGATGAGTCCTCAAAAATAAAGGCTGATGTCAGCCAGGGCGGCGGCGCAGGGCAGGGGCTTTTGCAGAATGAAGGAAAGACTTCCGAGTCCCCCTCAGAAGCTGTCCAGAAGCCGAGAGTCTATGAAATCAAGGATCCGAATCTGGGTCGCCATATCGATGTAAAAAGCTGAAGAAAAATGTCTTTACTGTTGACGGCAGTTTGTTTTGTTTTTTTCAATATTCTCATGTGGCTTATTTTTTTAATGAAATTCAATGCCTTTTTTTCCACGGATAAAATTATTGATGAAACAAATGAAAAGGTAAAGGACTTGATAAAGAGCATAAATTCTAATGCTGCAAGAAGCATAGAGCTGATTGATGACCGCATAAAGCAGCTGAAGTCAGTTTCTGCAGAGGCGGAGCGGAGAATCGGGGTGTTAAAAAGAGAACTTTCGCTTGCAGAAAAGTCAAAGTCCTTTCAGAAAAAAATAAATTCTGTGACATCGCTCAAGAATTCTGATATACAGGGTGATTTGTTTTTCACTGAAAAGGCAAGGACTGAGCTTGGAATAAAGCCTTCTTCTCCGCCTTCTGGCGAAGTTGAGCTCCGAAAAATTCCTGTTGTTGAGCCTGAGCTTTTTATGGCGGAAAATCCCATTGTGCCGGAAAAGGATTTCAAGACCAAGGTTCGGGAGCTTCGCGCGTTAGGAATTCCCGCGGATGAAATAGCCAGAAAAACAGGCCGCAGCATTCAGGAAGTGAAGCTTGTAATTGAAATTTTGTGAGTTTCTGCTAAAAAAAATCTTCTGCTTGTTGCGGCGCGGAGCATGGTTCTGAAAGCTGCATTTTTCAGGGACTTTCTATAAAAATATATTCAAAAGCATTTTTTTTTTCTTGAATTTTAAAAAGAATGGGAGTATATTTTTATATATGAATAATTTAAAGTTAAAAAAAGTAAAGTTTGGAACCTTGTACGATGGAAGAAAGGTTCATTTATATACTGTTTCAAATGGCTCGATGAGTTTTTCCGCGATTGACTACGGATGTACTGTTACAAGTATTCTTCTTCCTTCTAAATCCGGCGGAAAAATAGATGCGCTTCTGGGGTGTTCTACTCTGGAAGGCTATGCTTCAAGTTCCAGCAGTTTTGGAACAGTTGTCGGCCGCTTTGCAAACAGAATAGGAAATGCTGCTTTTTCACTGAATGGAACAACTTATCACCTTGATAAAAACGACGGTGAAAATTGCCTTCATAGCGGTTTTGATCGTTATGAAAAAAAACTGTGGAATGCAAAAAAAGTTCGCACTGAAAACGGGCTTGGAATAGAGTTTTCACGCCTGAGTCCTGCCGGTGAACAGGGAATGCCTGGAAATCTTAAAATAAAGGTCACTTATACTTTGAACGAAGATAATGAGCTGACCATGGATTATTCTGCAAAAACTGATGCTCCTACTCCTGTAAATCTTACAAACCATGCATATTTTAATCTAAGAGGATATGACGGCGGTTCTATTGAAGGCCATGAGCTTAAACTTGCCTGTTCAAAATTTGTCGAGGTTGACAGCCATCTTATTCCGACCGGTGCTCTTTGTTCTGTTGATGATAAAAAAGCGTTTGATTTTAGAGTTCCCAAGCTTATTGGAAAAGATATAAAGGAAACAGGCTCTGGATATGATCACGCTTATTGCATAGATTCATACAATGGAAAGCTTGTTGAATTTGCTGTTTTAAAGGATCCAGAAAGCGGAAGAACTATGACTGTTTCCACGACACTGCCTGCCTGTCAGGTTTATACTGCCAATTTTGTTGATGGCCTTGGAAAAAATGGCTTTGTCCATCATGCCCATGATGCTGTCTGCTTGGAAACAGAAGCCTATCCGGATTCTCCGAATCATGATAATTTTCCGAGCTGCATAGTAACTCCTGAAAAGCCGTATCATGAAACTACGGTTTATAAATTTGGTTTTTAGCTTTCAGCATAAAATAGAAATTATAGTAAAGAGGTTGTGATGGACATTCAATTACAGGAATTAATCGAAAAAATCAAAAAGGACGGCGTTTCAAGTGCAGAGACTGCTGCCCGCAAGATTATTGCCGATGCGGAAAAAACTGCTGCTTCAATTATAAGCGATGCGGAGGTTAAAGCTGACAGCATAATCAAAACTGCAAGAGCTGAAACTGAGCGCATGGAAAAAGCCAGTGAGGATGCCATTGCACAGGCAGGACGGAATCTTATTATTTCATTCCGTGATGGAATAAACCGTGAGCTTTCTGCTATTGTAAATGCCGAAACTGAAAAAGCCATGGACAAGGATCTTCTGAAAAAGTTGATTCCCGAGACTATAAAGGCTTGGGCTGCTAATCCTGATGCAGAAGATGTTTCTGTGCTTTTGCCTGCAAAGGACTTGAAGGCTCTGGATTCAGTTTTAAAGACAGCCTTGAAAGCAAAAATTTCAAAGGGGCTTGAAATCAAGAGCGATGCTTCAATTTCCGCAGGCTTTAGAATCGGCTCAAAAAACGGAGCTGCTTTCTATGATTTCAGCGCGGAGGAAGTTGCGGCTTTGTTCAGCGCCTATTTGAATCCAAAAACAACAGAACTCATGAAAAAAGCTGCGGCCGGAATTCCTTCAGAAGAGCCTGTTCAGCCCGCTGTAGAAGAAAAGCAGCCTGCTTCAAGAGGAAGAAAACCTGCTGCACCAAAAACACGTGCGAGAACTAAAAAGGAAACAAAATAGTGGAACATCTCTATTATTTGGTTGCACAGCTTCCGGCAATTTCTGTAAATGATGATAGTTCTCAAAAACTTCCGCTTACGGTTTCGTATTTTAAGGATTTATGCTGCCGTTTTATGACCGAAAAGTCTGCAAAGCTTGCTGAAAGCCTTTCTTTGGAGCCTTCTGTAGAGCCAGTCGCTTCAGGTTCAAAATTCCTTGATGCCTGGTATGAAAAAGAAAGGGCGCTTCGGCTTGCTTTGGCTCAGATCCGGGCCTTGAAAATGAAAAAGGACATAAAGGAGCTTCCTTCGGTAACTGACGGAGAGTCTGTTCAGGCTGCGCGCACTGCTGCTGGAATGGACAGCCCTTTGGCGGCGGAGCAGTATCTTAATCAGTACCGTCTTGGAGTTTTGGACAGAATTATGCCTATGGACAGTTTTTCAGCTGATGCGGTTTATTGCTATGGACTGAGGCTGATGCTTGCCGAGCGGATGAAGAAGTTTAACAGAGATGAAGGCCTGGCTTCTTACCATAAAATTTATGATGAAATTCTTGGAGAAAAGAAATGACTGATACAAAAGGCAAAGTTGTTGCTGTCAATGGAAATATGGTTTCTGTTGAATTCGATGGAAAGGTATCTCTCAATGAAGTAGGCTACGTTAAAGTTGGCGGCAAAAGCCTCAAAGGAGAAGTTATCCGTATCCGCGGAAATACAGCACAGATGCAGATTTATGAAATGACAAACGGCATCTCAACAGACTGCGCTGTTGAATTTACAGGCGATTTGCTGAGCGTGGAAGTTGGACCTGGACTTCTGGGGCAGGTTTATGATGGCTTGCAGAATCCTCTTCCTCTTCTTGCTGAAAAATCCGGATATTTCCTTGAGCGCGGTGTTTATTTGCCGGCTCTGGACGAAAACAGAAAATGGGAATTCACTCCTACAGCAAAAGTAGGCGACAAGGTTTTGGCGGGCGACAGCATTGGAACTGTTCCCGAGGGGCCTTTTACTCATAAGATTCTTGTTCCGTTTGGTCTGCTCGGTTCGTATACTGTAAAAAAGATTGTAAAGGCCGGCGAATATAAAATTCATGATACTGTTGCAACTCTTGCTGATGAAAAGGGAAAATCTGTAAATATCAGCATGAGCTTTAAGTGGCCTGTAAAGCGTGCCGTAAACTGCTATGCGGAGCGTCTTAGCCCTGATGAGCCTATGGTTACAAAGGTTCGCCTTATTGATACATTCTTCCCTGTTGCGAAGGGAGGAACATATTGTATACCTGGACCTTTTGGCGCAGGAAAGACAGTGCTTCAGCATACTACAAGCCGCAATGCGGATGTTGATATTGTAATAATTGCAGCCTGCGGTGAGCGTGCAGGTGAAGTTGTTGAAACGCTTACTGAATTTCCTGAACTGAAGGATCCTCGTACAGGCCGTTCTCTCATGGAGCGTACAATTATAATCTGTAATACTTCTTCCATGCCGGTTGCTTCCCGCGAAGCTTCGTGCTATACAGGTGTAACTCTTGCGGAGTATTACAGGCAGATGGGGCTCAATGTTCTTCTGCTTGCGGATTCTACTTCCAGATGGGCGCAGGCCATGCGTGAAATGTCTGGACGTCTTGAGGAAATTCCGGGCGAAGAAGCTTTCCCTGCATATCTGGAGTCTACAATCGCTTCATTCTATGAGCGCGCTGGAATTGTAAAGCTTCGTGACGGCAATGTGGGTTCTGTTACGATCGGTGGAACTGTTTCACCGGCCGGAGGAAACTTTGAAGAGCCGGTAACGCAGGCAACATTGAAAGTTGTAGGTGCTTTCCATGGTTTGAGCCGCGAAAGATCTGATGCCCGCCGCTATCCTTCTATAGATCCTCTTGATTCATGGTCAAAGTATAAGTCCACAATCGGACAGAATCTGGTTGAATATGCCCGCTCTGTATATAAGAGGGGTGCAGAAGTAAATCAGATGATGAAGGTTGTTGGCGAGGAAGGAACAAGCCTTTCAGACTTTGTCATCTATTTGAAGAGCGAATTCCTTGATGCGGTTTATATGCAGCAGGACAGTTTTGATGAAATTGAAGGAGCATCCTCTGTTGAGCGCCAGAAATATGTTTTCAATAAGATTGTTGAAATTCTCGGCTCTGAATTTGACTTTGAGGAAAAGGATGATGCCCGTAATTTCTTTAATGCGCTGAGACAGAATTTCATTGATATGAACTACAAGGAGTTTAAGAGCTCAGGTTTTTCAAGCGCGGAAAAAGTCATAGAAGAAACTTTGGCTTCTAAAAATGCTCGTGTGTCAGATGATGTGAAAGAGCTGCTCAAGGACGGTGAATAATGAATAAAGTATATAGCAAAATCGAAAGCATAAACGGAAGCGTTATTACTGTAAAGGCAAAAGGCGTAAAGCTCAATGAGCTGGCCGAAATCAATACTCGCTTCGGCAAATCGCTTGCAGAAGTAAATAAAATTGACGGCGACACTGTTTCCCTTCAGGTTTTTGCAGGCGGACGCGGTGTTGCAACCAATGACCAGATTCGTTTTTTGGGACACGAAATGCGTGTTTCTTTCAGCGAAAATCTTCTTGGTCGAATTTTCAATGGTTCTGCGGAACCTCGCGACCACGGTCCTGCATTGGCTGAAAATCTTGTTGCAATCGGAGGTCCTTCTGTAAACCCTGCAAAGCGTATCAACCCTAACAGAATGATGCGCACGAACATTCCGATGATTGATGTTTTCAATACGCTTGTTGTGAGCCAGAAAATTCCTATATTTTCAATTTCAGGTGAACCGTACAACCAGCTTTTGGCGCGCATTGCAATGCAGGCGCAGGCGGATGTCATTGTTCTTGGCGGAATGGGCTTGAAATATGATGACTACCTTTATTTCAAGAAGACTCTTGAGGAAGGCGGCGCATTGAGCAAGACTGTTATGTTTGTTCATACTGCGGCTGATCCGACTGTTGAATGTATAAAGATTCCTGATTTGTCTCTTGCGGTTGCAGAGCAGTTTGCTCTTCAGGGAAAAGATGTTCTTGTTTTGCTTACTGATATGACAAACTTTGCGGATTCAATGAAGGAAATCGCTATTACACAGGAGCAGGTTCCTTCTAACCGCGGATATCCGGGAGATTTGTATTCCCAGCTTGCCAGCCGCTATGAAAAGGCCGTTGACTTTGCTGATTCAGGCTCTATAACTGTTCTTGCTGTTACAACAATGCCTGGAGATGACGTTACTCATCCTGTTCCTGATAACACAGGCTATATTACAGAAGGCCAGTATTATCTAAAAGGCGGACACATTGAGCCGTTTGGTTCTCTTTCTCGACTGAAGCAGCAGGTTAACAGCAAAACCCGCAAGGATCACCGTTCTCTTATGGATTCAATGATCCGTCTTTATTCCCAGTACAAGGATACACTTGAAAAGAAGTCCATGGGCTTTATTATGAGCTCCTGGGATGAAAAGCTTTTGAAATACGGAGAGCTGTTCGAGTCTGAAATGATGGATCTTACAGTGAATATTCCTCTTGAAGAAGCATTGGATAATGGATGGAAAATTCTTGCAGAGTGTTTCGACAAGGCAGAAACTGGTTTGAAGTCTGAATTGATAGAGCAGTTCTGGCCAAAAAACTGAGCTTGAACAGATAAGGATTTATTATGGCAAAATTGAAACTGACTAAAAATGAGCAGAAGACTCAGAAAGATGCGTTGAAAATGTATCAGCGTTATCTTCCTACGCTTACACTCAAAAAGCAGCAGCTGCAGTCAGAAATCCGCGCCATAGACGAAAAAGCAAAATCTGTCCGGGCTGAAAAAAAGGCTTTGGAAGAGGATTTTGAAAAATGGATTTCAGTTTTCGGTGAAAAAGATGCCTTCAAGCCTGAAATGGTTACTGTAAAGAATATCAAGAAAGGCTGGGGAAATATTGCCGGTGTAAAAATTCCTATTTACGAAGGCGCAGATTTTGGCCGCGGAGACTACAGTTTGTATTCTACACCGCTTTGGATAGATATGGCTGCAGATAGAATGGAAAAGGCGCTTGAACTTGACCTTGAGGCGGAGGTGCTTGATGAGCAGGTTCGTCTGCTTTCAAAGGAGCTCCGGACAACAACACAGCGTGTAAATCTGTTTGAAAAAGTAAAAATTCCGGAAACAAAGGCTAATATTAAGCGTATTGGAATTTTTCTTGGTGACGAGCAGGTTAATGCTGTTGTGCGCTCAAAAATTTCCAAGAAGAAGCTTCAGGCTGATGCAGAGGAGGTTGAATAATGGCTATTGTACAGATGAAAAAAGTCTCCTTGGTTATTCTTGATTCAACCAGAAAAACTTCCTTGGAGCAGCTTAGAAAAGCAGGTGTTCTTCATCTGGAAGCAGTTGAAGGCGAAAGCCAGACTCTTTCCAGCTTCAGGGAATCTGCCGCTGAGACAGAAAAGGCTCTTTCAATCCTTGACGAAGTAAAGGACACAAAGAAAAAGTCTGCTTCTGTTTCAGAAATGCTTGAAAAAGATGCCGCCCGTGAAAAAGCTAAGGAAATAATTGCTTTAAGTGACAGGAAAAAGTCGCTTTTTGATATTATTTCCCAGAATAAAAATGAGATTGCACGTCTTGAAAAATGGGGAAGCGTAGACCCTGCTGAATTCCAGGCGCTGGCTGAAAAGGGAATCTTTTTGTATATGTATGAGATTCCTTCCGATAAGTATTCTTTGATACCTGAGGATTGCCGAACAGTTCTTGTGAATTCTGCTGATAAAATTTCAAGATTTTTGTATAAGTCTGATGCTGCGCTTGAGGAGCGGCCGGCCGGAATTCCTGCAGAGGCTTATGCTGTGCAGCTTCCTGAATGTTCTACTGCCCAGATGGAAAAGAATATCTTGGATGCTGAGCAGGAAATTTTATCGATTGATAAAAAAATTTCTGAAGAAAAGAAATTCCGCGGTGCATTGCTTGCTTATAAAAAATTGCTGGCTGCAGATATTGAATTTGAGAATATTTACAGCGGCATGAATTCTGAAGCTTCCAATGAACAGGCTGCCAGCGAGGGTTCAAAACTGGCATGGCTTACAGGTTATGTTCCTGTGACTTCCATGAAAAAATTCAAGAATCTTTGCGCGGAAAATGGCTGGGCTTTTGTGGCTTCAGATCCTGCGGATGATGATCCTGTTCCTACAATGTTAAAGAACAACAAATTGGTGGAGCTGATTTATCCTCTCACGAGTTTTCTTGATGTTACTCCGGGGTATCATGAATATGATATTTCAGGCTGGTTCCTGCTGTTCTTCTGTATTTTCTTTGCAATGATATTTGGAGATGCAGGATACGGTGCTTTGGTTTGTCTGATTTCATTTATAATGATGGCGAAGGGAGCTAAAAAAGGCGGCTCATTCTCTTCTGTGAATGTGCTTGTCTTTTTGCTGGGATTCTGCACGATGTGCTGGGGTGTCCTGACCTGCACTTGGTTTGGAATAGAGCCAGAGCGTTTGCCTAAATGTCTGGTGGATTTGTCTTTTGCTCCTATTTCACCTGCAAAGGTTGGTACCGATGCCTCTAATACTAATCAGCAGATTTTCTGTTTTATTCTTGCAATTATTCAGCTGAGCATTGCTCATATAAAGGGAATTTTCCGTTGCAGGAAGAGTTTGAGGTTTCTTGGCGAATTAGGTTCTCTGCTTGAGTTGTGGGGCATGTACTATGTTGTTATGGACATGGTAGTTGACGCTGTGAAATATCCGCTTGGAATAACCGAGGAAACCTTGTATTTCTTTGGTGTCGGCTGGCTTCCTGTTCCGTATATTGCCCTTGGCTTGCTTTTTGTAGGCTTTGTGCTGAATTTCATCTTTTCCAATTATGAAGGCAGCATCAAGGATTCTATTCTTGAAAGCCTGAAGAATATAATCAGTGTTCTTTTGGGTGTTGTAAATGTATTTAGCGATATTGTTTCGTATATCCGTTTGTGGGCAGTTGCGCTTGCTGGAGCGGCTATAAGCAGTACCGTAAATACAATGGCCGGCCCTATGCTTGGAAAAATGATTATGGTTGGATTTGGAGTAGTGCTGTTGTGCTTTGGACATGGTCTGAATATTATTCTGAATCTTTTGTCTGTTATTGTTCATGGTGTTCGCCTGAATACGCTTGAATTCAGCCAGCATCTTGGAATGACTTGGAGCGGAATAAAATATTCTCCGTTCCATGAGGAAAAATAAAACTTGAATTATGGCAGTTTCTGCCTTAAAAATTTAGATTTGCAACGCATATTTGCGTAAAGGAGTATTTATGAATTGGGGAATGATTGGTGCTGGTATTGTAATGGGTATTGCTGCAATGGGAAGCGCAATTGGTATTGGAATTGCCGGTCAGGGTGCAATCGGAGCTTGGAAGCGTTGCTATTTGAACAATAAGCCTGCTCCATTTTTGCTGGTTGTTTTTGCCGGTGCTCCGCTTACACAGACAATCTATGGATTTCTTCTTATGAACACAATGATAACTTCTGATGCTGACCCGTTGTTCCGCCTTGGTCTTGGACTTGCCTGCGGTCTTTCAATGTGTATGTCTGCTATTGCACAGGGAAAAGCCGGCGCTGCTGGTTCAGATGCTTTGGCTGAAACAGGAAAGGGCTTTACAAACTATATCATGGTTGTAGGTCTTTGCGAAACAATCGCCTTGTTCTCTATGGTATTCGGAATGATTGTCTGCTAAGTAAAACAGTGAGCAATGAAAATCAAAAAAACTTTAGTTTTCAAAAACTTCAGTTTTCAATGATTTTCTGGCTTCCAGTTTCTTTAAGCTAAACAGCACATCAGGGCATCTGCGGGCAGTTCCCCAGGTGCCTTTTTTTGTGAAGCGGGAAAATCCTTTTATATTATCTGTTTCTAAAAACTCATTTCCTCTGATACCTTCGAGGTTCACATATATATTTCAATATGCTATAATTATTTCATGGAAAATACATTTAAAATCCCACGCGTTATTCATATAGGCGGAAAAAACGGAATTCGTAAAATAGATATTGGCGGAAGCAATCCTGTTACAGTGCAGACAATGTGGAAGGAGCCGATAATCGCTCTGGACACAAAGGCTGTTGATTCCATTGCAGTCCGCATTTCTGCCCTGAAATCTCTTGGCTGCGACATAGTGCGTTTCGCAGTTCCTGATATGGAAAGCGCACATTCTTTGTGTGCAATCGCATCAAGCACTGATGTTCCTCTTGTTGCTGACATACATTTTGACTATAGACTTGCCTTGGAATGTTTGAAGGGCAATGTTTCTGTTATCAGAATAAATCCCGGCAATATCGGAAGCATTGACCGGACGAGGGCTGTTGTGGAAGCCTGCATGGAAAAGGATGTTGCTATAAGAATCGGTGTAAACAGCGGATCGCTGCCGAAGGACTTGCAGGAAAAAGTCCTGAATTCTGAAATTACAAGATCGGAGGCCTTGTCTGAAGCCGCTTTGAGAGAGGCTGAAGTTTTTGATTCCCTTGGCTTTACGAATTTTGCAGTCAGCATGAAGGCTTCAAGTGTTCAGGAAACAATCGATGCCAATGAAGCCTTTGCGCGCCGCTCTGATATTCCCCTGCATATCGGAGTGACAGAGGCCGGTCCTCTGATTACAGGAGTTGTAAAATCCACGATGGCTTTTTCCCATTTGCTCAAGGAAGGAATCGGCTCTACAATAAGGGTGAGCCTTTCTTCTTCCCCTGAAAACGAAGTTATTGCAGGCCGTGAAATTCTTCATGAATGTGGCCTTAGAAAAGGGGGAGTTACCCTTGTGAGCTGTCCCCGCTGCGGCCGGCAGGGATTTGATGTGCATTCTTTTATGGACAGATGGCAGAACCGGCTTCTTTCTCTTGACAGGAACATCACTGTTGCGGTTATGGGCTGCATAGTCAACGGTCCGGGCGAAGGAAAAAATGCAGATGTTGGAATTGCCGGCGGCGGCGGAAAATGCATAATATTCAAAAAGGGAAAAATAGTGCAAACAATTGACGAAAAAGATGCCGATATAGAGTTTGAGAAAATCCTGGAGAATCTTTAGTCAAATGAAAAATTCTTTTATAAAATTTCTTTCCGCCTTTTATTTTCTGCTTTTTTTTGCATGGGAAATTTCTGCGGCTCCTAAAAAAACGCCGAGAGGGCAGGAGGACTGGCGTTCACTGCAAAAGGCTAAAACTGCGTTTGAGGCAAATGATTTTGGCGCTGCGGTCAGGCTTGCAGAGCAGGCTAGGGAGCTGCGGATAAAAACTGCCCAGTGGCAGACCCATGTGCTTGATGAGAGCTTGAAAAATTCAAAAGTCCGCCGGGCAGGTGATTCTATTGAGCGTGTCCTTCCGATTTTAAAAGAACTGAATTTTTCAGACGCCATTGGAATTGTTTCAGAGTATGTGGAAAGATATGGCGCTGATTTTTTTTCCAAGAGCTATTCAAATCTTATTGCCTTTGTGGCAGAGCGCGAGCATTATCCAGAAGCGGATTTTCTTCTGGGAAAAATATACAGACTTGAGGGAGAATACAATGCGGCCTTGAATTATATGAAAAATGCATATAATTATGCTGTAAATCTTGATGTTCCTCTTGAGAAATTTGATATACTTTATGAGCTTGCTGGGCTTTACAGAGATTTGGGAAATTTTGATGAATATGAAAAATATCTCCTTGTGATTGCCAGCGAAGATTCTGTGTTTACAAGCAAGGGCTATGTTGAAGCACTTCTTCATGTTGTGAATTCAGATGCGCCGGACAGCCTCGAGAAATTTTTTCTTCTGTACCGGTGTGATGATCCTGTCGGGCTGAAAGCTTTTGCGGATCTTGGCAAGCTGTACATGGAGGAGAATGAAATAGAACGGGCGCTGAAATTCAATGCATTTGCTTCTATTGTTGCTGTGACAAAAATAGAAAATGTCCTGTCGCAGAGAACAAACGGATTCAGATACAGTGATTTTAGAAATCTGCTTTCACTGTGCTCTGCTCACGATGATATTGTGGAGTGGGGAATAAAGAACAATGTCTGGGAACTGTTCTGCTGTCTTGCGGATTCCGCCGCTGTTTCAGGAAAAATTCAGTTTTCGACTTCGCTTTTTAGAATTCTTTCAGAAACTTCTCCTGTTGACTACTGGAAAAATTATGCCTCTGAAAGAATAATCCGCTAGGAAAAGACTGATTCTAGAACTGAAGTCCTAAACCAAAGTAAGCTTCCCATGCTTTTCCGCGTCTCCATGAACTGTCAAAGTCCATGTGTCCGTCAAGGATTTTCTTTGAAAGGTCTACTCCAAGGCTTGCTCTTACTACAAAGCTTTTCCATTTTTCAGGATAAACCAGGGCTTCAAGTCCTCCTGTGTAAATTCCTTCCTTATAGTCAAGATTTGAGCCTGTTCCCCTGTTTTTTATAAGACCCACATCGAAGAATGGACTCAGCTGGAATTCAAAATTCAAGTACTTAAACATCTTATGCGGCAGGAATGCGATGGCTTTTACAAATCCCGGCTTTGTGTCATAGCTTCCAAAAAGGGCATAGCTCCAGTCGAGCCAGCGGACTGTGACAATGTGAATAGGCATATCAAAATTGAAGACAATCGCTGCCGGTGTTTTTAAAGCATAGTTGTCCTCGTCAACTTCATAGTCGTTGAATTTCTGCTTGTCAGGTGCGCCTCTCAGATATTCACCGATGGAAAATTTTGTATTATAGCCTGCAAATCCGTTTATGTTTGCCGCAAAACCTACATACTTAAAGCTCTTGAACAGCTGGAGATTCGCTTCAACGGACGGAACAATTTTTTTATCAATAGTATCTTCCTTTATGTCCCAGCCCATGTACTGCGAGGCTGAAAATGAATAGCCTGTTCTGAAGTTATTTTCTCCGACCCAGTTGACATTGTCAAAGCTTACTGTCTGGCCTGGCTTTATCATCGGTGTCTGGTTCAAGTCTTCATTTTTGCTGCTTATGCCGTCTTTGTCCCAGTTATATATAAAGTTGACTGAGGGAGTGTAGGTAACTTCAGTGGTGTTCCCGATATAGCCGATTGAAAACGGAACCGATATTGTTGCATCTTCTATAAAATATAAGTCATCATCATATTTTTCATAGTCAAGGTCTTTTACTATTGACTGTGTGAAATTGAATTTTATTTTATGCTCCCCGATTGGAACCGCAACCGTTATGCCTGTTGCATAGCTGTATTCAGGATTGCTTTCATCCACTGTCCATTTGAATTCAAAGCTGTTGCTCCAGGTGTTTTCTGTGATTCCAATGTCAAAAGGATAATCATAGGAAAAATTGAATCCCGTTGTTACCTTGGAATAGTTGTCAGGCTCATCGTCATCGCCGAAATTCAAATTCAAGTCAATATCCAGAGCGTTCATAAGTCCAAGAAAGTTGTTATCCTTGAGCTTGAGCTTTACTTCAATACCTGAGTTTGTGTCAAGTGACGGCTTTGGAAAAATAATCATTGAATGGGAATCGTCAAAAGTGTATTCTGCCTCAACAAGGCTTATTCCGTCTTCTGTGATTTCGGATATTTTATATGAATACTCGATGTCTTCTATAAGACGGGTGTTTTCAATATTCTGATATATGTCATGAAGATATTTTTCAAGCTCATCCTTTGACTTGAAAATTTTCTTATAGTTTATATCGGAAATATTTTTCCTAAGCGCATTTTCCTGGGTTTTTCCCTTTGAAATAAAATCGACCTTGCTGATTTTATATAATTCTTCCTGTGCAAATACTGATGTGCATGACAGCGCGAAAACAAAAATAAACTTCTTTATATTCCTATTCATAAATCAATAGGCTCCTTTGCCTCTTATAACAACTCCGATTGTTTTTATTAATATCCATATATCAAGCCATACAGACCAGTTTTGAATATAATATGTGTCCAGGTTGATTCTTTCTTCGTAGCCAGTGTCGCTTCTGCCGGAAATCTGCCACATTCCGCTTAGTCCTGGCTTTACGGAAAGCACATAATCCGAGTATTTTCCGTATTTTATAAGTTCCGCTTCTGTTACAGGGCGTGGACCTACCAAAGACATTTCTCCCACAAAAATATTCCACAGCTGCGGAATTTCGTCCAGGCTGGTTTTTCTGAGGAATTTTCCGAACTTTGTTACACGGGGATCATCCGTGAACTTGCGGTCTTTTTCCCATTCTTCAGCCCGTACAGGATCGTTTTTTAGAATTTCAGCAAGTTTTTTGTCGGCATCAATGCACATCGAGCGGAATTTCCAGCATTTCAGGACTGTATGATTTTTTCCGACCCTTTTGTGTCCGTAAAACACAGGCCCCGGGGAAGTTATCTTTATTGCTATGGCTATAATGATTGTCAGGGGAACGGCAATAGGAGCGGCGCACAGACAGGCAAGAATGTCTATTGACCTTTTTATAAACATTGCGCTTTTCTTTGTAAGATAATTTGTTGAAGAAAAAGCGAGAATTCCGCCGAAATCCTTCATGTGCAGCGACATAGTTGTGTTCAGCTGCTCGCGCGGAACTCTTATCAGATAGCGGTAATAAGTCTGAAGTTCTTCAATGTTCTTGTTAAAGCCGCAGAGAATAGCGACTTTTATATTTGTTTTTTTTATAATCTCTAGAAGCCCGGGGGACTGTTTCACCACTTTTATTCCCATGAATTCTTCGGAAGCTGGATCTTCATCTGTTATAATCAGAACCGGTTTGTACCCGAGATTTTTCTTTTTCAGAAGCCGCTCCACAATCAGATTTGCCCTGTCGCCCTTGCTGTAAATAATCGCAGGAACTCCCCACCATGAGAATTTCCCAAAAAATCTTCTGCTAAGTTCACGTCCAAGCGGAAGAAGAATTGTGGCAAACGGCCATGAAATGATAAGAGCTGCTGTGATGGGAATTACATCCCTTGTGGACTTTATTGTTGTAAGAGCAAAGGCTTCGCCTATGAGAATAAAAAACGAGGCTGTGGAAAAGCGCTTTACTTCGTCCTCCGGAGCCAGAAGAATTCCAGGGTAAAGCCCGCTTGCATAAAAAATCACAGAAATTCCAGGCAAAAAAATTGAATACTTAAAAAAAGATCTGAAATTTATACATGAAGGATCTATTGCATTTATAATAAAAAATCCTATGCAAGTTGAAATCATAAAAATAAAGGCATCTATGAAACCCAGTGATATTCCTGAAACAAAAGAACTTGTGTATTTGTATTGAGATTTAAGATTATTTTCCAACTCTTCCGCATTGATATTAGAAATCATAACATTGTTCAATATATCTTAAAAAATATAAATTGTCTATTGTTATACAAGAAAACGCACTATTTTCTTAATATTTCATCTAAAATACATTTCTGAAGGCTTGTATGTGGTATTTTTTACTAAAAATTTTCCTAAAGATTCTCTAAAATCAATTCCGCGGTTTTCTTATAGGAATATTTTTGTGGAATTTCTCCAATCTGGCTTTTATCATAGAAGGCTTCCTTTATTTTTGCACATAAATCGCTGCTGTCTTCTGATCTGAAAAAAACAACGGGAAAATCCCTGTAAATTTCCCTGAACACAGGAATGTCGGAAATAATAGCTTTTGTTCCGCATGAAAGAGCCTGAAGCGGCGGAATTCCGAATCCCTCGTACAATGACGGCTGCACTAAAAGCCTTGCGCGGCTCAGCAGCAGAAGAAGCTTTTCGTTTTCCACAAAGCCTGTGAATTCAACAGAATTTGGAAACTTCATGGAAAGCTCTTTTATTTTCTGGGGAACAACGCTGTCCTTTGTCCTGAAATTGTCCTGGGAGCCTGTAATTAAAAGGCGGGGCTTTTCAGAACCGTTTTCTGACTCCAGGAATTTTTCAAAGGCTTCAAGAAGCACAGAAAGTCCTTTGTGGCGCTTTATGTTTCCTATAAAAATTATAGTGCTGTCCTTTTTTACGGAAAGCCGCTTTCCTTCCATGTACGCAGGAAGTCCGTTGTAGACCACTGTGATTTTTTTTGTGCATTTTAAGGCTGACTTTATTCTTTCACGGCTGAAATTTGAAACCGTAAAAATTCCAGCTGACTTTTTTACCGCGCGCCTGTAGAAAAATTTTCTGCCTATTATTCCTGCTTTTCCGCAGAGACCTTTTACATCAAGGAAAACGATGTCGTGGATTGTTGAGAACACAGGAATTTTTATTCCCCCTGGAATATTGCAGTAGGGAGTAAAATAAACATCACATTCATTGATTTTTTTCAGAAGCCTGCCCGGAAAAAAGAAAAGCTCTCGCACTGAGAAAGTTTTTACATTGCACGGAAAGCCTTCTTCAGTTCCGAAGAGAAAAAGTTCATGTCCGCTTGATTTGAAATAGGGCAGGATTCCGTCAAGAAAAGTTCCTATTCCGCTTTTTCCGCTCATGCGGCAGTCAATGGCTATCTTCATTTTTCTCCCGCTCCTTTTTCCTTTGTGAACAGTGGTGCCCAGTTGCTGTTTTCAAAGATATTGTCGTGAACAGTAAACCATTCGTCCTGCGGAACCGGAAATTGTGTCTGCTTTCTTATGCGTGTACTCTGGGCGTTTGCAATCTGGATTTTTGCAAAGGCAGCCTTGTCTTCAATTTGGAACGGAAGGTCGGTAAAAGGATTTTTTGCATTCTCTATTATTCCTTTTGTGGCAAGATACGGAGTGTCTGCGTTTGTCATAAATGTCATATCTTCTTTTATAGGACCGCGCGAATTGAAGTCCTTTACAAGCAGACTGGCCACAACATTTGACTTTTTAAGCTTTGAGTCTTTTTCGTCCTGAAGCTCAGGAACAGAGATTGACGCTCCATGATCGGAAACAATTATAATTCTTGTATTGTCGTATACACCGATTTCCTTCAGATAATCAAAGAACACCTTGTACGTATTGAAAACAGCCATCATTGTTGTAAAATGCTTGTCTTTCGCGTATTTTCCTGTTCCAAAGTTAACGGCTTCATTATTTGACGGCAGGTAATCCGGATAGTTCAAAAGAATCGATTCGTGCACGGTTTCGTTGTCAATCATGATAAAACTGTCCTTGTCGGAATCTGCGTCCATGAGCTGCGGAAGGTAGTCAAGCTCGGAGTAGTTGTCTATAAAACGCGGAATTCCATCGTTGTACGAATCAAAGGCTGTCCAGTATTTGTTGTGGTAAACGCTTCTTCTGAGGAAAGGCGGAACCATTTTAAATAAGCTGAACCAGATAAAATTCCGCTTTATGCTTTTTGCAAGAAACTTCGTTTTTTGAATTCCGTGCTGCTGATACCAGAGATCTGAATATGTGCCTCTTGTTTCGGCTCTGTTTATATATTCGTAGCCTTTATACATATCTTCTATTGGATATTCAAGGTAATTTTCGTAAGGAAGCCCTGAAACTGTTGTGCTGAATCCTGCCTCGTGAAATACAATCGGCATGGTCAGCAGAGCCTGGTTGTGCTTTTCCTGAAGTGTCTGGTCTGCTCTGCGGTTTATTTCGTATGGTGTGAAACTGTAGCCTCCGAAAATTCCCGGAGTTCCGATCATTGTCAATTTGCCGAATGAAATGCAGTTCTTGTAAAATGTAAAGCCGTCGAATTTTTCCCTGAAATCAGGATTTTCCTCAAGGCACGGCTCTATAAAAGGCATTAAAAGCCTGTCCTGCATAATGACAATGACATTTTTTCCGGTTTTTGAAAGATGATATACAGGCTCGATTTCAGATTTTATAGACGGAGGCTCCATCTTAATGTATTCCGCGTTTATTTTTGTACAGTTTCTTAATGAATTCAAAAAAAGTGCCGTGGCGGCAATTCCAGCGCAGCAGTAAAGCACGGAAGGCTTTTTATTCAGCAGGAAAATAACTGCGGCTATGATTCCTGCGCCTAAGGCTATATTTGAAAGGAATGAAATCATTGTTGGCTTGAAAAGCTGCGGCTGCATGAAAATACATTCCGGCTGAATAGGCCCGTATGTTCCTGAAAATACAAAGGTATTTAAAAGGGCTATAAATGCCATTGCCGGAAAAATCACAGAAATTGTTTTTTTCACCTTCGCAGAGAAGAGCGCAAAAAAGCATCCCGGCCAGAACAAAAAGAATCCTGCTGCCTGAAAGAACGTGGCGAGCAAAAATACAAACGGGCTGGAATAGTCTTCCACGTAGCAGTATTGCTCCGGCTCGCTTTCCATGAGTGTAGAAGGAATCTGAAGCCCTGCAAGAAGCGCAAGCAAAATTGCCGGAGCAAGGAACAGAAAGAACCTGATTTTTTTGTTTGTATCGATACCGCAAAATGTGTTTTCAAGAATGTATGAAAGCCACCGCACCGCAAAAGGAGCTGCCGGAAGAAAGATTGAAAATGCAGCTACAAGAATTTTGAATTCAGTTTTTCTGTCCTGAAGAATTGTAAAGTCAAAGACAAGGAACAGCGCCGCAATAACACAGAGCAGCGCATAAAGAACTCTGCGCGGATTTTTCATCTTGTAAAAGATATTTTTCACAAGAGAAAAAACATTGTTCATTGTCCAGTATATGACAAGTCCTGACGGAGAATTGTAGAGCAGCAAAAGGAAAACGGAGGCGCAGCCGAAAATCTGCACTTTTTCATTGACTCCGTGTCCCTTGGAATAAAGCGCACCCGAAATACAGTTTATGAGTGTCATTGCAATAGGAAGCACGTTTATGCTGAACGAGCCCAGTTTGAGCGCACCGTCAGGAGAGCCGAAATCCTTTACAAACATAAAAGAAACGCCCTTCAGCGATTCAAGATGAGAAAGAAACTGGTAGGCAGCAATAAAAAACGGAATTTGAATCAGCAGGCTGAATGATGACCTTAGAGCCATTAGCGGATGGTAGTGATTCTGCCTGTAATAGGTGGAAAGAATCATATACTGCTCATCGCCCTTGAAAAATTTCTTGATCCGCTTTACTCCAGGCTTGAGCCGCTCCTGAAGATTCCGCTCCTTTTCCTGCCACTGCTCTGCAACCATATAGAGCGGAAGCGTGCACAGCGTAACAACAATGCTGAGCCCGATGACTGCAAGCCCGCAGTTCCTTGTTATTTCATTGAAAAGCGTAAAAAAGAATTCCAGAATCTGGATAATCGGCATGATTATTATATTGAAAAGAGCATTAAGCATTTTTTTCCTCTGCTGAAAGAATTTCATCCGCAATCTTTTTTAAAAGACGGGAAGCCTTGCCTCTGTGGCTTATTTCGTTTTTCTGCGCGGCTGTAAGCTCTGCGGCTGTCTTTTTAAGCTCAGGCAGATAAAAAATCGGGTCGTAGCCAAAGCCTCCGCTTCCTCTTGCATCTTCTGCCCTGCTGATTATCTGGCCTTCCATCGTTTCCTGCACAACAAAAAGCCTGTCGCCGCCCATGTAAAGAACCATTGAGCAGGTGTAGTGCGCCGCCCTGGTCTGGGATTTTCCTGCTGAAATGGAATCCGTTATCTGCTGTATTAAAAAACTGTTCTGCTCGCTCTGGCTGATTTTTTTTCCGTCCGGTCTTCCGCGCATAAATTCCGGTCCTGCATAGCGCGATGAAAAAATTCCCGGCGCTCCGTCAAGTGCATCCGCGCAGATTCCGGAATCGTCTGCTAAAACTGGGGAATGGACAATTTCCCATAGCGCCTTTGCCTTTATCAGGCTGTTTTCATAAAAAGTCGAGCCTGTTTCCTCCGGGTCAAAGGCTATTCCCTCGTCTTTTGGAATAACAATGGTATGCTCTGGAAAAAGCTGCGACACCTCGCGTTTTTTATTTTCGTTTCCGGTTGCAAGATATATTTTCATTCCAAGAGAATACCATTTTAGAAGATTGTTGTCGAGTGAAACTGTTTTACTGCTCGCTGTCGGAAAGAATTTTTTTTGCCCTGGAAACAAGGGAAGCGACTTTCCGAGGCGGCATTGAAAGAAGCTTTCCCACCGTGATATTCGATGGAACCGGCAGCTGTCTTGAGAGCTCTTCAAGCGAGCGTTTCCATCTTTTATCGTGGGACTCATACAGCCGCTTTTCATGTTCCGTTCCCAGTTCTCCTTTTTTTTCATTCTGCATGGAAATTTTTTTTCTGTGCAGATAGGCGAAATTTCTTTTCATAAGAAGACTCTGCATTCGCTTTTCCTTTTTTTCGAGCGACTCCCTTGCCTGCATAATCATTCTGCTGAGCCTTTCCTTGCTGTATCCTGTCGCCGCGCAGACTTTTTCCAGAAGCGGGTCTGTCATTGAAAAGCATGATTTGAGCGCAAGCACAAGGCAAAGCTCCCTCATGAATTTTTCTCCGTCCTTTTTTGTCCGGGGTGCGAACTCCCTGCGTTCCGGCGAATATCCAAGATTTTTTCTTGCAAGCTCAGAAAGCTGTTCTGTTGTCAGATTGTCTTCGCAGTATTCCGCTTCATCTTCAGACCAAAGCGCGCAGGATTCTTCAACAGCCATGGATTCGCATACTGATTTTCGCTCCGAAGCTATGAACATTTTTTTTGACCGCCATGCCGATGAAAACTGAAGCACATTTGTAATGTAGGTTGAAAAATCGCTTATCTGCGGATTGTACTTTTTTATGACGTGGATAAAATGCTCCGCCATGTAAATCAGAAAATCCGAAAATTCATCCTCGTTCATTTTTCCCAGCCCCAGCTCGTATTTGCGCCTGAATGTGAATTCCATCAGCCTGTTTTTTATTTCCCTTTCATCCGCTGTTTTTTCTCTGAATGCCTTCCATATTTCCCGGGCTTCATCTTGCATTTTCTTTCCCATTTTTTTCTCCCATAAAAAAGTTTTGGGGTAGATAAAATCCGCGCCGTCTTTAGCGTTTTTTTATCTTACGCTCCATGAAATTGTTTTTGCTTCGCTTCTGAAATCTGCAGCTTTTAGAAGCGCCTGAAAAAGAAAATGCATTATTTGTGCCAATATAAATTTCTGCTGAAATGTCGTTTGTTTGATTTATCCTGGCTTTTCTGCTGTTTTTTTCCTTAGAAAATAACTGCGGCCTGTTATTTTTTTTAGAAAAACATAGCAGTCAGAATTTCAACTCTGAAAAAACTGAAAGCAGTATTGAAAGAAAAAAGCAGCGGATATTTTTCAGTTCAATAAAAAGCCGATTTTGATTTCTGCGGATGTTGGCATTTACTGATAAATTAAAAAAGCTAAAAGAAATTTTCAAAAATTGCAATATCAAGTTGCAATATTTTTTGATTTTTTTTCAAAGTTTGTAGATTAAGTCCAGCTGCTCATTAAAAACTTCTGACGGAGTTCTGTATCCTAGTCTTTTTCTTGGAAGTCCGTTTATCAGGTCTTCGTATTGCTCCAGCTCCTCCTCTGTTATTTTATTGATGGTTGCTCCTTTTTTTACATATCTTCTTAATATCCTGTTGTGCCTTTCGTTTATTCCACGTTCATATGATGAATATGGATGTGCGAAGTAGACTTTTGTTTTTCCTGTCTTTTCTGTTTCTGCAAGAGAGGCAAATTCTAATCCCCTGTCGGTCGTGAGTGTGATGAATATCTTATCTGCCTCTGAGCCAAATTCTGTTTTTATCTGGCTGATTTTTGAATTTACGGCGCCGGCCATTTTCGCAGGAATTTTCCGCGTCATGTAGAAATCCGTGAGTCTCTCGACAAGAGTCAGGACAACTGCGTTTCTGCCTTTCTTTTTTCCGACAACTGTATCAAGCTCCCAATGCCCGAATGTCTTTCTTTCCGCAACTTCCGCAGGTCTTTTCTCGATGCTTGTCCCCAGCCGCATTTTTCCTGCTCTCATTTTCTTCCCATGCTTCTTTCTCTTCAAGCTTTCCGGCAGGTCTATGACTTTCACATTTAAAAGCCCCTTGTGAATCCAGTTGTATATTGTCTTTGTGCATACAGAATCCTCATCTGTAAATTTTTTTTCCAGCCTTAATCTTCCGACAGCCGCGTCTACCGACCATTGTTTTAAGGGGCTTGAAAAACTGCTTTCCACGCAGTATATGAATTTTCCGCAGGCTGGGAATTTTCCTGTCCGGTGGCATTTCGCGCGGTTCCGCTCATAGGTTGTCTGGCCTGTTTCCGCACGGTATCCCCGGCGTCTTCTTCCGGACATCTCCCTGGAGCCTCTTCTTATTTCGTTTTTGACAGTGTTGTAGGCGCAGCCTATCTCCCTCGCAATTGAGTATACGGTGCGTCCGTCCTTCAGCCTGAGCTGGATAAGCGTCCGCTCGCATATTGAAAGATGCTTGTTTTTGACATGTTCAAGAGTATATTTCATTTGGCAGATTCCTCTTCGGACTATAACATGCCCCTCAAGAAAGCCGGATTTATTATTTTCTTTGTGTTCTTGGAGCTTTATGTTGTAGTCTTTTGCGTTTAAATAAGCATAATAACTTTGATATGTCAAACTGTTTTTTCAAGATGAAATAAAGGCTTGTGGAAAACTTTAACCGCGCCTATGCGCGGACGGCATTCAGTGTGCCTTTAAGTTTCCCACAAGCCTGGACTTAAAATCGGCACGTGCCGGCCTTGCCGCGCCGCTTTAATTGGTTAAAACTCAAACTTAATCTGTCTGTTTTCATCCAGTAGAAATTTGCAGTCAAACTGCCTGCCGGCCTTGTTTGTGCAGTGCTTTGTTCCGGTCTTTCCTCCGTCGCAGAGCTTTATGACATCTTTTTCTGTGAGCTTTGCTCCAGCGATAGTTTCCCATAGCACGAACTTGCAGCCTTCTTTGTATCCTGTGCAGTACCAGTTTGCTTTTCCGCGCCTGATTCCCTTTCCGCAGGCGGGGCATACGGCGGTTGTTGCGGCGGCCGCAGGAATTTCAATCCTGGCTTCCCTGGAGACTGACTCGCGGACGAATGTCTTTATGTCCGAAAGAAACTTGCCCGGGTTCTCATCGAGTCGCTCTTCCCATGACGTTGTCTCTGAGATGTTGGCGAGGCTTTTTATCGCGGAGCCTCTTACAGCGTTTAGCAGGGAGGCGCCCAATGGAGTGCAGACAATGTTTTTCTTTTCCATGGCGATATATCCGTATTTTATGAGCTTCGGAATGAAGGTGTGTCTTGTAGCGGCGGTTCCAAGCCCGGCCAGCTTTCTTCTTGTCTCATCCTGAACCGACACGTGTCGGTCTTCCTGCCTTGGATTTTCCATGAACGACAGGATGCTCGCCTCGTTGAAATGCGCCGGCGGCTTTGTCCATTTTTCCTTTGTCTCGACAGAGGAAAGAACAAGGCTGCTCCAGTCTATATTTTCCAGGGATTGCTCAGGTTTCCCTGTCTCCTCATTTTCATCCCAGCATGTCTCAAAATCCTTGTACCCGGAATTTGTTATTCTCTTGCCTGTGATTTTAAAGTTGTAGCCGCCGGCTTGAAGTATGCAGGTCTGTTTCTCGTACTCACAGGGAGGAAGAAAGGCAAGCGTAAAGCGGTTGTAAATCATCCAGTATATGTCTTTTTGCTCCTCGCCCGCGTTTTCCGGCAAGGCTTTTAGTGGTATTATCGCATGGTGCGCCTCGAGCTTTGAGTCGTTGAAGACTCTCTTGTTTTTTAAGGAAATGTCTGAGGCTGACAGGACTTTTTTCAGCCTTTCTGAGCAGCTGGGCTCAAGCTGGCCGGAGTCTATGAGACTGCCAAATATTTTCCGACACAAGTCAACGTTTCCGCTTCCCATGACTCTTGACGGTGTCCTTGGATAGGAGACGCATTTCAGTTTCTCATACAATGACTGGATTATTTTAAGCGTCTTGTCCGCTGAGTACCCGAAGTGCCTGAAGGCATCCTTCTGCGCCGCGTTGAGATTGTATAGCTGCGGCGGATTCTCAGTTTTTCTTTCAGTCCTGCTGTCCTTTAGCCTTGCCTGCTTCCCGATGCAGGCGGCCAGTTTCTCATGGCGTGAATTGTCATTGAAGCCGGTCTCCCCGTTCTCAAAATAGATTCCATGGATTTCTGTGCCGCCACGTGCCGGACGGAAAACTCCGTAATGCTCAAAGTATTTCTCGCTCTTGAAATTCCTGATTGCATTGCACCGCTGCTCTATGGCTGAAAGAACTGCGGTCTGGACTCTTCCCACAACGAGCCTTGCTCCTGCCTGGCGCGTGATGTACCGGCAGAAATTCATCCCGACGAGCCAGTCTGATTTCTGTCTGGCGAACCCCTGCTCCGAAAGAAGGTCATAGTCATGCAGCGGCCTCGCGCTCCTGATTCCGTCCTGTATGACTTCCTTTGTAAGAGCCTGCGAGACCCAGAATCTTTTTATGCGCGAGAAATCCGTGATTCCAGCGGCGGCCAGGCATTCACGGGCAATTATCTCGCCCTCCCGGTCTGCGTCGGTCGCAATCAGGATTGAGTCCGACCTGTGGGCTTTCAGCCTTGAGATTACAAGACGCGCCTGTTTCTCAAGCGGCGGATTTATCCTGTAGTCAAACTGTGATGGAATTATCGGAAAGACGTTCCCGTAATGAGACGGCTCCTCCAGGGCGAAAAGATGGCCGATGCAGTTTGTGATTTCATCTTTGCCGCTCTGGTAGGTTCCGCCGGAGAACCTGAATCCGAGGGCTGAGGCGAAGTCTTTTGCAACTGAGGGCTTTTCCGTGAGAATTAGCATTTTGAACTCCTAGGGCGGGCAGAAGTTCGTTTTCCTTTATAGACTGATGCTCTGAATTTTTCAAGGGCGATGGAAATCCGCTGCTGCTGCTTAAACCGACACGTGTCGGTTCATTTTGGAAAACAGGCAGTTTTTCCATTAAAGTCGTGCTTTTTAAGTCATTAAAAGAATTTTCAAAAAAAGAGCCGTTATTGAAAAGAGATGAAATGAGCAAAAGAGAAAAAAGAGTAACTCTTGGACGCAAGATAAAGGTTTGTACTACAAGCCGTGCTATTTCGTTTCCAGTTCTGGAATTGTATGTGTTACGCGAGTTTTCTGTGTAATGCGGCTTTCTATTTTCTTCCTTATTATGGATGTATTACGAAAGGTTTCTTCTGTTTTTATATCGAAAATTCAGAAATTTATATTCTTGAATTAAATATTTAGATGTTGACAATATGTTTCTATAATGACATATTTGTTATGTCATTGGCGGAAAACGGAAACGTATGTACTTCTCGAGAAAGAAAAAAATCTTAATGGCTCAAATGATAAAAGGCTCGGCGAACCTTCTGTGCAGGATTTCCCTTGATGCAGGCTGGTGCGGACCGCAGGAGGTTTTGGAGATGTCGGACATGATGTTCCGCGCCTGGCGGGCTTGGAGCAGCGGCCGCTGGACCTCATTCAGCAGAAATTATTCCGGCATCCTTAGGAAATTCTATGTTGCTTATGACAGCGCAAGCGGAATGTGCAGGCCGCAGTTCTGTCTTCTGGCTCTGGCTAAGGGCGGCTGTAAAAACGAAGAATGGCGGATTAGGAAAAAAATATATTCAAGCTGGTGCTCTGCCTGGTGCGGCGCAGTGAGGAATTTCTCTGATGTCAGCGTGAGCGTTGAATTTCTTGACAAGGAAGAGTCAATGGAGGCTGTCGAGCGGTTATGCACCCTGAGCCTTTTTGAAAGCCATTCCTCAGATGATGAGATAGCTGGAATTGAAAAGCAGGTGGGACAAAGCCACCGGACATTTTCAGCTTGCGGCGTGTTCAGAAAAGCACTGAACCGACACGTGTCGGTCGGGGAGAAAAAATGAAAGTGAGGCCGTTCGGGATAAAAGACTTGGTTATAGTCATATCTGTGGCTCTTGTTTGGCTTGCTGGCCAGCTGCTGATGAAAAAATATCGGATAGTCTGTGTGAGCAATAGAAATCTGACTGAGCATATGTCATACAATGCGAGACAGGCGGCAAAGCTTGCTGCGGCAGGAATAAAGAGGGGATGGTCTATTGCTTAAAAGTTATTCTTGATTTTTTTATGTAATAATGTTATTACAATTAATAAAAAGATTATTTTATAATGATTGATTATGCCCAGTAATAGAGAAGCAAGGAGGAATTATGCAAGCCGTTAGAAATTCAAAAGTCATGAGCTTGAGTTTTCAGCCTGATATTTTTAACCGCATTACAGCTTATTGCGCAGAGCGTGGATGCACCCGTAGTTGGTTTATGAGCAAAGCCGCGGAGTTGTTTCTTGATGATTGTCTTGAAGATAAAGATGATTACGAAGCTGCCGCTGCCGCTTGGACTGCTTATGAAAAAACAGGGAAGAAAGCGCATTCCGCAGAAGAAGTCTTTTCTAAGGCTGGTCTATGACAGTTGTTTTCACGGAAAAGGCGGAAAAACAGTTCTTAAAGCTAGATCGATCCATTCAACAGCAAATTCAAAAATTTATTTTGCGATTGCAGGATTTGGAAAATCCTCGAAGCTGCGGAAAGGCTCTTGTAGGAAACTTTGTCGGTTTTTGGCGTTACCGCGTTGGAGACTACAGGCTTCTTTGCAGAATTCTTGATGAAGAGCTTGTGATTACACTTGTCGAGGTAGGACACAGAAAAGAGGTCTATGACAGGTAGCGTTTTAGAAACATTCAAGAATAATCTTTCAGCTAGCTCCTGCTGCATTCTTAATTTTGAAAATTTTGTTCTGTTATTCATGTTTATATCTGCAGGATAAAATCGTTGTGCTCTAAACCGACACGTGTCGGTCGTGCCTCAATCAATTTTGCCAGGATAATATCATGTGAAATAGAATTTGCAAGTGGAAACTTCTGTTTCTATAATAACAGAAATAGTAATAATTGAGCGTACAGGCTGAAAAATATTACTGATTCTAATGACATGGATTAAGCATCGCAAAGGCAGGAATCAAGTGACGTTGGAGGCGATTGAGGCATAAGTTTTGTTAATGGTGTGAATTTTACAGATGGATTCATTTCTGAAAACAGGAGACTCTGCCGAAGAGTTTGTTCTTAATGGTTGAAAGATGCTGCAGCTTATTTTTCTACGGTTTTATGACAAGGTGAAAAAATATATTAGATATTAGGAGGAACTGCATGACATATGAACGAAGGCAGGTTATTGAAAAGCTTGCTGAATCTATTAGAAAGAATTTTAATATTGTAACTCCTATCGAAATAGAAACTGTTGTTGAAATGCTTCATGGAGAATTGAAGCCAATTACTTTTGAAGATTCAACAATATCAGGAAGAATACAAAAAATAAATAATACCTTTGAGATATCATATAATGCGGAACATACGGAGATGCGTTCGAGGTTTACTATTGCGCATGAATTAGGTCATCTGTTTTTGCATATGGGTTTTATTATAAACCCGGAAAAATGGAATTCGATAGATGAGTACTATGATTCTCCAAAATACAGGCAGGGATATTCAGAAGAAGAGTATGAGGCAAATCAATTTGCAGGCGCCTTTTTAATGCCTGCTAAAGAATATAGAGATTTTGTAAATGAACACAAAAAAGACAATGCAATAAAGATTGACTTGATAGCGAATCATTTTGATGTTTCATTTGATGCTGCATTAACTAGAGGTAAATGGCTTGGAATCTTTGCTTGGTGATAAAAATATTTTACAAGATTTTTCTAAATCAGATGTTGATATTTTAAACGGAGAAAATACTTCACCTGACAAAGGAATTTATATATTTTTTTCATTTGATTTGGTTGGTTCGACAAATTTGAAGACGAAAGAGCCTGATTGCTGGCCTAGCATAATATTTAAATTCTATGAATTGATATATAATGAACTAAAGGAAAAAATACCTCAAGTTGTTGTATGGAAGTATTTAGGGGATGAGGTTTTGCTATATGTGTCTTTAGATGAAATTGAGACAGATGATATCATATATAATATTCCTGATACTGCTTTTTATATCCAATTGAAAGTTTCTAAAGACATAAAGGAAATATTCGATTCATTAAATATTTCTGGAATTTTTGATATAAAATCTACTTTATGGATTGCTGGTATAAGAAACATAGAGTCAAAATCCATATCACAGAGCACTGAAGAATCCTGTAATTCTGATTATATATATAGAAATATGAAAATGCCTCTGACTACAGGAAATGGATTATCAACGGACTTTCTTGGACCGGATATGGATATAGGTTTTAGAATTTCAAAATTTGCATACCACCATAAAGTAACACTTAGCGCAGACTTTGCATATTTGTTATTTCGCATGAAAAAGCCTAAAAAATCGAAAAATATAGATGATAAGTTAAAAATAGTTTCTTTTGAAATTTTAAAGGGTGTTTGGGATAATAAATACTATCCAATTATTTGGTATTATCCTAATTGGAAATGTGTTGAAAAAGATTTTTTATATGCAGATCATAAAGAAAATGATATAGTTGATAGAGTTTTGTCTAATAGAATTTATCCTATTAACGAATTAGAAAGAATTTATGATGAATTAAAAAGTACTGATAGAATTGAAGATTTTATAGAGAAATGTGTGGAAAGAAAACCTTCAAATGAAAAGAGAATTATATCTGCACAAACTTTGTAATTAACATCCCATGAAATCCCATTCAATAAAAGATATTTTCTCCAACCGCCCGACTAAAGAGCGTTATGAGGAAGACCTTTACAAGATAATAAAAACTCCGTACAAGAAAGACGACATGCGGCGGATTTCAAAGCTGCTTGAGGCACGGCCGACACGTGTCGGTCGTGATGACGGCGGAAGAAGAAGCGGCGCGCTGTTTTCAGGCTCCGCAAGCCGGAAAGACCAGCGCGTCATGTTCAAGGTGTCGCACAGCTCTTCAATGCAGGCGCATGACAAGTATCTTTCAGCCTACCTGCCGCAGGAGGATAAGAGCGAGGTCATTGAAAAGCCCGGTCTTTTCGGCACAGCTTCATCTGAATATGAGGCGGCGGAAGTTCCGGAGCATTTCAAATTTATAATTTCCCCTGAAAACCAGAATGTGAACCTGAAAGTCCTGGCTTCTGAGTTCATAAGGCGCGTTGAGGCTATGACAGGCTACAGTCTCTTGTGGCGTGGAGCGGTTCACACTGACACAGCCCACCGCCATGCCCATGTCTGCATAAACGGAAAAGACAGGAATGGGAAGCGTGTTTATTTCCAGCCGGAGATGATTAAGCGGACCATGAGGGAAACCCTGTCATATATCGCGACACAGCTGGCCGGAGAGAGGACTGAGCAGGAAATTCTTGCGGCGCAGAAGAATCTTGTTGTCGCAAGACGCTGGACAAGGCTTGATGAGGAGCTTGAAAAATATCCTGGAAAAATAAGTCTCCGTCTTCTAAGCCCTGATATGCAGAACCGCCTCGCCTTTCTTTCGGAGATGAACCTTGCTGACAGAAAAGCCGGATTCTACGAGCTTAAGGCTGGATGGAAGGATGTTCTTGCCGCGGCCGGACGCTACAACACATTCCTTGACGAGTACCGGAAATCAGGCGGAACGCTTTCCCTTTATGCAGGCGGCGGAATCAGAGGAACTGTCGAGAAGGTCATCTCGTTTGACAAGGATGAAAGCTGGAACGATGCCCTTGTAATAAAGAGCGGGGAATCCCTTGTGTATGTTCCCGTCTGGCAGCTGAGGAAAGACGGCCTGCTGGGGAAGACAGTCGAGATAAAGGACGGAAACAGAAGCCTCTCGCGTCAAGTAAAGGACTCGGGCATCCGTGTTGTGGGCAGCCGGAGAGGCAGAGAAAAGTCCGGCAGGCGTGAATAAATTTTCTTTATTACAAGTATTTAATTAATTATGTAATAAAATCAATATTGACTGTAGAGCAAAAAATTTGTAATCTGTAGCAAAAGTATCTGCCCGCCCTTTCTTGGAGATACTTTATGAGTACAAAACAATATCCTCCCGCCGGGAAAGTCCAGACACCGTTCTATCCGCAGCTTGTGCACTTTGACTGGATTACAGGACAGATACGCAGGGAAAACCATATCCTGCGGATTGTGGCAGTTAT
Source organism: Treponema sp. (assembly GCF_051883275.1). Classification (GTDB taxonomy): domain Bacteria; phylum Spirochaetota; class Spirochaetia; order Treponematales; family Treponemataceae; genus Treponema_D. The sequence continues at coordinate 596 of NZ_JBJETK010000068.1, read as the reverse complement.
TTCCTGCCTTGCGTTCTTCCTTTCAATCGGGATAAGCCTGTATGCTGTCGCGCAGCCTGACTCTATTCCTGTGATTGTCACGATGAATGACTTCGGGCAGGCGTCCTATGTCGGCCCGGTGTCGCGGAAAAACTATCAGGACTTCAATGTTCCGGAAGTGGCAGTCCAGTATCAGGTGAAGGATTTTCTGAATCTCTACCACACGCTCTCAACCGACAAGACGGTTATGAAAAAGTCTGTCAGCAAAATCTACCACATCTTGACTTCCACAACAGCGTCAAAATATTCAGCCCTTGTAAAAGAAGAGAAGCCCTTTGAGTATTTCGGCTCGCGCACAAGGGAAGTTCTTTTCCAGACCGAGCCGCTGAAACTCTCCAGGGATTCCTACCAGATTGACTATCAGGTTCTGACACGGCAGGTCTCAGGTTCTGTAGTGAGCAATATAGCCTATCGCGCAGTCATAAGCGTTAAGACACTGCAGCCGAGCGATGACGAGACATAAAGGATAATCCGCTTGGAATATACATAACCGCATTTGACATGAAGGAGGCATGATAAAAAGGTAAACGAACAAGCGGTAATGTGATACGCTGAAG
>NZ_JBJETK010000067.1:0-41374 GCF_051883275.1 Treponema sp. | reverse complement strand
TGGAATCAGGAACTTCATGGTATTGACAAATATCATAGGAGTTCGGAATGACAGTATAGTGCAAATCGGAATGACAGTGTAAAACCCAGCATGACAGCCCCATAAGTCATGCCGCACACTGTGCCCACGTCATGCTGAACTCGTTTCAGCATCTATGCTATACCGCACATCCACCCCTCGGCACGCCGCCGAACGCTCCTTTTTCGTTGGGGAGCTTTCGGCAGACCGCCGAACCTTCCTTTTTCGCTGGGGAGCCTTCGGCACGCCGCCGAGCCTTCCTTTTTCGCTGGGGAGCCTTCGGCACGCCGCCGAGCCTTCCTTTTCCACTGGGGAGCCTTCGGCAGACCGCCGAACACTCCTTTTGCGTTGGGCGACCTTCGGCACGTTGCCGAGCACTTCAAAAATTCGTTTAAACGCAAAAAGGACGCACCCTTGCAGTTCCTAAAACCGCAGGAGTGCGCCCTTTTTATGTATGTGAATAAAAAATGTGCTTTCTTTTGAATTTACAGGAGAGCCATTCCCCCCCCCGTCAGAATTCCGACATTCAGAATATCAGAACAAAACAATATCTCTTTTTCCATAAACATACTCCGATTTTACCATAGCTTTTTGGTTTTGCAAATATAAATATTCCTGACAGCATTTCCTAAAAACCAGCACCATTCCAAATTTGCCCTACACCGTCATCCTGAATTTACACTGTCATGCCAAATTTACACTACAATGTCATTCCGAATTTACCTTATACCGTCATTCCGAACTTGTTTCGGAATCTATGCCCTGTCCCAGCACGGATGCTGAAACGAGTTCAGCATGACGTGGGCACTGTATGCGGCATGACGGGGCACTTGTACGGTATGGCGGTGGTTTAGGGGACTGTCATTCTAGGTTTTACACTGTCATGCCAAATTTACCCTACAATGTCATCCCGAACTTACCCTATACCGTCATTCCGAACTTGTTTCGGAATCTATACCCTGTCCCAGCACAGATGCTGAAACGAGTTCAGCATGACGTGGGTACTTGCATGGCATGATGTGGGTATTGTGCACGGCATGACGGAGGGGAATGTCATTCCGAACTTGTTTCGGAATCTATGTCCTGTATACAGTGGTGCTATTCTGTTATTTCAATCAGGTTTCCTTCAATTCCAACAATGCAGCTTTCATAGTAGCCGTCGCCTGTTGTCCTCGGGCCGCTGGCAACATTATATCCATCTTTCCTCATTTTTTCCGTCAGCTCATCAACAGCCCTTTTGCTTCCAAGGCTGAATGCAATGTGAATATACCCCGTGCGGCTTGCATTTTTTTTGTCATCCTGCATCTGCGGCTTGTTCATGAGTTCAAGCCGTGCGCCGCCGTCAAAGCTCAGAAAATAAGAGCGGAAATCCGTTTTCCTGTTGTGGTAGCCTTCATCCGGTTTCGCCTCAAAGTATTTGACAAAAAATTCCTTTGCCTTTTCCAGGTCGTTTACATACATTGCGGCATGCTCTATGCGCATAATCTTTGCCCCGCTGAACTGTGCAGGCCGCTTCAGGCGCGCAGGTTTTCAATAAGCAGCCTTTCGCACTGCTCCTTTGGCATTGGCTTTCCGAGCAGGAACCCCTGTATCGTGCGGCAGTTGAATTTCTGGACTATGCGGAGCTGCTCTTCGCTTTCAACGCCTTCCGCGATGGTGTTCAGCCCCATCTTGGAAACAAGCGAGATAATGCTTTCTGTGAGGTTCGCCTCAAAGCCGTTTTTCGCCGCGATATTTGAAACAAAGGACTTGTCGATTTTAAGAGTTGTAAGCGGCAGAATTTGCAGATAGCGCAGGGACGAATATCCTGTTCCGAAGTCGTCAAGCGAAATGCCTATTCCGTAGTCGCGTATTTTCTTCAGCTTGCCCACAATGTCGTCCACGTTGTCTATGAGAACGCCCTCCGTGATTTCAATCTCAAGGTGGCTTTTGTTGATTCCTGACTTTTCAATTTTCCTGATGAGCTTTTCAAGAAAATCTTCCTGCATGAACTGCACCGGCGAAACATTCACGGACATTATGCCGCTGAAGTCGAATTTCATTTCCCATTCTTTTATTGTCGCAAGCGCGGTTGTCATTGCCCAGTCGCCGAGCGGAACAACAAGGTGCGTTTCCTCTGCGAGCGGAATAAACTGCTCCGGGCTTATCCAGCCCAAATCGTTGTCATACCAGCGCAAAAGGGCCTCGAATCCGCGCAGCTCCTTTGTTGTTGAGTCGAACTGCGGCTGATAGTAAAGCTGGAAATTTCTGCTTGCCATTGCCTTTGACATTTTTGTTTCAATGTTCAGCTTGCTCAGGAATTTTTCCTGCATTATTGAATGGAAGCACGCCACATTGTTCTTGCCGTTTTTCTTCGCTTCGATTTTTGCCATGTCGGCGAATTTCAGCAGATCCTCGGACTTCTTTGTGTCGTCGGGAAAAATCGCTATTCCCCCGGAAACTCCTATTCCCTCCGCATTTAAAAAGCGCAGGGCTTTCTTTGATATTTCAACGGCGTCTTCCCTTGCCTTTATGTTTCTGAAAAGCAGCACGAATTCATCTCCGCCGAACCTTGTTGCGGTAACCGCCTTGGACTCTATGAGTTTGAGGATTGTGGCGACCTGCTTTAAAAGCTCATCTCCGGCATTGTGCCCCCGGGAATCGTTTATGTCCTTCATGTTGTCTATGTCAAAGAGAAGAATTCCGAATTTTTCGTTCTGCTCGGTTGAAATTTTTATCTGCTCTTTTATTGTGGAAGAAAGCCATGTTCTGTTGTACAGGTCGGTGAGGGAATCGTGGTACGCCGCGAACAGGAGTTTTTCATTCAGCTCCTGTATGTTTTTCAGCTGCGAGTCCAAATTCATGCGGCTGGATTTCAGCTGCCCCGTAAGCTCCTGAAGCTTTTTGTTCTGGTCGCTGAGAGCGGATTCATATTCCTTTGCCTCGGAGACATTTGTAAATGAAAAGGCAACGAAATTTTCAGGAATGAGTTTTGCCACAAGCTGAATCCAGATTGAAAGGCGGTTTGAGTAAAATGTTTCCTCTACAGTCTTTTTTGAGCTCAGGGCTTCGCTTGCTATTCTGAACCAGTTTATGTTCTGGCTGATTTTTTCAGCAAGGCTTGAAAATGCCAGGGTGTCCTGTGTCTGGTCTTTTGAAAGTTTTCTGAAGCTTTCGTTTGCATAGATAATCGAAAAATCTTCTGTTTTTCCGTTTTTCTTTTCGGGAGCCGCTATCACAATCGAAGCCGGCATTGTGTCTAAAATAATTTTATAGTCAGAAAGTTCAAGCATAAAATTCCTTTGCTGTTTCTCATTGGTGCGCTTTCCGGCGGCCCGAATTCCTTGAGCCGTAAAAAAACTGCCTGGCCGCAGGAAATTTTATCTGTGAGTCACCGGTTTGCTTTTTAAAAGCGGCAGAAAGTGTCTTATTCCCAGCCGAATGTTGCAGGCGGCTTGTTTGTGATATCAAAGAAAATTGCATCCACGAACGAAAGCCGCGAAATTTCGGCGGTTATTTTCATCAGAAGCTCCTGCGGAAGCTGCGCGAATCTGGCGGTCATCACGTCTTCGGAGCACAGTGGCCGCAGTACAAGGCTGCATCTTTCTGCGCTTGAGGCATAGGGAAGGTTGATTGTAAGATGCTGGAAAATCCTGCTGTACCATCCGCTTTTGTGCAGGGCCGTAAGAACAATGTCGTCCGCCGCCCTTGTCTGGTCAAGCCTTTGTTTTACACAGTAGCCTTTCTGTAGTGTCAAATCATTGTCCGCCGCAGCCGGATTCTGCCACAGCCGGATTATCGCCCTGTTTATAAAGGATGCGCTGTTTGTGATTTTGCTTGAAGCCTCTTCCAGTTTTTCCCATTTCTTTGGAAGATGGTAAAATCCGCCGTCATTTTTTTCAAAGCTGATTACAGCCGGAAAACGGTACGTCCTGAAGTCGCCCTGCACACCGACTGATTTCACCGGGAGAACATATTTTACAAGCCCTTCGCTGCATTTTGGGCAGAACATATCAAGCGTTATTTCTGAAATTTCTTTCTGCGCTTTCTGGTATTCCGCGCTGTCCTTTTCCTGCATTGTTCCATCGGAGCACAGCACGTTTATGCTCAGTCCCGGCCCCGGAAATGGATGGCGCATTACAAGCTCGTCCTCAAGCCCCAGTTTTTTTCCAATCGAGCGGACTTCGTCCTTGTAAAGATCCCTGAGCGGCTCTATAATCAGCCCCTTTTCAATGAGCTTTTGTATTCCGTCAACGCGGTTGTGGTGTGTCTTTATGACATTCGAATTTTTTGTTCCGCCGCTTTCTATGATGTCGGGGTACAAAGTTCCCTGCGCCAGAAGCCACTTGCTTTCGTCCAAATTCAATTTTGAAACAACTTCGTTTCTGACTGAAATGAAATTTTCGCCTATTGCCATGCGCTTTTTTTGCGGATCGGTCAGGTTTTCCACGGCCTTCAGAAAACTGACGGAGGCATCTTCGACAATGAAATTTGAAAATCCGTGCTTTTTGTATGCCTGCTCAACTTTCTTGCTTTCATTCATGCGCATAAAGCCGTTGTCGATGTGAAGCCCGAGAACTCTTTCCTGCCCGACAGCCTTGTTCAAGAGCGCAAACGCCACTGTCGAGTCGACCCCTCCGCTCAAAAAGAGAAGGATGTTTTTGTCCTGCGCCTGGGCTTTTATGGAGTCGGTTATATGGCTTAAAACTGTGTCCTGATCCCAGTTTTTTTCCATGCCGCAGAACAGCGCAAAGTTTTCAAGAATTTTATTTCCGCATGGAGTGTCCTTTACTTCGCAGTGAAACTGAAGGCTGAAACGTTTTTTGCTTAGATTCTGGAGCGCGGCGAATTCGCAGTCCTTTGTGGAGCCAACTGTTTCAAAACCATCTCCGGGCTGAACAACGGCATCCTGATGGCTCATCCAGACCTGCTGCGGACTTTGGATTCCGTCAAAAAGCGGACAGACCGCATCCGGTTTTATATTGAACTCGGCAAACCCGAATTCGCCCACAGCGGCTTTTTCCGCCTTTCCGTTGTATGCGCTCTGGACTACATAGTGGCCGTAGCATAGCCCAAGAATCGGAATGTCAAGCTTGAGAATTTCAGAATTGAATTCCGGGGCATTTTCGTCATAAATGCTGGAAGGCCCGCCGCTGAGCACAATGCCTTTTGCATTTTTGAATGTTTCAAGAGGCGCGGAAGGCAGGGCGATTTCTGAATAATAACCCATCATGCGGAATCTTTTTGCAATCAGATGGGCATACTGGCTTCCAAAGTCTAAAACAACAATCTTTAAACGTTCCATGGGGCGCAATTATATCTTATATATTCAGTTTAGCCAAGTTGAAAAAAGCACAGAAATTTTCTATTCTCTGCGCCGCGCTTTTAAGCCTGCAAAATGGCCTATGAAAAATTGTGTCCCGGTGTCTGGTTTGCAAACGTAGACGGCTTAGACTTTGACTTGTTTTTTGCCGCAAAATTGAAGTAATCCATCTGCGCGTAGTCTGTGTCGTCCTTGCGAGAGTCATTTATAGAAAACAGCATTTTGTTTTCGATTGTTTTAAAGACATACTGCCTGATTTCCTCTTTTACAGGCATTGAAGTTTTTGGCGTAAGAAGCAGAACCCACATTGTTCCGTGCTCCGTTTTTTTCACCGCAAACACAACAGCTTCCGCCACCATCTGCTTTGTTCCCAGGCGGAGCGTAACGTCTTGCAGTATGTAGTTTTTTGCGATGATAAGATTTTCGAGCGCGGCAGGAATTTTTACAGCCATTCCCACTGAGCTGAGGTCAAAAAGCTTCAAAAGGTGCATTTTGCTTCCGTGGTTCCAGAACAGGGCGGCATCCTTGTCGTGAATCAGGTTCGCGCGGATGTACTGCCGTCTGCCTTTTGCGTTTGCCTCTTCAAGAATTGTAGTGATTCGCTTTAAAATTCTTTCTGTTCCGTCTGAAAAATTAATTATGCTGTTTTCCAAAGTTGAAAATTTAGAAAACACTTCCTCTTCGGTGGGCTTTATTCTTTCGGAAATAACAAATGACTGGATTGACTTTAGACATTCCTCTTTGTCAAAGCTTCTGAGAAAGTTGAACCATGCCGGTATTGAAAGCTGGGCATCTATGTTTATAAATAGAATAGAGCCGGGATTTTGCCGCAGGAAATTTTTTGCATCGCGGTAATTTTCAATTATATAAACTTCGTATTCTTTTTTCCGAAGGCTGGAGATTATGTCCTTTTTTATTGAATAGGCAGGATTTAAAAAGAAGATTTTTCTGCCGTACAAATTGAAGTCTATTTGATCTGCCATATTTAAATCCCCCTGCTGCATAGTATAAGACGGTTTTGCGAATTTTTCAACTTGAAATATGATACTTGCGCTGCCCTGAAAAGCTGAATTCGCCGCGCAAATGCCGGGATACCCGTGTTTTTCGCAGTGGCTCCCGTTTTTTTAGGAAGTGCTGAAAACTCATGTTCCCAGAGGCACTTTAAAAAACAGAGAGCCTGAAATCCCGGAAAATGCCGGCATATAAGAAAACTTCAGAGTTCCGGGGATTGTCCTTCTAGAAATCTGCGAGTTTTGGTGCACGCGGGTACGGAATTACATCGCGGATATTTTCCATTCCTGTTACGTAGCGGATAAGGCGCTCAAATCCCAGACCGAATCCTGCGTGCGGAACAGTACCGAAACGTCTCAGGTCAAGATACCATTCGTAGTTTGACATGTCCATATTCCGTTCCTTGCATGCCGCAAGCAGCTTGTCGTAGTTTTCTTCGCGCTCTGAACCGCCGATGATTTCGCCTATTCCAGGAACAAGCACGTCTACTGCCCTTACGGTTTTTCCGTCTTCGTTCAGTTTCATATAGAACGACTTGATTTCCTTAGGGTAGTTGTAGACCATTACCGGACACTTGAAAATCTGTTCCGTAAGGTATCGTTCGTGTTCCGTTGCAATGTCGCAGCCCCAGTACGGCTTGAATTCAAATTTATCTGCGTGTTTTTCAAGTTCGGCGATTGCATCCGTGTAGGAAATCCGCTTGAACTTTGAATTTACTACGTGTTCCAGCATTTCAATAAGTCCTGGCTGAATTCTCTTGTTGAAGAATTCAAGGTCTTCGCGGCATTTTGTGAGCGCCCAGTTCAGAAGATACTTAATGAATTCTTCCTGAATGTCCATATCGTCTTCAAGGGTGAAGAACGCCATTTCCGGCTCAATCATCCAGAATTCGGCAAGATGGCGCGGCGTGTTTGAATTTTCTGCGCGGAACGTAGGTCCGAACGTATAGACGCGGCTTAGCGCAGTTGCAAGAGTTTCCGCCTCAAGCTGACCTGATACTGTGAGGTTTGCTTTTTTTCCGAAGAAATCTTTTGAATAGTCTACGATTTTGTGAGCGTCCTCAATTTTCATTCCGCCGAGTCCGGCTTTTACGCCCATTTCAGCGATTTTTTCCATAGAAAGCGTCGTAACCTGGAACATTTCGCCCGCGCCCTCGCAGTCAGAGCAGGTGATTTCCGGCGCATTTATATACTGAAAGCCGCGCTCCTGAAAGAACGAATGGACTGCAAATGCCATCTGGTTTCGCATACGGTATACTGCGCCGAACGTATTTGTGCGGGCGCGAAGATGCGCGTTTTCGCGTAAGTATTCCATTGACATTTTATTTTTCTGCAGCGGATATTCTTCCGGCGGGCATACTCCGAGGCAGGTTAATTTTTCAAGAGTTACTTCAACTGCCTGGCCAGAAGCCGGTGACGGTACGAGAAGTCCCTCCGCGCGTACGGAAGCGCCTGTGTTCAGCTTTTTAAGTTCGGCTTCGATAGAGTCTGCATTTGCATTATCAGATGGATTATTGCGGTCAAAAGTAAGCTGGATATTTGCAAAGCAGCTTCCGTCATTAACCTGTATGAAAACAAGGTTTTTAGAATCCCGGACTGTGCGTACCCAGCCGCATACTGTAATGTTCTTTCCGTCCGGCTCTGAAACAAGGATGTCTTTGATAAGTGTAGGAACCATACATTTTCTCCATCTGATAATAGAATAATGATGTGTCATTTTAATTATTTGCGCGATATTCTTCAATAGTATTTACCTTTTCCTTTGGACTTTGCCGTCGCCATTTTCACCAGTTGTTTGGGACTGCTGTATAAAAATTTAGACAGGTGAATTTTTTAGAACTGTGCATTTTTTTATACAGTTGCTGTGGTTTTGTTTTTAATTTTTTTGTTTTTTTATACTGAAGTATTGTTTTCTCTGAGCCGCTTTTTCTTTTAATTTGTTGTATTGCCGTGATTTAGAGCATTTGTATTCAGAAAATTAAGAATTTCAGCGCTCTTCTATACAAAAATAATTTTTTTATGCGGGAAATTTCAGGTTTTGGCACAGTAATTGCTAATGTTTATTATTAATTGGAGTTATTATGGATTTGGACATTGCCCAGCAGTACTTGAATTCTATTAGAAAATATCCGCTTCTTTCCGCAGATGATGAAGTTGCCCTTGCGGCGCGTATCAGGCAGGGTGATAAGGATGCTTTTCAGCTTCTTGTTAATTCCAACCTCAGGCTTGTTGTGAGCATTGCGGCAAAATTCAAGCCGGATTCATTTACTGTTATGGATTTGATTCAGGAAGGAAACATGGGGCTTATGGCCGCCGCGCATAAGTACAACCCGTCTTTTGGAACAAGATTTTCCACCTACGCCTACAAATGGATTTCGCAGTATATCATGAAATTTCTCAACAGCGGAGTTTCCCTTATTACGATTCCTGTGCACAAGGAGCAGCTTTTGCGCCGCATACGGAAAATCCAGGATGATTTTTTTCACTGGAAGGGAAGGGAGGCTTCTGTGCAGGAACTTTCGCTTCTTTCCGGGATTTCGGAGGAAAAGATTGCCAGCGCGCTTGAGTGTCCGTGCACGATGATTTCGCTTGATGCCGAAGTTTCAGACTGCAAGAATTCAGCTATGCTTGCTGAGCTTATTTCCGACACTTCTTTATCTCCGGAAGAGAGTGCTGTAAGGGAAGAATCCAGAAGCTACGTGAATTCCTTTATGAAAAAGCTTGCGGTGAATGAAAGGGCTGTTTTGTGGCACCGGTACAATTTTGACAATGAACTGCATGAAAAAACTCTGCGCGATATAAGCAGAATTATCGGGCTTAGTCCTGAGGCTGTGCGCCAGACTGAAATCCGCGCAAAAAAGCACCTGAGGTCAGCAATGGAGTCCGTCTGCGCCGTCTGAAAGCCTCGGGATTTTCTCTGTGGTATTTCAAAAATTCCTGCAAAGAAGTAATATATCGGCATGAAAATGATTCTTACAGGCACAGGAACCAGCCACGGAATTCCTGTTATCGGATGCGACTGCCGTGTGTGCCGCTCGGAAGATTCCAGGGATATGCGCTTGAGATGCAGCGCGTACATTGAAATGCCGGCTGGAATTCTTGTGGATGTGGGGCCGGAATTCAGAATTCAGGCACTGAAATACAAAATCCGCAATGTCAGCGCAGTTTTTATAACCCACAGCCACGCCGATCATTTGCACGGCATAGACGATCTGCGGGTTTTCAGCCACACAAAGGCGCTTGACCCTGCCAATCCGGGCAACACGGAAACTGAAGGGAGCGGCCTTGCGATATACACCAATACAAAATCCGAGCAGGATATACGCCACAGGTTTGACTACATTTTTACACCCGTTACAGAAGGCGGCGGAAAACCTAAAATCCGCATTATGAGCGCAGAAGGAATTACCGCTGACCAGCCGCTCTGCATAAACGGAGTTGAAGTTGTTCCCGTGATGCTAAAGCACGGACATCTTGATGACATGGGCTTTCTGTTCAGTGAGCGGCAGGAGTCCGGCGAAAAGCACAGCATTGCCTATCTGACAGACTGTAGCTTTGTTCCTGAAAATTCTATTGAGCTTGTCAGGCGGAATGCCGGAATTCTTGATCACCTTGTGATTGACGGGCTGAGGGAAAAGCCACATTCAACGCACTTTTCGTTTGAGCAGGCTCTTGAGGCCGCTGAAAAGATGAATCCGCGCAATGTTTATTTGACGCACATAACGCATAATATGAGCCATGTTCAGATTCAGAAATTTGTGAAAGATATTCTGTGGAAATTCCCCGGCTTGAAAAAAAGTGCTGAAAACGGATTTTATGTCGGGCCTGCTTACGACGGTCTTGTGCTTGAATGTTAGGTTTGCGCAAAAAATTCTTGACGGGGTTTGCCGCGTTGCAAGTTGAAAATAAAAATTTTTGGGATTTTCTTCAATAAAAGAGCAAATATTTTAGGGAAAGTTTAAGTTTAAAAATTCAATTTTCTAAATTTGAATTATACTGGCAATTTAGAATTTTCAGAAAGACTGGAAAAATATTATTAGGACAGCCCCGGAAAACTGAAGCTTTCCGGGGCTGCTCTATAAGCTGAAACTATTCAGACTTGCTTGCGCCTGCATTAGCAGGAGTTACATTAATCTTTTTTACAATAAAACCTGAGCGGAGACACTGTGTGCAAATCTTGATTGTTCTAGTTGTTCCATCAATTTCTGTTTTAATCTTCAAAAGATTTGGCTTCCACTGACGGCGTGTATGGTTGTATGATTTGCTTACTCTGTTACCGTGCATAGAATGTTTTCCGCAGACATCACATGATCTTGACATATATCTTACCTACCTTGAAATTAAATAAACGCTCCCGAAAAATAATATAGAAAGCAAGTTCTTCAGAAACAAGGCTCTTTTCGGAAAAGCATTTTCGTTACTATAGGTTCCTGCAAGCTTCAAGCTATCGACTTGAAACTCGCATTTTTAGAAATTTCCTATAATAGTTCAAACATAATATAGAAAAAGCGTACTTGTGTCAATGCACAGAAAAAAATCAGCTGTTTTACTGCGCTGGCTATTTGCCGTATGTTTTTTCTATTTCAATAATCTGGTCTCGCAGAACCGCCGCCTGTTCATATTCCAGACGGTCAGCTGCTTCAGACATTTCTTTTTTCATAAGCTCAAGCAGTTTTTTACGCTGCTGGGCTGAGAAAAGATTTGTGCTTTTTTTAAGGGCTTCAAGCTGTATGTTTGCTTCCTGTTCCGCTTCAGCCTTCTGCCGCTCAAGGATGTCTTCCACTGCCTTTTTGATTGTCTTTGGAACGATGCCGTGCTCCTGGTTGTAGGCTTCCTGAATTGTGCGCCTGCGGTTTGTTTCGTTAATGGCTTCCTTCATGGCATCGCTCATTCGGTCTGCATACATGATGACGGTTCCATCGGAATTTCTGGCGGCTCGTCCTATAATCTGAATCAGCGAAGTGGTGCTTCGTAAAAATCCGATTTTGTCTGCATCAAGAATTGCAATCAGTGAAACTTCAGGCAGGTCGATTCCTTCGCGCAGAAGATTTATTCCAATCAGGACTTCTGTTTCGCCGGTGCGCAGGCTCTTTAAAATTTCCACGCGCTCAAAAGTGTCGATTTCAGAATGAATATATTTCACTTTTAAATTCAGCTCGGAAAGATAGTCGGTTAAATCTTCCGCCATTTTTTTTGTGAGGGTAAGAATCAGGGAACGCTCTCCTTTTTTTATGCGCGCGCTGACTTCCCTGAAAATGTCCTGCATCTGTCCTTCGCTCGGGCGCACTTCGATTTTGGGATCCAGAAGACCTGTGGGGCGGATAATCTGCTCTACAACCTGCGATGATTTTTTGATTTCCTCGGGGCGCGGTGTCGCCGTGACAAAAATCACCTGGTTCATTTTTTTTGTGAACTCGTCGATTTTAAGCGGACGGTTGTCCAGCGCGCTTGGGAGTCTGAATCCAAAGTCTATGAGGTTCTGTTTGCGCGCGCGGTCGCCTTCGTACATTGCTCCAATCTGCGGAACGGAAACATGGGCTTCGTCGATTATGCACAGAAAATCGTCCGGAAAATAGTGAAGCAGGGTTGCAGGAGGATCGCCCGGGTTTCTTCCTGAAATCGGCCCGGAGTAATTTTCAATTCCAGAGCAGTAGCCCATTTCCTTCATCATCTCAAGGTCGTATGTTGTCCTGGTTTTTAGCCGCTCTGCCTCAAGAATTTTTCCCGAGGCTCTCAGTTCTTCAAGGCGCGCCTCAAGCTCCGACTGTATTTTTTCTGTGACGTTTGCCATCTGCTCTTTTGGAACAACGAAATGCTTTGCAGGATAAAGCTGAAGCTCGTCCAGGTCTTCTATTGTTTCGCCTGAAACTGCATTGAATCTTTTTATGCGTGAAATCTGGTCGAAGTCAAGCTCGATTCTGTAGGCTTCGTCTGTTTCCATGTAGGGCGGAAAAATTTCTATTGTGTCGCCCTTTATGCGGAATTTTCCGCGCTCAAGAATCATGTCGTTTCTTTCGTACTGAATTGAAATGAGCTGCCCGGCGATTTTGTGAGTGTCAAGGTCGTTTCCCTTTTCAACGTGAATCCGCATTTCCTTGTACAGGTCAGGCATGCCAAGACCGTAGATGCAGCTGACTGTAGCAACGATTATTACATCGCGCCGCTCCATAAGCGCATAGGTTGCTGCCAGTCTGAGCTTGTCAATTTCCTTATTTATAGAAGCATCTTTTTCTATATAAAGGTCGCGCGCTGGAACATAGGCTTCCGGCTGATAATAGTCGTAGTAGCTTACAAAATATTCCACGGCGTTGTCTGGAAAAAATGTCTTGAATTCTCTGTAGAGCTGGGCAGAAAGCGTTTTGTTGTGGCTTATAATCAGAGTTGGCCGCTGAACCGCCTCTATAATTTTTGCCATGGTAAATGTCTTGCCGCTTCCTGTGACACCTTTTAATGTCTGGTATTTGTCGCCGCGGAAAAATCCCTGCGCCAGTTTTTGTATAGCCTGAGGCTGATCTCCTGACGGCTCGAATGTAGAAACTACATGAAATTTTCTCATGCTTCTATTCTAAACAAAATATGCGGGAATTTCTATAAATTGAATCTTCCTGCCTGTAAAATTTGAATTTCGCAAACAAATAAAATTGGAAAAATTACACTGCAAGTTCCATCAAAAAATTCATGCTAGGAAAGCGAACCGTTTTTTATGAAGGCGAATTGAAAATAAAAACGGAATAATTTATCTTCCGGTTTTTATGCTTTGCTGCCTGAAAAAAAATAATAAATTTTTTCATTGTAACTATTGACATTACAACGAAACTGACATATTCTTTTATTAGTGATGTAATACCGGTAGTTACAACAAAAAAAACAAGATACCATTTTGGAGGTATATATGAAAATTGCTGTTGTATGTGCAAACGGAAAAGCCGGAAGGCTTATTGTAAAAGAGGCTGTAGAACGCGGTCTTGACGTTACGGCTTTTGTTCGCGGAGAAAACAAATCTCTTGCGCCAAAGTTCGTTTCAAAAAATCTCTTCGACCTGACTTCGGAAGATTTGGCAGGCTTTGACGTAGTTGTAGATGCGTTCGGTGCCTGGACACCTGACACAATTTCGCAGCATTCGACATCGCTTAAACATCTGTGCGATATACTTGCAGGAACAAAAGTTCGACTTCTTGTTGTCGGCGGAGCAGGAAGCCTCTACGTAAACCCGGAGCATACTGTTCAGCTTGTGGACACGCCTGCCTTCCCGGAAATGTTCAAGCTCCTTGCTTCGACACAGGGACAGGCACTTTCACAACTGCGCCAGAGGAACGACGTAAACTGGACATACATCAGTCCTGCGGCAGATTTTCAGGCAGACGCTGAACGCACGGGAAAATATATTCTTGCAGGCGAAGAACTTACGCCAAACTCAAAAGGCGAAAGCATCATAAGCTACGCAGATTACGCCATCGCAATGGTAGACGAAATCACCAGCGGAAATCATATCCGCGAGCGCATTTCCGTAGTCCGCCAGTAAAGTGAACAAAAAAAAACCGGAATGTTTTTTCAAAAACCGTAAATGACTTTGGTGACGGCTTTGGAAACATTCCGGCTTTTTTGCGATTGTTTTATAAATTTATAAATGCTATACTTCCGCTGTAAAAATCAAAATAAAAAAGGAAGCTTTATGAGAATTGCAGTGACTTATGATAAAGAAAATATTTTTCAGCATTTTGGACACACAGAACAGTTCAAGCTTTATGATGTTGAAGATGGAAAAATTACAAATGCGGAAGTTGTCGGAACAAACGGACAGGGGCACGGCGCACTGGCGGGTTTTTTAAAAGAAGCCGGGGCGGATATTTTAATTTGCGGTGGAATCGGCGAAGGTGCAAAAACTGCGCTGACAAATGCAGGAATAAAATTGTACGGAGGAGCCGCAGGGAATGCAGATGCCGCTGTCCAGGCTTATTTAAAAGGCGAGCTTGCATTTAATCCTGATGTAAAATGCAGCCACCATGGACATTCGCACGAACCGGGTCATTCCTGCGGAACACACAGCTGCGCGGATAAAAATTAATTCAGTGCGTCAATATCACCGCTTTGAATTGCGCCAATGTTCTGCCTGATTTTTTCTTCGCTCCAGTTCCACCATTCAAGTGAACGGAGCCTTGAAATTACATCGTCAGAAAAACGCTTTCGGATTTGTTTTATTGTTTGTTCAATCGATTTTTTTTGATTGCCTGTGCAGTTCCAATCAGAATATTTATTTCAGTATCAGAAAAATTTTTTATTAGTGAAAGAAGCGTAATATGTGCTCTGTTCTGATTGTCTTTTTTTTCATCCGTCAGAAATGAAAGATTTACATCGAGTGCTTTTGCAATTTTGACTGCTTTTGTCAAGGTTGGTTCTGCTGAATTTTCTTTTAGATAGGATTTTATTGTATTTTCGCTGATTCCTGTTTTTGCTGAAAGTTCTTTTATCTGAATATTTTTACATTCCATAAGATAACGGACATTATCCTTAAAACTCATATAGTCATAATAGTAATATTTTATTTTTTTTTGCTTGCGTTTAGTAAAATATTATCTTACAATTTTAAAAAAGGATAAAATATTATCCAGACTTTTAAACTTTTTATTTTATGGAGATTTTTATGAAAAAAACTGTTTTATTAAACTGTATCGTTGGTTTATCTTTAGCTATGTTTGTGGCAGGCTGTGCTTCGACTTCTAAAACAGAAGCTGCACCGCAACAGTCAAAAGTGCCTGTTCAAAAAACTGTTTCAAGAGAAACAATTGACTGGAAAGGAGCAGGTCTTGGGGCTGAAATTCCCGGCTGGGCTGTCGCTGCAACAGAAGACGATTTTGAAGGACTGTCTGCAGATTTAAGAAAAAGATTAGACGGAAAATTTTACATCTTTATAAGTACAGAACGCGTAAGAAAAAATACAGATTCTACTAAAGATTTAAAAATGGCACAGGAAGCTGCCGCTGCAAATTATATGGTAACTATTGCACGCTCTTTAAATGCTGCAGTTGATGCACGCTTTAGCGGAGTTCTTTCTGCAAATGAAGATACTCAAAAAACGCTTGTTGCAACTGCTGCAAATGCAAGATTTTCTGGATTCAGCCGAATTGCAGATACATGGGTTTTGCAAAGAGTTACTGATTCTAAAACAAACCAGGTTACAGACACATATACTATAGTTCAGATTTACGCATGCGATCAGGCATTGTGGCAGGAACAGGCTGCAAACTACATCAGAGAATTTGCAAATAAAAATCCTGACAGTGACGACATGAAAAAAGCCGCAGCAATGGCAGATGATATTGCTGCATCTATAAAGCCGGGACGTATCAGCTCAAATTAAAATAACGACTTATTCTCTCAGTTGATAAAAGTTGTTGCTGAAAACTTAACGCATGGAAGTGCTGGAAATGATTAAAATGTTAGTCAGCACTTCCTTTAATTTTTAGCGGTTCGCTTTTCTGAGTGAGAGAACGATAAAGACCGCTAAAACGGCGTGGCTTTCATTTATTTCAAAGTTCTTATTGCAAACTTTTTTATGGGAGAAATAATGAAACAATTTCTTTTATTTTTACATATTTCAATTTTTTTTCTTTTTTCCGTTTCTGCAAAAAATATTCCAGACTGGCTAAAAAATCCTGAAAAAGAATTCCCTGAAGAAAAATTCATTTATGCAACTGGCAAAGGCAATTCCGAAAAATCTGCACAAAATTCTGCCCTTGCAAATATTTCGCTTTATTTTGATGTAAAAACAGATATCGTCATGCGTTCTGTAAAAGAACTTGGCGACTTTCAATCTGACAGAGAAATACATTCAGTTGATTCTGAATCTTATTTTCAAATCAATAATATTTCGTCTTCTGCAGATTTTTTTCTTGTAAAGTTTACGGAATCTTATTATGACAAAAAGACAGATACATTTTCAATTCTTGCGTACATAAACAGAACGGAAGCAGCTCAAATTTATTCCATGCGAATAGAAGGGCTTTTAAATTCTATCAGAGAATTAAAGTCCTCGGCAAAAACAGAAAGCGAACCTTTTTTTGCCGCAGAAACGCTCCGTAAAGCAGAGGAACTCGGAAAAATCGCAGAAAATTACATAAAATGCGAAACGACGATTATTCCAGATAACCTGATAAAATATAAACCCGAATTAAAGATGATTTCAGAAATTGCACGCGAGAGAACTGAATTAAAAAAATCCCTTACTTTTTCAATAAATATGAACACTTCAGAAAAAAAATATTCACCGGTTTTTACGACTGTTGCTTCTGTTCTCGAAAAAAACGGATATTCTTATTCCCTGGAAAATTCTAAATACAAAATTCTTATAAATATTTCAGGCACAGAAGAATCTTATAAAGCCGGAGAATTTGTCCGCCTCTCTATTGACGTTCTTATTTTAAACGATTCAGGAAACGGCGTTTATACATACTCAAAAGCCTTCGGTCGCACCGGCGGAAAAACACTGGAACAGGCATACATCCTTGCAATAAACAATATTAAAAATGATTTGGAAGAAAATTTTTTATCGGAGTAGAGGGGAGGAAGAGAAGAAATTGGAAGAGAAGATTAATTTTAAAGAGTTTTTATTGAAACAGTATGATGACATGCTGGGTTCAAAAGACAGGCTTGAAAGTAAAATTGCATCTTATTTAACTACTGAAGCGTTAATTTTGGCAACAGCAGTTTCTTATATTGCAATTTTAAAAGAAGCAAAATGTTTAAAGAATTTTTTATTTTTGGATGGAATAGTAGTCTTTATTGGCTTATTTAATTTATTGGTTTGCATAATAACTTTGATGCCTAAATTATTCAGTGCCTTTGATTCAACAAGTTTATATTTATCGTATATCGATAAAGAAGAAATAGATGATAAATTATTAAGTATAAATGAAGCAATAATATATAAAAATAAAAAAGTAATAAATTCTATGAGGATAGGATATATTGTTGTTTCAATAGGATTAATTTGTCAAATTATTGCTTTCATCTTTGTAAGCATTGTATTTTTTGAAATTTTATCAGGAGTTTAATCATGAAAAATAGTGTAAAGCTTAATAAAAAAAAGAAAAATAATAATGAAGTTTCTGTTGATATTACAGGTTTAATCAATGGAGAAATTCGTTTTAATGGTCAAATCATCGCAACTGTAGTTGATGGAGAAATAAAAAATTATCCTTTGGCAGGAACTGTATCAAAAACAGAAGGGGAAAAAAACAATTTAGAAACACGAAAATTAGGTATTATGGAGCGGGATCCAAAGTCAAGTACTAGAAATAAAAAATCCTTGATAGATACAAAAGTGGGAAATCCCTTGTAATTAATTCCTTAAACACACCAAAATCAGGAGACCATAAATGAAAAAAACAGCCTTAACAGTAATACTTGCCCTGCTCGCAGTATTTTCTACTTTTGCAAAACCTGGGATTGTCGTACAGGATCAACATCCTAGCATGGTAAATTATTTAAAGTTCAGCGCTGACGGAAAATACCTTTTAAGTGCGGATTATACGCAGATAAAAATCTGGGAATACAAATCCGGGATGCTGCTTAAAACCATCATAAAGCAAGACTCTGCTCGTGCAGATTTTTCTCCAGACGGAATGTCATGTGTCTATATAGATGAAAACAATAATCTTATGTTTCATGACTTAAAAACAGACAAAAGAGTTTTGCTGGAAACTTGTAAAGAAGATTATGGCATTTCGTATGATATAAAATTTGCACCGAACGGAAAGTTTTTTACTGTTATAGACGATTTAAGTAACATTTCAATGTATGATACGCAAAATTTAAAAAAAACATTATTGATTGATACATTTGAAAATTTTTATTTATTAACTTATGTTTTTTTTCCGAATTCCAATTTACTTGCAGTTTCAGCAGAGAATAAAAAATCAGAAGAACGTACTATTCTTGTCATTGACATTCAGAAAAAATCAATTTCCAGCATTTATAATACAAAATTTAAATTTGTGCAATCTCTTGATGTTTCAAAAAACGGAGAATATATTGCCTGTTCTGATTCGAATGGTAATGCCGTTTTAATCAATAACAGCACTGGTAGAATGCAGAGTATTGATTTAAATTTAAAATATGATGATAAGCATATTGAACTGATAAAATTTTCTCCAGACGGCAAAAAAATATATGCTATTACAGTTCCATATAGTATTATTCAATACGATATAAAGACAAATGCCAAAAACATAAAAAAACTTGATCGCTATCATGCTTCATTTGCTTTTTCACCTAAAACAGGAGAACTGGTTTTGGGCGACTTTCAAAGTGCAAAAATTTATGATTCATATACTTTGAAACTGAAAAGAAACATGATACCTGACTCTGCAGGTTATTTTCATTTTTTTCCTAAATCCAAACTGGCTGCTTGTCAAAATTCTAATGAATATTTCCTTTTTACGGATGACCTAAACTTTGCAGGTACGAAAAAATACAGATGTTTAAGTACTGACGATTTTTATCAGCAATATACTGACATTTCTGATTCAGGTTATTTTGAAATTGATGAAAAAAACAACTTAATAAAATACAGGTCACCTGACAATAAATATGCAGAATTTCCGTTACAGAAAAAGATTGAAAATAATTATCGTATCGTGGAAAACCCTTCTCTATCTTTGTTTGTCATAGCAGAAGAAATCGCAGATGGCAAGACACGCCTTCATCTTTATGATTTGAATGACAGGGAGTATTACTGTTATATAGAAATAGATGAAAAATATTTAAAGAGAAAAATCAGTCCTTCAGGTAACTATATTATCAGCAGGAACTGGGGTTGCAAAACAAAAGTCTATACAAAACCCGACAAAAAGAATGATTACTCTTATACAGTATTTTCTTTCGGTGATTTTGCAAATGTCAATTTTTCCCCTGATGAGCATTATGTCGCCGTAAGTGCAGAAAAAGGTGGTGATAAGATTATATACGACACATCTGATTCAAAGTCATGGAAAGCCGTAAGGACTTTTGAGCACTGTCTTGGAGATGCCTGTTTTTCAAATGACAACAAATATATCGTACTAGATGATAATGTCAACCTCAATATGTTTGAAATATCCACAGGAAACAAAATCAGGACATTCAAAACAAATGGTTTTGACTATAATTTTTGTTTCAGTGCCGATGATACGCAGCTTTATGTAACGGGCAACGGAAAACTCCAGTGCTATTCAGTCAAGACTGGAGAACTGCTTGCAGAACTGTATGTCGATGAAACCGGCGATTACCTTGTCTGTACTCCGGACGGATATTTTACGGGAACGGAAGGCGGCATAAATAAATTCGTGCATGTAGTTGACGGCATGGAAGCTACGGAACTCGGACAGCTTGCAGAAACATTTTTCCGCCCGGACATCGTCGCAGCAAAAATCCGCGGAGAAAACATCGAAAAACTCAACCTTTCTTCATTCTCTGACGTTCTTGCAACAGGAAACGCACCTGCCGTAAAATTCGATGACATCCCTTCGTCAGCAAAAACGCGCGACGTTACCATAAACATTTCCGTTGAGGACAAAGGCGGCGGCATCGGTTCGGTTTTCCTCAAGCTCAACGGCAAGGTAATCCGCCTTGCAGGAAGCGAAAGAAAGCTTGAACTCGTCGGCGGCACTTCAAAAAAGAAAAAAGAAACAGGCAAAAATACAAAGACATTCTCTCATCTCGTAACCCTCCAGAACGGCGAAAACACAATCGAGGCATACGCTACAAATTCCGCAGGGAAAATAGAGAGCCGGCACGCTTCTGCAAAAATCAGCTGGCAGGGAACTGCCGAAAAGCCTAGCCTCTATGTACTTGCAGTCGGCGTAAACAAGTACAACGACATCGCCTTCAGGCTTAATTACGCAGTCCCCGATGCAACTTCGATTGCCTCGTTCTTTGAAAAATCAGGCGGAAGCCTTTACCGGAGCGTAAACGTTTCTACGGTCATAGACGGAGAAGCAACCGCAGAAGGAATTTCGCGCGCCTTTGACTCTTTAAAAAACAAAATTTCTGCCGACGATGTTTTTGTATTCTACATTTCAGGACACGGAACGACACATAAAAACGACGGAGATTACTATTTCCTTCCTGTTGACTTCAGGTGGAAAAATGAGGAATCCATCCGCCTGAACGGACTTTCAAAAACTTTCATCACTGAAAACCTTTCAAAAATCAGGGCACAGAAAACGCTCATTATGCTTGACACATGCAATTCAGGAGCATTCGTTTCTGCGGCGACAAGGGGAATCGAAGAGAAAATGGCAATAGACAGGCTCAGCCGTGCGACGGGGCAGGCAATAATTTCTGCATCGTCAAATGACCAGAGCGCAATGGAAGGCTTTGAAGGTCACGGAATCTTTACCTATGTAATCCTCGAAGGACTTTCAGGAAAAGCCGATTCAAACAGGGACGGCTATATCTCGCTTCTGGAACTGAGTACTTATGTAGAAGACAAAGTTCCTGAATACAGTTTTGAAAAGTGGGGCTATATGCAGAATCCTCAGTCAGACCTGAAGACTGCAAATTTCCCTTTGATAAAAAAATAATTTAGGAGACCATAAATGAAAAAAACAACCTTAACAGTAATACTCGCCCTGTTCGTAGTATTTTCTACTTTTGCAAAAACTTTGATGTTCGAAGATTTACTGAACAATGCGGCAACAGAAATTTCAGCTGACATTGACGGAAAAGTAGAATCGCTGGCAATTCTCGATGTAAAAACAGAATACTGGGCAATTTCTGATTACATCGTTGATGAACTCGTGCATTACTTTACCCGTCGGTTCGGCTCAGGGAACATTATCGCGCATGATGAATTTACCCGAACCCTGATTGAAAATGAATTTGAATATCAGCAGTCAGGGGCGGTCAGTGATGACACAATTCAGCAGATTGGACGGGAACTTGGAGTTGACGGTATTATTATCTGTGAATTCGTAGAAGTTTCGTCAGGCTGGAATCTTTTTGTAAAGGCAATCCATGTTGAAACAAAAAAACAGATTTCTTCGTGGAAAGGGAAAATTGACAAAAACGATAAAGAAGTCCGGTTTCAGATTGAAAAATCAAAAAAATCTTCGCGACCGAAAATACAAATTTCAAATTCATCTTCAAAACAGACAGCAAAGAAGTCTGAATTATCTATAGAAGTAAGCATGATAAATGAAGATGGCGAAAGTATTTCGGTTGTGCATCCGGGCGACTTAATTCGATTTAAAGTTTTTTCTAATAAAAATGCGTATCTTGCAATTTTATGTGTCGATGCAAAAAACAACGAAGAATGGCTGCCGTTAGAAGAAAATTACATTCGTTCCGGCGAAACAAGAATTTTCCCTGACATCCCTGGAGCAGTTCTAAGAGTACAGGAGGGAATTTTTGGAAGCGAACAGATTAAAGTGTTTGCCTGCACAGAAAAAAGTGATCTTCCAAAACCGGGCAAAATAATCGGAACACGAGCATTTATTCTTGCCAAAGAAGGCTCTGAACGCGCTGCCGTAGAACTTTCTTACAAAGTGTTATCAAAATAAATCAACAAGCAGAAATTTAAAACGGAAAACTCCGCGCAAAATTTCTGCTTATATTGTCCTGAATTTTTCAAGACAATTTCATTGAAGGAGAAACACAAAATGAGATTGAAGTTGCGTATAGCACTTTCTTTGCTTTTTATTATCAGTATTAATGTTTTTGCGCAGGAAAAAATAGAACATGACAAAGATGTATGGTATCAGCTTATTCTTATTCCTGTTGAAGATGACAGCGACCCTTACACTTTTGAATGGATTTGGCGCAATACTTCGTGGAAAGATGTAATAGGTTTTGTTGACCCTAAAAAAATGGCAGGCGATGGAAGTTTTAAAATATCCGATTTTAATTTTATGAATCCGTCCAGCCGAATGGGAGTTGAACTTCGTGCAGCACTTTCTATTTTTGAAAGCAACAAACTTATAGAAGGAAACTCATATAAAATTAACGACATTAATTTCACTGTAAAAAATAATGGGGTTGTATGGCAGCCGGACAAAACATTCTTACTGATGCTTGTAAAACTAAAAGCGTATCCTGCAGGTGAAAACGATGCCGGATATGCGTGGTGGTAAATCACTTCCCTGCCACATATCTAAAATGTTTCATATCTTCGCCACGGTAATGTTTTATTCCGGCATCCTTGATTTTCATTCCGTTGCGGAGTGCTACATTTTGCGATGCCTGATTTGTATCGCGGATTATCGAACATACTTCACTGGCACCGAGTTTATTAAACGCGTATTCTTTGCAGGCAATCGCGGCTTCCGTTGCGTATCCTTTGTGCCAGAAGTTCCGTTCAAATAAATATCCGACTTCGAGAACTTCATCGCCATTCCAAGTCTGCATCGTAAGACCGCACTGACCTATCATTCTGCCGTTTTCTTTCAAGACGACCGCCCACAAACCAAAGCCGTATTTTTCGTATCGTTCAAACTGCCTGTCAAGCCACTGCTGAACTTCCTCGTCAGAAAACGCTCCGTTGTAAGCGTACATCGTTTCTTCGTCCTGAAGAATTCTTTTTAAGGCGGACAAATCGCCTTGTTCAAGTTCCCTCAAAAATAAACGCTCTGTTTCCAATATCATTTTTTTTCTTCGCAGTTCCTTATGATTCTAAAACCGACAGAAGAAAACTCCTGTGACGGAATAAACACGTATGAAAAATCAGGTGAACAGCTTTCAGAAACATCTAAAAAACAACCGCCCTTGACAAACCTTGAAGGTACATATTCCTCATCGTCATTATATCCATTTTCGCGCAAAACGATGTATTCGTCAAAACACCATTCGGCACAGTTTCCGCTCATGTCAAAAAGATTAAAAGAATTCGGCTTTTTCTGGGAAACAGGTTTAAGGGAATTTGAATTTTCACAGAACCAGGCAACTTCTTTTAAATCATCACTTCCGGGATACTTATAATTTTCGTTTGCCTTTGCAAAATAAATCCACTCCTCGCAAATTAAAAGCCTGAAACCGTCTGCAGAATCATCTTTTGAAATTTTACCGGCAATTTTATTTCGTTTCAAAGGAACATAATTCCACTCTGAAACATTTTTTTTGCCGTTCACAGAATAGACTTCTTTAAATCCCTGACTTTTGCTTAAAGCGTTGCAGAAATAAATCCTATCATACCAGCTGACATTTACAGCAGGGAAATCTTCTCTTTCAACAGTACATTTTGCATCCTGCATAACCGAATTGTAAAAAAATTCAGTAACTTCAGTTTTAAGAACAAGGAATTGTTTTCCGTCCTTTTCAATTTTTGAAAAACCGTCTTTTAAAATGGCTTCAAATTTATTTTTTCGGCGGTTTAATTCTTTTGCATCGGTTCTGCAAATTCGGAAACCAACAGAGTTATATTTTTCCCACGGATAAAACGAATTGACAGAACTGAACGAATCTTTCCATGACGAAGGAATGCAATATCTGAAATTTTCATAATTATCATCATCGATGTTATAACTGCGAGAATAATTGTAATCTGAACACCACTCGCCTACATTTCCAGTCATATCATACAACCCAAACTGATTCGGCTTTTTTGTTGCAACCGAATGAGTTGTCTTTCCGCTGTTTTCTTCTAACCAGGAATTTTCAATATTTTCTTGAATATAATCTGAATTATATGTTTCAGTTTTTTCCACAACAGGCATAAAACCATTCTTCATAATGCGGAAGCCTGAACCCATCTGAAAAAAAATCTTCGCAAATTGCGCCTTCAATTTTTTCTCCTTTGTGCGGAACATAATTCCATTCAGAAACATTTTTTTTGCCGTTTACAGAATAAACCTCATTTAAGCCGTGCATTTTGCTTAACGCATTGCAGAAATAAATCGCATCATACCAGCTTACGTTTTCAACCGGGAGATTTTCGCCTTTAAAAAAACTCGGATTTTCACCCATAACAGATTTATAAACTTCCTGCGTAACTTCGGTTTCAAGAATTGTGCATTTTCCAGAAGGAATCTGTACAAGTTTTAAATCTTTTGAATTTTGACACGCCAAAATAGAAAAGTTAAATAAAAGGAAAAAAAATTCAACTGCCTTCTTCATAAAATTCTCCGTTATTTTTAAGTCGTTATTTTTAAGATTGAAGAAAAAAATTTTCAAAGTTCTTTATGATTATTTTAGCACTTATATTTAAAATTTTAAAACATTTATCAATCTTTTTTTAGAATTATTTTTTTAGAAATTTATTTTTCAAGAAATTTATTTTTCAAGAAATTTTGCGGCGGTATGAGTTTTTCTCATCTTGCTTTTAAGTTCGCACAGTCTGGTGAGTGTTGCCATGCCTCAAAGTTCCCCGCGCACGATTACTCCAATCCGTACAATTTGAACGGATTGTTTTCAAGCTCGCGTCTGTAAATGCTTACAACGTCCCAGATGTCAAAAAACATATAGCGGCATTTTCCGATAAAGCCTTCCTGAACCAGACCTTTTTCACGCGCCATATCATAAATCGTGTACCAGGGTTTTACAGGCGGTGCGCCGGTTTCGATGAACCACTGGTCTTGCGGATATTTTTTGCAGACCTCTTCGCCGGGCGCAAAAATGGCGCTGATTTTTTCCGGCAGAATGTCCTCCATATAGTGCATTGCCGTAAGCTTATAAATGTCAACGCCAAGAAGAAGCGCTTTTCCGCCGTTGTGAATTGCATAGTCAAGTCCGCCTTTTGCAGCTTCCTGTGCGTGCGCTCCCCAGCCGGAAGTCCTGATAATTCCTTTGCCTGTTACAACGTCATCTCTTTTGCGGAACGTGTCGGCAATAATTCCCATCGCAGTTTTCGGCGCGTTTTCTTCGAGCACTTTTATTTTTACAGTTATGCCAAGTTCCGTGTCGTCCTGTGTGAGGGGAAGTTCGGGGCTTAATCTGAGCGCCGGCATAAAAATGCTTCCTGATTTTCCGACACATTTCATCAGTGAACTGATTACGGTTTCTGCACCGCCTTCGACATAGCCAAAACTGCTGAGCGAACTGTGGACTTCGAGAATCATTCCTTCGCAGAGTCCGATTTTTCTGAACGATTCAATCAATTCGTTTTCGTTCATTTTGAAATCAAGCCTTCGCAAAACAAAACGGCATTTTTAATTTCGTCATCGTCGGGATGATTTTTATTTAATCCTCCAAGCAATTTGAACGGCCCGTAGGTATCGTAGCCTTTGCAGCCATATTTTCCTTCAAAAGTGCACTTGCGCTCGATGGCAATTTTTTTTATATCATTGGCAGTGTTGCTGTTGATTTTTCCGCAGGTGAACATAGCAAAAACTTTTTTTCCCGCTGGAAGTGTCTTTGCAATGTTCACGACAGGCTCATAAAATTTGCCGAAGTCGATGCCCGAAGCAAAACCTATCAAATCGTAATTTTCAAGATTGACCGCAGAAGTCTGTTCTGCATCAACTGCATCAATCTGAAATTTCTGGCTGATAGCATCAACAAGTTTTTTTGTGTTCCCGTGATGATGTGAAGCGTAAACAATAAGTGTTTTCATATTTTTCCCCTGTATTTTTTTTATTTTGTAAAATCAATTTCGTATCGATTTCCGTTTGAAAACAAAATTCCGTCTGTCAGTTCGATGCAGAGGATGCAAGTGTTCTCATCGTCAAAATTGTTGTGACCGTTATCTATCCATTCGGAAAAAACTTTTTTCATTTTTTCTGCAATGCCGGCATTTTCTTTTTTACAGAACCAGCCGAGATTTTTTCCTGTTCCGTGCGCAGTGAACCATTCGCCTGAAATTGCAACGACAGGATTTTTTTTAATCTGCTGCATTTTATTTGAAAGTGAATATGTCAAAACATAAAAGGCTTTGCCGTCGTAATACGAATTGACTGTGCGGACGTTCGGCATACCATCGCTGACAGTTGCAAGCGCAATCAGGCTGTCTTTGCCGAATCTTTCAAGAATTATTTTTTCTGTTTCAGAATTCAATTTTTGCATTTTCTTTTCCCCTTTGTATTTTGATTTTCAGTTTAATCTGGAATAAATGTAAGTGTCTTTCCAGAGCGGATTATTGTTTTCGTCTTTCCAGAAATAGACGTTCTGCTTTAGATGTGCTTCACGCAAAAAATTAAGCGACTCAAGAAGCTTGCAGGAATTCTGGTTTTGAGGGTCGCACTCTGCAAAGATTCTGTGAGTTCCATTTGCAAAGGCGTTTTCAATCAGTCTGGCGCAGCTTTCTTTTGCATAGCCTTTGCCCCAGTATTTTTTATTGAACACATATCCGATTTCAAGCGAATTAAAATCACGCTTTCCAAGATATACATTGCCTATCATTTTGTGATTTTCTTTTAATTCAACCGCAATCATTTCTTCCGTTGAAATGCGCCACTCAAGATTTTGCTCTGTTTCAGATTTTGACATCGGCTTGTATGGTTCATATTTTACGACTTCACTATCCGAAAGATATTCAAACAAATCGTCAAGGTCATCTTTTCTGTAACGCCGTAAAATCATCCGCTGTGTTTCCGCAATAATATCCTGCATTTTTTCATTTCCGTTTTTAAAAAGATATTTCATTATACAATATAAGTCAATTTTCTGCCCGTCTTTTTTTTCGCATGGAAAATTTTTTTCTGTGATTGACACTGATTTATAGACATTCCATACTGAAACAAAATTAATTTGGGAGAAAAATTATGACCAGTGTTTATGAGAATTGTCCTTTTTTTGAAAATGAAAAATTTGAATTTCGTTTTGTAAAAAAATCTGATGCGCCGGATTTGCTGGAAGTTTACAGCGACAAAAATGCACTTCCGTTTTTTAACAGCGATAACTGCCACGGAGATAATTTTTACTATCCGACAATACAAAGAATGGAGCAGGCGATATCGTTTTGGCTGGAATCATATAAAAACAAATGGTTTGTGCGGTTTTCGATTATTGACAAAGAAAATGGCAAGGCAGTTGGAACTGTTGAATTATTTCACCGTGCTTCAACAGATAAATTTAATGATGCCGGAGTTTTGCGCATTGATGTAAAAAGCAGCTACGAAAACCGCGATGCTCTTTTTTCTGTTTTTTCAGCAATAGTTCCGCCGGCTTATGAGCTTTTTGAGTGCAGCCAGATTATTACAAAAATTCCTATTTATGCGATAGAACGGATTGCCGCCGCAAGTGAATTCGGTTTTACAAAATCTGAATTTTTATTGGTTGGAACAAATGACGGCTATGCGTATAACGGATATTGGTCAAAAAATATAAACGGATAAAAAAAAGGCTGCCGGTGAAAAACGTTTTTTGAATTTCACAGACAGCCTTTATCTTTTATTTTTTCATCAGATAGTCTGCAACTGCTTCATACGCCGGTATTGAAAGCGGATCGATGTACTTGTTCGAAGCAAGATACGTTGATGCAAACCGCGCTATTACCATTTCGGCAGCCGGGTCTATGTAAATTGCCTGTCCGTGAACGCCGCGTGCCATATACGCTCCGTGCGGATTGTTCGTAATCCACCACATATTATGGTAGCTCCAGCCGTCAAGTTTAGGATATTCGCCGCCTTTTGCAAATACAGCCTTGTATTCTGCGTCTGAACCGCCGGTTGCAATGTCTTTTACGGCTTCCGCAGGAATTATCTGCTTTCCGTTCAGCTTTCCTCCGTTCCGCATCATTTCTCCGAACATTGCCATATCACGCAGGTTCAGGCTGAATCCGCCTCCTGCAAACGCAATTCCCGACGGGTCAACCTGATAGTAGCCGTCATAGTGCGCGCCGAGCGGCTTCCAGATTTTTTCGGAGATAAGCTCTGTCAGTCCTTTGCCTGTTACGCGCGAGTTTATCCAGGCTAGAAGTTCCGTGTTCACCGTGCGGTAGCCGAACTCTTCTCCGTGTTCCTGTCCGTCAATTTTTTTAACGGTTGCAAGGTACTCGTAGTAGTTCTGAGGTCCTTTGTAGTCTGCCGGACGGAAAACGTTTCCTGCTGCGGAATATTTCCACACTTCGGCATTCGGATCGTTGTAGTCTTCGCTGTACTGGATTGCAGTCGTCATATCCATTACCTGACGGACGGTTGCATCTGCAAATCCGCTGTCCTTGAGTTCCGGTATGTATTCTGCAACAGTCTTTGACGGATCAAGCACGCCTTCTGCCACAAGAATGGAAGCGATTGTTCCGGTGAACGACTTGCTTACAGACATTGCCGCGTGAACGCCGTCCGGCTTGAGTCCTGCCGGATATTTTTCGTAGATGATTTTTCCCTTGTGCATAATGATTATGCCGTCCGTGTAGTTTGCATCAAGCGACTCTGCAAACGTCATTTCCTTGTCTGAATCCCACGGCGTAAAGGTGATTGAATCGATGTTTTCATCATATTTTGTCTTTACGGAGTACAGCTTTTCCTTTGCGGCAGGAACTGTGCGCGTAACGGAAAATTCCTGCATATGATTTACGCTGTATCGAAGTCCCGGAAAATTAAAATACGAACCGTCTGCCGCGTGCAGTGTTTTTTCCTTTGGCGGCGGAAAGCCCTGCTGCCACTGCATTTTCTCTGGATTTGTCGCATTTGCATCCGGATATTCCTGTGCAAATGCCCCTGCTGCCATAAAAACAGCAGCCATGCAGATTACTGATTTCTTCATAAGAAAGCTCCCATAAAAAATTAATTAAGGAAGTTTGCAACGCAAACCTGTGAATAAAAACCCTGTCGCTGTTTCAGACAAAATTCTTATTGCATCCTGTAAAAAAAATTGGAAAAACGCTGAATAATCCTAATGTGGCTTGTTCAGTGTGGAAACCTCGAAAAGCTGAAGTATCATCGGCAGGAAAAACTGATGTCAAGGATACCTTGAAGCCGAAACTTTTTAAGGCATCCTTAACAATATAATCATAAAGCTTGCGTAAAACAAATTTTGTTTTTTACCAAAATGCAGGACAATGGATTTTTATTTCTGCACAGAAATGAGCAGACAGACAAAAAATGTTTTGGCATTTTGACTGCCTCCCTGCTGAAAATTTGTGATTCAAACGGACTTGGTATTCACCAGATTCTTAAGTTCAGTTTGTAGGCTCCAGGTCTCAGCCGGTACTGCTCAAGAGTGTCTGGACCGCAGGCTCCTGTTCCTACTCCACGGTGGGCGGCATCTATTATTAGAATCCACTTGCCCTCATTGCCTTTAGACAGGTCAACAAGTTCGCTGGTATGGCGGCACTTGTACAAGTCGTGCGCTGTGTATGGCAAAAGACTAAAACTGAATTCACTGTCTGACTGTATATGAAGTGTCTTTCCTTCCCCTGAAAGTTCCAGATACTTTACACCGCACCTAAGTCCGTTTTCCTGAGGAACAATGTAAGGCACTCCAAGATCCTTTATAGCCATTTCGTGCAAGCCTTTGAGCGCTGTGTATTTTCTGTCGCTGTAACATTCATGAGGTCCGCAGCCGTACCATTTTATTTTTGAAAATATGCTGCTCACTGAAGATTCAAGTCCGACACGAGGATATTCAGGTACTGTGTTGTTCAGTTTGAACCCTGCGCATATTTCCATGAACGAAGATTTTTCATGCCATGCTTTTTTTACATCGCAAGAGCAAGTTCCAAAGTCAAACATCTTTCCGTTTTTTTCTGAAACAATATGGAACACTCCATGCTGATCTTTTTTACAATGGGAATATTCAAGCGCGCAGTCCATCCAAAGTTTTGTAGGCTTTCCGATGAAGCAGCCGGGAATGTCTTTGTCATCAACTTTATCGTAAAGAGCTTTTATTCCTTCATTTTCAGTATAGGCATGAAACACAGTAGGTACAAGAGTCAATGCAAGCTGCTCTGCTTCTGGAGAAACTGAATCCGCGCTGTCTATAAAGCAGGTCTGTCCGGCGGAAATCAGTTCTTCGTCCGCACTGCAAAGCTCTCCTTTTTCAGCCCAGGGTGTCTGCCGTGAATAAATAAAGTCAGCATGGAACATTATTTCAGCATGGCTATCTGCATTCTGGACACACTCGGTTACTTGTGGAATTTCAATGCGAATTGAATTTTCAGGCAGCACCTTGTCCAGTGGAAATTCTCCTGATGCTTTTACTGTTCCATCTACTAGGCATGACCACTTTAAACTTAAAAAATCCAGCGGAACAAAACAAGCTCTGCTTTTAACTTCAAAGATTCCCTGCGCGGCATGAATAGCGGCAAGGCGCACCGGGGCAAAAAGGCGGCGACATTCTTCCATTGCAGGTTTGGGAGTCTGATCTGGAAAGTTCAGTCCGTTCAGGCAGAAATCATAGTCGCAGGGGGAATCTCCAAAGTCGCCTCCGTACTTCCAGTATTTTCCGCCGTCTTCATCTCCTAGCTTGTCCTCTGGAATATGTGCGGCGATTCCCTGATCAATCCAGTCCCAAATAAAGCCTCCCTGAAGTCCATGTGTTGATTCGATTGCTTTCCAATAGTCCGCAAGGCTTCCGTTTGCATTGCCCATTGCGTGTGAATATTCGCACATTATTAAAGGGCGCCAGTCGTCACACTTTGTGGCGTACTCTACAATCAGATCGATGCTGGGGTACATCGGAGCTATCAGGTCGGTAAGCTCTTTTCCATAAGAGAGGGACTCAAGGGTAAAATCACCCTGATGAATTTTTGGGCGCACAAAGCCCTCGTAGTGCACGATGCGTGTGCTGTCATATCCGCGAAGCCAGGCCGCTGTTGCATGGTGATTTTGTCCGTTGCCGCTTTCGTTTCCCAAAGACCATCCGAAAATGCAGACGTGGTTCTTGTCTCGGATTGCCATTCGCTGTACTCTTTGAATGTATGAATTGAGCCATTCCTCGCTGCGGCTCATGACATCATAGTAGGCATGGTTTTCAATATTAGCTTCGTCAAGAATATATATTCCATAGCGGTCGCAAAGCTCATACCAACGCTCGTCGTCCGGATAATGGCAGGTGCGCACGGAATTGAAGTTGTACTTTTTAAGTGTCTTTATGTCCCTTACCATCTCAGCAGTGGAAAGTGTCTTTGCGTTAAACTCGCTGTGTTCATGTCGGTTTACTCCATGAATGTAGACTTTCTTTGAATTGAACAACAGTTCGCGGTTCTTTATTTCCACAGACTTAAATCCAACTATAAACGAGGAGCTTTCAATATGCCTTTTGTCCTTTTCAAGAAGGCTTACGGTTACAAGATAGAGTGATGGTGTTTCGCTGGACCAAAGAGCTGGATTTTCAATTTCAATGTCTTTCTTTGCAAGTGAAAGTGTATTGCGCAAGTCAAGGCTGCAAGGAATTAACCCGGATGCAATTTCATTTCCGGGAATTCCTTTTGACGGAGTTCCTTCAAGCCGGCAGACTTTGTATTCCACATCAAAGAGCATCTGGTCTGCTTGGGTTTGCGCCTTGCATTTTAAATCCGATGCCGCAAGGGAAATTTCAAGCGGAATTATGCCCTTGGGAATTTCGCTTGAAAAATCAATGTACGTCAAAGCCTTCGCATCCTGAATAAAAACTTTTTCAGTTGAATAAAGATAGACACTTCTGTGGATTCCGCCGAACCACCACTGATCCTGGTCTTCAACATAGGAGGCATCCGACCATCTTACAACTTTTATGATTATTTCAGCAGCCGAGCCTTTTATAAAATCAGTGATGTCGAATTCACAGGGAAGCCTTGTGTCTTTTGAAACGCCAGCTTCTTCTCCGTTTATGTATACAATGGCAACACTTTCCGCAGAGCCGATATGCAGAACTATGCGGCGGCCGTTCCATTCTTCCGGCAGGCTCACATTAAGCCTGTAATAGCCAGTAGGATTTTTTTCCGGCACAAACGGAGGAACATAGTCAAACGGCATCTGAATGTTTGTATAATGCGGAGAAGAGAAACCTTGCATTGTCCATGAAAGCGGAACTTTTATTTTTTTCCACAGTGTCTTTTCGTCCGGCGAATATTCAGGGGACTCAAAAAAGCAGAAATCCCATTCTCCGTCCAGGCTCTTAAAAAATGCGCTCTGCGGAACTTCACAGGATTCAGGACCTGCGGCGGCATCAATCTGTGATTTTTGTGCTGACTCATAAGGAACAAGAGAGCTTCTCATCGGCAGCCTGTTTATGGACTGTATTTCTGGATTTTCCCAAACTCGTTTCATTGTCCACCTCAAGTTAAAAGTGTTTTTTTTGGTAACAGCATTGATTGTAAATCAGAATTCTATAAATGCAACTTGTCAGAACGGACTTTGCGCAACTGTTGCTCATCTTGATATTAAAAAATTTGACAGATAAAATTTTGTGTTACTATAATTTATAATTAATCGTTAACGTTAACACGGTGAATTTTATTTTATTTCTAGGAGGAATTTTTATGAAATTGCTTTTAAAAGTTATGACCGCGGCAGTGGTTTCAATGGGCTTGTTTTTCATGGGAGGATGCAGCAAGGCTGAGCAGGAAAAGCAGATTACAGTTTGGTGCTGGGATCCGCAGTTCAATATTTACGCAATGAACACAGCGGCGCAAATTTATCAGCGTGAGCATCCGGATGTAAAAATCAATGTTGTTGAAACACCTTGGGCTGACTTGCAGCAGAAGCTGATTACTTCACTTTCTGCAAATGATACAAAATCGCTTCCTGACATTATTCTTTGCCAGGACACAGCAATGCAGAAGAACATAACAAATTATCCGAACGCATTTTATCCTCTGGACGGAAAAGTTGACTTGAGCCAGTTCGCGCAGTTCAAGGTTGGCTACGGTGAATTTAAAGGCAAGCATTATTCAGTTCCTTTTGATAACGGAGCCACAGCTACATTTATCAGAACTGACATTCTTGAAAAAGCCGGACTCGAGCCTTCAGACTTCAACGATATAACATGGAGACAGTTTCTTGAGCTTGGAAAAGTTGTCAAGGCAAAAGCCGGTGTTCCTCTTCTTTCCTATGTTGGAACAGAGCCTGACTGTATTTTTCTTATGCTCCAGAGCGCAGGAAAATGGGTTTTTGATGAAAACGGAAATCCTTCTATGATTGGAAACGAAGCGCTTAAAGAGGCAGTTTCTGTTTACGCAGAAATGATAAAGGAAGGTGTCTGCATTACAGTTTCTGACTGGAACGCATACATCGCAAGTATCCAGAACAGCTCTGTCGCGGCAACAATCAACGGATGCTGGATTGCAGGCTCAATCACAAGCCAGCCGGCACAGAAAGGAAAATGGGCAGTTGTAAATACACCAAGGCTTGAAGGAATTCCAGGAGCAACAAATTATTCAAATCAGGGCGGCTCAAGCTGGATGGTTATGAAAAGCTCAAAGAATGCGGACATTGCCTGCGACTTCCTGAACAAGACTTTCGCAGGAAGCACAGAGCTTTACGAAACAATTCTTCCGACTTCCGGCGCAATCGCAACATGGCTTCCTGCTTCAAAGACTTCTGTTTATGACCAGCCAAACGATTTCTTTGCAGGACAGAAAATCTACAGGGACATTGTTGACTATGCTGGAAAAATTCCGCAGGTAAAATATGGAGTTTACAACTATGAAGCAAGAGATGCTATTGGCGTTGTTGTAAGCGACATCATCACAGGAAAGAAAACTGTTGATCAGGGAATAGAAGAGGCTGAAAAGCAGGTCAAGTTCCTTATGGGACTTTAATCGAAAAAAAGGCCGTAGGATAAAATGAAGTGCAAATATCCTGCGGCTTTATTTTTTTTCAGAGGTGCAATATGAAAACTAAATCGCTTGAGCGTAAATACAAAATTGCCGGCTGGTATTTTGTAATACCCGCTTCGCTTTTGATTTTTCTTTTTAGCTTTATTCCGATGGTCAGAGCCTTTATGCTTTCGCTTCAGTCTGGAGTTGGAAACAATTTAAGATTCTGCGGAATTAAAAACTATATCAGGCTTTTTCAGGATGAGAAATTTATCGCTTCTCTGAAAAATGTAATTATATACTTTGCTTTTCAAGTTCCAGTAATGCTTTTTATTGCCATTATTCTGGCTTGTATTCTCAATGACAAAAAACTAAAATACAAGGGACTTTTCCGGACTATTATTTTTCTTCCATGCGCAACTTCGCTTGTGGCTTCAGCCCTTATATTTAAATCGCTTTTTTCATTAGACGGACTTGTAAACGTTCTGCTTTTAAAACATCATTTTATTTCACAGCCAATCAACTGGCTCACTCATCCTGTGTGGGCAAAAGTCATTGTAATTTTTACCATCACTTGGAGATGGACAGGATACAATACTGTGTTTTTTCTTGCTGGACTTCAGGGAATTGAATACAGCATTTATGAGGCTGCGAGAATTGACGGAGCCTCTGCGGTTCAGACATTCTTTAAAATAACACTTCCGCAGTTAAAGCCTGTTGTTCTTCTTACGGCAATCATGTCAACGAATGGAACCTTGCAGCTTTTTGATGAAGTAAAAAATCTGACAGGCGGCGGACCTGGAAATGCTACAATTACAATCTCGCAGTATATTTACGATTTATCATTTAAATACAATCCTCAGTTTGGATATGCTGCTTCTGTTTCTTATGCGATTCTTATAATTGTCGCTCTGCTTTCATTTATTCAGATTACTATTGCCGACAGGAGGGAAAAATGAAAAAATCAAGACACATAACAGAAGTATTAAAATATATTTTTATAATAATAGTTTGCTTCTTTTCAATATTTCCATTTTACTGGATGCTTTGCGGCGCAACAAACACAAGCGCAGATGTAGTAACAGGAAGAGTTGTTCCGGGAACAAATCTTTTTGCCAACATAAAGACAATGCTTTCAACTGTAAAAATCGGACGCGCATTCTGGAATTCATTGCGTACGACTGTCTGCGGAACTGTTCTTAGCATTTTTGTCTGCTCGCTTGCAGGATATGGATTTCAAATTTTCAGAGACAAAGGAAAAGATATGCTCATGAATATTTTGCTGATTTCAATGATGATTCCTTTCGCCTCGATTATGGTTCCGTTGTTCAAGATGTTCAGTGTCATGCATCTTATGAATTCCACGCTCGGATTTATTTTGCCGACAGTTTCAACTGCATTCCTGATTTTCTTTTTCAGGCAAAATTCGGTGACATTTCCGCTTGAAACAATTCAGGCAGCAAGAGTTGACGGGCTTGGGGAATTTTCAATTTATCTGAAAATTTATCTTCCGATAATGGCTCCCACTTTTGCAGCCGCGGCGATTGTAACTTTCATGAACAACTGGAACAACTATATGTGGCCTTTGATTGTCATGCAGAGCCAGGAAATGCAGACCCTGCCGCTTTTGGTTTCAGGACTTACAGCAGGATATACAACTGACTATGGACTTTTAATGCTGAGCCTTTGCATTATGACGATTCCAACAGTTGTGCTTTTCTTTACACAGCAAAAGAGGTTTGTCTCTGGAATTCTTGGTGCTGTAAAATAAAGGATTTGGATAAAAAAAACGGCAGAAGTCTTGAGTGTCACACTCAAAATTTCTGCCGGAATTCGTTAGAATCTATGAGTCCAGCTTACAGCGATTCTGTTGAAAAACCATTCAGTTCCGCAGGAAGTAAGATACGGTTCAAGCTCGGAATCATCATGGTCTTCGCGGAAGCTCTGGCGAGAAGAAAAGCCCACTAGGAAATAAGCAAAATCTTTTTTCCCGAAATCAATTTCGAAGAAGCCGCTTATATTTGAGTAGACAAAGTCTCCGTCATACTTTCCAGGGCTGCTGTATTTTCCGTAGTCATCAGAATCAAGGTGCGCATGGCAGTTCGCCATCACTCCGGCCATTCTGAGAGCAAGCGGCATCTGGTAGCCTACAATGCACGAAAGCTCATACTGCCATCCGTTTGCAAGATTGTTTTCTGTCTGCCATGTCCACACTGTTCCATCTGAAATTCCAGAAAGCCCTTTGTAAATCAGCTGGAATTCTGCAAGAAGAACTATGTGTGTCCAGTCTCCCTTTATGATTTCGCCGGTGTCGAACATGAGCGTTCCTTTTCCCCAGAAGTCGTAATACACATGCTCTGTGAACGAAAGGCTTTTTAATTCCATGGAAGAATCGTCGAGCTTTTTCATTCCGTTCAAATCACCCTGGTTCCATGCTATTCCAACTGAAGAGCCTGTGCTCAGCGCTGCAAATGGAACTGGTGTAAAGCGGAGCGACATCATCGGCCGAAGCGAAACCGGAGTAAGCTCAAGTCCGCCGCAAAGCACAATGTTTGAATTTTTTACAAGCCAATGCTCTCCAAGCGGTGTGGGAATTTTGTATTCGGCAAAGCCTGTGATCCGACATTCAATTTTATCGTAAATTCCATCTACGCCGGAAAAATGTGTGCCGCCGCTTTTGTAGTCGGTCTCGGGGTAATATGCAAAATCGGTTACAGTGTAAAAACTCAGCGGAGAATTTTGAGATTCTTCCGCTTCTGCAAAAGCGCAGAATTTTCCCAGTGCGGATAATGCCATCACAAGTGCAAGAATTTTTATTCTCATTTTTTCCTCTTGTTCGGGAAGCTAAAAACATTCGCAGTTTTTTTGCTTTCCCTTTTTTTTAGTTTTGATTTGCGAAGTCCTTTAAATTCAGCGACTTTACGAATTTTTCAACAGTGGACTTTGATTTTTTTACTTTGCCGTTTTTTACTGCGAGTTTTCCTATTATCTGTGCTTCCGGCTCAAGCTGTGGAATTTCATCCCAGCCGCGGGCGACAGGGCTTCCGCCGTAAGTTACAAAAGGCACAATCTTCTTTCCTGAAAAATCGTATTCGTCAAAGAAAGTGTAGAGAATCATCGGCATTTTTCCGAACCAAAGGGGATATCCGATAAAAACTACATCATAGCTTTCAAGATTCTGAAGGCGTTTTTTTATCAGGGGGCGCATAGTTTCATCCTGCTCCGAGCGCGCTATGGGAAGCGTTTCCTCGTAGGTTGAAGGATATGCTTTCTGCGGCTCAATTTCAAAAATGTCAGCATCTGCGCAGTCGGCAATCCAGTTCCCGACAGTTTTTGTGCTTCCCCGGTGCGAAAAATAAACCACAAGAACAGACGGTGATTTTTTGCTTTCAGCCGCCACTCCAAAAGCAGAAAGAAGAACAGCAAGAACAAGTGCAAATTTTTTCATATAACCTCCAATGCAAATTCCATGCTGAAATAAAATTGTTTTGTCTTCCCTGTTCAAAGGCGAAAAACGCGCTTCAGGCTTCGGGAGCAAACAATTAATAACTCAGGCTATGGCGATTTGCTCTGAAAAAATATAATTAAACAATGTTTACTTATGAGATTATTTAACACTGTTTAATTATAAATGTCAATATGTGCAAAAAAAAGCCCTGCAAAAAAATGCAGGGAAAAATGAGAAAGAAGGGGAGCCTTACTTTTCCGCGGCGGAATCAATGGCTTTTTGAACGGCTGCGGCAAGCTGGTCAGCGCATGAGGTTGACTTTGCGCCGCAGGTGTTTCCGCGGCATTTTTCCAGGATAAACGAAGCGTTTGCGCCGTCAAGAATTTTTGAGATTGCCTTTAGATTTCCGTTGCAGCCGCCTGTGAATTCAATGTTGCGCACAATGCCATTGTCAAAGTCAAATTTTATATTGGACGCGCAGACTCCCTTTGGTTTAAATTCGTATGTCATATTTCCTCCGTTACTGGCTTAAAATCATTCTGTCTGAAATAGAATCTGTGTCGCCGCCGCTTGCAGTCTGAAATTTCAAGAGCAGGTCGGAAACCTGAAGGTTCTTTTTTTCTTCGCCGGAAACATCATACACGATATGTCCGTCAAGCATCATAATCAGGCGGTTCCCGTAGTGAATGGCGTGCTTCATGTTGTGTGTCACCATAAAAGTTGTAAGGTGGTCGCGCTCCACAAAATGCTGGGTAAGCTCAAGAACCTTGTGCGCTGTTTTTGGGTCAAGGGCAGCTGTGTGTTCGTCAAGCAGCAGAAGCCGCGGCTTGCAGAGTGTTGCCATCAAAAGTGTAAGAGCCTGCCTCTGTCCGCCTGAAAGCAGCCCGACCTTTGAGCTCATGCGCTCCTCAAGCCCCAGCTCCAGAAGCGAAAGCTGCTTTTTGAATTCCTCCTGCTCAGAAGCTGTAATGCCCCATCTCAGACCTCTTTTTTTTCCGCGGCGGAATGCGAGCGCAAGGTTTTCCTGAATTTCCATTGAAGCGGCAGAACCCATCATCGGGTCTTGGAACACACGGCCAAGGTACTTTGCGCGGACATGTTCCTTCAGATTTGTAATGTCCTTGCCGTCAAGTATTATAGAGCCGGAATCACATTCATGCACGCCGGCAATCAGATTCAGCAGTGTTGATTTTCCTGCTCCGTTTCCGCCGATAACTGTAACAAAGTCCCCGTCATTTAAAGTAAGGCTGATGTCCTTTAACGCCTTGCGCTCTGTTATTGTTCCCGGATTGAATGTCTTTGAAACATGCCTCACCTCAAGCATTGTTTTCCTCCGCAAAATTTTTTCTGTAGCGCACAGCCTTCTGCTTGATAACAGGAACTGCAAGAGCAACCGCAAGCACCACTGCAGAAAGCAGCTTCAAGTCCTGGCTCTTCATTCCAAGCTGAAGAACCAATGCGATGATAAGGCGGTAAATAACAGAGCCGAATATAACTGCGAGCAGGCTCCACCAGAAACCGAATCGCTTTCCGA
Source organism: Treponema sp. (assembly GCF_051883275.1). Classification (GTDB taxonomy): domain Bacteria; phylum Spirochaetota; class Spirochaetia; order Treponematales; family Treponemataceae; genus Treponema_D. The sequence continues at coordinate 2,476 of NZ_JBJETK010000067.1, read as the reverse complement.
AGATAACTTCGCCGATTATTATTGAAGCAAGCCCGATTACGATAGCGCCGATTCCCATGCTCACATCGCCGAACCTCTGCTGCTGCATAACCAGCGAGCCGCTCATTGCAACAAGCGCATTTGCAATCATGAGCGCAAGAATCTGCATTGAATCGGTGTTTATTCCCTGCGCGCGGCTCATTGCGGCGTTGTCACCGGTTGAGCGGATTGCGCTTCCGATTTCCGTGCCGAAAAACCAGTACAAAATGGCTATCACTGCTGCGGTAAAAATAATTCCTGTTATAAAGCTTGAAACAGAACTTGCGCTGAACGGAAAGGCTTCTGCGAGCTTGAAGGTTCTGCTTATCCAGTCCATTATTGTGCAGGGTGCTCTTCCCAGGGACTGGTTCGGGCCGCCCAGAATATGAAGGTTTATAGAATACAATGCCAGCTGCACAAGAATTCCAGCGAGAATTCCCGGTATCTTGAATTTTGTCGCAAGGAAACCTGTTATAAGACCTGCGATGCTTCCTGCCGCAGTAGCCGCAAGAACCGCCAGAAGAGGATTCATGCCGCGCATTACAAAAAGGGCGCAGATACAGCCTCCGAGGGCAAAGCTTCCGTCCACAGTCATATCAGCAAAATCAAGGATTTTAAATGTGATGTAAACGCCGAGCGCCATTATTCCCCAGAGCACACCCTGAGAAACAGCTCCCAGCATTGCGCCGGAAAAAGGCATTAAAAAATCTAAAAAAGTTTCAAACATAGGTAAAAATTATATCAGACTTTTTGCAGCCTGTCATTTTTTTTTCTGTGGAAAGAATGGATTTTTTGAATTTTATTTTTGGGCTGACAGCAAATAAGGCGGACGTGGAATAACAGGGGGTTGCTTTGGATGGGGCTGTGTGCGCAAACTGCGGTGGCTCACTTTGGAAGGTTCAGCCGCCGTATGTTCGGGAACAGCCCCAGTTCTGAAAATGCGATGTTCTAAGCTGTGCTGCTGGAACAGCTTAAAACTCGCATAGGCTAAAAAAAATCATTCAAGAAGAATTTTTAACGGGAGCCTTTTATCAGTTCAGCAGGAATAGAAATTCCTATAGCCTCGGCAACTTCCTTGTTGTACATAAAGTCGCAGGTGTCCAGATACTGGATCGGCATTTCGGCAGGCTTTTTTCCTTTCTTGAAAATTTCATCTGCCATTTTAGCAGTCTGCTTTCCAAGCTCGTAGTAGTTTATGCCGTAGGTTGCAAGACCGCCGGACTGGCACATTCCGCTTTCGCCGCAGATTACAGGAATTTTCGCCTCTGTTGCAACAAGTGAAACAGCCGCCATGGAGCTTGCAATCATGTTGTCAGTGGGAGCATAGATTGCATCAACTTTTCCGACAAGGCTCTGGACAACCTGCTGGACTTCGTTTGTGTTTGAAACAGTCGCATCCACAAATGCAAGGCCGGATTTTTTGCATGCCTCCTTTGCGATGTTAATCTGGAATTTTGAATTTTCCTCGCTTGAGCAGTACAGAAGTCCGACTTTTTTTGCGTCTGGAACAATTTTCTTCAGAAGGTCGATCTGCGCCGCAACCGGAGTAAGATCAGAAGTTCCGCTTATGTTTGTTCCGGGGTGCTCGTTTGATTCAACAAGACCGGCGGTTTTTGGATCGGTAACGGCAGTAACAAGAACAGGAATTGTGCTTGTCTTGCTTGCTACAGTCTGTGCGGCTTGAGTTGCAATCGCAAAAATCAAGTCGCAGCGTTTTGAAACAAGCTTGTCCGCGATTGTAAGACAGTTTGCCTGCTCGCCCTGTGCATTTTCGTAGTAAATTTTAATGTTGGCTTTGTCTTCGTAGCCTAATTCTTTCAGTCCGTCAACAAATCCCTTGTACGAAGCGTCAAGAGCCGGATGCTCAACAAGCTGAACCACGCCGATTTTCAGAACCTTGTTTTTTGCCGCAGAGCAGAACAGACCCGCCACAAGAATTGCCAGGCAGAGTACCGCCAGAACCTTTGAAATTTTTTTCATAACATTTTCCTCCAAATAATCCGCGTAATCCGTCCACGCGAACAGACAGCCAGATAAACAAAGCTTGCGCCGCAAACTTTAAGTTAAAAACAACTATAAACGAAGTTGTGAATTTACTCAACAATTTGAATCCCGCGCACGGAATTTGTTGCTTGAAATTGGTTCTCTAATGTATGACGAATGTTTCGTTTTTGTTCCACTTCTTTCTTTAGGCGGTTCAGAAAAAAACGAAAATCTTCTATTTAGATACATCAACGTTCTTTGATATAAACTTAAGGAGGGGGCTTGGGACAAAGCCAAAAGCTTTGGGAAAACAAAGCTTTCGGTTTTCGATGTGGAGCGAATAGTACAGGTATTGTTCCTCCTGGATGGGCATTTTCAAGAGGGTTATTATTAAACGACAAGGTGGATTATTATGTTGTCAAGAGAAATTGTCAAATGTTGTGGATGAAAAATCCTGAGATTTGCTTAGGCTGCA
>NZ_JBJETK010000066.1:0-2337 GCF_051883275.1 Treponema sp. | reverse complement strand
CTATGGCGTTGGACAAAAACTATATTGACACCACAACATTTGATGTCCTTCAGCCCGCCATAGACTATTACATCAAGCACGGCACTCCTGATGAGCAGCTCCGGACATATTATTATCAAGGCAGGATTTATCAGAACCAGGGCGACGATGATTCGGCAATGCAGTCTTTCATGAAAGGCAGTGATTTAGGAGAAAACATAACTGACTCGTTATTGCTGGCTCATACATTGGTGGCGCAGGGCACTTTGTATCTCAAGCAGTACAAGACTGACGAGTTTATTCATAACAATCTGGATGCGGCGAAGTTATACGGAGCTATCGGCAGAGACATCCTTGAAATCAAGAGTTATACGAAAGCTCTTGATGGCTACGTTATGATGAATGACAAACTTGCAGCAGACAGTATTCTATCCATTTGCGTGCCTTTGGTGCAGAAGAATCCAGATGGAGAGTTTTATATGTTCCCTACCTTACTGTCTTATACGATAGAGTTCTGTTCCTCCGATGAAATCAAAACCTTTTTAGATGAAAATAAGGATTTAGAGCGGACAAAAGACGAAACTATGAATTATGCCAAAGGCTATTCAAAAATCGGAGAGTATGACGAGGCACTGAATATTCTGTCGGAAACCACTCCATCCGGATTTATCTTGGATTCTATCAAATACACTTTGGTGAAAACCGACATCTTGGAAAAACAAGGGCAGTATGAGCAAGCCCTGAATCTGTATAAGGACTATTCAGCCATGCTTGAGTGTTATCAGAAAGAGTTGCTGTCACAAGACCTGCTGTTTGCCTATAAAAAGCATCAACTTGAAATGAAAAGCCTCATGGAGATTCGAGACAAAGACAGGATTATAGGGTTGACACTTTGCAGTATATTCGTGTTGGTGATACTTGTCGGCTGGCAATATTACCGTGGTTACTTAGGCAGGACAAAACGTGTCTTGGCTGAGAAAGAAAATGAGAATCTGAGACTTGAGCAGGACAACCTGCGAAAAGAAAAGGAAAAGGCGGAGCTTGAACGGGATAAGAAAACCCTTGAAGCCGACAATCTGGAAAAAGACAATAAAAGGCTTGAGGCCGAACAGCGTCAGCATGAACTTGAAGCGGCCAATCTCAGACTGGAAATCTCTCAGCTGGAAAGTGAACGTGACCACCTGAAGGAATTGCAGAGGGAACAGTCGGAATTGGCGAAACCGATACAGAAGGTCATAAAGAGCAGGCTTGATATGCTGAACGGCCTGTTGGCAAAAGAGATAACCCGAAATGACAGCTATGCGGAACCGTATAACAAATGGATTGAAGCAATCCGTAATGACAAAAAGAAATTCATGGACTCAACCCGCCTTGCTTTCGCAGCGTCACACACCAGGTTTATGGAGTATCTTGAGCAGCGTGGTCTGACCGCTGGTGAGATAAACTATCTATGCCTGTATGCAATCGGGCTACGAGGCAAGGAAGTCGGTGAATATATCCAGATGAAACGCCATTATATCATAAGCCATGAAATCCGGAAGAAACTCGGCATTGACGAGCATGAGACCAATATCGGACTTTATATCCGCAGGCTCATGAAAGATTTTGAGAAGTAAGTTCAGATTCAGCTCTGATAAAAAATAGTAGCGCCGTCCTTATTGTGAGGATGGCGTTTTTTGTAGGTCTGCGATGGCATTGTGGGGGCATTGATACAATACCCATCATTGTCTCAGCCTGATGAACAAGTAAGGCGAGAAATCAGTCAAGGAATAAGAACTGCAAGGTGAGATATGAATATAGTATAATAACCGCAAAAATGGCCTGTTTTGAGTTGCTATGTAAAACTTTCGAGAGCTATGTAAAACTTTTGAATTTTGCCAATCTTCAAACCACTGAATATCAGCGAAATAAAAAGTTTTACGTAAAACTTTTACCCTTGGTTGAAAACTTTATTTGCAGTAATTTTGCACCAGTTTAAGAATTAAAAATATATTAAAAATGAAGAAGTTAATTATTATGGCGGCACTGCTGTTGGGAATGGCTCACACCGCTTTTGCAGAACAACAGGGAGTATTTATGCAGTTTCATCGCAGGATTAATCCAGAAAATACCAGGGATGTAAATCGTGCGCCTATGCGTCTGCCAATAGAAGTTGTCTATGATTCAGACACGCACAAGATAGAAGTGATTGGGGATGAATCAATGGAGGCCGAAGTATTTCTGTATAATGCAAACGGAAGCCTTGAGAATTACTCTTCGTTATTGAACACCGAATTTACGGTTTTGACTCCCGGTATTTACATCATCCAAATAGAAGGTGAGGGATGGTATGCGGAAGGAGAAATCGAAATAGAATAA
>NZ_JBJETK010000065.1:0-42193 GCF_051883275.1 Treponema sp. | reverse complement strand
CAGCAGTCAGCAGTCAGCAGTCAGCAGTCAGCAGTCAGCAGTCAGCAGTCAGCAGAATTATGTAGTAGAATTTGATTTTGTCAAGAGGTTTACTAAAGAAAATGACATCAGGTGGTGTGCCTGATGTTGTATGTGTTTTTTAATGATATTGATAAAAATCAATGTGCAAGGCAAGTTCTTTCAGAATTAAACAGAACAGATGTAAAAGTAATTCCTGCGGGAAAATCTCTTTGGAAGTATAAAAACAAAATATCAAGATTTGTTCTTCATCTAGGATTTTTTCTAAATATTCCCTTTAATTTTAATTTTGAAAAGTTATTTTTAGAAAAAATATCTGAAATAAAGGTAAATGACTCTATTTTGGTTTTTGGTGGAGGTTTTGGAATATCTCCTAGTATAAGTTTTGCTTTTTTGAAACTTTGTAAGGCAGAGAGAAGATTTTTATGGCTTTGGGATTCTGTTCACAATAAGGCTGAAAAGCGATTTCTTAAATATTTCAAAAAACATTATGAAGTTTATACATTTGATTACAACGACTCTCAAAAATACAAATTAAATTACAAAAATACTGTAGGTTATTTGCCTGAATTAAAACAAGAACCTAAGAAAGATGGTAAACAACTTAAAGATATTTACTTTGTTGGTCTTGATAGAGGACGCTACGAAATCTTAAATACTTTATATGAAGATTTTTCTAAGCTTGGGTTGATATGTGATTTTAATGTTCTAAAAGACGAAAAAAGTCCCAAAAAAGAAAAAATGTTAAAGTTTATAAATGGACGAATTGGTTCTTTGGAAAATTCTAGAAGAATCTACAACAGCCGTGCAGTTCTTGATATTCCTGTAAATGGACAGAATGGTCTTACGCAGAGGGTTCTTGAAGCATTATTTTTCGGTCGTAAAGTAATTACAAATAATGAAAGTATAAAAAATGAAGTGTTTTACAGACCTGAAAATGTTTTTGTGTTAAATGATAAAAATCTTGAGGATATAAAAATGTTTCTTTCAAAACCATTTGTGAAAAATAATCTTTCGCAATATACAATAAATAATTGGATAACAGAGTTTACTCAGCAGACAGCAGAATTATGTAGTACGATTTGACTTTGTCAAGAAGTTTGCTAAAGAAAATAACATCAGGTGGTATGCCTGATGGAAAATACACTTGATGTATCAATAATAATTGTGAATTACAACACATTAGAATTGACTAAAAACTGCCTAAAATCGATTTTTGAACAAACAAACGGAATTTTATTTGAAGTGATTGTCTCTGACAATGGGAGTACTGACGGATCCATTGAGATGATAAAATCTGAGTTTCCACAGGTTATTTTGATAGAAAACAATGCGAATCTGGGATTCGGAGCTGCAAATAATCGTGGATTGAAAATTGAAAAAGGAAAATACATTTTCTATCTGAACAGTGATACTGTCTTGTTAAACAAAGCTGTGAAGATTTTTTTTTGATTATTGGGAGAATTCTTCTGAAAAAGAAAAAACCGGGGCCTTGGGCTGTGTTCTCCAAGATGATAAAGGCAACTTGATACATTCGGGCGGAGAGTTTTCGACTTATAAGAAAGAAATTTTTAGGTTTATAAAAGAAAATGTTTCGATTTCTATAAATTCTTTACTTTCTTTATTTCATATAAAACAGATTCATAAGAAAAAGTGTAAGGTTGGAAATGCTGTTTATAAATCTGTTGACTATGTTACAGGTGCTGATTTATTTATCCGTAATAATAGTTTTGCAGAATTTGATGAGAGATACTTCTTGTATTTTGAAGAAACTGATTTGCAATTAAAAATGAATAAAAATAATTTAAAACGGATTTTAATATCAGATCCTAAGATAATTCATCTTGAAGGAAAGTCAAATAAGATAAAAATGAAATCATTAGATAGGTATATTTCTTTTTCATCAATTCAGATTCTTTTTTCAAGAATTCTATATTTTAAGAAAAATAATCACAAGAAAATTTGGCTGTTTATGATTTTTATTTTAGAACAGTTATATCTATTTTATTTTTTTCTATAGAACAAAAAATATGCGTAAAAAATTATGGAAGTTATATGTCAGCTAAAATTGTTTTACTAATTTTTTTTGTATCATTCTTGTCCATTGGTCTAGATTTCACAAAAATCCACAGAAAATATAAAGAATATATTTTTAACGTTTTCTGTATTGTGTTGATCTTGTTTGCTTCGACAAAGACTCCAGAAACTTGCTATGACACAAATAATTATGTGCTTTTCTATAATTCAGTGCCAAGTATAGGTAATTTTGTTCCATATATATTAGGGTATGAGCCTGGCTGGGAGTTGCTTTGCATTTTTTTTAATGCTTTTGGATTAAATTATCATTTTTATTTTTTCTTTCTTTCAGCAGTTTCAATCCTAATTTACAGATTTATAATATTGAAGAACTGTAAAAATATTTTTATTTCTCTTTTTACATACATATCATGTTTTTATTTTTTGAATGAAATTATAGTTTTGCGTCATGGATTAGCATCTTCATTGATTTTATTGGAAATTTATTATTTGTCAAAAAATCAGAAAAAACGAGCATTGCTTTGTGTTTTATTGGCATTTTCCTTTCATACAGTTGGAATTTTTGGCTTGCTACCGTTTTTTGTAAAGAATGAAAAGATTTCATATAGATTGTTTATTCTGATTCCATTGGCTTTTTTTATAAATGATAAAGTTTTTATAAAGTTTTTGAGGAGTTTGGGAGAGTTGTCTGCAAACAATGTTTTATCAATGGTTTCAGTAAAAGTTAATAATTATTTGGAAAAGGAACATTCAGCAGGTGGGTTAAAGACTGTAATTATTTATTCAATTTCTTTTTTAATGACTTTTATAGTTTTATTTAATCATAAAAAACAAAATCCTTTTTTACGTGAAACATCTCTTTATATGATTTTATCTGCTTATTTTATGATTGCTTTTTCTGCAATTGCTTCATTTGCAAGAATTAATCAGTTGTTCTTGATAAGCAATATTCCTCAGGCATCTTTTTATCTTGAAGAATACAAAAAGAAAAAAACAGAATTTATTATTATTCCAATTTTTATAGCTATAAATTTTTATATTTTTTTCAGACAAAATTTTATGAATAGCGGAGGAAATATTTTTCATTAATTATGGACGAAAGAGTTATTTTCTTAAGAAAAAAAATTGATGGTGAAAATTCAATAGAAGGATATGCACAAAGAGTCGCAGAAGCAACAGGCGCAGTTATTAAAGTTTGTCCCTGCCATTCGACAACATTAAGGGGAATGTTGGAAAATATAAAATTTGCAAAGGACGAACAGGGAAAAATAAACCATATTGCGGCTCAGACAGAAAGTTATCTTGTGCCATTTTTAGAAGGTAAAAAAATTGTAACTTTTCACGATTTTGGAACACTGTATGCTTCAAGAAATTTTTTATATGGACTGTTGAAAATTCTTGTCTATGTTAAAACTGCAGAATATTTTTCAGATGCAATAACTTTTGTCTCGAATCAAACGGAAGAAGAATTTCTAAAGCAAAAATGGAAAAAAATAAAAAATCTTCATGTTATCTACAATTCTTATGATGAAAGGCTTGTCCCAAATGACAAATCTAATTTCGAGCCAAAGCCAGTTGTTTTGCAGATTGGAACTGGAGTAAGAAAAAATCTTGAATCAACAATTAGAGCAATGGAAGGAATAAATGCGAAACTTCTTGTGATTGGTAAACTGAATAAAAATCAACTTGAACTATTAAAAGAATATGAAATTGATTATGAAAATGCTTTTGACATCACTTATGAGAAAATTGTTGATTGTTACAACCGTGCAAAGCTTGTGGTGTTTCCGACGTTTTACGAAGGTTTTGGACTTCCAATTATTGAGGCAAATGTCATGCAAAAACCAATTATTTCTAGCGATTTGCCTATTGTAAGGGAAGTTGGACAGGATGCGGTCTATTACATAAATCCAAACAGGGTAGAGGATATTTCAAATGCATTAAAGAAATTGTTTTCTGATAATTTGTTGTATGAAAGATATGCTGAATTGGGAATAAAAAATGCAAGAAGATTTTCAAAAAATGTGATTTTTTCTCAATATTCAGAACTTTACAGGAGTTTAGAAAATGAATGATAAGATTCCTAAAATAATCCATTACTGCTGGTTCGGCGAAAATCCGCTTCCTGAGCTTGCCGAAAAATGCCTTGCTTCCTGGAGAAAGTTTTTTCCTGGTTATGAAATAAAAGAATGGAATGAGTCTAATTATGATGTCAGAAAGATTCCTTACATTGCGCAGGCGTATGATGCAAAAAAATATGCTTTTGTTAGCGATTATGCCCGCTTTGATATTCTGTATCAGTATGGTGGAATTTACTTTGACACAGATGTGGAAGTTATAAGAAGTCTTGATGATATTATTGAGCAGGGAGCTTTTGCTGGCGTTGAGAGAACCGGCTGCGCCGGCTCTCTCAACGCCGGACTTGGCATAGCAAGCCCGGCGGCGAGTCCAGTCTATAAAGAAATTCTAGATTCTTATATGCAAAGTTCATTTTTAAGAAAAAACGGCTCAATGAATTTAACAACTGTTGTTGAGCGTGTTTCTGGTATTTTTAAGAAGCTTGGGCTCAAGGATTCTGATGAAATCCAGACTGTCGCCGGTGTAACGGTTTATCCTGCCGACTATTTCTGCCCGATAAACCCTTCGACAGGCGAACTGAAAATAACTGAAAACACGCGGACAATTCATCACTATGCCGCAACCTGGACAATACCGCTTCGGAAAAAATATATGGAACTAAGAAATATGCTTGCAAAAAAAATCGGAATAAAAGCTGCAAAAGTTGTTCTTCTTCCCTTGCAGTTTATTTGTGTGATTAAAGAGGTCGGATTCAAATCGACAATCAGAAAACTATTTGGAGCAAAAAAATGAAAAAACTCCTTTTTCTTTCCAACACGGCGAACTTCTCAAAATTCAATCTTCCTTATTATGCGTCATAAAAAATATAAAACATCGTTCAAAATAAATTTCAAAGTTGACTAAATAATTTCAATTTCCAAGGTTCATATTTTATGAAAATTCTCCACATTATTACCAACACAGAGTTGGGCGGTGCACAAAAAGTGTGTATTGACTTATGCCGTTCAGCGGTTGCAGATGGCAATAGAGTTGCTGTTGCAAGCATGGCAGGCGGCTATCTATGGGAACAATTACCAGAAAGTGTTCTTCAGTTCAAATTGAAGAATATGGTAAAGCCCATAAAGCCAAAGAAAGATATTCTTGTTTTTTTTGAGCTTAAAAAGGTTATAAAACAATTTAAGCCAGATATTATTCATTTGCACTCTAGCAAGACTGGTGTGTTAGGCAGGCTTGTCGCATTCCCGCATTGCAGAAAAGTTGTATATACCGTACATGGCTTTGATTCTATTCGTTTAAAATATCGTATTTTCCTTCCTCTTGAAAAAATCTTACAGAATTTTTGTGGTGCAATTGTAGGTGTTTCTGATTATGACAATAAAAATCTGAGATCAGAAAAAATAATAAAAAATGTCAGCACTGTTTACAATGGAATAGATGAAAAATCTATTTTTCCATCATTACAGTTTCCTGTAAAAACAGACAAAAAAACTGTAATGACAATTGCCAGAATTTCCCCCCAAAAAAAAATTCAGATGTTTTTGGAAGTTGCAGAAAAACTGCCTGACTATCAGTTTATATGGTTTGGTGGTTCTCCTGAGTATTCAGCAGAAGAACTTTCTTCCATATATAGGATTCCTGAAAACGTTAATTTACTTGGTGATGTGCCGAGTGCAAGCAGTTACATTCATTTTTGCGACCTGTTTGTTTTATTTTCAAATTTCGAAGGTCTGCCTATGACTATTATTGAGGCAATGAGTCAGAAAAAGGCTGTCGTTGCTTCTAATGTCGGCGGTATTTATGAACTGGTAGATGATTCAAATGGTCGTCTTATTGAAAATGATATTGATTCTGCTTGCAACGCGATAAGAGAAATCTTTTCTGACGATGATTTGTGTTTAAAGATGGAAGAAGCATCATACCAGAAATTTCTACAGAATTTCACACTAGAAAAGATGTGGAATGGTTATAAATCAATTTATGAGAATTTGTTGAAAAAAAAGGAGTAGATAACAATGCAAATCACAATAATCGGCGGTTCAGGTTTCGTTGGAACAAGACTCACAAAACGCTTGCTTGAAGCCGGGCACACAGTGAAAATCGCTGACAAACGGAAAAGCGTAACTTATCCAGAACTCTGGCAACGTGTTGACATAAGAAACGCGCCGGAAGAGAAAAATGAGTTTGAGGCGAGTCTTACCGACGAGGCAATGGCTCCCGGCGCGGATGAAATTGCGAAAAAAGCCCAGCCGATGCACTCTCTTTTAGAAGTCTTAGCCGGAAGCGACGCGGTTGTGAATCTTGCGGCGGAACACAGGGATGATGTTACGCCCAAGTCGCTTTATGATGAAGTAAACGTTCAAGGAAGCGCGAATGTTCTTGAATCCTGCACGAAACTGAAAATTCATCAAGTGGTTTTCACAAGTTCAGTCGCTGTCTACGGATTCGCTCCGGTTGGAACTGACGAAAGCGGAGAGATAAAATATTTCAACGACTATGGACGCACAAAATACGCCGCAGAGCAGGAATACAAAAAATGGCTTGAGGCTGACAGCAAAAAACGCGCGGTTGTAATCCGTCCGACAGTGATTTTCGGCGAGCAGAACCGTGGAAATGTCTACAACCTTCTGCGTCAGATTGCCGGCGGAAAGTTCCCGATGGTGGGGAAGGGCACGAACCGCAAGAGTATGAATTATGTTGAAAATGTTGCGGCGTTCATTCAGTTCTGCATTGAAAATGAAGAAAAACTGCCTTGTTTTGAAAAGGACTTTGACGGAACTAATGCCGGAAAACAGCACCTTTTCAATTACTGCGACGAACCTGCCTACGATATGAACCACCTTGTCCTTGACTGCTACAAGGCATTGGGAAAACCTAAGACAAGACTCGTTCACTTTCCGTACTGGCTTGCATACTTCGGCGGTCTATGCTTTGACCTTCTGGCATTTATCCTGCATAAAAAGTTTGCAATCAATTCAATCCGCGTAAAGAAATTCTGCCAGAATACATATTTCAAAAGTTCGCGCGTGCCTGAAACCGGCTTCAAAGCGCCTGTTGAATTGGAAGAAGGCCTCCGCCGCACAATCGACTATGAGTTTGTGAAAAAGACAGAAGGGCACGTTTTCCACTGCGAGTAGCTTTGCATATAAAACAGTTTGTTTTACATTTTGTAATCGCGCGGTTTACGTTCTGTAAATCATATTATTTAGGTTTCATAGCTTCCGGCTATTGCTGATGAAAAAAAGTTAATTGTTCAATAGTTTTTTAGGATGCATTAAAATCTCTGTTTTGCTCCAATGAAAAATCATCTGTCCAAGCATTGATTTTTATAAGAATTTTTTGTTTTATTTCATCTGCTCATTTGCACAAAAAAAACGACTTTTATCTTGCTAAAGAAGAGTTATGTTATTATACTTCGGAAAAAGATATAAAATACCTTTTTCCGAAATGGAGACAGCATGGAAATAGAACGCGGTGGATATGTAAAGGCACTTGCTGACAGAAAAAATAACGGTGCAATAAAAGTCATCACAGGAGTGCGCAGATGCGGAAAATCTTATCTTCTGTTCAGGCTTTATAAAAAATATCTTCTTTCTGCTGGAGTTCAAAACGAGGATATTATTGAGATTCCTCTTGATGATGATGATTTTGAAGAGCTTCGGGAGCGAAAAAATCTTAGCCAGTATATAAAAAGCAGGACTGTCGAAAACAGAACTTTTTATGTTTTTCTTGACGAAGTTCAGTTTTGTGAAGGTTTTGAAAGCGTTTTGAACGGACTTTCGCGGAAAGAAAACCTTGACATTTATGTTACAGGCTCCAATTCAAGATTTCTTTCTTCTGACATTCTTACCGAATTCAGAGGCCGTGGAGATGAAGTTCGTGTTTATCCGCTTTCGTTTGCTGAGTATCTGAGCGTGTACAACGGAGAAAAAAATGATGCCTGGCGGGAATTTATGCTTTACGGCGGGCTTCCGCGAATTCTTTCCTGTAAATCTGACGAGCAAAAAGCGAAATACCTGCAGGATCTTTTTAAGAGCGTCTATCTAAAAGATGTTGTGGAACGGAATCATTTAAAGGGCGACACAGTTCTTGAATCAATCGTGGATTTTCTTGCCTCTACTGTCGGTTCTCTTACAAACGCAACAAGGCTTTCAAATACATTTGTGTCAAATGGAATTATGACAAATGACAAGACTGTTTCCTCGTATATTTCATATCTGGAGGATGCTTTTTTGATTGAGATGGCCGAGCGTTATGATGTGAAAGGGCGAAAGTACATAAATTCGGCCAGGAAATTTTATTTCACCGATGTGGGACTTAGAAATGCGAGACTGAATTTCAGGCAACAGGAGCCGAGCCATATTTTGGAGAATATTATTTACAACGAGCTTTTAGTCCGGGGCTTCAATGTTGATGTTGGCGTTGTTGAGAAGCATATAAAGGATTCTGATGGAAAGCAGAAAAATGTTCAGCTTGAAATTGACTTTGTGTGCAACAAAGGAAGTTCGCGGTATTATATACAGTCAGCATATTCTGTTCCTGATGAAGCAAAAATGAGCCAGGAAACGGCTTCTCTTGACCGCATTTCAGATTCGTTCAAAAAAATAATCGTAACACAGGACGATATAAAGCTGTGGCACACGCAAAAAGGTTACCTCGTTATAAACATTTTGGATTTTCTTCTTGATGAGAAAAGCCTTGAGCTTTAAGCTTCACAAAACTTCATTAAAAAAATAGAAATCCTTGGCTTTTGTATTATCCTATGGAAAAATGGCTTTCACACTGCACAGATGTGATTGTGACAATAAACGAGGAAGACTATGAAAGAGCAAAGAAATCATTCTAAAAATGTTTGTGTTTTTTATGCTGCAACATTTGTAGAAAACACTTGCTTTTTGTATTGTTGTGATTTATATTAAAAATTGGAGGTGCAGTATGGCAACTAGCAGTATCAGAAAGAATTTTGTGATAAATAGCAAAAAATCAGCAGTAGAAATTGCTCAACAGTTGATTGACAGTGAAAAAATGCCTTTGCCTTCAATTAATCGCCTCGGACTTGCAAAAATGCTTTGTGGCGATGAGCTTCTTAAGTTTTTGAAAAAAACAGACAGCAAAATAAAAGGATAATTTTTATTTAACCGTAAAAATTTCGATACTTATTTCTAAATTTCTATATTTTTTACAAAAATCTAAAATTAGAGCTACAACGCTAAAAATGGTCTTTTAAAGACTTTTTGAAGCCTGTATAGCATTTCAAGCGTCGGATTTGTCTTTTTTGGATTTTCCAGCCGCTGGTATTGCTGATATGACATTCCGGCTCTTTGTGCGACTTCTTTTTGAGTACGGTTTCCCCGGGCTTTTCGAAGCTCTATTGCAAATGCAATTTTCGGAGAAACTTCTATTTCTGTTCCGCCCTTGTATTCAGGTTCTGGAATAGGGAAGTTTTCTTCTATGTCTGTTTCAAGAACGGCTTCAAGTGCTTCTTTCGCCATATTCTTGGCATCTTCCAGTGTTTTTCCGTAAGTAGCAACATTCTGCATATCTGGAAAATGCACAATGTACATATTTTTACCTTGCTGTTCGATAGTACAGTTATAAGTCATCTTGCGCCTCCTTTAAGATTAATTCCAGCTTCTTTCAGTATATCATCAGCAAATTTTCCCAAATCTATATTTCCATGAACTGGAACAACTACAGGTCTGTCAGAACCTTTTTTTATAAAGACATGATGAGAGCCTTTTATTCTGTTTAATTTCCAGCCATGTTTTTTTAGAATTTTTATTATTTGCTTTGCAGTCATGCCCATTGGCCGAATTATACAATATTTATGTTGTATATACAAGTTTAATTTTTTAAACCAGAAATACATTGCCAGGAGAATTAAATATGAAAAAAAATCATTCTAAAGTTTTCAAGATTGACGGAGTTGGCGTGAACTTAGGTTGTTTCCGTCCTGTCAATTCTGCTGAAGAAAAAAATGCACTTCGTTCTGAACTTGGATATGGCAGTGAAGATTTCATTCTGATTTATACTGCGGAGTTCATTCCCCGGAAAAATCATAAACTTTTATTCGATATTCTGCCTGATTTGAAAGCAAAGATTCCCGCACTAAAAGTCATTCTTTGCGGAAAAGGCGAGATTCTGGAACATTACAAAGATTTTGCTGCCCAAAACAAAATGGATTATGTTACGTTTACAGGCTATACAAAAAATGTTGCAGATTACTGCCGAATAAGCGATGTTCTTGTCATGCCGAGCCATCAGGAAGGACTTCCGCTTTCTATGATAGAGTCGATTGCCACAGGTCTTCCTGTTGTTGCTTCAAAAATACGCGGTCATACTGATGTAATTGAAGACTGCGTAAACGGTTTTCTGTTTGGCGAAAACGATTCTGCCGGTTTTGCCAAGGCAATCTATACTCTTTACAAAAATCCCGCCCTGCGCACAGAAATGGGAAGACGCAATGTCATCGAGGCGCAAAAGTATTCTGTTAGTATAGCCGTAAACAATATGTCAGAAATATATGGTTCGCTTATAAACTGATTTTTGATCTTAATTCTCTATTTCAAATCTTCCCGCGTTCCACAAACAGGATTTTCAGCCCCAGTTTCCCTATAAGAGGGCTTGAAGCGCACAATTGACTACGAGTTTGTCCGCAAGGTGGAAGGGCATACTTTCAGCTGCGAGTAGGTTAATCAAATTCATAAATATATTCCACTGGAAACGCCACAATATTTTCTCAATCTACATTTCCAATTTTCCCCATGCTGCTAACTCTCCATATTGAGTTTGCATGGTTGTTTCGCCTGTGTAAATAATTTTGCAGAAATCTTCCTTTGTATTAGTGAGCATTGACCAATGTTTAAGATTCTTGAAATAGTCGGGCGAGTAGGTTGAACCGGCTTTTATTTCGTATCCGTCAATTCTACCCTTGTAACAAAAAAAATCCCTGTGCATTACAATACCGGCGAGGTAAAAAAATGCGGAAACAATATACAAAAGAAGAAAAACAGAATCTTGTTGCAATGTTCAAAAATGGAACACAAACAACATTTGACAAAATTATTTTACTTCTTTTGTGAAAATCATGTAGAATATTAATTGGAGGTAACTATGGCAAATGAAACAAAACAAAATCTTAATCCAGATCCAATGCCAATTATTATTGGAAGTCCATTAGCTGCTGCTTGTAAGGCACAAGATAGATTGGCTGAAGCATCCTCTGCTTATAAGAAGAATATCCGATTGTATGATTCTGAGAATCTCTTAGCTGTAGAGGATGAAGTTGAGCAGGCTATAAAAACTATAAGGGAATATGAAAGTGGAAAAACTCCTGAAAATGTACCTCTGTTAGGACTTTTGAAACTTCATGAAATATTAATGGATGATAAAGCCGTTGATTTTCAGATGGAAGTTTCATCTACGGTATCTGAAAATAAGCCTTCATAATTTTAATATATCCATTGACAAACCTACGAAAAAAGCCTGATGGCTTTTTTCGTAGGTTTGTTAGAACCTACGAAAAAGAAATAGAATGTTCAGCAGGAGAAAAAAGTCGTAGTTTTTGTTTGATGACGACAGGATAGCTTAGACTGTTCGTAAGGCTGCAAACAAATTATACTTTTCGAAAGTTTAAATTTTTCATAATGCAATTCACGGGACTTTTTTCTTCAAAGTTTGTATGTGTTTTGAGGAGAATTATGAAATGTTCGAATGCCAAGGTAAAATTAGTAGACTTCGAGCGGATGCTTAAAAATGAGGATAAATCCGGAAAGACTGTAAAAAAGTATATTAGCGATGTGCGTTTATTTCTTGTATGGTGCGAAGAAAAATGTGTAAAGAAAATTGACTTGCCTGTGCTTCAAGATTATAGGAATTATCTGATTTCCAAACGTAAAGCAAGTGGCTGTAATTCTGTGATTATCGTTTTGAATAAGTTTTTTAGAATTTATGCTAAAAATCAAAGTCTTTATTTAAAATTATTTAAAATGCAGAGATATGGAAGTTTAGAATCGGTCTTTTCTATGGAAGATTATAAAAAAATGCTTGGAAAAGCTTTGGAGACTGGGAACAAGCGTCTTTATTATATAATGAGGCTTCTTGCATCTTCTGGAATCAGAGTAGGGGAGCTGGCTTACATAACAGTTGAAAGTTTATTTACAGGTATCTGTTCTGTCGTAAACAAGGGCAGGGCAAGGGAAATTTTTATTCCAAACTCTATCTGTTGTCTGCTTTTGGAATATTGTAACTCAGTAGGAATCAAAAAAGGCATTGTTTTTCATTCAAAAAAAAATCCTGATAAAATGATGGATAAAAGCTATCTTTGGAGACAGTTGGACAAAATTTCCTGCCTTCTGAATTTTCCAAAGGGATATGTGCATGCACATAGTTTTCGTCATTTTTTTGCAAAGGAATACATCGGCACATACAAGGATGTCTGCGAACTTGCCGATATTTTAGGGCATTCTTCCATCGAAACCACAAGAATTTATACCCGTACAACAATGTCAGAAAAAAAAGAGCGTATAGAGGCACTGGGGCTGTAAGATTTCCTCATTGAAATTATAAAGATCTGTTAAGTTCAAATATGAAGCTTCTGAAGAAAAAGATGAGGGGAACGGTCGTACAAGCTTCCCGTTCCCTGTGATTTTAGGTGCATTATTAATATGTGCGGCATGCCAACATTATTATGTTGACTTTGTTGTTGCTTGCGTAAATTCCAATTTCAGGAAGAGATTTTTCACAATTCCGCAATACAAAAACTTCATCACCATGGCAACCGCCACGTCGTATTCCAGTATTGACAATGCCAGTTCCTTGTGGAATTTTACCGAATATTTGAAGGCATTCTTCATCACTTAACGAAGAAAATTCGCTCATAGAAGCAGATGAATATTCTGGAAAAACCTTTCCGTTCATATATTCTATACCTTCCTGAAATGAGAGAGGCTGTTCAGCCTTGGTAATTGTCTTGATATTAGGGTGACTGGCTCCTTTCTTGGAAAGTCCATGTGCAACAATAATTATTTTTTTCATAATATTTTTCCTCCAAATACTTTTACGCTTTCTTGAATCCGCTTACGGACTGGGCAAGAATATCAAGCATACGGCTCAGACCTTCCGGCATTTCCTGTTTTCTTGCTTTCACCTGAATCTGGTACTTTGCGCTCTGGTTTGTTTTCCTTGTGCTTGCCGCGTTTGCAGAAACTTTTCCGCAGACGGTTATTCCTTCCCTTTCTTCATTTGTGTTATTTTCCGCTGAGGAACTTGCATTTTCCTTTGTTGCGGAAGTAACTTCCATTTGGAATTCTATATTCACTTCTTCCACTGCAAGATTCGGAATGGGAACGACAGCCAGAAGCGGGGCCTGAACGGACAGTTCGTTTTTTTTGCCGTCTTTTTCCGTTTTGTGCAGAGTGAACGAAAGATTTCGTGTTTTTTCTTTTCCGTCATCGCTTTTTTCAATTCCAACTGTACGGATGAAATCAACATTGCTCTTTGCAAGATCCAGCTGTGCATCGGCGGCTGCTTTAAGCGGGGCGGCAATCAAATCTGCGATTGATATTCCGGTAACGCTGTTCTTCATGTCAGTGCCTGTTTCTGTAGCCATCGTTTCCTCCTTTTTTGTCAGCCTTTAGCGCTATGCAGCTTTGCTTCCATCTGACTGCTTTTCAAGCTTTACAGGCTCAGTGCATGATGCGAACATATCCATAAGTTTTGCAAGGCATTCTGTCTGCGGCTGTTGCTTTGCTTCGACATGCACCTGGTATTTTGCTGTCTGGTTTGTAGAGCGGGTGTTTTCCTTTGCTGTTGAAACTTTTCCAGAAACTGTTGCTTTTACCCATCTGCATCCGCCTGAAACGTTCATTGAAGCTTCCGCATCTGTATTCTGTTTTTCTGTTTCTGTTGCACTGACTTCCATCTGAAAGTCGATTGTCACATGGTCTACAAGAAGAGATGGCATAGGCAGCAGACCGAGCATAGGCGCCTGGAGCGTCATCTTTGTTGTGGTAACCGATTCTTCTGAGATTACAGGTTTGTCTATTTCGAATTTGAGCATACGCGCCGCACTGGATTCGCCCGGCTTGTCGTAACCCACCTGATTGACATAATCAACCATCACTTCGGCAAGACCCCGCTGTGCATCAACGACAGATGTTAATGGAGCTGCGATGAGTGTGTCCATTGGAAGTCCGCCCATCATTTCTGCAATTACTCCCATAATATCCTCCTCATGAGATAAGATTTATTTCCTGTTCTGCTCCCGGACAGCAGAATCAAGATTTATGGTTAGTGGTTTTTCCATGGCGACGCATCTTCGCCTTCAATCGCGGTGTAAGGCACAATCAGCTTGTTGTATTCGTCGATAATCCTCGATAGACCTTCTGTCTGTCCTGCCGATGAAAATTCAAGCTTGACCTTGAGAAGATTTGAGTCAGGTTTTCCGGCGAATCCTACAGAAAATACGGCATTGCGCTCCTGCCTTTCTTTTCCAGACTGGCCTTTTCTGTCAGTCGTTTCGGTTTCTACCGTTCCGTCTTTCTGAACCGCCTTCAGAATGTCATCAGCATTTGAAATCCCGACTTGCTCGATTTTTGCCTCGAATTCCATCGTGAGTTTGTCGATTTTGAGGGAATTGTGGTTTGCAAGCGCAAGAACCGGAACTTCAAGATAGTTGTCTTCCGTAAGATGAAGCTCGATTGTCTTCGGGTCGCCGTCTTCGTGGAAAAAATTCCTGATTGAACGCAGATTGTGCATCTCAAGCATTTTTTCTGCCTCGTTCACTGCATTCTGCATGCCCTTTATTACATCTGAAAGGTCAACAGATGACTGTTTTTCACCGTTCCGCTGTCCGTCTTTATTCCAAATTGCCATAAAAATGCCTCCTGCAGAAAATGACAGAAAGCCATTTCCTTAAGTTTCTTTATCATTTTTATACAACAGAAGATTGACGGAACTTTTTACAAAATTTGTACTTGAATGCGATATGAGAACTATTTTTTTGTGAAAATATAGAGCTGGAATCATGAAAACGGAGGAAAAATGCAATAGAAACTGTAAACTTGATAAAGAAAAGACAAAAAATTCGTAAAAGTCTAAGAGAAAAACATTGACAGCTTCATTGTTTTGTTGTAATAGATTGCTTTTTCTTTCTGACAGCATAAAAAGTTTGCAGTCAATTCAATCCGCGTAAAAAAGTTCTGCCAGAATACATATTTCAAATCTTCCCGGATTCCAGAGGCCGGATTTTCAGCGTGTTTTTAAAATGACTTGTTTTTGATCGACTGAAGTCTTTAAGGGGATATCTGATAAGTTTTAATCATATTGTCATTCCGAATTTCATTTCGGAATCCATGCACTTATAGCATAGATGCTGAAACAGGTTCAGCATGACATAGGCACTTGCACTGCATGACGTGGGGGCTGTCATTCCGAACTTGTTTCGGAATCCATGCACTTATAGCACAGATGCTGAAACGAGTTCAGCATGACAAGTTCACAGACAGCATGACAGAGTTTTTAGACAGCCATGACGATAGTTTTCAGACAGCTATATCACAACTAAAACTTTCTGGCATTATGTCAGGTTTCCTGAATTTCTTCAAAAATCCTTCTGCTCATATCTGCTACGGTATTTTCGCTGTAATTATAAAAATCTTTTGAATTCATTATTACAGCGCCCATTCTTTCCATATCTGCAATGTTCGCCCTTTGGATTTCTTCTGTCTGGGATGAACAGCAGTCTTCCAGAATTACAACATTGTATTCCAGGGAATTGGCGTCATAGCATGTAGTCCGTATGCAGTTAGGGGTTGTTGTTCCTGCAAGAATAACAGTCCTTTTAAAGGCTTTTGTCTGATCTGCAATTCTTGCTATGGCATAAAGCTAAAATTGAACTTTAGAGAGAGTTTCCTTCTATAAAAAACTGCGGAAATTGCAACTGAAATCTCCGTGCTTTTCGGGAATATTTTTTCATGATTGAAAGTGTGCGGTAATTGCGATAAAATTCTTATAGACCACAAAAGGATTTGAAAAGTCAATTCTTGAAAAGGTCGATTGCAAACTTTTTTTCGGGATGAAGCTATGGAATACAGAATGGCAACAAAAGATGACATAGAACTTCTTATGCAAGTCCGGCTTGAAATGCTCCGGATTGTAAACGGACTTTCTGACGATTTTATTTTTTCAGATGAACTTACAGAAAACAGCAGGCAATATTTTTTGCAGGGAAACCAGAGCACAGCCATTGCCGTCGAAAACAAAAAAATCGCAGCCTGCGCAACAATTTCGTACATCGAAGTAATGCCGACATTTTCGCACCCGACAGGAAAGCGCGCGCACCTGATGAACGTCTACACAAACACCGCGTACAGACGACAGGGCATCGCCCGCACCCTCGTCCAGATGCTGATAACCGAAGCAAAGCAAAAAAACGTCACGGAAATCAGCCTCGATGCAACATCTTCCGGCAGACCGCTTTACAAAAGCCTCGGCTTTTCCGATTCAGATGAATGTATGACGCTGAATCTGGCACGGTGAATTTTTTCCGCAAGTTTTTCCTTTGTTTTCTGAGCGGCACTCTTCACATAAAATTGTCCGATGCACAGAAAATTTATGGCCCACCTCTAGTTGCTTGTCTTTCTTTGGGATTTCACGTTGTTGACAATATTAAATAAAAATTGTATGGTATATGTACATTTTGATTTTCTTTAAGAATTGAGCCTCAAACAAGGCTCTTTTTTTTTAGTCTGAAATGATTCTGTAAGCGCATTTTAGAGGTTTGGCTTGGAGTATAGTTCTTTCAAGGATATTCCGTATTTCAATGAATGTTCCGCCGCTGTATCTGCGGAAGGATTCCAGCTTGTGGAGCTTCATGTTGTTCCCAAAAACGGACAGTTCTGTGTTTCTGCTGTTATAGCTTCTTCTGATTCAAAGAAAAATATTGGTGTTTCGGACTGTGCAAAGGCACACCGCGCTCTGTTTGCTGAAATGCTGAAGCTTCTTGGAAAGTCCGAGGACGATATTTCCATGGAAGTTTGCTCGCCCGGAATAGAGCGCAATTTAAAAAATGCAGCTGAATTCGAAATCTTCAAAGGCAGGGAAGTCCGTGTCTGGGATAAAAACGCAGGCGACTGGGTCTGCGGAAAAATCAAGGACGCTGACAAATCCTGTGTTGTGTTGGAAACTGAAGGCGGCAGTGAAAAAACTGTTGCCTATGCTGATATTGCGAAAGCAAAATTTTTACATTTATAAGGGGGCTTGTTATGTCAGAAATGGCAGATGCAATCCGTGCACTTTCTGCAGAAAAAGGAATCGATGAATCTTCAGTTAAACAAACTATAGAAAGAATGATTCTTGCCGCATATCAAAAATCATTTGGAAAAGGATATGACAACTGCATTGTAAAATTTGCGGATGATATGTCGGAAGTGAATGTTTATGCGCGCAAAACTGTTGTGGACGGGGTTTACGATCCTGTTATTGAAATTGAGCTCGAGGATGCGCAGAAGCTTGCTCCTGAAGCGGCTGTGCATGACACGCTTGATATTCTTCTTGATCCAAAGCATGATTTTGAGCGCGGCGCAGTTTCCGTTGGCAAGCAGGAAGCCCACAAGGATTTGAACGAAAATTCCAGCAGAAAGCTTTTTGATGAATACAAGGAAAAAATCGGGCAGATTATCATTGGGTATTACCAGCGTATGCACAAGGATAATATTTATGTGGAGCTTGGAAAAGTGGAAGGTGTGCTTCCCAAAAAGTACCAGAGTCCGCGTGAATTTTATGAAAAGAATGACAGAATCCGCGCGCTTGTAAAGGATGTAAAAAGACTTCCTTCCGGCTCCGGAATTCAGGTTATTCTGAGCCGCACTGACGAGAATTTTGTAAAAAGCATTCTTGAGCTTGAAGTTCCTGAAATTCAGGACAATACAATTTTTGTAAAGAATATTTCCCGCGAGCCCGGCTACCGCACAAAAATCGCAGTTGCTTCAAATAAAATAGATGTTGATCCTGTTGGAGCCTGCGTTGGTCTGAAGGGTGTCCGCATTCAGAATGTAATCCGCGAGCTGGAGGGCGAAAAAATCGATGTTCTCCGCTATGACGAAGATCCCCATGTATTTATAAAAAACGCGCTTTCTCCTGCTGAAGTCAAGCAGGTTGTAATTAAGGATTCGGAAAAAAGAGAGGCGCTTGCTATTGTTTCCGATGAAAATTTCTCCATTGCGATCGGAAAGCAGGGACAGAATGTTCGCCTTGCAAACCGCCTTTGCAACTGGTCAATAGACGTCAAGACTGAGGCGATGGTTACAAGCGAAGATCTTACTGAAAATGACACAAGAAGAGCTGCCGAGGAGCTTTTTGGCGGTTCTGGCAATGAGGTTTATGATGAAATTCTTACAGTTGCGCAGCTTCCGGGAATTGATCAGCGTGTTGCTGAAATTCTGAAGGAAGCCGGCTGTGATGATATAGAAGCTTTTGTTTCTGCCTATGAAAACGGTTCGCTGGATAATCTTGGCGGAGTGACAAAAGAGCAGCTCGATGAAGTTTATTCAATAATAAATGAAAATGTAGAGTTTGAAGACGATGAGGAATCTCAGCAGAATTCGGATTCTGCAGACGAGGTTTCAGAGGAAGAATATTTCTGCCCTGAATGTGGTGAAAAAATTACACCGGATATGACAAGATGTCCGAAATGCGGTGTTGAATTTTCGTTTGAAGAAGAATAAGAGGTAGTAGGATATAGTATGGCAGATGAATCAGAGAAAAAAACAGGAGTGGTTTTGAATAAACATGTACAGGAGCCTCAGCCTGCGGGAGAACCCAGTTCAAAACGGAAGATTGTTATAAAGCGAAAGGCGCCTTCCAATGACACAAAAGAACAACAGAAGAAGCGAATTCACGTGGTGTCTAAAAAGACTCCTGATTCATCTGTCAAAACTGAGGATGTAAAGCCTGATGTTCCGGTTATCAAGGAAAATGCTCCTGCGGAAGAGAAAAAAGCTGTGCCTGAAGTTTCCAAGCCTCAGGTTCAGACTCTTGAATTCCCGAATGTCCGTCCGAATGTAAAGGCCGGAAATTTAAGCGGCGGAAGAAACCGTTATGGCGGAACCGGCGGCCGCAGAGATGGCGGATTTACAGGAAGCCAGGCCCGTGAAAGCTATCAGAACCGTGAACGGCAGGGCGGCGGATTCAACCGCGGCCAGGGTAGCGGCTTCAGGAGCGGCGGAGGCCAGCAGGGCGGCGGATTCAACCGCGGTCAGGGCAATGGCTTCAGGAGCGGCGGAGGCCAGCAGGGCGGCGGATTCAACCGCGGTCAGGGCAATGGCTTCAGGAGCGGCGGAGGCCAGCAGGGCGGCGGATTCAACCGTGGTCAGGGCAATGGCTTCAGAAACGGCGGCGGACAGCAGGGCAGCGGATTCAACCGCGGTCCAGGTGGATTTAATCGCGGACCTGGAGGCTTTTCAGGCGGTGTTCCGCGCACAGGTTTTTCAGGCCCGAGAGCTGGCGGTTTTTCAGACCCTTCAGCCATTGCCGGAAACAAGGCTCCTGCAAAAAAGCAATTTAAAGGAAAAAAACAGGTTTATAATAGAAAAGATAAGGAAGACTTCTTTGACGAGGAAGAGCTTTATCAGAACAAAAAGCATGATACAACTCCGGCAAGCGCTGTTCCTGAGAAAATTGAAATCATGGAAACAATTTCGGTTTCAGATCTTGCTAGAAAAATGAACCTGAAGGCGAGCGAGATTATTGGAAAGCTCATGTCAATGGGAATGATGGTTACGATAAACCAGTCCATTGATTCTGATACGGCAACAATTCTTGCTTCTGAATACAACTGCCAGGTTCATCTTGTGAGCTTGTATGATGAAACTGTTATAGAAAGCGACAAGGGCAGCTCTGAAGGTGAGCGCGCTCGTCCTCCTATTGTTACTGTTATGGGTCATGTTGACCATGGAAAAACAAAAACCCTCGATGCTATCCGCAATGCTGATGTTGCGGCCGGAGAGGCTGGCGGAATTACGCAGAAGATAGGAGCCTATCAGGTTTCAACTCCAAAGGGTGTGATTACTTTCCTTGATACTCCTGGACACGAAGCCTTTACCATGATGCGCGCCCGCGGTGCTCAGATTACTGATATTGTAGTTCTTGTTGTTGCCGCGGATGATGGTGTAATGCCCCAGACAATGGAGGCTATAAACCACGCAAAGGATGCAAAGGTTCCTATTATTGTCGCTGTCAACAAGATAGATAAGCCTGATGCCAATCCGGAAAAAGTCATGACACAGCTGTCAGAATTAGGACTTACTCCAGAGGCATGGGGCGGCGATACACAGTATGTGAATATTTCTGCCTTGAAGCATCAGGGAATCGATGAGCTTCTTGATGCGATTCTTGTTCAGGCGGAAGTTCTTGAGCTTAAGGCGCAGTACGACTGCCGCGCTGAGGGAAAAGTTATTGAGAGCCGCACGGATCAGGGGCGCGGTGTTGTTGCCTCTGTTGTTGTTCAGCGTGGAACTCTTTGTATTGGCGATCCTCTTGTTGCCGGAATTTACTCCGGACGTGTCAGGGCGATTTTCAATGACCGCGGACAGAAAATTCAGGAGGCCGTTCCTTCCATGCCGGTAGAGGTGCTTGGACTTGAGGCTATGCCGAATGCCGGCGACCCGATTCAGGTTACAGAAACTGAAAAGGATGCCCGCGCCTTTGCAGCTAAGCGCCAGGAACTCAAGCGGTTTGAGGATGCCAAGGCTGTCAAGAAAGTTACCCTTGATAACCTGTACTCTACTATCGAGGCAAGCGAAGTCAAGGAATTCAAGGTGATTATCAAGGCGGACTTGCAGGGTTCTGCCGAAGCTCTCAAGACTTCCCTTGAAAGGCTCAGCACAAAAGAGCTTAGGCTTGTGGTTATCCATTCAAGCGCAGGCGCAATCAACGAAAGCGATGTTACGCTTGCCGCCGCGGATGAAAATGCCATTATTATTGGATTCAATGTTCGTCCTACTCCAAAGGCAAAGTCCCTTGCTGAGCAGGAAAAAGTTGAAATCCGCAAATACAATATCATCTATAAGTGTGTTGAAGAAATTCAGCAGGCTATGGAAGGAATGCTTCAGCCTGATACAAAAGAAGAAACAACAGGAACCGCCGAAATCAGAAATACTTTCAAAGTTCCAAAAATCGGCGTTATTGCGGGCTGCTACGTTACAGATGGTGTCATAAAAAAGACATGCAGTGTAAACGTAATCCGCGACGGTGTTGTTATTTATACAGGAAAAATCGCTTCCCTCAAGCGTTTCAAGGATGATGCCAAGGAAGTCAAGGACGGCTTTGAGTGCGGTATCGGAATTGAAAACTGGCAGGATCTTCAGATCGGAGACCAGCTTGAGGCATTTGAGATGATTGAAGTAAAGCGCAAGCTCGGAAAAACTTTGGCTGATGAGCAGGCTGAGGCTGAAAAGAAAAATGCAAATGCCGCCGCTGATCCTTCCTCTGAGCAGGAGAGCTTGTAATGGGCCAGTATAGAATGGACAGGCTGGGAAACCAGCTCAGGGAGGAAATAGCTTCTCTTATAATGCGGCATGAAGTAAAAGACCCGCGCGTGAATGAATTTCTTACGATAAACCGTGTTGAAGTTGTCAGGGATTTGTCATGCGCAAAGGTCTATGTGTCCTCGTTTTTGGATGATGCTTCTGTTGAGCGCGGAGTAAAAGGTTTGCAGAGCGCGGCTGGATTTATTCAGTCTTCGATTGCAAAGAAGGTTTCAATCTATAGATTTCCAAAGCTTACTTTTGTTGCCGATTTCAGCATGAAGGAAGGCTACAAAATGGTTCAAAAGCTCAATGCGCTTGAAAATGAGTCTAGGAAAATTGAAAACGGACAAGAAGAGCAAGATGCCGGCCAGGAAGAGCAGGAATAGCACATCGGGGATAGTTCTTTATGCAAAAACACCGGGGATTACAAGTTTTTCTTCGCTGTGGAGCATAAAGCATGCCCTGAACACAGAAAAGGTCGGACACACTGGAACGCTTGATTCTTTTGCGGAAGGTCTGCTTGTTGTTTTGTCCGGAAGCCTGACACATCTTGTTTCCCATGTAACTTCTTTTACAAAAACATATCAGGCGGTTGTCTGCTTCGGGAAGGAAACTGACACGCTGGATCCAACCGGAGCTGTTGTAAAAAACGGGGATGCCGCTACAAGGGAAGACATTGAGCAGGCGTTGAAGTCATTCACCGGAGCTATTCTTCAGGTTCCTCCTATTTACTCTGCGCTCCATGTTGACGGAAAGCGTGCGAGTGATCTTGTCCGCGGTGGAAATGAAATTCGGCTTGAAAGCAGACAGGTTTTTGTCTACAAGAATCAGCTGCTTGATTTCAAGGCACCTACACAGGATGACGGATGCTCCTATGCGCTTCTTGAAATTGTCTGCTCCAAGGGCACTTATATCCGCGCGCTTGCAAGGGATATTGCGGCCAGTATTGGAACTTGCGCCCATCTGTGCGCTCTCAGGAGAACAAAGGTTGGGCCGTTTGAACTGAAAGATGCCGCCTGCTTTAGCGAGCTTAAGGAATTTTCTATTGAAAACGGAATACAGAATGCTCTTTTTTTTCAGCGGCAGAGAGGAAAAATCCACCTGAAGCTTGAAAAGAAATTCAAGAAGCGCCAGGAGGATTCTGTAGAAAAACTCCGCGGTATAAGAGATCATTTTTTGCTTTTTTCCAAGGATATGGCATCGCTCTGCGGATTCAGCTGCGATGTTTTAAAGCCGGAGTTTGAAAAATCATATTTAAATGGAAGACCTCTTTCACAGAAAATGTTTGCCATTGAAAGTACCGGAAATGTTGAAAATGAGATAGCTGTTTTTTATTCCACGGGAAAATTCGCCGGAATAATCTGCAAGAACAAGGATGCAAGGCTTTCGTACGGTTTTGTTGTTCCGCCTGAAAAAAATGAATTTAAGGTTTTTTCATGGGACGGGATTTGCGCTCTGGATTTTCCTGTTGAATGGAAGGCCCGCGGATGCGCTCTGACGGTCGGTGGCTTTGAAACTGTGCATGCCGGTCATGTTCAGCTTATAAAAACTGCTGTTTCCCATTCTTGCCTTGTGCCGGGAGCTGTGACATTTTCTTCCAGAATAAAACAGGATGACGGCGGCGCGGTCTTTACGCTTGAGCAGCGGCTGGAATTTTTCAGGGAGCTGGGGCTGGCGTTTGCTGTTGTTGTGGACTTTACTCCGGAGTTTTCAAAAATCAGCGGAAGCGATTTTATAGATACGCTTGTTTCGTCCTGCGGAATGAAAGTTCTGGTGGAAGGCGGAGATTTTAAGTGCGGCCGCGGAGGCTTGCTTGGCATGGACGGTCTTTTTGAAATCGCACGGGAAAAGGACTTTGAGCTTTGCAGGAAGGACGATGTTTCCCTTGGCGGCGAAAAAATCAGCACCAGCCGGATCCGCTCTGAAATCCTCGCCGGAAATTTTGCGCTTGTTCAGAAAATGCTTTTGCGCCCGTTCAGCATGGATGTCCGCGGAATTTGCTTCAGGGAAATTTCATCTGGAAGCGAATCTTCTGTTTTTGAATTCTGCAATGAAAAAAATCAGCTTTTGCCAAAGGACGGAATTTACACTGTTGCGGCAGTTACACTGGAGGAGCAGATTTTCCATACATCGCTTGAGATAAAAAACGGGTTTTTGAATATTTCGCTTCCATCTCTTTCGGTCGCGGAAAAAATGTGCCGTCTGACTTTTTGCTGATTCAAGGGTATGTAATCCGCGGCTCTTTAGATTCTCTCATCGGTCGATTCAATGCTTAGGTGTTTTCTTAACATTGACTTTTCTTTCTATATCAGTAAAATAAAGGGAAGTTCATTCCGTTGTGATTTTGCTTGGAATATAAAGCGCCACTTTTGTTCCCTGTAAAAATCGAAGGACTGGATTATGAGCCTCGGAAACTTCAGTTTTCGGGACAATTTTATTTTTATCAGGAGTAAGAAATGGCACTTACAAAAGAAACAACAGCGTCTATCGTTTCAAAATTCGGAGCGAGCGCAAGCGACACTGGAAATTCAAAAGTTCAGATTGCACTGATGACAGAGCGTATCAAGGAACTTACAGCGCACTGCAAGCTTTTCCCTAAAGACACATGTGCACAGCGCGGACTTCTGAAAGTTGTCGGTTCACGCCGCAAGCTTTTGAAATATCTTAAGCGCACAAATCTTGAGGGTTACCGTTCTCTTATAAAAGAGCTTGGAATCCGCAAGTAGTTTGATAAAACGGATGATGACGGCAGATGAATTCTGAATTGAATTTGCTGCCGTTGTTTTTTTAAGGTGGATCCATCAGGATTTCCCTTTGAATGTTCTGGCGCGGACTTGTCCACTGATTATATGGATTTCCTGAAAATGCCTTGGGAAGTTTTTAGAGCTTTCCGGCAATGCGGCCAGGGAATCGATATAATCTGTGGATAGTCAGAAGTTCATAAAAAGCTATATTAGGAAATTTTTATGATTCAAAGAGTAACAAGAAAAATCGGCGATCAGGAGCTGATTCTTGAAACAGGAAAAGTTGGAAAACAGGCAAACGGCTGTGTTTATGCGCAGCTTGGCGGAACTGCTGTAATTGCAACAGTGTGCGCTTCAAGCGAGGCAAAGGAAGGGCTTGATTTTGTTCCTGTGACAGTTGAGTACAATGAAAAATTCTATGCCGCTGGAAAAATTCCAGGTGGCTTTGTAAAGCGCGAAGGCCGCCCAAAGGACAAGGAAATTCTTGTGAGCCGCCTTATTGACCGCCCGATGCGTCCGCTGTTTGAAACTTCATTCGGCCGTGAGATTCAGATTGTGCCTACTTGTGTTTCTATTGACGGAGTGAATCCTCCTGATATTCTTGCGGTGCTTGCTTCAAGCGCGGCGGTTTCAATTTCCGACATTCCTTTCAACGGTCCTGTTGCAGGTGTCCGCGTGGGTTATTTGAATGGAGAGTATATTCTTAATCCTACTTACAAGCAGATGGAAAAGGTTCAGCTTGAGATTGTTGTAGCCGGAACAAAAGATGGCTTTACAATGGTTGAAGGCGGCGCAAACGAGGTTTCCGAGGAGATCATGCTTGGCGCACTGGAAAAAGCGCAGGGATTTATCACCGATATGTGTCTTCTTCAGGAGGAGCTTGTAAAGCTGGCAGGAAAAGAAAAGCTTCCGCTTGCTCCGTTCGAGGCAAAGCTTGAAAATGCGGATGCGATAAAAGCAGAGGCAATTCCCCTTATGCAGGAAGCGTGTTTCCAGAAAGGAAAAATGGCGCGCGGAAATGCGGTTAAGGCTGTGAAGGCTAAGATTGCTGAAAAATATGCAGAGCAGCTTGAAGACGATATTCAGGCAAAACTGTTCAATAATCTGTTTGATGACATTCAGTATGATTTGCTCCGCTCAAGTATTCTTGAAAAGGGGCTGCGCATTGACGGCCGCGGAACAGAGGACATCCGCCCTATTACATGCGAAGTGAATGTTCTTCCTCGTCCGCACGGCTCTGCCTTGTTTACCCGCGGAGAAACACAGTCGCTGGCTGTTACAACTTTGGGAACAGCGATGGACGAGCAGGTTTATGATGATATTGAAGGTGATAGAAGCGAGAATTTCATTCTTCACTACAATTTCCCGCCGTATTCAGTTGGCGAAGTAGGAAAGCTTACAACCGGCCGCCGCGAAATTGGACATGGAAATCTTGCGCGCCGCTCACTGGCTCCTATGATTCCTTCAAGAAGCGAATTCCCTTATACTATCCGTGTTGTTTCTGAAATCATGGAGTCAAACGGCTCTTCTTCACAGGCTTCAACCTGCGGCGGATGTCTTTCCCTGCTGGCTGCCGGTGTTCCGATGAAAAAAATGGTTGCCGGAATTGCAATGGGTCTTATTACAGACGGTCCTCAGTACAAGAAGTATGCGATTCTTTCTGATATTTTGGGCGAAGAAGATCATTTGGGCGATATGGATTTCAAGGTTGCCGGAACCCGCGATGGAATTACAGGATTCCAGATGGACATAAAGATTGCCGGTGTTTCCATGGATATTATGCGCCGTGCCCTTGAACAGGCAAAGCGCGGCCGCAATCACATTCTGGATATAATGGAAAAATGCATCAGCAAGCCTCAGCCTATAAGTCCGTATGCTCCGAAAATTGAAACGTTAAAAATTGCGGTTGACAAGATTGGTGCCCTGATTGGGCCTGGCGGAAAAAATGTAAAGGCTCTTTGCCAGCAGTACAATGTTACTATCAACACAGAGGATGATGGAACTGTTACGATTTATGGAAAATCAGGAGTTTCAACTGACGCTGCAAAGGCTGCCGTAAAGGGAATTTGCGAAGATCCGGAGCCGGGAACAATTTACCAGGGAACTGTAAAGCGGATTATGGATTTTGGAGCCTTTATAGAAATTCTTCCGGGAAAAGAAGGTCTTTGCCACATTTCAAAGCTTTCACGTGGACGCGTGGAAAAAGTGACAGATGTTCTGAAGGAAGGCCAGGTTGTTCCTGTGAAGCTTCTTGAAGTTGACAAAATGGGCCGCTTGAATTTGAGCTATATCGACGCTGTTGAAAACAAATAGCGCATTTTCAAATTAATTCCCGGTGCTTTTAGTTTTCCGGGGCTGTTGATTAAGCCGTCTGTAAAAATGCAGGCGGCTTTTTTTTATGGCGGAAATAATACTTGAATCACTTTGAGTATCCGCGGTGTTCTTGAAACTGTCTGATGCAAAAAAAATTGAAATTTGCTAGAATTGCCGCATGCCAGTAAAGAAACAGATTCTTTCAAATAATATAACGCTTATAACCCAGCCTGTCCTGAATTCAAGGGTTACAACATTTGGATTTTATTTTTCTGTCGGAAGCCGCTTTGAAAACGAGGGCGAGCATGGAATCAGCCATTTTACAGAGCACATGCTGTTCAAGGGCACGGCTTCAAAATCCAACAGGGAAATTTCGCTTGTGTTTGACAGAATGGGCGGGATTTTCAATGCTTTTACTGAGCGCGAAAACGTGGGTGTCTACTGCACTGTCCCCTCCGAAAGCATGGAAAATTACAAGGTGGCTTTGGATACGCTCTGCGACCTGACTGAAAACTGCACTTTTCCGCCTGAGGAAATGGAAAAGGAACGTGGCGTGGTTCAGAGTGAAATTCTTGCCGTTCTTGATGATCCTGATGATTCTGCAATGGACGAAGTCGCTTCCTGTGTGTGGCCGAATCAAAAACTCAGCCTTGCGATTACCGGAACTTCTGATGATGTAAATTCAATTACACGCGAGCAGATGCTTGGCTGGTACAAAAAATATTTTACTGAAGGCGAGCTTGTGGTGATTGTATGCGGACGGATTGACGAGGAATTTCTTGTTGAAACTTTGCAGGCTCTCAGCACTCACCGTCCGGCTCTGGAATTTTTCAGGCACAGTCATTTTTCAGAAAAGGCTTTATGGAATGTTGAAAAGCGGATTTTAAAGGCAAGGTTCAGCCAGACACAGATATTCTGCATGTATCCGCTGTCATCGCTGCTTTCGTTTGAGGAATATATATCGCTTTTGATTTTTAATTCAGCGGCAGGAGAAACAATGAGCAGCCGCCTTTTTTCTTCGCTCAGGGAACAGTCCGGTCTTTGCTATTCTGTGGGAAGCTTTTATACGACCTACGAAAATGCCGGGCTTTGGTCCGCTTATGCCGTGTGCGAAAAATCAAATGCCGCACAGGTTTACCGCAGGCTTTCTGATGAAATAAGCGGCTTTCTGGAAAATCAGATTTCGGATGAGGAAATTGAAATTTCAAAGGAACGTCTATGCGGCTCTGAAATTCTTGGAGAAACAAGAACCGCATTTTTGATGCAGCGGCTCTGGAATTTTTATTCAATGGGTTTTCCTTTGTGCGGAACAGAAAAAATACTGGCTGGTATACGCTCAGCTGAAAAACGTGATATAATCGAATTCATAGCAAAACTTCTGAATGAAGAAAAAAAGGCCTCTCTTGTTTACGGGCCATCTCTTTCTTCACGGCAAAAAAAGGAAATACTATGTCAGAAAAAGTAACGCTGAAATGCATTGCGCAGAAAAATGCGGTTGTTCCCTCCTACAAAACAGAAGGGGCTGCCGGAGCTGATGTCTGTGCTTTTTTGGAGTCCCCGGTTGTTATAAGACCTGGAGAGCGGGCTTTGATTCCTACAGGCTTGAGCTTTGAAATTCCTTCAGGGTATGAAATTCAGGTTCGCCCAAGAAGCGGCCTTGCTTTGAAAAACGGAGTTACTGTTTTGAATTCGCCGGGAACGATTGACAGCGATTACCGCGGCGAGCTGAAAGTTATTCTTGCGAATTTCGGTCAGGAGGATTTTGTTGTGAACAGCGGCGACAGGATTGCGCAGATTGTGATTTCACAAGTTTCCGCAGCCTGTTTTATTCCTGTGAATTCTATTTCTGAAACTCTGCGCGGCGCAGGAGGATTCGGAAGCACCGGTGTCTGAAAAATGTTGCTGGTAAAATTTCTGGAGTGCATATTTGACAAGGCTGATTCTGCTGCGGTTTTCGCAAGGCGGCGGATTATACGTTGTCTTCTTTTTCTCAGGAAGAAATCGAACTACCTAAAGAAAATTTCACTGAGGGCAAAATTCTATGCGCTCGGATTTTCAGCTGCAAAAAAATTCAAAAGCGCAAGGGCAATGAGTTTTTTTGCAAGAAGATCATACAGCTTAAAAACGATAAAGAAAAATGTTTTGGCAAAATACATAGCAAGAGAGCTGATGCTTTATTTTTTTATATGCTTTGTTTTTTTCTTTGTTGTCTTTTTTGTAAATCAGATTTTGCTTCTTGCTGAGACAATTTTAAAGAAGCGGGTTCCGCTCGGCTCTGTTCTCAGGCTGATTTGCTATTGCCTGCCCAAT
This sequence comes from Treponema sp., assembly GCF_051883275.1. Classification (GTDB taxonomy): domain Bacteria; phylum Spirochaetota; class Spirochaetia; order Treponematales; family Treponemataceae; genus Treponema_D. The sequence continues at coordinate 13,167 of NZ_JBJETK010000065.1, read as the reverse complement.
GTTGTTTCTCAGTCTGCGCCGTTTTCTACGCTCGTTGGATTTCTGATGTGCATAGGGCGGCTTGTTACAGACAATGAGATTTTGATTTTAAGAGCAAGCGGTCAGAGGTACAGCCTGATTTTAAAGTCGGTTTTGTCCATGGGAATTTTGATTTCTGTTTTCAGTTTTATTATGAATGATTATTTTCTTCCGGTCGGAACTTTGAAATACAACCGCCTGTTCAAGCAGGTTATAGCCTCGAATCCTGCGATTGAGCTTGAGTCACATTCAATAAAGAGAATGAACGATTCAACTTTGGTTATCGGCTCTGTTTCAAAAAATCTTGTTTCGGATATTGTGCTGTTTGATTCGCAGGATTCATCCCGGGAGCGCATTATAGTGGCCGGCGCTTCTGATGTAAAAAAATCATTGTCTTCCGGCGTTCTTATGCAGCTTGACATGAGCAACCCCGCTGTTCTTGTTCTTGATAAATCCAATCCGGAAAATTACGAATCCATTTCGGCTGAAAAACTCAAGCTCAACATTTTTGAGGATTCCATAATTTTTTCCGGCAGCGGAACTTCTCCGCGTGAAATGACATCCTGGGATTTGTCGAAGCGGATAAAAAAAATGAAGACTGAAGAAAATGTTTCAAAAAAAAGATTTAATACATTTGTCCTTGAGTACAACAAGAAATTTTCTGTTCCGTTCGGCTCGTTTTTCTTTGCGCTTCTGGCTTTTCCGCTTGCTTTGATTTTTGGAAAAAAAGACGGGCAGACACTGGGATTGATTTTCGGGATAATTATTTCTGTGCTGTATTGGTCGGCAACTATAATAGGGCAGATGTTTGGAATCCGCGGCGGCTACAATGCATTCTGGATGATATGGACACCGAATTTTGTTATAGGAATTCTGGGATTTTTCCTTTACCTGAGGCTTAGAAAAAAATGAAGCTTGTTTTTTATGTGCTCAGACGGTTCTTTCCGGTTTTTATAGGCGCGCTTGTTTTTTTTATTTTAATTCTGTGCCTGACTGATTTGTTTATGAATCTTTGGAATTACATTTCAAAAAATGTATCTTCCCATGATGTTGCGCTGATTCTTTTGTATTATATTCCCAAGGTTATCTGGTATTCAGTTCCGGTTTCGATGCTGTTTGCCACTGCCTATATGCTGAGTGATTTTTATGCGCGCAATGAGCTGCTGGCAGTTTTTGCTTCCGGAGTATCTCTGTTTAGATTTTCTGTTCCGCTGCTTGCTGTTGCGGCTGCAATGAGCTTCGGGCTTTTTGTTTTTGAGGATAAAATTGTCGTTCCCTTTTTTGCGAAAAAAACTCAGCTTCAGGAATCCGTTCTGGCAAAGGAAAAATCCCTGAACAACAGCAAGATTGTGATTATGGCTGAAAGCGGAAGCATAATTTACAAGGCTGATTTTTTCAATAACAAGACTGAGTCGCTTTCGGGCTTGTATGTTCTTTTTAGGGCGGACGGACAAACTCCCGACACGCTTGTTTTTTCTACGAAGGCCTTTTGGAGAAACGGATTTTGGAAGCTCGACAGTCCGCTTGAATATAAATTCAGCGACGGAACTTTTTTGCTTTCTGAAGGAATTGACCCCGGGCTTGAAGAGCGGCTTGTGGAGCCTCCTGCAACTTTCAGGAACAACACTATTTCAGTTGAGCAGGTTGATACGCGCGAGGCACGTGAATACATTGAACATCTTGAAAAAGCAGGACTTCCGAGCGCAGAGGAAAAATCCGTTTACTATAAGAAATTTTCGTTTCCGTTTGTAGTTTTTATTGTTGTATTTCTGGCAATCGGGCTGAGCGGAAAAACTAGAAAAAATGTGCTTATTGTCAGCCTTGCGATGAGCATTACAGCTGTTGTTCTGTTTTATGTTCTTCAGATGATTACAATGCTCATGGCAAAATTTCAGGTTATTCCGCCGCTGTTCGGGGCGTGGAGTCCGGTTGTGCTTTTTATAATCATCAGCTGTGTTCTGCTGAAATTTGCACGGACGTAAAAAGGGAATTTTCCAAAAGTGTAAAAGTAAATGAGGTGCGTATTTTATGATAGAAAATTTTTTTGAGATTCATCACGGGAGCAAAGATTCCCGCGCTAGAACCGGCGTAATTCATCTTCCGCATGGAGATGTGCAGACTCCGGTTTTTATGCCGGTGGGAACAAAAGGAACTGTAAAGGCGCTGACAAAGGACGACCTGGAGGAAATCGGGTTTGAGATTATTCTTGCAAATACCTACCACTTGTATCTTCGTCCCGGCGCGGATATTGTCTGCGAGGCTGGAGGACTTCATCAGTTTGCAAAATGGAGCCGGAATTTTCTGACGGACTCAGGCGGATTTCAGGTCTGGTCTCTTTCAAATCTGCGGAAAATCGAAAACGACGGCATTGCGTTCAGAAGCACTATTGACGGAAGCAAGCATTTTTTCAGCCCGGAAAATGTTGTGCAGACACAGGTAAAGCTTAACAGCGATATTCAGATGCAGCTTGATGTCTGCTCCGGATACGGTGTTGAGCGCAGGGAGGCTGAGCGCGCATTGCGTTTATCTTCCGACTGGGCTGTCCGTGCGATAAAAGAATGGAAAAATCACACTGAAAGCGGCTACAGGGGAATTCTTTTTCCGATTGTGCAGGGAAATTTTTTTGATGATCTTAGAAAAGAGAGCGCGGAATTTGTAGATTCCCTTGGAACATCGGGGCTTGCAATAGGCGGTCTGAGCGTTGGAGAGCCTGAGGAAGTTTTTGTTGAAAAGCTGAATTACACCGTGCAGTTTCTTTCAAAGTCCAAGCCGAAGTATGTTATGGGAATTGGAACGCCTGAATATATTCTTGAGGCGGTTTCAAGCGGAATCGATATGTTTGACTGTGTGCAGCCAACGCGGATTGCGCGCCACGGACTTTATTTTCACCACAAGGGAATGCTTTCTATAAAACAGAAGCGTTTTGAGCGCGATTTTTCTGTGATTGACAGCGAGTGCGGATGCAAGGTTTGCAGAACATATTCCAGGGCTTACCTGCGGCATATTTTCCGCGAGCAGGAAATTCTTTCGTCGATGCTTGCAAGCTATCACAATCTTTATTTTCTTCACAGCATGATTCTGGATATCCGCAAGGCGATTGAATCGGACAGCTTTGAGCTATACAAGAAGAATTTTTTAGAAGCTTTTCATTCAGGCGCATTTTAATCCGATAATGTAGTGTGCCTTGAAATATCCTTTTTGTTCGGAGAAACAATGAAGAGAAAAATTTTGACCGCAGTCTTGTCGGCTGCATTTGTTTTTGCATGGGCGCAGGAAACTTCTGTGCCTGAGATAATTGAAAATGTTCTTCCGCGCCAGACTGAAACCGAAACTGAAAAAACTGAAGTGTCCCCGGAGCTTCAGGATTCCGCTTTGTTTTCTGAAACTTCCGCCCCGGAAATTTTTTCTTCTGAAACGGAAGTTTCTTCAGAGGAGCCTGAAACTTTTGATGCACTTTCCGGAAGCCAGCCCTCTGGAATTTCTGAAGCTGTAAAATTTAAATACAAAAAGGAAAAAATATTTCCCGCTGAATCCCGTCCAAAAAAACATGAAAGCTCCGGAACATATCTTGACCGTTCAGATGAATACAAAAAAAAGTGCGATGATATTTTGAAATACGGACTTGAAGGCCAGATTACCGATCTTATAGATGAGCTTTCAAAAAATCAGGACAACCGCTTTGTCAATGACATTTATGATTTGTTTCAGGAAACAAAAAGCGTTGCCGTCAAGGAAAAGGTCATTGAATATTTTACAAAGCTGAAAGATCCCTGCCTTGCTTATTTTGCAGTTGAAGTTATAAATGATCCCTACGATACAAAAAAATCTATTGTTGAAAAGTGTTTCAAGTATGTTTCCGAGGCGGATATAAAGGATGCCAATCCCGGACTGGTTGATTTGGTTGACAAGGAAGATGAGGCGTATTTTACAGGCGCGCTTTCTGCGCTTGGCGAAATCGGAGGCGCGGAAGAGGCTCTTTTTCTTTCGGACTATCTTGACCGCGATGACCTGAATGTTTCTCAAAGGCAGTCGCTTATGCGTGTTCTGGGGCGCATCAAGGCTGTTGAAACCTGGGATAAAATTTCAGAAATTGCAATGGACGAAAATGAAAATGCTTTTGTCAGAATGTACGCTGCCGAGGCAATCGGGGCGATGGAAAAGCCCGAGTCCGAAAAAATTCTCGCAGACCTTTTTGAATCAAGCGATCCGAATATCAGGACTTATGTTATAAAAGGAATTTCTTATTTCAACACGGATAAATCTGACGAGCTGATTTTGCAGGCTCTCCGGGATTCTCAATACAAAGTCCGGCTTGAAGCTGTTTCCGCGGTTGAAAAAAAACGGCTCAAGGCGGCAGTTCCTTATTTGATTTTCAGGTGCAAGGACAAGGATGAGCAGAAACAGGTGAAGGAAAAGTGCTATTCTGTCATTGCGGATTTAAATACCTCCGAGGGCAACGATTATCTGATCAGTGTTTTAAAGGACAAGAAAATCGGCGATGCTACAAAGGCAAAAGTATCGGCGGCCTTGCTTGAATATAATCATGCTGGCACAAAAGAAGTTATTGAGCTTGCCCGTTCAACTTTAAATAATGATGTCCAGAAGAATTTGCGCTATGCACTGGGAAAGGAATTTGCAAAGTATGACCGTTCTGAATTTGCGGAAATCTGCGCGGAGTATATTGCAAGCAGCGATGTGGCTACCCAGGGAACCGGGCTTGATATATGGGCCAAGGGAAGATACATGAGCGCAAGGGCGGCGGTTGAGGAAATTGCAAAAGATGCCGAAGAGCCTTCCGATTCAGAAAATGATGCTGAAAAACCAAAAGGCTATCAGTTCGGCGCAAAAAAGAAAAATGCAAATGCAAAAAAAGCAAAGAGAATTTTAGACCAGTCCTAGCATAGCGGTTAAAATTTCCATGGGCTAGCTGTTGGCCAGGCTCTTGTACTGGCGCGATTTAAGAAGTAAAACTATTCGGCTTCTTTTATTATTTTCAGTATAAAGTAGCCGAATTTCTCTGCCTTTGTTTCTCCGATTCCATAGCAGCCTGTAAGCTCCTTTATGCTCGCAGGCTTTTTCTTTGCAATGTCAAAAAGTGTTTTGTCCCCAAAAATAATATACGGCGGAACATGCAATTCTTCTGCGGCGTTTTTTCTCCATGCCCGGAGTTTTTCCGCCAATTTTCCCTGGCTTTCTGTAGTGCTGGAAATAAGCAGCTCGCCTGAATTTTTCTTTGACGGCTTGGGGAATGACTGAATTTTTTTATGAAGAACTGCGGCAGGCGCTATGCGCGAATTTTTTATTGAAGCGCATACATCGCAACATTCCTCTGAGGAAACCGCATCATCCCGTGCGATTGAATAGCTTTCCCCGAAATAGGACAAAAGCGTCTGTCTTCTGCACACGTTTCGCTCGCAGAAATTTATCATTCCCTGTAGGAGCTTTTCTGATTTTGCGGAATCAAAATTCTCCTTAAAGAAATATCTGATTTTGTGTATATCGCTTTTGCTGTATAAAAGCAGCGCCTCGGCTTCAAGTCCATCCCGTCCGGCACGTCCGATTTCCTGATAATACTGTTCTATTGATTTCGGCATATCAAAGTGAATTACAAAGCGGACATCAGGCTTGTTTATTCCCATGCCGAATGCAACAGTGGCAACAATAATATTGACCTTGTCAGAAATAAAATCCCGCTGGTTTTTCATGCGCGCTTCATCTGTCAGACCGGCGTGATAACTCAGTGCCTTTATTCCGTTCAGCCGAAGTTCCTGCACAAGCTTATCGACCTGTTTTCTTGAAAAGCAATATATTATGCCGCTTTTATCCGGATGCTTTTCTATGAAGTCCAGAACCTGCATTTCAGGATTGTCCTTTTTTGCAACCTGAAGAAAAATATTCGGTCTGTTGAAACTCGCTGTAAAAATTTCCGGGTTTTCCATTCCCAGATTTTTTATGATGTCGTGCTGAACCTGTCTTGTTGCGGTTGCTGTCAACGCAAGAAAAACTGACTTTGGGAACATTTTTCTTATATGCATTATTTCCATATAGTCCGGTCTGAAGTCATGTCCCCATTCGCTTATGCAGTGCGCTTCGTCTATTGCAATGCACTCCACCGGATACTTTGAATTTTGAAGCAGCCTGATAATTCTGTCCGTGTTCAGCCCTTCCGGTGAAACATAAACAATTTTTACTTTTCCCGATGTGATTTTTCTGCAACACTCACTGTAGGAATTCCAATCGAGTGAGGAATTAAGGCAGACAACCGGAATTCCGTAGGACTCAAGCTGCGCCGCCTGATCCTGCATAAGTGAAATCAGCGGAGAAACAACGATTGTCAGCCCGGGAAGAATAAGCGATGGAATTTCATAGCACAGGGATTTTCCGCCGCCGGTCGGCATTATTGCCAGCGTGTCCCTTCCGTCCAGAACATTTTGTATTATCTTCCGCTGCAAAGGCCTGAAATTTTCATATCCGAAAACCGATTTTAAAATATCCTCTGGCGTTCTGTCAAATAAAGTGTAGTTCATGACTGTTTCCTGAAATAAAAAGGAATTTGTTGATGCAAATTGAAATGAAACGCTTTCTGCAGATTTCTGCAAGCAATTATACCAAAATGATTCCAAAAATAAAACCTCCGTGAAAATTAACTTTCCCTTAAAAAATGCCCTTGATTTTATTTTTACTTTTTGCTATAGTATTCAAACCATGCCGGCTTGGTGGAATGGTAGACACGAAAGACTCAAAATCTTTTGCGCGCGAGCGTGTCAGAGTTCAAGTCTCTGAGCCGGTATTTTCACCTTAAAAGTCCAAGCGCTCCTGTTGCTTTTTTTAACTGAACTGCTTCTTCCATTGATTCTTTTCCAATTTGATTTTCTTCTTTCATATCTGCGATTGTTCTTGCTATTTTTATACAGCTTGAAACTGCTCTTGCTGAAAATTCCTCCGTGCCTGTTGCTTCATTAAGAATTTTTTTTGCCCCGGGTTCCAGCTGGCAGAATTCCTTTAGTTCCGCAGGATTAAGCCTTGAATTTTTCTTTCCTCGCTTGCGCTGAATTTTCACAGCGGCGGCGATTTCCTTTCTTAGTTCCGAGGTTGAAGTCTGTTCTTCGAATTCGCTTTTTATTGCAGCTGATTTTTCAACTTGTATGCTCAAATCTATTCTGTCCAGAAGCGGCGCGGAAAGTTTTCTCCAGTACAGTTCCACCGAGCGCGAGGAGCAAAGACACATTTTTTCTTTTGAGCCGTAGTTTCCGCAGGGGCAGGGATTCATTGAAACCAGGAGCTGAAAATTTGAAGGGAAGATTGTAGTCCGCCCGGCTCTGCTGAGCATTATGGTGCCTGTTTCAAGCGGAACTCTGAGTATCTGCAAAACCGATGTTTTGAATTCCGCGGCTTCGTCCAGAAACAGTGCGCCGTTGTGCGCAAGTGAAATTTCTCCGGGGCTACAGTGAACTCCGCCTCCGCACATTCCTTCTATTGAGGATGTCTGGTGCGGTTGTCTGAACGGTGCTTTTCTTATTCCGTTTGTTCCGGCCTGAAGAATTCCTGCGATTGAATAAATTCTTGTTGTGCTCTGGCTTTCTTCTTTTGTAAGCAGGGGAACGAGTGATGGAAAATGCTGCAATGAAAGTGTTTTCCCGCAGCCCGGCGGTCCGAATGCAAGCAGGTTGTGGCCTCCTGCGGCGGCGATTTGCAGTCCGCGCAGAAGTTTTTTCTGACCTCTGACTTGGCTGAAATCAAATTCTTCAGGCGGAAAAAGAATTCCGTTTATTTCAACTGAGCCTGCCGGAACACCGTTTTTTTCGTTGCAGCTGCTGAGGCTTTTGCTGTCTGAAAAATATTCCAGATGATTTAACGCATGAAGAGCCTCTGTAAGATTTTCCGCCCCGAAAATTTTCATTGTCTGAATTTCCCTGGCTTCATCCGCATTTGCCGCTGGAACAATGGAGTATCTTATTCCGCCTGCATAAGCTGTTGCCGCCGCCGCATGGATTGCCTTTACAGGCCGGATGCTCCCGTTCAGTTCAAGCTCTCCCATCACTAGTATCGGCTCAGTATGAAAATTGTCTGCTCCATTTTCCGACTGCTCCTTTGCCGATAGAACAGCAAGAGCTATTGCAAGGTCAAAGCCCGCGCCTTCTTTTTTTACGTCAGCAGGAGAAAGGCTTATGAGCACGCGTTCCGGCGGAAAGGAAAATCCTGAATTCACGATTGCGCTTTTCATTCTTTCGCGCGATTCCTTTACGGCATTGTCTGCCAGCCCGACTATATCAACTGCCGGAATTCCACGGCGCAGATCGACTTCAACAGTCACAAGATTTCCTTCGTAGCCAAACGGTGAAAAGCAAAAAATTCTCATAGAGCCTCCAAAATGCCGGATATTATTCGCGCTTTTTTTATGCCCGGCGATTGCGTGGTGTATGCTGATTGGCGAAATCTAAAAATCACATTCAGCTTGTTTAATAATTTATTTCCGCAAAAATAAAAAAAATGTCTTGTTTTTACAAAAAATCTGCTACAATGTTTTTATGGAAATAACGGTTTTGTGCAAGGTTGTTGATAATTTCGGTGATATTGGAGTTGTGTTCCGTCTGTGCCGCGCGCTGTCTGAACTGAGGCCGGAGCTTGAACTGCGGCTTGTTGTAAGCAACCTGAATGCCTTTGCTGCTATTTCGAGCGGAGTGGATTCTTCAAGGTCTTTTCAGGAATTCCGGGGCTGGAAAATTTTTGACTGGAATGACCGCGAAGCCTGCGTAAAAGAATTTTCAAGGCGACCCCCGCGCTATATTCTGGAGTGCTTTCAGTGCGGACGGCCGGAATGGCTTGAGGACATTCTTTTTTCACCGCAGTTTTACTCTGTGGTTCAGATTGTGAATGTGGAATATCTTACGGCGGAATCCTGGGCTGACGATTTTCATCTGCTGAAAAGCGGAACGCGCTCTGCATATATAAAGAAGATAAATTTCATGCCGGGCTTTACAAAAAAAACAGGCGGCCTGATTCTGGACAGAAATTTTGTCCGCTGTCTTTCTGAAAAAAATCATGCGCTTGATCTTGTGGAGCGGTCGCTTGGAAAAAATTTTCTGCCTGAAGATTTTTCTTCGGTGTTTAAAATTCTGCTTTTTTCCTATCCCGGGAATTTTGATTTTCTTGCCGCCGCGCTGTCGGAATTTTCAGAGTCCAGAAAGCTTCTTGTTTTTCTTGCGCCCGGAGCAGGCTTTGAGTCTGCAAGGAATTCTTTCTGCCGATTTGATGTTCCTTTTGCGAGCCTTCCGTTTGTTCCGCAGGAAACATGGGATGCGCTGCTGTCGCTTATGGATTTTTCGTTTGTGCGCGGCGAAGATTCGTTCAGCCGGTGCTGTCTTCTCGGAACGCCGTTTATATGGAATATTTATCAGCAGGACGAAGAGTTTCATCTTGTGAAGCTGAATGCTTTTTTGGAGCGGCTCGGTGTACGGGAAATCGAGCGGTTTTCTTTTTTGTACAACAGGCATTTTGAAATTCAGTGCGGGGCGGAAGCCTTGGCTGTCCTTGAAGAAAAAAAAATGCTTTTCAGCAAAGAAAATTCGGAGCTTGAAATGAAAAAAGAAATTTTGTCTATCCTGAATAATGCTGAAAATTTAAAGCCCGGATTCAAGCGCTTTTCACAGGAGCTTTTGCAAAACGGAAACCTTGCGGAAGCCCTGCTTGATTTTCTTGAAGCTTTGCCCCTGTCTTAAAGCTGCCGTTCTTTAAAAAAATTGTCCGCTGTGGAATTTTGATAGAAATTTTTTCCAGTGTTTTTTTTATCTTGTTTCAGTTTGAATTCTTGCAATTTTATTTCACTTCTTATATAATACTTGAGCAAGTTTATATTCAAGGAAGTTTATTATGTTATCGACAAATGAAATTAAAGTTGGAACAGCTTTTATGTTTGAAGGCTCTCCTTTTATTGTTCAGAAAATGCTTGGCCAGAAAGCCGGCCGTCAGGGAATTACAGTAAAGCTTCGTGTAAAAAACATTGTTACAGGCGGAACTCAGGATTTGGGACTTGATGCCGGTGAAAAATTCGATGATGTTGATTTGGTTGAAAAGAATGTAAAGCTTTCTTATATTGACGGCGATGATTTCCACTTTATGGATCAGGAAACTTATGAAGATGTTATGCTTTCAAAGGATGATCTTGGAGACAACGCTGGATATATTTCACCTGATGATGATTATGATGTTACAATCACATACTACGAAGGAAAGCCTGTTGGCGTAAAGCTTCCTATTAATGTTGTTCGCGTGATTACATACTGTGAGCCTGGAATCAAGGGAGATACTTCTGGAAAGTCTTTGAAGCCTGCAACTCTTGATACAGGAATGGAAGTGAGAGTTCCTTTGTTCTGCAATACAGATGACAAAATTGTTATTGATACAAGAGATGGTTCATTTGTAGAAAGAGCAAAAGACAAATAGAGTTTTCCAAAAAAATTGCCGGAAAGTCATTTCTGTGATTTTCCAGCATTTTTACAGATTAAAATCAGGGGAATTTTTGTTTCCCTGAAAACGACCCTCTAGCTCACTATGGATAGAGCGACAGCCTCCTAAGCTGTAGGTAGCGAGTTCGAACCCCGCGAGGGTCATCTTCAAAAAAACTTTAAGGAACCTATGAAAACTGAAGTTTTTTACAGTTCCCCTGCTGTGCTGATTAGCCGCTTTTGTGGCTGTCAGCATTTTTTTTGTCCTGACATTCCGCATGATTTGTCTGAAATTGCAGCTTTGGAAAGTTCCCTTTTTTTGTTTTTGTGCTTGTATTGAAAATCAATAGAAAAAAATGTATATTTATAGAAATGGAATTAGAAGGCGTTTTGCTATTTCAATTCTGAGTTCAACCATAGGAGTAATTGTATGACAATTAATGACATCAAACATGCTAAAATCAAGGCATGGATTGAAGAATGTGTTAAGATGTGCGAACCGGATTCAGTTGTAGTTTGCGATGGTTCTCAGGCAGAGTATGACCGCCTTATGCAGAAATGCGTTGACGCAGGACTTGCTACTCCGCTTGCAAAGAAACCTAACAGCTTCCTTTTCCGCTCGCTGCCTTCTGATGTAGCACGTGTTGAAGCCCGCACTTTCATTTCTTCTGTAAAAGAAGAAGATGCTGGCCCTACAAACCACTGGATTGACCCGAAAGAGCTCAAGGCTACAATGACAGGTCTTTACACAGGCTGTATGCACGGACGCACAATGTACGTAATTCCGTTCTGTATGGGACCGCTCGGCTCACCGATTGCAAAATACGGAATCGAGCTTACTGACTCAGAATACGTTGTCCTGAATATGGACATTATGACACGCGCAGGCGAAAAAGTATGGCAGTATTTCGGTACTGACGGCGACTTCGTTCCGTGCCTTCACTCTGTTGGAAAACCGCTTAACAACGGCGAAAAAGACAACGGCGTATGGCCTTGCGCAGACGTTGAGCACAAATACATCAGCCAGTTCCCGGAAGAGCGCCTTATCTGGTCTTACGGTTCTGGTTACGGCGGAAACGCACTTCTTGGAAAGAAATGCTTTGCCCTCCGCATCGCAACTGTTATTGCACGCGAAGAAGGCTGGCTTGCAGAACATATGCTCATCCTGAAGCTTACAAACCCACAGGGCGAAGTAAAATACGTAACAGGCGCATTCCCTTCTGCCTGCGGAAAGACAAACCTTGCAATGCTTATTCCTACAATTCCTGGCTGGAAAGTTGAAACAGTCGGTGATGACATTGCCTGGATGAAATTCGGCAAAGACGGACGTCTTTATGCAATCAACCCTGAAGCAGGATTCTTCGGCGTTGCACCGGGAACTTCTGCAGAAAGCAACAAGAATGCACTTATCTCTGCTGAAAAGAATACAATCTTTACAAACTGCGCGCTCACAGAAGACGGCGACGTCTGGTGGGAAGGAATCGGATATCCTGCAACAGGAAACCTTGTTGACTGGAAAGGAAACACACGTCCTGCATTCCCTAAAGACAAAGCTCCTAAGGGCGAAGAAATGGCTCACCCGAATGCACGCTTTACAGCACCTGCAAAACAGTGTCCTTGTATCGCACCGGAATGGGAATCACCGGAAGGCGTACCGATTTCTGCAATCCTCTTCGGCGGACGCCGCCCTTCAACTGTTCCGCTTGTTCATCAGGCACGCAGCTGGAACCACGGTGTATTCCTCGGTTCTATCGTAGGTTCAGAAATTACAGCAGCTTCTACAATCAATGCAGCTGAAGTCGGAAAAATCCGCCGCGACCCATTCGCAATTCTTCCGTTCTGCGGTTACAACATGGGCGACTACTTCCAGCACTGGATTGACGTTGGAAACGCTGCACAGGACAAAGACAAGCTTCCTAAGATTTTCTACGTCAACTGGTTCAGAAAGGATGAAAACAATGCAGACCTTCCAGGCGGATTTATGTGGCCTGGTTACGGCGACAACAGCCGCGTTCTTGCATGGATTTTTGACCGCTGCGACGGAAAAGACAATGCAGTTGAAACACCAATCGGACTTATGCCGAAAGACGGTGCGCTCAACCTTGACGGACTTGCAGATGTCTACAAACAGCAGATTCCTGCAATTACGGCAGTTGACAAGGAAGGCTGGCTGAAAGAATGTAAGGATATCCGTGAAAACCACTATCCTAAGTTCGGAAAGCACCTGCCGAAAGAACTTACAGAATGTCTTGATGATTTGGAAGCCAGACTTTCTAAATAAAATCTGATATATAAAGTTTTTTCGTGCGGAGTTTCAGCTCCGGCTGCGATATTTTTAGAGAACAGCATGCGTTGATGTATGCTGATTCTGTGGCAAAGGGCGTCTGCTTGTGCGGCGTCCTTTGTTTTTTTATGGGAGAGCTATTTTTATAGCAAATAGCGATTCTAGTGGCATTTTCTTATTAGGACATCTGAAAGAATATAATAAATTGGAAAAGTAGGAACTAGTGTTTTCTCTGATGAAAAAGGCATTGATGGAAAATATGATGCACATTTGCATCTTTCGGTATATAAAGCTGATCATTGGGAAAATATAGTTTATATAGAATCAGATGCAGGAAAAGATTCTATCTATAATTATACAGTGTCAAAAATCTTAGTACGGGGAAACCCACCACCTATGGTGGTGGTCTAGCAAAGTTAG
>NZ_JBJETK010000064.1:0-2394 GCF_051883275.1 Treponema sp. | reverse complement strand
CAAAGCCCGATGCACCGAAGGTGCCTTAAATGTCGGTTACTCCTTTACGCTTACGCATTGATTCCTTGCACTCAATCACAATTGAATATGAATCGTGAACGATTCTGTCGCATATCGCATCAGCGAGTATGGGATCTCCTATCTTTTCACACCAACCCGGAATATCAAATTGTGAGCAGAAAATTGTTGATGCCTTTTTGTATCTTGCTTCAGCAATTTCAAGTAAGTCTCTCGCTTCGCTCTCTTTTAAAGGGTACAGTAACCATTCGTCAATGATCAGCAGTGCCGGCTTTTTGTACTGCTGTATAACTTTTCTGTATGTACCGTTCCCACGGGCAATTGCGAGTTCTGTAAGCAGTTCCGGAAGTCGTATGTATTTTACCGGGAGAAAATTGCGGATTGCAGACATTCCGAGAGCACAGGCAATGTATGTTTTGCCGCTGCCTGTTGCACCAAGTAATAAAAGATTGTGATGCTCAGTGATAAAATCACAAGTGGAAAGTCTTGCGATCTGAGCCTTGTCAAGATTTCTGTCTGTGTGATATTCAATATCTTCAACACACGCTTGTGGATCCGAAAATTTTGCCTGCTTAATCAGACGCTTCAGATGATTGTTCTTTCGTGAAGTCCACTCCTGATCAACCAACAATCCGAAACGATCCTCAAAAGATAAACTGTTGATATTCGTATCTGTAAGCTGGCTTTTAAATGCCTTTGCCATTGCTGTGAGCTTCATTTCCTGTAATTTGCTTACGGTATTTTCAATTAACATTATCAGTCTCTCCTCTCATAATATTCAGCACCACGTGTGAATCCATACTGTGATGTTGACACCTTTTCCGGTTGCTCAGGTTCAATTTTATCCTGACCTGATGAGAGAATTGCCTGTATGTTTTTAAGAGAGGGCCTGGGAGTAAATGTCAGAGCTTTGAAGCAAGCATTTTCCAAACGCTCAGCAGAATATTTGTCTGCCAACTTCAAAATGCCCATACAAGCTTTGTACCCTTGCTGCTCAACCTTGTATCCGCTTAAAACAGCTGAAATGACTTTTTCAGTGCTTTTACCGATTTTAAATGCCCATTTTCTGAAACGCTCTCCATTCCACTGAACATATTGTTGATGATTCGGCGGCATATGTGTTTCAAGAGTGCTGTATTGATTAGACCTTCCGTAAAGTCTCGGATGAGATGCAATTCGATTGCCACCATAAAATATTTCAACAGTTGATTTTGTAATACGGACATCGACCTTCTGCTTGATATACTCATAGGGAACAGAGTAATTTTGTTTGTAAACGGATATATGGTAATTAGGTGCAACTGTTGCTATCTTCCACTCCGAAAGTTCAAACGGTTTTGGCGGCAACGGCAAAAGAAAAGCCTTTTCATCTTCAAAAGCATCTGCACGACTTCCGTCACGCTTCTGAAAAGACTTGTGATTAAATGTGTACAAACGCTCAGAAATAGCTTCGTTAAGTTCATTAAGAGATAAAAATCTACGATTACGAAGAGCTGCCAATATGAAATTTGAAATAACACCTACAGTGCCTTCTACCATCGCTTTATCCTTTGGTGAACGGACTCTGCAAGGGATAATTGCAGTACCGTAGTGTTCTGCCATTTCATTGTAGGACTTGTTTAATTTAACCTCATTTCGCCCATGTTCAATAACCCCGGTTTTAAGATTATCGCACTGAATGATTTTCGTAACACCGCCAAAATATTTAAAAGCATTTACATGGGCAGAAATCCAACATTCCTGATTCATTGACAAAAATGCTTCCACGTAAGCATAACCGCTGTACGGCAGGGAAGAAACAAATATATATGCAGGGATTATCTCCCCTGTATCGGTATCTACAATTCCGGCTGTTTGCCCAGCCCAGTCGACTTGCAACACCTCACCCGGTTTATGCTTAAGGTGCATTGTTGCGTTGATTTTTACAGCGTAATCCCGGTAATGCTTTTTGAATTGCGTAAGTTGATACGGAACCTCATGTGAAGCACTGCATTGTTCACAATACTCCAGCCATAACAGATTCAGAGTTGTACCTGACCGCTGAAGCTCTTTATGTACATACTCGTAGTCAGGCATTTTGTAGCCGGGACGTGATTTGTCACTCGGAAACAGCAATTCAGCCAGTTTTCTGTCTGTCAGCTCCTGTGGAAGAGGATAACATACTCCTTTCTCTTCAGCGATATTCAGCACCTGAATAACTGTTGTTCTCGAACAACCGATGCTTTGAGCGATTTGTGTTTTGTTCAATCCCAAGCTGCTCAATCTCAGAATCTCACGGTAATTGGTCATAACAATGACCTCCTTGATATTTATTCGTGCTTATGCACGTTTAAATATTTTACCGCTGATTTCTTTACTGTTCAATCTGAGCGACGA
>NZ_JBJETK010000063.1:0-2427 GCF_051883275.1 Treponema sp. | reverse complement strand
TAGAAAGTCCCGGACGGTTTTCAAGAAAAGTGCATCATTATATTTCATTTTCGGCCACCTCCGGTATCAGCTTTGAGAACCTCTCCCAGTCTAGTCCGCTAAGTGTGGGGAAAATTTCAGGGACAAGGTGAATATAGTACGCAGTTTGAGAAAGATGCGCATGCCCCATATATGCACTCAAAAAGGGCAGACAGGCATCTATGTCACGTCCATCTTTCATCCATTGATATAGCCTTTTTGTCGCGAAAGTGTGTCGGAAATCATAAATTCTGGGATTATTTCCCTTTGTCTCCGGCCATAGACCTGCATTCTTCCAGTACCGTTTGAAGTTAGCTTCAAGTGTTACAGCATGATAGCATGTGAAATCACCTGACGGAAAGAAATACTCATTTTGCGGAACCTTCTTTCGGATAATAGTGTCATATCTCCGACAAAGCTCCAGCATATCTTCGGGGATGACAACAAATCTGTCTTTGTGCCTTTTAGACTCTGGAATGAACAAAACGCCTTCTTCGAGGTTGATATCCTTCCGCTTTATAAGCCGGCCTTCCTGCGGCCTCAGTCCACATGTATAGATAAGGCGGAAGATCACGGGCATGACCAGTGGTTCCATACATTCTTTGTGAATATGGGGATGAATCGAATCTGTCTCATGAAAAAAGCACTCCAATTCTTTATCTGTAAAAATATGCGGAGCATATCTGACCGCTGGCTGTTTTACAAATTCATTCGGAATGACATATGCGTCCACACCCTTCCGCAGCATGTATTTTGCCAGCTCACGCACAGGAGCAAGCCGTTTGGCCGTAGATACAGGCTTTTCAGTTGGACGCCTTACAGCCCAAGCAAGTCCCATTGCGCGTGTTATTGTTGATTCCTGTGGGTAATTCTCAGAGCAAAACTCGTCAAACCATTTTAAGGCAAGTTCGCCATACGCAAACGAATAGCCTAGCAAGTGTTTTTGCGCAATGAGGTCAGAAATATACGATGCCAGGCGGCTTGAATATACGGTCATAGTAGAGCCTCCTTCGTACATCTGAGTTCGTTGAGAGGAAGCGCACACTCCCGGAGATGTTTCACATCCACAGAAAGATATTGTTTCGTGGAATTGCGGTTGGCATGGCCCAAAATCTCACTAATCGTGCACAATGGGACATCATTTTCCAGCAACTCCCGGCCAAGCGATCTTCTAAAACTATGAAACCCTTTACGTTCCTCGGTCGTCCATACTACTCCAGAGAGCGCGGCATATTTTTGTACGATGCGGCTGCCAATGCAGGAGCCAACTTTCAAATTCGTATATGGAGCAACTGACCGCAGAAATACAAACGTCGATTTTGAAGCGGGCCTTCCGTGTAAGAGGTAGTCTGCGATGGCATCACCGGTTTCCTGATCCAGCGGAAGAATCAGTTGGCGATTGGTTTTTCGCTGGACGATACTTATTTCTGCGTCTTTCCAATGAATATCCTGTAACTTTAAGTTCAGCACATCGATCTGCCGTAATCCAGAATGGACTGCAAGGGTTATCATTGCAAAATTGCGTTTCCCCAAGGGGGTGCTTCGATCTATTGCTGCGAGTATTGCTTCGATCTCATCTGCTTCAAAACCTTTCTTCACTTTGATTTTGCTTGCAGCATTGACCTTCAAAACAAGAGACAGATCCTGGCGGATTTCTTGCCTTTCATACAAAAATGCAAAAAAGCCTCTCAAATAACAGATTGGATTCGACATTCCGGAAGACCACTTTTTGCGTAGGACAGGAAGATAATTTTCAATATCCTCAGCGGAAAAGCAATCTAACGTGTGCTTCCCTTTAGATTCCATATGCAGCAGAAAAAGTCGTATGATTGAGTTAGCATCCCTGATTGTGAGTTCCGAGTAACCCAACTGTTCCATGCTTGCAAGGTATCTGTCCAGTGCTTCTTTCAATTCGTTACAGGGATATTGGATGTTCCAAAAGGGCAGGTCATGATAAAGGATTTTGCCGTTTTTGACATGCTCCTTCATTAATTCGTGAACTTTTCGGATTGTACGAAAATCCCGCTCCGACTGTTGCCCATTGAGTACCTGCTGATGAAATTTTACAACAAGAGATTCTGCCAGATCCTCTGAGTAAAAGTAGCATCCCTCTGCTGAGAATCCGTCCCTATAATAATTGAAGCCAAAACGTCTGTACCTGGATAGAGTGTTGTCTGAAAGACCGCTTTTTACTAAAAAATCATCTACAGCCGCTATGACTTCCTCCAACGAAAAATTTGTGTACATATACCAATCTCCTTTATCTTTAATTGGCAGAACAGAACCCGCCTGCTATGATTATAACGGAGAATGATATAAAGTTATCCCGAAGTTTCCGGGATATCTGATCTTTGAAAGGAGGCGAACTATTGAGTTACAAACAGAATTCGTCCCGTCTGCGCCGTTTGC
>NZ_JBJETK010000062.1:0-11252 GCF_051883275.1 Treponema sp. | reverse complement strand
CACTTCAGCGTATCACATTACCGCTTGTTCGTTTACCTTTTTATCATGCCTCCTTATTTAAACCACCAAGTTTAAATTTAACTTTTAGAAATCTAAAAACTATTTTTTAAGCTCCATTGAGCAAAAACACCGCCGCAAAAATACCTTCAGAAGCCTACTTCTTCTTATTTTTCCTGCAAAACGCAAGAATATTCTTTATCTGCTCTGATGTTGAAACCGAAGAAGGCGCGCCTGTTGTTTTGCGGTTTTCAGCACAGGCCTCGGGAGAAAGAATCTCGTAGACATCTTCCTCAATCAGAGGCGAACACTCCTTAAATTCCTCAACACACAGATCTTCAATTTTTGAAAGCCCTGCATCAATCGCCATTCTAACAGCCTTTGCAGAAACTCCGTGCGCTGTTCTAAACGGCATGCCTTTTCGCACAAGATATTCTGCCAGATCCGTGGCATTTGCAAAGCCTCCTTCGCAGCTTGCCGCCATCTTTTCCTTGTTCCACTTTGCAGAAGAAATCATCGCGGTAAAAACCTTGAGGTTTGCCTCCACTGTGTCCAGCGCATCAAAAAGCGGCTCCTTGTCTTCCTGCAAATCGCGGTCATAAGCAAGCGGAAGGCCTTTTACCATTGTAAGAAGATTTATCAAATCCCCGTAAACTTTTCCGGTTCTTCCGCGTATCAGCTCGGCAAAATCAGGATTTTTTTTCTGGGGCATAATCGAAGAGCCGGTCGACCATTTTTCGCTTAGCTCAACAAAAGAAAATTCTGTTGTGGACCAGAGGACAATCTCCTCGCACATACGGCTCAAGTGACTTTGAAGAATAGAAAAATCAGAAACAAATTCAATGCAATAGTCCCTGTCAGAAACCGTGTCCAGTGAATTTTCAGTAACACCTGTGAATCCAAGTTTTTTTGCAGCAAACTCGCGGTTCAGCGGCAATGTGCTTCCCTGCAAGGCCCCAGAGCCAAGCGGAGATTTCTGAATGCGCCCGAGGGAATCTTCCAGCCGCTCCCAGTCACGCACAAGCATAAAGGCCCATGCCAAAAGATGCTGAGCCAAAGTTCCCGGCTGTGCATGCTGCATGTGAGTGTAGCCTGTCAGCAGGGATGTTTTATTGGCAGAAGCTATTTCAGCAAGCGTTTTTACAAGAGTTATAATTTCATTCTGAATACATGGAATTACACGGCGCAAATAAAGCCGCTCATCCAGTGCAATCTGGTCATTGCGGCTGCGCCCAGTATGAAGCTTTTTTCCAGGCTCCCCGATACGGTCGGTCAAAACCGCTTCCACAAAAGAATGAATATCCTCTGCGCTGTAGTCTATTTTTAGTGCGCCCGAAATCAAGTCAGCCTCAATAGATTTCAGACCTTTTACAATCTCCGCCGCTTCCTGCTTTGGAATTATCTTCTGCTCGCCGAGCATCTGGGCATGGGCAATAGAGCCATGAATATCATCAAGAGCCATTCTTTCGTCAACACGGATTGAAGTTTCAAATTCAACTGCCGCGGCATCAGGCCCCTCTGCAAACCGGCCGCTCCAAAGGGCAGCATGGTTATCTCCAGTCAATGCTCCGTGATTTTCGCTTGTTTCTGTCATTTTACTTGTTCTGCTCCATCCACTTTTGAATTCCGTCTTTTATATCTTCGTCAATGTCATGCTCAATTCTGCATGCGTTTTTTTCCGCATGGGCTTTGTCAACTCCGGTAATCTTCACAAGAAAATCAGTCAGAAGAACATGCCGCGCATACACTGACTCCGCCTTTTTCAGACCCTTTTCAGTCAACTCAAGAGAACCGATATGTCCTGTTGTAATATAGCCGTTTTCGCAGAGAATACTCATTGCCCGGCTAACACTAGGCTTGGAAACTCCCAGATACTTTGCGACGTCAACAGACCTGGCAAGTCCGTTTTCCTGTTTCAGCCTAAGAATAGCCTCAAGGTAATCTTCTCCAGACTCATGTAATTCCGACAATTAAATCTCCAGCAAAAAGCCAAAAGCTGATTTTCAGTTTGACTTTTTAAGCAAATTCACAGCAAAGCAAAAAGCTGCAATTTATAAAAAAGCTTGCAACGCAAACTTCAGTCCAGCCAACAGCCTCAACGCAGAGCATCAAGGGCGCGGCATTTCCGCTAAAAACAGCCCCAGCTGCAACAAGCGCTTTTCAGGTATTCTACAATAGAAAAAAAAAGTTTTCTAGGGCAAACGCAAAAGGGTTTGGGGAATTCGCCTGTCAGTCCAAAGCCTGAAGCTCAATGGCAATCTCTTCCATTTCCCGGTCTGTCATTGCGATTGTTTCCGCGCACCTCAAAAGCTCCCGGCGGATTCCTGGCGGAATATGGGATTCAGTTTTATACCTGAGTTCATGCTCAAGGCTTGCCCAGAAATCCATGGCTATTGTGCGCAGCTGAATTTCAACTGGAACACAATGCTCTGTATTTGAAAGATACACAACAGTTTCAACAACAAGATGAAGACTGCGGTAACCTGACTTCTTCGGCTCTTTTATATAGTCCTTTTCCTTTACAAGCTTTATGTCCGGCTGCTTCAGCAGAATATCCCGTATTGTATAAATGTCGGAAATATACGGACAAATCACACGCACGCCCGCAACATCTGTAAGATTTTCTGTCATAGATTGAAAGGTGAACGGAAGATTGCGCTTGTTAAGTTTTTCAGCAATGCTTTCAGGGGATTTTATCCTGGACTTTATTGTTTCAATCGGATTTCTTCTGCCGCTGGTTTTATACTCTTTATTCAGAATCTCAAGCTTGGTAACAACCTGTTTTATCGCGCTTTCGTAAACCATCATCAGGTTCTGGAATTCAAAAGCCATCTTGATAAAATCATTCGGATTCATTGAAGTGATTTCATTCAGAGAAGAAATTTTAGAAAGCTCCTTTCCCCTTAAATGGTCACTCTCATGCTCCACTATATACCCATCAGAAGTTTCAATTTTTTCCATACTATAAAAATAAAAATACTCTTTTTTTGTTACAACGGATTTTCAAATGAATTTGAATCCGCAGGAACCTCCCAAAATTCATTTTCAGGGAATTTTCAGAGGTTCCCGAAAGCTCCGGTTCTCTGCCGGGCAAAGTGAAGATTGAACGCTTCAAGTGTCAACCGGCACTTTGCCAGACCCCGGATTTTGAACGCCTCCTAGTTAGAAAGCAGGACATTCAGCGACTTTACAAATTCAGCAGGATCTTTCAATTCTGCGCCGCTTATAAGCAAAGCCTGGTCAAGAAGAACCTCGCTGATATTCTTTACAAAGCCGTCATCAACATTTCCCTCAAGCTTCTTTACAATAGCATGATCCGCATTTATCTCAAGAATCGGCTTTACAAAATCTCCGCCGCCCTGTCCCATGGCTTTCATCATGCGCTCCATCTGGAGGCTAGGATCGTTTTCGTCCACAACAATGCAGCTCGGGCTGTCAGAAAGACGCTTGGAAAGAACAACATCCTTTACACGGCCTTCAAGAGCTTTTTTTATTTTCTCCTGAACAGGCTTGAATGCCTCTTCCTTTTTCTTGGCTTCGTCCTTGTCGACTCCAAGCTCATCATCGCTGCCTGCGCGGTTCACAGCCTTCAGATCAAAATCCTTGTATTTTCCGTAGGCTGGAATCACAATGTCATCAATATCATCCGCCATGATAAGAACTTCAAAGCCTTTCTTTTTATATGCCTCAAGCAAAGGCGAAGAGCGCAGGTTTTTCTCATCGCTTCCGCTTATATAATAAATCGCCTTCTGTTCCGGCTTCATGCGCTGAACATAATCCGCAAAGCTTGTCCACTTGTTTTCTCCGTTTCCCTCATCCGCTGTTGACTTGAAGCGAAGTATCTCGGCAATTTCATCGCGGTTTGCAAAATCAGAGTAAAGGCCTTCCTTCATAGGGCGGTTGTAGGATTTTACAAAATCGTGCCACTTTTCGAGTGTTTCCTTTTCCGCATCTGAAAGCTCAGCCTTGCCTTCAAGCTTCTTTGCCTCCTCACCGAGTTTTTTGAATTCGCCCAAAAGCTTTTTTACAGACTGTGTTTTTATAGTCTCAAGAATTCTGTTCTGCTGAAGAATTTCACGGCTCACATTCAGCGGCAAATCCTCAGAATCAATGATACCGCGGACAAAGCGCAGATAAGACGGCAAAAGCTCACGGTCATCGTCAGTTATAAAAACACGCTTCACATAAAGCTTGACACCGCTCTTGTAGTCAGCCTGATACATGTCAAACGGAGCCGTGCGCGGAACAAAGAAAAGCGTTGTGTATTCCTGTGTGCCCTCGGCATGAGTGTGGACATACATCAGCGGATCTGAACCGTCGTGGCTGATTGTCTTATAAAAATCATTGTAATCTTCTTTTTTAAGCTCGCTTTTATTCCTCTTCCAAAGCGCACTGGCCGAATTCACCTGCTCCACTTTATTTTCAGAGCCGTCAGCCTTTCCGTCCTTGTTGTACTTTGTCTGCGTGTAGTGAAGATAAATAGGAAATGCGATATGATTCGAATATTTCTTTATAAGCTCATCGATTTTCCATCTTGAAGCATAGTCCTTGGAATCATCGTTTAAATGAATTTCAATGACGGAGCCAACAGTTTCAGGCTTGTCGAATCCGTAAAGACAGTAAGCCTCGTTTTTCTCTGTAAGCTCATCAACCTCATAGGAATTTGTTCCGTCACTTGACCAGCGCAGAACTTTTCCATCTCCGGCTGCCTTTCTAGTGTAAACATCGATTCTGCTTGCTGCCATAAATGCGCTGTAAAAACCAACGCCGAACTGTCCTATAAGATCAGAATTTCCCTTTCCGCTCTGTGAAAGCATATCGATAAAAGCCTTTGTTCCGGAGCGCGCAATTGTTCCAAGGTTATTCGAAAGATCCTCCTCGTTCATTCCGATTCCAGAATCCTGAACAGAAAGCAGCTTTTTATTTTCATCGAACGAAATATCTATGCGCGGTGTAAAAACAACATCCTTGTACTTTTCATCCGAAACAGTAAGATACTTCAATTTGTCAAGCGCATCAGAAGCATTTGAAACAATCTCCCGAAGAAAAATATCCTTGTTTGAATACATTGAATGGATAATAAGCTTTAAAAGCTGATTAACTTCTGTCTGAAACTGATACTTTGCCATGATTTGCTCCAAAGCCCCTAGGAAAAAACAGCCCGCGGCCAGAACTTTGCCTAAAGGACTTTTTATATTTTATGATTTTAAGTTGCCTACAAATATACTAAAATTTCCTGAAAAAAACAAATTCCGCGCAAGAATAAGGAAAACCCCGGGGCTACTGAATGTTTTACCCCGGCGATTTTAAAAGGGAATAAAAAAAAGACAGCCGGTAAAGCTGCCTTTATGCGCCCCCTGCTGGGCTTGAACCAGCGACACATGGATTAACAGTCCATTGCTCTACCGACTGAGCTAAGGGAGCATTCGATTACGAATGTACGAACATACTACAGAAAAAAGAAAATATTGTCAATAATGAACAGCAATATTCTGTAGAAATTTTTTGAACTCGGATTCAGCGCGGGAATCAATCGCAGAAAAGGCGCGAACCAGGGCATTGTCATAGGTATTGCTGGCACTCCGTCCGTCAAACGAAAGCGCAAAAAGATTCTGTTCAAACGCAGAGTCATTCAAAACAGCCTTGAAAAAATATCTGCACTGCACAGAGCTTTTGTCCTTGGGAACATTCTGCTTAAATTCCAGATCTCCCGTAAAAGAATACCGCTCATTTTTATCCTGGGAAGTTCTGAAGCCAAACGAGCTTAGTATACGGGAACAGCCGGCCTGAACACGCCCGTCAGGATCATTTTTAAAATAAACATACACAGGAATCTGCCTTGCAATCTCAAGAAGCCGGGAATTTATCTCTGCGGAAGATACAGTCTTCTTTTCCAGCTCAGAAGCCTTGCTGAAATCCACAACAGAAAGCCTGGAAAGATACTTTTCATTGATGCACGAAATTTCCCGGGCAAAATCTATGCGCGCATAATTCTCCAAAGAAAACTCATCGTCGGTTGAAACATTCAAAAGCTTTGAAATCTCTCCGTTGTTTTTCTGAATCATGCCTGAATAAAGCTCAGCTGCCTTCTGCTTATCAAGCACAGCAAGGGCATATACATTTTTTTCCCCGTCAGTCCAGAATTCCTTCAGCTCAACACCAACAAGGCTGTCAACATCCACGCTCCTCATTATTTTTGAGCTGAAATTCTGAACTTTTGCAACAGCGACTTTTCCCTCGCTGCCGGCCTTTTCCATGCGTGAAGATACTGTAGATGCGGAATTTATTTTCTGCTCAAACACAGCGGCAATTCCTTCAACTGCAAGCAGCTCCGCCTGTGCTCTGTTCTTTGATTTTCCCACATAAGAAAAATACTGGTCAGCTGAATAAATATTTTTCGGGGCTGAAACCCACTCCGGCTCTTTTTCACGCGCAGATGCACAGAACAAATTTCCGGCGCAAACGGCAAACAAAAAAACACTGATTATTTTACGCATATAGACTCCACAAGTGTCGGACGCCCAGCAGAAACGGTCAAATTCTCAAACGATTCTGTTCCGACAAGATTTTCATTTACATCAAAATATTCAACTTTTGCAGAATAAACACCCGGCGCTAAAGTGAATCCTCCTCCGGCCGCAAAGCTCGGAAAATAGCGGCACTGGCGCACGTCCGCAGTTTCCGCAAGATCCACAGCATCAAGGGACGCGGTAACGGCAATTTCTGTAATCGGCCTGAAAGCTTCAGGAGTTGCCTTTATAGCGACAGCGGCAGATGCAACAGCGGCGGCTTTTTTTGTGGTGCTGCGGAATATACTCCTTGTAAAATCCCTCCGCGCCCTAAGAGCCACATCTTTTTGAACAGCCTCATCAAACCATTCAATAAGCCCCAGATGGATAGAAGTTCCGTCTGAAAGTGTCACCTTCACTGAATTTATTGAATTTTCCGGGCGAACAATATTCCCATTTTTATCCTCGTCAATATATGGAAACACATATTTCAATCTAAAGGCTGGAATCGTAATCCCTGAAATAGTAACAGATGTCAAGAACACAGGCGTTCCGTTAGCCGCAAAGCTCGGAAAATAAATTGCGCACTCCCTGCGGCTGATAATTCTTCCCGCAAGCGAAACAAAATCAAGCCTTCCCATTCCATCAGGAATCCGCAGATCTTCACGCAATGACGCGCACTTTACACCGCGGTTTATAGCCTCGTACTCTCGGACATGCAGCTCCGGTGATCCGCTTCTATCCTGAATATAAAGCAAGGCCGCAAGATAGTGGGCAAACGCCGAATCCTTGTAAACGTCAGATTCCCGGGGCTTTCTGGGCATGTGAACATAGACTTCGCTCAAATCGACATTCATGAGCTTTGCCGACTCTGACAGCGAATCCGAATCCTCATTCAAATCCTGAAGAGCAAGCTCGCCATACTTTGAAATGTATTCCTTCTGCTTATTTTCTATTCTTCTAATCTCAACAAGAGCCTCGTCGAATTCTCCGATTTTGTAATAATTCAAAGCATTAAAAGCATTGAGCAGAATATATTCATAAATATTTCCGCTATATTCAGAAATATTTTCATTCAAAGAAGCAGCTCCAGCCATTTTTGAAACGCTTTTTGTGTAGGCATCTTCAATCTGGCGGTCAATGCGGTTAAATTCCGCCGCGGACTGCTTGTAGTTTCCTGAATAATGATTAAGAATCGCCACATCAAGGGCTTTATCAACCTGAGGATTTTTTGACTTTAAAGATTTTTTAATCGTAGAGATGCATGCTGAATAATTTCCTTCATTAAAACATTTTTCAGCCTCTGCATCAATTTCAGTGGAAGCACAGCCAAGTATAAAAAAACATAAAAAAAGCAAAGGAAGTGCAAAAACTTTCTTCATTAAAACATCTCCGCTCCAAAAGGCTGCCTGAAAAAATCCAATGGCAAAATATATTTCCCGGCGCAAACACCGAAAAATACTGCTCATGCAAGATATTCCGACAGCCCTTTTTAAATCGCAGCAGGATTTATACCCTTTTTGCAATGCCGAACATCAAGGCATAAATCCTTCCGCATGAATTAAAGCTTTGCCTTTTGACGCTTTATAACTTTCTTTATACTGTCATTCTCCGACATCCAAAGAATTTTATTTGTCTTGATGTCATGCAGTTCAGCATAAACATAATATGTTCTCACTGTTTTTCCATCAGCTGACTGAACAATAGTCTTGACAGAACCCTTCAGCATAAAATCAGCGCCGGTTTCCTGATCCATTTCCTTGGCTGTGTCATAGCTTGAATGATCAGCCTGGTCTGCCTTTTCTTCCCTGAGAGCCTGTCTTTCAATGCTGCTGGAAACAAATTCCAGAACACCTGAATTGATTATGGCAGTCTGAAACTTCTTTTCAACAATAGAAGTATCGATATGCTCGCTGCTCTGATTTCTGATAGAATCAATTATAACAACAGGAGCGCGGCCCAGCTGTCCTTCAAACTTCGCAATTCTCGGAGAAGCCACACATTCGCTTATAAGAGTATCGCAAACAATACGAACATCTGTTTCGTTCCAGTATCCATCCAAGTCAATAACTTCATCAGAATCAACGCGAGCTACCTTTGTTGTTCCGCATGAAACCATAAAAATAGAAAATGCAAGTGCAATAACACAAAAGAAATTTTTCACTTTAAAATCAACTCCTAAAAATTAATCTGCATCATAAGCCAATATTTCAGCATCGGCATCATTAAGAATAGTCTTTTCAATGGAGCTAGTGATAAGCTTCATGAGAAGAGGATCTTCTGCTGTGTTTTCTGAAAGACCCTTCATTGCGGCATTAATCTGCTTTTCATACAAATCAGTCTTCAGCGCCCAAACAGAATAATAAGTATACTTTGTTTCATAGTCAGAATCAGACTTAGGATTTTTTACATTTGAAGAACGGCTCTTTATCCAGTATGAAGCGATTTTCTCAAGCCCGTTAACGCGGACATTTGAAAGAACTGTTGTTACATCCTTCAAAGCCTTGTTCCTCTGGGTTTCATCTATGCTCTGCTCAGCTTTCATAGAAGCTTCAGTTGCACGTCCGATTGAAGAGCTTATAGACTGCGCAACATTGCTCTGAAGTTCAACCTTGTCAGTCCAGTTTTGAAGAAATTCCAAATCCGTTCCGTTTGAATTAAAGCTCCACACCATATAACCGTCAAGGTCAAGTTTTTTTACAACTTCACGCTTGTTATTATCACCAACAGCCACGACCCAGTCTGGAATTCCAGAGCCTGTAGCTCTTCCCTGCCAGTCCAAACGCTCATAAGCACCAGTTACAACTTTTACAGTCTCCTTTGTTGTCCCGCATGAAGCAAATAATATCACTGAAAAAACAACAGCAACACATTTTGTAAAGTGTTTCAATTTAAAACCTCCAATAGATAGGTATATTAAAAAAATATTAAAGCACTGTCAAGTTTACCACAGACTAAGAAATTCTTTTCTTAAGGTTATGCTCTGAAATAAAGTGATTATTCTAAAATATTATAAGTTTCTTCTGCTTTACCCTGTAAAACTATCTATTCAAACAAAAATCCCTATTATTTAACATAGTGCGTTTTTGACAAGCATCAAATTTATTTACCACTTTATTTCAAGACATAGCCTTTCTTAAAACGCGAAAAACTTTCCTCCGTATTTTTGAAACTTGCCTCTTATAGAATAAACGGCAATAACCACCGCAACAATTTAAGCCACAAGACCAATTCGACAACATAAAATACAGGGGGGCTGACTAGCCAGAAACACAGAATTCCCATCTTTTTGTTGACATCGGCACTGTAAAGCTCTCCACTCAATCGATTCAATCTCAGAATCGCTATGAAATCACAATACAAACTTTTCACCTTAAACGCATACTGTCACTCAAAGTCCATCAGTCCTTTTTCCCCTTCGCTTCTTTCAAGTCTCACCACCATATATGCAGTTTTTGTTTTCTCGTCATAAACGCTGTTTTCTACAGTATAAGGGAGATTTATAAAAGAGAATGAATCAATCGCGCTGAAAAAGCTGGACGCGCCCCTGCTGCCCTGCGACATTGATTTTTGGGCTTCGGTATAGCTTGCCACATTCTGAGCAAGATAAGATTTGATTTGACTCACTGCCGTCAGCTCGGCGATTTTAAGGGCTGTATCTTTATCATCGTGCGTTTTTCGGGCAGTTCCATAAAGAAATCGTTCATTGTTGGGAATAAAATCAGAGTACCATTCAGGCGGATTTTCTTTCTTCGGATTTTGAATTCTGCCTTTTGATTTCATAAGCTTTTCGGTGATTTTTGAATTTTCCGCCCTCGCTTTTTGAATCTGATTGAAATTCTCCGTTCCGCGGATTCCGCTGTAGGAAATAACACTGTCTTCACCAGACTGTCCTGTTCCATAGTTTCTTGTGAGCGTTTTTAGTCCAATCGTTCCGTCTTTGCCGACTCTGCCAATGGTTTCGCATATACTTGAAACGAGCATTTCAGAAAAACCTTTGATGCCGCTTTGAACCGTCATTTCAAAACCGCAGGAAATTGCTCCGTCCGCAGACACAATCACAGGCCAGGTTTCAAAGTCATCGTCCTGTTTTTCAGCATATTCCCAAATATACAGCCCATTCTCGATTTTCACTTTCTGCTTTCGCGCGGTTCCGTTGTCTGTCAGAATAAAATCACCGTCGTAAGAGGATGATGCGCGGTCTTTTTTGTCAGAAAACAAAAGCTTTCCGCTTACTGAAATTTTATTGATTTGATTATTCTCCTCATAATATCCCTGGAAGAAAAAATCGCCGTTCTTTTTGTAAGTTCCGCTGAATGAAGGATTTTCCGGGCTTGAGATTGCACCCTTCTGCGAAATCGAAATCAAAATCCCGGTTTCAGGCTCCACAAAAAGCCCGCCCTGCATCAAAACAGCGTTTCCCCAAGATTTTTTTTGCATATTCTGATATGCATCCATCCCGCAGCTTTTGTAAATATAAACAGCCTCAATGCAATCTACATAATGCTCAAAGTCGTAGGAATAAACTCCGTCCGGCGGAAAGTTTGCAGACTGAACAGAAGCGCAGGAAAAAAAAATTGATGTCATTACTAAAAGCAAAAGGAAATAGAGTTTTTTCATACTGTACATTATAGCATAATATTGAAGGAAAATTAAAAAAAATCAGATCAGGCTGCCATGCCGAAAACGAAACTCCCAATCAGAAAAAAGGGAGGGAATAAAAAAGGCCCCCGGGCAGGGAGCCCG
>NZ_JBJETK010000061.1:0-2502 GCF_051883275.1 Treponema sp. | reverse complement strand
CTTCGGAAGTTTACGACTCCGAACTCGACCTCGTCTATTACAACTACCGCCACTATTCCCCGGCCGACGGCAGGTGGATTAGCCGCGACCCCATCGAGGAACAGGGAGGATGGAATTTGTATGCATTTTTAAAAAATAGTCCTCTAAGGAAAGTGGATTTATTAGGAACCGAGGAGAAATTAAATTCTTGTGTGAACATATCTTTTACTGCTAGCAAATCGTTTGCAGGTAAGCAGGTACAGGTCTTCCCTTTTCTATTTATAAATATCTCAGGCTCTTTAAATTTTTCTGCTAATGGGAAGCTATGCAAATCTTGCTGTAACGGGAAAAGTATTGATGCTTATGAAATAGGTGCCGCCGTCTCGGGCGATGCAACTCTTACGGCAACCGCTGGATTTGCTTTCAAGGAAGATGTTGATGGTATTTTTTCGGCAAATGTTTGGGGTGGCGTTCAGGCGTATGGAGGGGCTGAACTATACGGAAGTGGAAGCTTTTCCAAAGACTGTTCTGGTAGTCATGGAAAAGGGGTTGGAATCCTCAAGGGGACAGCAGGGCTTCGAGTCGGTGCCGAAGTCAATTTTAGTGTTGGACAGTGGACATTGGGAACAATAGGAGTTAGCGGTGGCGGGAAAAGCGTTGTCTCACTTCCATTTAATTTTGTTTGTACAGAACGCGATTGTGGGAATCTATCTTGGGGAGAAGGAGAGAACGACTCAAGTTTATTCTTAAACGCATGCGCCTTTGGGGTTTGCTTCGAAAAAGAATTCTAAGAGCTATGCGATATTGTTCTGTTTTAAAGTATGAATTTTGTGAAAATGGACTTGTTCGATTCCGTGCCATTCAGGGTGTTCATGATTCGTATCTGACAACAGTGCAGGTGTCTCGTGGAGAGGTCGAATCCTTTTTGAAAACGCTTTCCGTACTTGAAGCTCATTTGGGGGCCAATCAGTTAAAATCCTTTGGGAGCGTCGACCGTATTTTCTTTTGGCTTCGAAAAATAGTCTTCGTTTGTGAAGTCAAGGAATTTACCCATCCGAAATACAAGGCGTCTCTCGTATTGTATTTGGCGAAGAATAGGTTTGAGGAAATGTTTTTTTACATTAAAGGGAAGTTCTTCTTTTGTGAGCAGACGTTCTTTTCAGATTATGCTGCCACTAAGAAAATGTTCGAGATATTGAAAGAAAGTCTTAAGTAAAATCCGGGACTTAAAATGATCTACAAAAAAATAACATTTTTTCTTTTTTTCACGGGGTTGATCTGCTCCACTTCGTTCTCCTCGCAAAAACTTGAAGATGTGAATTTTTCCGGTTTCGCATATCTTGATGAGGCTGTAGAATTTTCTGATGGCGACGATTGGATATTTTTCGTTACGGCGTGTATTCGGGCAGATACGGATTCAGGGAAAGAGGTTCGCGTAGGGCAGAGTGCTCAACGTTATCAGCTGGTTCGGCAGGAAGGTTGGGGTGTGGAAGTCTGTTGCTTTGAGCTTCCTCCTTTTAAAGAAGACGAGGATTTTCGCTCCGAGAGCTCAAAAAATCCGGCATGCTGTTCTCTTTTTTTGACGAAGAAGATGTTAGGTCTTGTTCATTCCATGAAAGCTAATAGGATGAAAATATGTTTTCAGGTCGATTCTGCCCAAGGAGAGCGAAAAATTGCTTTTGCGAATTGTGTCTATTATGAAAATTCGAAGGATTATTTATTGCCGTTTCCGGATAAATTGAGAAAGCAAATATCCGTCGAAAACAAATAAAAATAAAAGGGCAAAGAGAGAATTTTCGGACGAGTTAAGAAAAACATCATACTCAAGATCGTAAATCTTTCCATCGATTTTTCAATGAAAAAGCTTTTCGTTTTTTGTTGCATTTTTTGCGGTTGTAGCATTTGCCGCTCCTATGAGGATATTGAGCAATGCTTAAATAGTCCTGTAAGACTTAATCTCTATCAAGGGGTAATGGTGGAATCTCCTTCAAATGATGCTGTCGAGAAAGAATTGCTTTTTCGGGAGAAGTTGCTTCGATCCGAAAGATTTTGGGAATATGTAGAATATGTTTTTCGAAGACAATGGGAAGGTAAAGAGGGATTTGAGTTTCGGGTATCCGGATTTAATGCGCAGAAAGAGCAATGCCAATCTTTGGGATTTCACTTCCCCGGAAGCATGAGGATGTGTTTTTCTGAAAATCGGGAAGAAGACCGCCTTATCGTTCAAGGAATGCTTTTCGCGTCGATATATGCATTTGCTCTTGAATCGGGCATGACGCGTGCCAAGGCAATGATTGCCGAAGTCGGGGAAAACAGAGGTGTTAAATTTGAAGAGATTTACAATGAAACATAAGTTTTTCTGCGAAAATTTAAACCAATATTCCAAGGGAGTCATAGCTCCACGCTTCGCTCACCTGCCGCTTCCCGAAAACCCCTCCGAAAGCGATTCCGAACAAAGCGACAGGAATGTCACTAGTGTCCACTAAAAATCAGTTCGAGGGCGGGGTCTTCCTCGGGATTGGG
>NZ_JBJETK010000060.1:0-2502 GCF_051883275.1 Treponema sp. | reverse complement strand
GGAAACACTGAATAAATCCTATTGAGGATTTTTCAGTGTTAACCTTGAATTTCGCTAATTGTCCGTAAGTCAAAGACTTACGGCAATTTGACAGGAAGTGTTGAGTAATCGCTTCAAGTGTTACTCAGCACTTCCTTAGTGAGCTGTTACATCTTTATAACACCGCGTGCAAGGCGGAAGCCTATGTATGGATTACAGTAGGAAGTCTTGTTGCTGGCCATAACTCCTAAAATACAATTATCAGAATTGTCACAGCAAGCGCTGCCACTGCACACAGCATTATTGTCAGTATCAAAATTAAAGTTGAATTCCCACACATTTCCGCTCATATCATAAAGTCCGTAGCCGTTAGGTTTCTTCTGTCCTGCAGGCTGTGTTGTATTACCGGTGTTATCCTTATACCAGCAGACTTCTTCTATATCATCGCTTCCTGCATAGTTGTAATCCTGTCCGCCCTTTGCTGCATAAAGCCATTCTTCAACGGTTGGAAGACGGTAGCCGTCTGCATTGTTATCAAACGAAAGCTGTCCTTTTATTTCATGCCAGTTACCGGGAATATAATTCCATTCTTCTGTATCTGTCTTACCGTCAACCGTATAAAAAGGTGTAAGTCCAGCTTTTATGCTAAGCCTGTTACAGAAGCAGATTGCATCATACCAGCTTACCATTTCTACAGGATTATTCAGGGAAACACCGTTTAATATTTCCTGTGCTGCCTCAGAGCCCAAATTTTTCCTTATGACATCAATATTTTTCTTTTGGAAGCAACTTGGATTTTCACCCATTACTGCACAATAAAGTCCCTGCGTTACTTCTGTTGTCATCATTTCATATTCTTGATCAGGAATCTTTACCATTTTTGGTGCAGTTATTACCGTGCGGACAAGACGAAAACCAAGGTCGTAGTAGCGGTCGTCGGCGTTGCGGAAGCGCATGTAGTCCACCTCGCAGTTGCTGGCGTAGTCGCCCCAGCCGCCGCCGCAGTAATAGTGGCTGCCGCTGTAGTACGGGAGGACATCCCAGCACCACTCCCATACGTTACCGCTCATATCATACAGTCCTTAACCGTTTGCCTTTTTCTGTGCTACAGGGTGAGTCGTTTTGCCGCTGTTATCTTCATACCATGCAACCTTATCTATATTGTCACTCCCTGCATAGGTATAATCCTTACCGCCTTTTGCCGCATACTGCCATTCTTCAACAGTAGGAAGACGGTAACCGTTTGCACTTAAATCCTGCGTTATCTTTCCTTCTATTTCATACTCCCTGTGCGGTTTATAGTTCCATTGCGATACGTTTTTTTTGCCGTTTACCGCATATACAGGTTCAAGACCTTCGCTTTTGCTAAGAAGGTTACAGAAATAGATTGCATCATACCAGCTTACGTTTTCTACAGGCCTGTATTTTGCCTTAAATCCTTCTGAAAAAGAACTTGGATTTCTGCCGGTTACAGATTCATACAATTCCTGCGTTACCTCTGACGACATCATCTCGTAATGCTGGCCTGGAATCTTTACCATTTTTGGCTTGTACGTATAGAATATTTTAAGTCCGAAAACAAGATATATAAGGACGGCAAGAATTACTGCCAGAAACGAACCTGCAATAATTTTCTTTGCCTTTTTAGAAAGCGGTTTGCGTTCCTTTTTTGGCTTAGGTTCTTTTTTTACTGATTCTTCCGCAGCGTTTTCTTCTGAAGTTTCTTCCTGCATTCCGTTAAATACATCCGGATAGAACATTTTTGTTACGGCATAGAATAAAACAGGGAAAACAAGCACACTGTAAACGGCTTCAAATATACCTAAAACAAGATAGATAATCTCAATAAAGTCAAGGTTCAGGTTTTCAAGTGCTACTAAGATTACAGACGATAAATAAAACCAGCCGTAAAAACTGGTAAAGCATATAGAAACGATACAGTATTTTAATTTTTTGCCTTTCATCATCTGCTTTGACTTTTCAATTGCTTCGCGTGCCTTTATGTCAGGATTGTCGGCAAGAACAAAAAATGAAAGTGAATAGCGGATTGCTGCAATAATTCCCGGTACAACAAAAAGAAGTGACCACAGGACTGTCTTTAATGCAACAAGCAGGAACGTACAGAAAGACCTCTTAAAATCCCTGAAGCCCGAAAACAGAACAGAAAAAGGCGTTTTCTTTTTCCTTGCAAGTTCAAGAAATCCCCTTGAAAGGCCAAGCGTCATAGATCCTGCAATAATTAAAGGTCCAACAATCGTTATTGCAGATGCTGCCAGAATCAAAGAATAAACTGCCAGAAGTGCAAAAGCCTTTCCGTAGCAGCCTTTCATTTCAGAAAAATATTTTCCAATAATACGATCTTTTACAACAGTTTTTGCATCCTGAGATAACTTGTTAAAAAAACCTTTCTTGTCTTCTCCTTCAATCATAATACAGTTCTCCTTATTAAGTATGAAAATAGTAGTGTTACAATATCTAAAAAACTTTTCGAGCGAAGCGATGAAAAGTTTTTTAGGCGGTTGA
>NZ_JBJETK010000059.1:0-11555 GCF_051883275.1 Treponema sp. | reverse complement strand
TTTAGTAAGAAATGTTTGATTGGAAATTTAAAATTTAATACCACTACATCTAGCGTTTTCACCCCGTCTGAAAACGCGCTATTTTCCTCCCACAAATAGCAATTTGTGGGAAGATGCGTAGAAATCCACAAAATTCAGGGAGAATGCGTGCAAAAAAAGCCGGATTCTTCCGAAATTAAAAAAAATAAAGCGATGAATTTATATTTTTTGTGCTATAATCAGTCAAAAGGAGGCAAAAAATAGGGGTTTTACAAACAAATGGCAATTTGTATCACTACGCGGGGAACAATCCGGTACGCTATATAGACCCTGATGGTAGAACTGCTTGGAATAGTATAAATAAGTGGACATCTGAGTGTCTGGATAAATATTCACAGTATGTAAATACAAAAATTTAAGATGAATTGATTGTCAAACTACCCCACATCTAGCGTTTTCACCCCGCCTGAAAATGCTGGGGTGGTCATACAAATAGATGGTGCTGACACTGAATATTGTTCAGTTTTCAATGAATTTATTGCGCTTGTAAAACGGAGGCTAACTTGGAAATATTGAAAATCACTAGCGGCAAGAAAAAATATCTGGAGCTGCTTCTTTTGGCTGATGAGCAGGAAAGCATGATTGACAGGTATCTGGAGCGCGGAGATATGTTTGTTCTGGATGACTGCGGTGTAAAAGCTGAATGTGTTGTCACAAGGGAAGGCGAAGGAGTGTACGAGCTGAAAAATATTGCTGTTGTTCCAGAGTTCCAGCGTCGGGGATATGGCCGGATGCTTGTGGACTATGTGGCCGGCTGTTATCCTGACTGCAAAAAGCTTTTTGCTGGAACAGGCGATTGTCCTCCGTCCTTGTCATTTTACAAAAGCTGCGGTTTTTCTGTTTCGCATAGGGTCAAGAATTTTTTTGTGGATAACTACGACCATGAAATATATGATTGCGGAATCCGCCTTGTTGATATGGTTTACCTGATGCGCAAATGCTGATTTTTTAGATTCTCGGTCTAAGGAATTTTCCATAGTTGCATGACAAAATTAAAAAAAAATATTATGCTTGAAAAATGATAAAAAAACATCTGTTTTCTATTAAATTTATTATTTTTATTGCAATCTTTTTTCTTCTAAGCGGACTCCTTTCTACAGTTCTTATTAATGACGTTAATGCCTATACCCGCGTTCTGATGCACGAGTTTTATAATCAGGAAAGAATTGATGTTCTTTTTTGCGGCGCTTCTCACGTAAGCCACGGTATCAATTCAACTGTTGCAGATAAAAAACTTGCCGGCGGCGAATATCGTTCATTCAGCACTGGTACACCAAGCCAGTCCTTAAACGGAACGTATGCTATTCTGCGCGAGGCCATACGTCTTTATGATCTGAAAGATGTTTTTGTGGAACTTGATTTTGCTACGGCAACAACATCTTTGTACTCAAAATCAGAGCCTTCAAAAAGTACGTTTCTTGTAGCTCATTATCTGCAGAATCCTGCTGCAAAAATTGAATATCTGGCAGGAGCTACTTCCCCAAAATATTATCTTAATTCCCTTCTGCCGATTGGAAAGGAAAAATTGATTGACTTAAATCCAGCTTCTGTACTTTACGTTCTGAAATCAAAGATTTCCGGCGAGTATTATAAGTATCAATATAAAAGCGACGATTCTGTCTATGCAGGAAAAGGCTGCGTTCTTGACGATGAAGTTGTAGAAGAAGGCTCGCTTTATTCAGAGCCTGTTAATCCGATTCCTGTGAAGGATATAAGCCGGGAATGGAAGGAAACTGTATTAAAGATTATCAGGTTGTGCGATGAAAAAAAAATCCGGCTGTGCTTTTATCAGAATCCGAGTACCAATTTTTATCTTTTGGAAAAACAGAACTACGATGAATATATTGCGTTTATCAGGGAAATTCTTTGCGAATATGATGTTCCCTATTATGATTTTAGTCTTTTAAAACCGGAATATCTGGACTTGTGCGATTCAGATTTTTTTGACGACAACCATCTGAATAAATACGGAATTGAAAAATTTACAAATATTTTCTGCGACTTCTATAATAAAAGCGAAACCGAACGTCTGGAAATGTTTTTTTCCACATATTCGGAAAAACTTTCTCTTCTGCCGCCTAAAATTTACGGACATATAATTGAAGAAGACAAGGAAAATGCAAGTTTTTCAATTTTGCCTGTTATGAACAACTGTGATGATTCCCTTGTAGAATATGATGTTACCGCATATTCTGGCGGAAAAGAAATTCCAATTGCAAGGAACTCTTCTGACAGATGCTTTTATTATCCTGAAAATTCTTCCGGAAAAATAAAAGTCATAAGCTATTATGACAAAGTTCAGCAGACTTCGTTTACAAAATATTACAGTGCTCTATAACCGGAGTCTTGAAAACTAAAACTTTTTGAGGTTCATATAAATTTTAAGGAAAAAATTATGCTTGATTTCAAATCGTATACATTTATCTGCTTTTTGATTGTTTCTCTATTGTGCTATTATGCAGTTCCAAAAAAACATCAGTGGAAAATTATCCTGATTGCAAACATTGTTTTTTATGCTTTTTCAGGAATTCCTAATTTTGTATTTATTCTTTTTACGTCTGCGGTTACTTTCTTTGGTGCTGCGTCGGTCAATGTTTTTCAGGAACGACTGAAGCAGAAAAAGTCATCTCTTTCAAAAGAAGATTTTAAGGATGAAAAAGAAAATGTAAAGCGCAGAAAAAGACTGATTCTTGCGGTCGTTCTTGTGTGCAATGTTGGCGTGCTTGCATATTTAAAATACTGGAATGCCATAATACAGTTTTTCAGTGTGAAAGTTTCCGTTTCGCTTGATTTTCTTTATTTTGCCGGACACAAAACGCTTCTTCTTCCGCTCGGAATTTCTTTCTACACGTTTCAGACAATATCGTATTTTATGGACGTGTACAACGGAAAATATGCGCCGGAAAAAAACTTCCTGAAATATTTTCTGTTCGTTTCGTTTTTCCCTCAGCTGATAATGGGGCCCATCAACCGGTTTGACAAAATGAGCGGACAGCTAACAGCAGAACGCAGTTTTGACCTTGAAAACATAAAGCACGGAGTTCTGCTGATTTTGTTTGGTGCGATGAAAAAATATTGTATCGCAGACCTGATTGTAAATAGAATTTCATCTGTCCTTGACCATTCATATACAAATCTTCCGGGATGCCTTATTCTTTTTGGCGTACTCGGCTACTCAATCTATCAATATGCAGATTTTTCCGGCGGAATTGATATGGTTCTGGGAATTGCAGAGCTTTTCGGCATAAAAATGCAGCCGAATTTCCGTCAGCCGTATTTTTCTACAAGCCTTGCCGATTTCTGGCGGAGATGGCACATCAGTCTTGGTCTTTGGATGAAGGATTATGTCTTTTTCCCGTTTGCGCTTACAAAAAATATGCAGAATATTGGAAAGTGGTGCGCCAGTCATCTTGGAAAACATTTTGCGCGGACAGTTCCTGCCGGAATTGCAAATATTGTAGTATTCCTGCTTGTAGGAATATGGCACGGTCCTGAACTGCATTATGTTGTCTGGGGACTGTATAACGGACTTGTCATTGCTTTCAGTGATATGCTGAAACCTGCATTCGACCGATTGGGGAATTTTTTACATATAAACGTAAAAAGTCGCGGTTTTCATATTTTTCAGATTATACGGACATTTATCGTTGTAAATATAGGCGCATATTTTGACAGAATTTATGACGTTCCAAAAAGTTTTCTGTATTTGAAGCGGACTTTTACTGATTTCGGACCACTTTCACTTCTGAAATCTCAATC
This sequence comes from Treponema sp., assembly GCF_051883275.1. Classification (GTDB taxonomy): domain Bacteria; phylum Spirochaetota; class Spirochaetia; order Treponematales; family Treponemataceae; genus Treponema_D. The sequence goes on along the minus strand of NZ_JBJETK010000059.1, from coordinate 7,757 downwards.
ATACTTAAAGGAGATATTCGGCAGTTTCCGTGATGTAGAATCACAGCTTGTATTGATTTTTATTTCCGGAATAATAGTATTTGTAACAAGCATTTTGAAAGAAAGAAACATTGATGTATATGATTCAATCCAAAAAAAGGGAATAGTTGTGCGCTGGGCAGCCTATTATTTTCCTCTTATTCTTGTTATACTGTCAATGTCTTTTTCGCCGGGCAACGCGGTATTTATGTATGCCCAGTATTAATGGAATTAAGGAAAAAAAATTATGACATTTATATCTACAGGATTTGTCTTTTTTGTTTTTGCCACTGCTGTTGTTTTTTATTTATTTCCAGCAAAAAAGCGTTGGTGTGTTCTTCTTGCAGCCAGCTACTTTTTTTATGCTTGTGCTAGCTTAAAAGCCTGCTTATATCTTGTTTTTTCAACTGTATTTTCATTTTTCATAGCATTATGGATGCAGAAGATAAAAGACAGGTATGCCGTCTTGATTTCAAATACTGAAGACCGCACTGAAAAGAAGTTTTTTAAGGAAAAATGCAGAAGAACTAAAAAAATTGTTGCAGCTGTTGGTGTTTTAATATGTTTTGGAATACTCGCTGTGCTTAAATATTCAAATTTCTTCTTGATGAATATAAACTCGGTTATAGTTTTGTTCAATAGCGACTATGTCTACAGACCTATAAAATTTTTAATTCCAATGGGAATTTCATTTTACACGTTTTCAGTTGTAAGCTATATAATTGATGTGTATAACTCAAAGTACGATGCTGAAAAAAATATTTTCCGCTATGCTTTGTGTGTAAGCTATTTTCCTTCGATTGTTCAGGGACCAATCAACAGAAACAATGATTTGCGGTATGAGTTTTTTGAAAAAGAGCATAATTTCAATTTAAAAAATACTCAGTTCGCAATTCAAAGAATTCTCTGGGGATTGATGAAAAAGCTTGTAATCGCGGACAGGGCTGGACAAGTTGTTTCTTATATATTTGAAGAATATGCATCACTCCCGAATTTTATAATAATGTTTGGACTTGTGTTTTATTCAATTCAACTTTATGCGGATTTTGCAGGCGGAATGGATATTGCGCTTGGTGTTTCAGAACTTTTTGGAATAAAACTTAAAGAAAATTTCAGGCAGCCGTACTTTTCTCAGTCAATAGCAGAATTCTGGCGGCGATGGCATATTACGCTTGGAACATGGATGAAAGATTATATTTTCTATCCGTTTGCATTGTCAAAAACAATGCTTGAATTTGGAAAAAAACTCAGCGCAAAGAACAAGTATCTTGGGCGTGTAGTTCCAATGGCGCTTGCTAATATTCTTGTTTTCCTTGTTGTTGGTATCTGGCATGGAGCAGAATGGCATTTTGTGTGTTATGGTCTTTTTCACGGCGGAATAATAGCATTTTCTGTAATGATGGAGCCTGTGTACAGAAAAGGTTTGGCTGTTTTCCATATAAATGAAAAATCAAAGAGATGGCAACTGTTTAGGATTCTAAGAACTTTTTATCTTGTAAATATCGGTGCATTGGTTGACGATGTTACAGATATGAAACAGGCTCTTGGAATGACAAAGCAGCTTTTTTCTTTCACAAATTGGAATTTGATTTCAAATTTCAGTTTCAATGGCTTTGGAAAACTTACGATTTTGGTTGTGATTGCATTCAGCCTTATTTGGATTGCTGTAAGTGTAATGAAAGAGAAAAATATGGATGTACGAGAGAAAATTTCTTCAGCTCCAATTGCTGCAAGATGGGTTATTTATCTTTTCCTTATATTGGGAACTCCGTTTTTCCAATCTTCTAATATGGCAGGTTTTATGTATGCATTGTTCTAGAAATTTTTTTAAATGTGCGGGATTTATATTCCTTGTGATTGTTTCTGTATGTTTTTTTAATTTTCTTTTGTATCCTTGGTCGTCGTTGAACCGGCATTTTACTGAATACCGTGAATATGACAAGAATATAGATTTTCTTGTTATTGGCGATTCTCTTGAATCCAATGGAATGAATGCAAAAATTATCAGTCAGGAATTCAATGAGAATGCATTTGTTCTTTCACCGCAAGGCTCATACCCGGAAAGTCTTTATTATATTCTGCTTGATGTTTTTAAGAAACACAATCTTAAGACTGTTGTTATAGGAATTGATGTTCTTCAGAATTTTGAAAATCCACCATATGTGTATCCCCATTCGGAGGAGTTGTACAGGGAATTCATGCAGGATATGTTTACCCCTTTGAATCTGGAGCTTATAAAACTTACTGCAAAAAATGTAATGACTCAGAAATATACTTCAACATTCTTTAAATTCGCTTCATTTCCTGAAAATATTACAGAAATTCCAAATGTAATGAAATCTAAGAAAGAACTGAGAGAGCATAAAAAACTTGTAAAAGGCAGAAATTATAATTCTTCAGTTTATCGGGAAGAAACAACTTCCCTGGAACCTCCTGTTTCAGAAAGAAAAGTTCCAAAGGATTTTGATAAAGTTGTGAATCAAAAATATCTTGATGATATGCAAGATAATGACAAAAAGTATATTGAAAAGATTTTCAGTTTCTGCATAAAAAACAACATAGAACTTTATTTTATGTCAAATGCAATTCCAGAAAGCGTAATAGAAACAGTGCCCAAAACTCTTTCCTTTTTTGATAAGACAGACGAATTCATAAAAAATCTTAAAGGGGGGGGTGGATTTTATATAAACTGTACTGACCAGAAGTATTTTTACGGAAGCACAGATGATTACAAATTTTCAGATTGCTACGGCCACTACAACAGTTGGTACAGAGACATACATACAAAGCAGGTTTGTGATTATATAAAGAGCCTGAGGGAATCCTGCAAGTAAATCTATATGAAACAAGAAGCCGCCTAGGCGGCTTCTTGTTTTTTCAAGTCTTTTTTTTAGTCCCGTAGACGCTCAATCATCTTGAGCATAGACTCTGCGCTGTTGAAGTTTGCCGGCACTATTTCTTCAGCACCGATTTCAATGTCAAATTCCTCGTTGAGTTTCATTACAAGTTGAACAATGTCGAAGGAGTCAAGAATCGCATTGTCAATCAGGGCATTTTCCTTTGAAAAGTCAACATCCGGCTTCATTTCCTGCAGGATTTCAATAAGTTCATTCATAATTTTTTTCTCCATAAAATTCTATTGTTTTCTATAACATTTTTTTTAGTTCTACGCGGTCGATTTTTCCGTTCAGATTAATCGGCATTTTATCAAGCTTGATTTTCTTGTTCGGAATCATATATTCAGGCACAGCGTTTTTTATTGAGTCTATAATCTGCTGAGCTTCTACAGAGCCAGTGAAGAACATTACAATCTTGCTGTGTTCTGTGTCATAAAGACAGCAGTTTTGCTCAACGCCTTCTACTGCAGAAACAGCCGTTTCAATTTCTCCAAGCTCAATTCTGTGCCCCATATGCTTTATCTGAAAGTCCTTGCGGCAGTCATACATAAGTTCACCGCGCTCATTATAGTGAACGATGTCTCCAGTCCGATAGATTATTTCTGGATATTTGCTGTTGAGCGGATTCTGAACAAAAGCTGCCTGCGTTTTTTCAGGGTTGTTGTAATAACCGTATGAAAGGCAGGTTCCGCGCACGCACAGTTCGCCTTTTTCATCTTTCTGCACACGCTCATTCTTGTCATTCAAGACTATTATCTCAGTATTTTCACAGGCAAAGCCTATCGGAAGACTCTCGTCATCGGAGAATTCCCGATCAACGATATAGTAAGCGCATACATCAGTGATTTCAGTAGGACCATAGAGATTTGCATAAAGGCAGTCAGGGAACGCCTTGCGCCATACATTAAGCTGTTTGTTCGGCATTACTTCACCGCAGAAAAGCACTTTTTTCAGTGTCGGAACAGGAAATTTTCCAACAGCCTTAAGGTTTGCCATAATGCAAAGCGCAGAGGGAACCCAGAAAATCGTGTTTACTTTCTTTTCCGCAAGAAATTCAAAAAGCTGTTTTGGAAGCATAAAGAATTTCTGCGGAATGATGTATAGCGTAGCGCCGTTTTTAAGAGTCTGGTAAATGTCAAGAATCGAATTATCAAAATAGAAAGGCGCCTGTTCTCCGAATATTGTGCTGCTTGAAATATCAAATGTTTTTGTAACCCATTCAGCATAGTCAATACAGGCTTTCTGGCTGATAATTACACCTTTTGGAGTACCCGTAGAACCGGATGTAAAGAGCACATAGAGAATATCAGTATCAAGAATTTTTGTTTTTGCCTGCTCTACAAGAGCTTCGTCTGCCGTAAGTTTCTGGATGTCGCTGTACAGAATGACAGGCGTATTTCCTGAAAATTCTGAGGCAGCATTCCTATGCGCCTCATCTGTTATTATGACAGCTGGACACAGCGTTTCCATTATTTTTTCGATTCGGGAGGAGGGCATTCCTGTGTCAATCGGTGTATAAAAATTTCCCGAGTATGCAGCTCCCATAAATGAAACAAGAACCTCAACGCTCTTATCAAGGTAAATTACAACAGGCTTTTTAAAAACTGAGTCATTAATAAGCTTTGTTGCAATTTTTAAAGCCTCGCTTTTTACCTGTGAAAATGAAATCTCTCTGTTCTCGTCTGCAAAAGCAATTTTTTCCGGGTATTTTTCTGCGGAAGCATCAAGATAATCTGTTACAAGTCTGATAGACATTTTTTTTCTCCCATAAAGTGAAATCGTATTAAAGGTAACTTCGAGAAACTCGTATTCGGCTATTTTACGAAGTTACCTCAAAAAACTGAACTTTTTTCGAAATTTTTTAAAATTATAATGCAAAAAAAAGTTTTAGACTAGAGCGAAAGGTATTTTACCATCTATCTGCTCAGTATTTATAAATAATTTTATTTTTCTGCACTATACCAATAAAAAATCAAATTAAATCGCCGTATATAAACCTATTGTAAACTGTCTGTTTACCGTCAATTTTTTCTTTATATTCTCTTTTCCAGTTTAACTTGAAAAAAACAGATTTTTCTAAAATTGAAGAAATAAACTCTTTTGAATATTCTTCATTAAAATGCCTGTCCAGTTCCTTGACTCCCTGATTATTGAACGGTATTAAATCTACAAGTTTTTTAAATTCTGGGATATTGTTGTACCCGGACAGCATAGCATAGTCAATCAGAAAATAGTCTGCAAGTTTATTGTATTTTTTCCAGTATTCGAAGAATATGTCCCGGCAAAAACTGTGTATTATAGAATTTTTATGCGCTCCCTGACAGAATCCTGTCCAACGTCCGTTTGCAATTTTGCTTGTTGACGTTTCATAGTGAATTGAAAAGTAGGGCAGAGTAAAACAATATTCAGGAATTTCTTTTGAAACAAAGACAGTAGTATCAAGCCAAAGTCCGCCATAAGCAGACAGAAGAACCATCCGCAAAATATCAGAGAAGTGCGTAAGCGAGATATTTCCTTTAGATACCTTTTTTATTATGTATTCCGGAATATCTGCATAATTCTGCCAGTTTTCTTTAGTAATCAGAATTACAGGATGGATTCCGGCATTTTTTCTTATGCTGTCAATGCACTTTTTTACAATTACAGGTGCGTTTTCATAGCCCTGCCACCAAAGTATCCAGATGTTTCCATCATTTTGATTTTCTTTTTGTTCTGAAACCGTCGGCTCTCCTTTTAGGTTTTTGTATTTTTCTATAATGGCGGAAAAATCTTTCTCTATGAAATGCAGCATAAAAGCCACTGGATTTATAAATTTAAAAAAATGAGAAAGCCTGTTAATAAGTTTTTTGATGAATATTAGAAAAAATATCTCCATATCCGTATTCAGGGGTATTTATCCCTTGTCCGTTTTTATCTGCGGATATGGCGTTTTGCTTACTAGAAGAGTTTTAGGGCAATTCCTATCCGCAGAAAAATTCTTTTAAACATCGGCTGCTGTAAAGAATTGCGGACTGGTATATCTTTGTACCCCCCCCCTTGTGATATTATTTTACTGTCAAGCAGGCATTTGTTTTTGTCTGCTAAAAGTTCTTTATAGTCTGTTTCTTTTACGTGCCTGAAACAGATGCCGTCTTTCTTGTTTGAAAGTGAATTTCTCAAATCAAGACGTGCCTGCATCTGTTTTGGCGAGCGGAACTGGTAATGTTTTACAAGTATAAGTTCCGGGAACAAAACTCCGGCATATTTCGGATAGTGAGATGTCGTTTCGAAATTCCACTTTAATGATTTTCTGTATCTAAAAAATCTCGGCTCGCTCCAGCAGGTATTTTTTAAATACTTTATATGATTTCTGTCTTTGTCAAAATTTCCTGAAAAATCATATTCTTTCAAATCTTCTTCGGTTAAAACATAGTCAAGGGATTTTTTTGCAACTAAAGAATATTTATTCGGTATTTTTTCAAGAAATATCCGCGGGTTATCAAAATAAAATTCATCCGCATCCAGTTTGAAGCACCACCAGTCGCCGTCCTGCGCTTCATACCTGAATTCATTGAATACATCTGCCCTCAAGCCGTTTGAATATGGCCTGAAGTCCTGTTTCCAGGGAACGACGATGTCGTTTTTTAGCGATTGAACGATTTCCCAGGTTCCGTCTGTGCTGCCGTTGTCCATAATAAAAATACGGTCAGCCCATTTTTCGGCATCCTTGATTACGCTTTCTACGATGTCTGCTTCATTTTTTACAAGCATTATTGCAAAAATTTTCATATTTTATACACCTGCTGAAAAAATTAAAACGATTCCTTTAGTTTTAATAAATATTTGTAAATCCCAGTTCTAGCTGCTATAAGCCTGATACGGTTTGATGCAGAAGGAGTCTTTTTGCACAGTAATTCCATTTCTTGAACAGGATTTTTACCTGCTTTGCAGATAAAAGCTGCTTTTTTCTTAAAGAAACTGTTTAAGATATTGTCATTCATCAAAATATTTTCTTTATGTTTTTCGAATATCATATCCATAGCAGCAATTCCTTTTTCAGGATGAGATGAAATACATTCTGTCTGCATAAAAGTATTGACAAGAACAGTGTTTTGAAAAAAAATTTTATAGAACTGAGCCAGCCTCAGAACTTCATCCCAATCCTGAAGTCTAGGAAGTTTATCGTCAAATAAAATCTTTTTAAAGCATTCAGTTTTTCCAAAAAGGGTTTGGGTACTGGAGCAGTTGTATTCAAGTAAGCTGAGATAAGAAATGGATTTATCTTCTGTATAATTTGGAAACAAATGTAGAAATTCTCCATTGTTATTTTTGCATTCCATTTTACACAGTACGATGTCAGCCTTGTTCTTATTTAAAAAAGAGAGTTGTTTTTCCAGTTTATCAATATGCCATTGGTCATCACTATCATTAAAAGCAATATAATCGCCTTTTGCTTCTTTTATTCCTCTGTTTCTGGCTGTACATGCACCTGAATTTTTTTCAAGACGGATATAATGAAATCTTGAGTCCTTTATATTCTTTACAATTTCTTCCGTATTATCAGTAGAACAGTCATCAATAAAAAGAAGTTCGATATTTCTATACGTTTGCTGCAAAACACTATTGATTGCATCGGTTACAATAAAAGCACGATTATACGAGGGGATTATTACTGATATTAAGGGTTCATTCATAAAAATAACTTCCATAAGGTGATATCAGTTCTGTACTTCTCAAGCTCTTCGATTTCAACCTCTTGAAAAGTTCTTTTTTTCCCTTACTTTTAATGCCAACCGGCAGTTTTCTTATATTCTGCATACAGAAAGTATATCATAAAAAAGTGTAAAATAACATAGTTATATA
>NZ_JBJETK010000058.1:0-45252 GCF_051883275.1 Treponema sp. | reverse complement strand
AACTTTACACCTTAAACCTGTAGAATTTTTGTGTTGACTAAATAGCGCATTTTAGTCTTCCGCATGAACTTGGGAAGAATCGCACTTGTAAAACGCTCTGAATCAGGAAGAACACGGTCATCAATGCGAGGCTGCCGGACCTTGATGTTTCCGCATGTTGCCTGAATTTCACGTTCCGGCATATATCCGTTTCTGACCACCGTTCTGTGCCCGTCTGCATCCAGCTTATGCTGATGTTTCTGGATGAACTGGTCAGCTTCGCTTTCCAATGCCGCTGCGAGCATCTTTCTTGCCGATTCTCGAACAAGATTTTCAAAAAAATCTGCACTGTTTGTAGTGCTTTTTTCCCAATTCCACTGTAAAATGTTTTCCATAAGAGACTGTCCTTTGTTTCTGTTTTGTTTTGGTCATTAAACTTTAACAAATCTCAGTCTCTTTTTCTATTTTTAAATTAACTCATCCACAACTTTTGATTATAACTCGCGCTGCTACGCGGCTTGCCGCAGTTTGTGGCAGGCCATTTATGGCGAATCAAAGCCACCGGCTCTGCCGGTGGTAATTTACTTGGAGTTAATGAGGATGAAATCGTTCAGCAGCAGCTTATTATCGCCAATGCAAAAGCCCGTGTTCTACAGGCTATAGATGGGTTGGCGTAGAATGTTGTACAAGAAAACGCATATTCGAATAAAGTAAACAGTATTGTAACTGAAAAAAAATGTAATTCGGGAGAAGAGAATTATATTCCGGTTATTTATACAGAAAGTTCAAGCTTGAATTCGGATATGGTTGACTATAATTGTTTCTCTAATCCAAAATCCAGCGTTTCTGTTCAAAAAATCAATGAAACAGTAAAGACCTATTTTGTTTCAAATTATTCTAATAATAACAATGAGAATGAAATGAAACAAATAAATGATGCTTTTACATTGATTGCTGAAAAAGAGTTTCAGAATTTAACTGATGAAAAATCAAGACGTGTTTACGAAGTATTAACAAAACTAAAAGAGAATAAACAGGAGAACTAAAAATGAAAGATATTAATGATAAAGACTTTGGTCAGAATACAATTACTTTACGCGATAACCGTGTTGCAACCAGCATTATTCCACGAACTAATGCAGAACTTGACCGGCAGGTAATTGTTGATACAGATGTATTGGTTGAAGGTTCTACTTATGCAAAATTTCTTGAAATCAGCAATGGTCCGGCAGAATTCAGAAAGGCGGTTTTTGCAGACAAGGAGCTTCATATAAAGAGCGATGCAAAGGGCTTGATTTATTTTGTAAAATCTGTCGCAAGCTCACAAAGTGTATCTTCCTTAATTGCAAATGGGCGTGCAATCTATGGCGGCGATGTAAATGCGCCTACTGTAAAAATGAAAAACTGTATGGTATGCGGTTCAATTTATGGTACGGAAATTCAGCTGGAAAACTGCGTTGTATTAGGAGGTGTTTTTTCAAGCAGAACCCTTACTCTTGCAGGCTGTATGATAGGTACATTTAATTCGCCTGAAGTAAATGCTTCTGGTATTAACTATCTGCTTTATCCAACTGCATTTTCTGTAGAACCTATGTCTTTCCTTCCGGGAACAGAATTCTGGAATCTTTCTCTTGCAGACTTGGGCTCTCTTTATAAGGAAGAAGATGAAAAGCCTAACACTGGAAAAATCAAGATTGACTTTGAAAACGATACGCAGCGAACCGTTTTAACAGATGATAATGGAACGCAGACATTAATCAACAGTTACAGCGTTGCCAGCCGTGTTCTTGTAAGTGACTTGATTGATATGGAAAAAATGGAAAATCATTTCCTTATCATCTCTGCCAGCCTTGGAAACCAGATATTAAAAACATATTCCCTGACAAAATCAAACGGAGAAAAAGGTCCTGAACTTAATGTAAAAGATATAGCAGAATTTTTCTTCAACGTTCTTTCAGGTAAAATTCAAGTGCGGGAAATTGACGGAAAAGTTAGTTTCGATGAATTGAAGAAGAATTTTGAATAATTACAGTTCTTAAATCCTGTAAAGGCATCAGAGAAATCTGGTGCCTTTTTTTTCGAGTTTTCGTGGTAATATAATGAAATCTTTCCATCTGGAGTTAATTTCAATTTTTTGCAACTTTCACCTGTTCATTTTCAAATGACATTTTTTTTGAACACAGGCGATATATGCTGCTTTATAAGCTTCTTTGATTGCTAATTTCCCAAAATCAGAAAAGGGGAGTGTTCAAAAGAATTGCTGTACAGTTACATTGTGTACATTGTCAATTCCTGCATTATAAACAAAATCTCCATTGCGACATTTAGGAAAGAAAAATCTTTCTACACTAGAAAAGTTTTGTCTAGCAGGCATCAGTTTTGCCAGCCTACAACGAAACGCCCGGCCTTTTATTTAGACAGGCGGTATTCAGTGTGCGGATTAAATGTGGTATAATCTGTGTATGATTTTGAATATACTTTGCGTTGCATTCGGTGGTGCGCTGGGTGCATCGCTTCGTTATGTGATTTCTCTTGTGCCGGTGAAGGCTGTTTTTCCGTTTCAGACTTTTTTTACAAATATCCTGGGATGTTTTGCAGTCGGGGTGATTGCGGCACTTGCCTCGGGAGCTGTGCAGAAGGCAGACGGACAGATTTCCCCTGCGCTTATTTTGTTTTTGAAAACAGGCTTTTGCGGCGGATTTACGACTTTTTCCACATTCGCGCTTGAAAGTGCAGGACTTTTCTCTGGCGGACACGCATCAGCTGGCGGTGTATATGTTGCGTTGACTTTGGTTTCCGGCATTATATGCGTGTGCCTTGGACAACTTGCTGGCGGATTTGTCTTAGGAAAATAGGTGCAGTTTAGCGGATTGTGCTGTTAAAAAATCCACGGATTTTCTTTTATATTATTTGCACTTCCCTAGATTTTCCGCAGTGAATCTCCGTCCTGAAAAGGAACTTTAAAAATTGCAGTTTCTTTTTTTTGCGCCGGATTTTTTATGTGGTTCAGCAAAATCTCTGTTGCGCGCTGGCCCATTTCTCTAAGCGGCTGAGGGAACGTCGCTATGTTCATATAATAATAAGTCAGGTTTATAAAGCCGTCAAAACCGACGATGCTCACGTCCTCAGGAACTGAAAGCCCGCATTTTTTTATTCCCTGAATCGTACCGGGAACCATCCAGTCGGCACTGCAAAAAATTGCAGTCGGTTTTTTCTTCCATTTTGAAAAAGCCTCCTGCACTTCCGAATCTATCGTAGGCGAGAGAAGCCCCGTGCGGATTATGTAGTCCTCGGGATTATATTTTACGCCAAGATCATTCAGCGCCTGCAAAAAACCTTTTTCGCGGTCATTGATGTTTTCGTTGTAAATGTCCTTGTGAATTCCCATAAAGGCAATCTGCTTGTGTCCGTGATTCCATATCTGCTGAGCTGAATTATAGCCGGCTTCATAATTGTCTGTGTCGACCCAGGACATAAGTTTGTTTTTTGGGCGGTCACCGATGACGACACACGGAAGCTTGCGCTTGTCGAGTTCAGCAAACATTTCTTTTGGGATTTTTTTTAAACCGACATAAATTATTCCGTCGACTTTTTTCTGTTTGTAAGGTCTCAGGTAATCAAAGTTCGAATCATTCTCTGCCTCAGGAACGATTCCAATCAGCATATCAATTTTATTTTTGGAGCAGATTTCTTCAATGCCTGAAAGAATTTCCATTAAATAAAATGTCCTCATTGACTGGCGGAAAGGAATTGGCGTCAGGATTGCAATCGTATTGCATTTGCCGCTGTTTAAAACCTGACCTGCAAAACTCGGGGAGTAGCCGAGCTTGTCAATGGCAGACTGTACCTTGAGGCGGGTTTCTTCTTTTACGTTTTGTTCGCCGTTTATTACCCGGGAAACTGTAATAAAAGAAACCCCGGCAAGATTTGCAACATCTTTTTGTGTGACCATAGTGACCTCAAGAATACTTGTAATAAAGTGTCAGGAATTTTCCAGAAGATAAGTTTGAATACTTCTTGGCGGACAGAAAAAAGTTCTGTTCGAATTTTCGCTGTTTACTTTTACAGTATAATCCATTTTTCCGTTTTTGTCTTTTGAATTTTTTTCTGCGCAGTTCAATTCAAAAACCATATCGTCTTCCGTTCTGTTCATTACGACAAGGACAATTTTTCCGTCGGGGCGAATGAATGACGTTGATTCCATCATGTTTCCCATTTTGCCGTCTACAGTCGCAGGTGTCATAAACGGAATCATCGTGCACGAAATTCTTTTTGAGCCGGGCAGTATGAATCTTGAAAAGTGTCCGATAAAATAAAATGAACTTTGGTAAACGATTTTTTTTGTAGTAGTGTTTACGAGAATCGGCGCATCGCAGTTGTTCCCTGCGTGGTTCGGACCGCCGTCAATGTCGAGCGCCATGTTCCAGTCAATCCAGGCAGTACAGCCGCTGTTCAAATCGTTTATGATGTTGTGACCGTAGCGTTCTCCGCAATACCATTTGTCAGGACGCGTTCCGCCTTCTATGCAGCCTTCCGTAAAAAACAGTTCTTTGTCAGGGAAAAGTGCGGCACATTCTTTTACGTTGTCGTACTGGTCGCCTGAATACCAGTGGTATGCAAGTCCGTCAATGGCTTTGTCTGCTCCTGCAACGCCAAAGCTTTCTTTCATTCGTTTTAACATATTGTCGCGGTTGTGGTCCCAGATGAAAATCTTGATTTGTTCAAGTCCGTTTTTTACAAAGGCAGGCTTTAAAAAGTTTACGGCAAATTCTGCTTCTTCTGTTCCTGTCCAGATGCACGAGTCCCAAGTCTGTACTGCTTCCGGCTCGTTTTGAATTGATACGCCGTCAACTTTTATTCCGCGCTCGTTCATTCCTTTGATGAATTTTACAAAATAGTCAGCCCAGAGTTTTTTGTATTCAGGCTTGAGTTTTCCGCCGTGATTCATATCGTTGTTAGTTTTCATCCAGTCGGGAGGCGACCAGGGCGTTGCAAGCGTTGAAAGGTTTTTGTTAAAACTTAGAGCCTGTTTTAAAACAGGAGTGATGTACAAATCTGTGCGTTCAAAAGAAAATCTTTCAAGCGATTCGTCTTTTTGGGGAACGCATGCCCAGTTTTCCAGACTGAAGTCGCAGGAGTTTATGTGGGTGCGCGCAAATTGATAATTGTTGTCGCTTTCGCTTTGTCCGAAGCACGACTCGACGATTTTCATTTTGCCGTCGCTTGATAAATTAGAAAGAACATATCCTGCGCTTTCTGTGATTGCGCAGCCGAATCCCTTTACTGTCTGAAACTGTTTTTCCAAATCAAGGTTGATTATACATGACAGGTTCTTTCCGTCAGGCGCTTTTCTGCTGTCCGGCGGAATTGTTGCAATGCGTTTTTCTGAATCTTTTGAAGATTCAAAAATTTTTGATACTTTCATAAAATTTCCTTAAAAAAATGTTTGCGCAAACAAAAATATGATAAATCTGTTTGTCAGTTTTGTCAATAAAATTTAAAAACATCAAAAAAAATGATTTTGTGCTTGACAGTATGAAAGAACGGGGTTTAGAATATGTTTACGTAAACATAAAGCAGCGGTAATTTATTTCTGCTGCTAATTTTAGTGCTATTTTGTTTGCGCAAACATTATAGCTATGTACCATTACTGTTAATCGGTTAAAGTTTGCGTTGCAAGCTTATTTATCAAAACTGCACATTTTCATTTTATTGCGAATGTGCATAAAAAAGTCAAATCAGAAGCCGGGACTTCTTTTTTGATTTTTTTTCAGGAGGAATTATGAAAACTTTGAAGAGAGTGCTTGCTGCAGGTGCTTTGGTTTTGGGAATTGCCGGTCTGTTTTCGGGCTGTGGCAAAAAGACTGAAAGAGTGCAGGTAAGATGGTTTGTAGGATTGGGGGCTGGTTCTGATGAGCCGACATTTGCTCCACAGAAAGCGGTGGTTGATAAGTTCAACAAGTCACAGAATGAAATTGAACTTGTCCTTGAAATCGTAGACAACGGACAGGCATTTCAGACTCTGGCAACTCAGATTTCCGGCGGAAATGCGCCTGATGTAGTAGGCCCTGTCGGAATCCGCGGACGTGACAGTTTTAAAGGTGCCTGGCTTGACCTTGAACCTTTGGTAGAGAAAAGCAATTTTGACCTTTCGCAGTTTGATGCTTCGATGGTTGATTTTTATCGTGACGAGCAGGACGGCCTTATCGGGCTTCCGTTTGGAATTTATCCGTCGTATCTTTATGTAAACAAAGAACTTTTTGAAGAAGCAGGAATTCCGCTTCCGCCGAAAAATTACGGAGAAAAATACATTGACGAAAACGGCAAGGAATGGACTTGGGATTATGACTGCGTTCGCCGTATCGGTATGAAGCTTACTGTTGACGTAAACGGAAATGATGCAACAGACCCTTATTTTGATCCTGAACATATCGTTCAGTGGGGATTCGGAATTGTGTGGGGCGATGCGCGCGGTTACGGAACTATGTTCGGGCCGGGAACTTTTGTAGGCAAGGACAATAAGGCGCAGATTCCTGCAAACTGGCTTAATGCCTGGGACTGGACGTACGACGGAATGTGGAAAGACCATTTTATTCCTAACGGACCTTATGGTTCTTCTGACATTCTTTCAAACGGCAGCTGGGGTGAATCAGGAAAAATTGCAATGTTCCAGTGTCATCTCTGGTATTCAGGTTATGCAAAAATGGATTATCAGTGGGACGTATATCCGATGCCGTCTTACAACGGAAAGACAACTGCAAAAATGCACGCAGATACTTTTGAAATCCCGAAAGGCTCAAAACATCCTGAAGAGGCATTCAAAGTTCTCTCATATCTGGTAACGACTGCATCAGACGACCTTTTGAAAATCTACGGCGGTATGCCTGCAATAACTGCAAGACAGGACGGCTTTCTTGAAAAGTTCTTCAAGGAACGCTATCCGCACGTAACTGTAAATACAGACATTATCAAAGAAAGCATCAAGTATGCAGACAACCCTAACCATGAATCCTGGATGCCGAGTTTTCAGGAAGCTTCTACGTGCTACGGAGAATTCTGGGATAACCTGACAAATAATGACGGCCTTTCTGTTGAAAAAGAGTCTGAAAAATTACGGAAGAATTTGGAAGGCATTTTTTCAGCTGCGAATAAATAAAATTATCTAAAGGAGGCAGGCGGAACATCTTCCTCCAGGGGTGTTCCGCACTTATTGCTATGACAAAAAAACTTAATACCAGTGGTGTTCAGCGTTGGGAAAAGAAATGGGGCTTGATTTTTATCTCGCCCTGGCTTGTTGGATTTTTAGCATTTTTCTTAGGTCCGATGATTGCCTCTTTTATTTTTTCGTTTTTTAATTACAATTTAATTCAGCCGGAAGCGACGGCTTTTGTGGGAATTGACAACTGGAAAAGAGCGCTCGTAGATGACCCCGTCGTAATGAAATCGATAGCACACATTTTTGAATATACTTTGATTTCGCTTCCTGTTTCGTTCTGCTTTTCGCTGATTGTCGCTTTTCTTCTTAATAACGAATATGTTTTCGGAAAAAAAGTCTTTCGTGCATTGTTCTATCTGCCGAGTATGATTCCTTTAGTAGCGAGTGTTTTAATCTGGCAGGGAATTATGAACGAACAGACAGGCTGGTTTAATTTGATTCTTAAACAAGAAGGTTTGCCCGGTGTAAGATGGCTTTCCAGTTCAAAATGGATTTACATTTCTTACACTTTGATTGGGCTCTGGGGCTGTGGAAATACAATCCTGATTTTCCTTGCCGGGTTGCAGGGCGTTCCTAAAGAACTTTACGAAGCCGCAACTATAGACGGCGCAAATTCATGGCAGCGAATGACGGCTGTTACAATTCCGATGATGACACCTGTTCTTTTCTATAATCTGATTATCAATGTAATCAGTCTTATGCAGTTTTTCCTGATACCGATGGTAATAAACAACGGAAACGGCTTCCCGAACGGAAAGACTAATTTTCCGATGGTATATTTTTACAGGCAGGCGTTTTCGTATTTCAACATGGGGTATGGCGCGGTCATTGCCTGGATTATTTTCTTTATAGGAATGATTTTTACAATCGTACTGTTCGGAACATCGAACAAATGGGTGTTCTATGCAAACGATAAAAACTGATGGAGGTGCAAAATGACATTAATAGAATCAAGAACTGCAAAAGGCCGTGTGCTGACAATAATAACTTTGTTTATGCTCGTAATGTTTCTTCTTCCGTTTTTTTACGGCGTATCAAGTTCGTTTAAAAGCAAGGAACAGCTGTCTTCGCTGAATCAGTCGCCGATTCCGATGTCGCCTAAAAAATATAAATACAATGGAAAGGACTGCGAAATTTTATTAGTTCCTATGGACGACGGAACAAAAAAAGCGCTTGCCGTCATAAAGAAAGGCCGTGACAGTTCTGTTTTTATTGACCCCGAAAAACCCGGTGGCGGAGAAATTGTCTGGCAGGGAAAATGGCGTTCGCTTGAAAAAGTCTGGGAAACTGATTTTCAGTTTATAAACTACAAAAAAGGCTGGGACGCGGTAAATTTTCTGCGGCTCTTTAAAAACACTTTGTTCTATGCACTTATCACGACTTTTGGAACGCTGCTTTCATCGACTGTAGTTGCATACGGATTTTCAAGGTTTCGCTTTCCGGGGAAAAAGCAGTTTTTTATGATTTTGATTGCGACGATTGTTTTGCCGGGCGCCGTTACGCTAATTCCGCTTTATACTATTTTCTATAAAATCGGCTGGGTCGGAACCTGGCTGCCTTTAGTTGTTCCGCACTTTTTTGCAAATGCCTATAACGTATTTTTGCTCAGGCAGTTTATGCTTGGAATTCCAAAGGAAATGGACGAAGCGGCAAGAATTGACGGTTGCGGACCTGTTGCGACTTTGTATAAAATCATTTTACCGCAGTGCGTTCCTGCCGTTATTTCTGTCGGGCTCTTCCACTTTTTCTGGGCTTGGAATGATTATTTTAATCCGCTTTTGTACCTTGCAGGACACCCTGAAAAATATCCTATCAGCATAGGGCTTTCATCGTTCAGCAATATGTATTCAACAGAAACTCATCTTGTTATGGCAACGAGCATGATAGCCTGCATCTTCCCTTTTATAATTTTCATTGTGGCGCAGAAATTCTTTATAGAAGGCGTTGTGGTATCCGGGGTTGAAAAATAGGGATTCTGCCTGTGGAAAATACGTTTCAGCCTTGTTCAGCGTTTTTTCAGAGGCTCCTTTAGTTAAAAAAGGCAAAATGCGGGCTTTGAACTGTGCCATTTCAGCGAGTTAAAGCCCGCAGTCTTCTTAAAAATCATAAAAATTAGTGAAAATCAGTTTTTAGTTTACAAATTTTCTGTTAGATTATATAATTTTATTGTTATGGCAGATTTGCTTTCAGATACACAATTTAACGAATTTAGAAAACTCATTTACGATGCAAGCGGAATAACTTTTTCAGAGACAAACCGTTCAATTCTTGACAGTAGGCTGAAAGAGAGGCTTCGGGAAAAAAAACTCACAGATCTGAGTGAATACCACCGCCTTATAACCGGGAACAAGGAAGAATTCAAGCTTTTCCTTGACAGCATTACAACAAATCTTACAAGGTTTTTCAGAAACCAGCCGCATTTTGATGCCCTTATAAATTATGTTGTTCCCCATGTTATTGAAGAAAAAAAATCTTCTATCGGTGATTTTAAAATCAGAATCTGGAGCGCGGGCTGCTCAACGGGCGAAGAGCCGTATACACTGGCAATGCTTTTAAAGGACAAGCTTCCTGCTCCCTATACTTTTGAGATTGTCGCTTCCGATATTTCGCTTAAATCCCTTATGACCGCTCAGACCGGATTTTATCCTGACTCGCGCATTGCAGGAATTCCCCAGAATTATCTTGCTTCCTATTTTACAAGAGGCGAGGGCGGCTATCAGGTGAAGCCTGAGCTTATGAAGACAATTCATTTTGACTATCATAATCTTCGCTTTGATATGGGCGCGCGGAATTTTGATATTGTGTTCTGCCGCAACGTTCTTATTTATTTTGATGAAGCGGCTCAGAAAATTACAATCGATAATTTCTGGAAGTCAATGGCACGTCATTCCTACCTTTTTATAGGACATTCTGAAAGCCTTTTTGGAATGGACACAAAATTTGAATTCTTAAAGACACCTTGGGCTTGTCTTTATCAGAAAAACGAAAAATAGCCTGTTTTTGCTGATTCGGAGATACTGATGGATAATATTGAAGTTCTTGTTTGCGATGATTCTGCATTGATGCGGAATCTTATTTCAAGAGTTATTGACGAAACTGAAGGAATGTGTGTCTGCGGAACTGCGATGAATGGAAAATTCGCATTGCAGAAAATTCCGGTTCTTAAGCCGGATCTGATACTTCTTGACATAGAAATGCCGGAAATGACAGGCGTTCAGTTTTTGGAGGAAAGAAAAAGGCTGAACATAGATATTCCTGTCGTGATTCTTTCTTCAATAGCTACAAAGGGCGCGGCTGTTACAATGCAGTGCCTGGAACTTGGGGCCAGCGATTTTATTACCAAGCCTTCAGGTTCTATTTCAACAAACATCGCTTCTGTTTCCAGCGCAATCATGGAAAAAATCGCCTCGTACGGCGGAAAATATGCCCGCAGAAAGGGAAAGGACATTCCTTCAACTGAAACATTTGTAAAGCAGGCTAAATTCCGCGAGGCAGAAGCGGCGGCAAAAAAAGAAGGCCTTATAGACAAAATAAGTCCGGCATCGCTTTCGCAGACTTCGTTTTCTCCTGTTTTCTGCGGTTCAAAAAGAAAAGATCCAGAAGTCATAGAGCCTCTTAGAGAGCCGGGGCGGATTGAAGTTGTCGCCCTTGGAATTTCAACAGGCGGCCCTAATGCGCTGCGTGAAGTTTTTGCAAAAATAGACCCGAAGTTTTCCAAGCCGATACTGGTTGTTCAGCACATGCCGGCTGGTTTCACCAGGGAATTTGCCGCCAGCCTGGACAAGATTTGCCCTCTTGCCGTCAAGGAAGCTGAAGACAAGGATGAAATTCACCCTGGGCAGATTTATATTGCGCCGGGAAATTTCCATATTGTTGTTGAAAAATCTACGCTGTGCAATGTCATAAGGCTTTCAAGCGCGGATCTTCGCAACGGACACCGGCCTTCCGCGGACTGGCTGTTTGAGTCAGTGGCAAAAATATACCAGAACCGGGCTTTGGGCGTTATAATGACAGGCATGGGCCGCGATGGTGCGGCTCAGCTTGCGGAAATGAGAAAGCAGGGTGCATGGACTTTAGGGCAGGATGAGGAATCTTCCATTGTATACGGTATGCCCCGTGTTGCCTATGAGCTTGGAGCCGTCCAAAAGCAGGTTCCTCTTGAAAAAATGGCTGACGAAATCAGCGCGCTTGTAAAAAAGACAGACGGCAAAAAATAGCGGGATTTACCATTTTCCGCTTGCGCCGCCTCCTCCAAAAGTTCCGCCGCCGCCTCTTTTAAAGTCATTGTGATTATTTTTGTGGTCTCCGTTCCATCTGCTTCCCAGAATTAAGTATAGCAGCCACAGTCCGTTTCTCCGTTTGAGCATAAAAAAGATAATCAGCGCAATAAACAAAAGCGGAACAAATGAGCCGGGCTTGACTTCCTCTTTTTCTTCGGAATTCTGCTGTGCAATGGCGGGCTGCGCTGTTTCTTCGCCTGTGAAAACTTCTGCAATAGCCTTTACGCCGCTTTCTATTCCCTCGGCATATCTTTCCTGCTTGAACAGGGGGATTATTGTGTTTCTTATAATCCGCGAGCAGGCGGCATCTGTAAGAATTCCCTCTGCGCCGTAGCCGGTTTCAATGCGCACATTTTTTTGCTCCGTTACAACTGTGATAAGCACGCCGTTGTCAGTTCCCTTTTGACCGAGCTTGTATTTTTCCGCATGGCGCAGACTGAACGATTCGATGTCCTCTTCGCCGATTGTTTTTTCAGTAATCACCGCAATCTGAACACCTGCCTGTGTGTCCAGCTGTGAAATGAAACTTTCGAGCCGCCTTTTGCTTTCCTGTGTGAAAACGCCGGCATTGTCCAGAACAGGATTGTAAAGTCCTTCAGCCTGAGTGCTTGCGTGGCTCACGGCATCAGGCTCTTCCTGCCTTTTTGAAAGGGAAAGAAACGTTATTAAAAGAAATATAAGTATGAGAATAAAGCCGAAGCCTTTTTCCTTGTGTTTTTCCTTGAAAAAATCTATGCGCATTTTTATTTTCCGCTTAAAGGGCAGCGCGAAAAAGACGCTGGGCGAATTTTCCGGACTGCCTTATAGTGTGAGGCTTGTGAAAAGCGTAAAAACAATCTTCTATTTTTTAGCATAAAAAAAATGCAGAAATAGAACACTGTGTTTTTAAGCCGCCGTTAAAATGAAACAACGGGAGCTTTTGCCGCGGCTTCGTCCGAATGGAAATAGGCCTTTTTTGTGAACCCGAAAATTTTCGCCGTGACAACACCCGGGAATTTCTGTATCGCCTTGTTGTATTCGCCTACAGAATCGTTGTATCTTTTGCGCTCCGTGGAAATTCTGTTTTCGATGCCTTCAAGCTGGCTTTGCAGGTCAAGAAACTGTTCGTTTGCCTTCAGGTCAGGATAGTTTTCCGTAAGCGCAAGAAGCCGTCCAAGGCTTGCTGAAAGAGTGTTCTGCGCATTCTGGAACTGCTCGAATTTTTCAGGATTGTCGGTTATGTCGGCGTATACAGTTCCACCGAGCTTTGAGCGCGCCTCGGCAATCTGAGTGAAAACTCCTTCCTCGTGCGAAGCATAGCCCTTTACCGTTGCCACCAAATTCGGAACCAGATCCTGGCGTTTCTGGTACTGGTTTTCTACATTTGCCCACTGCTGCTCTACGGCTTCTCTCTTGTCAATAAGTCCGTTGTATCCGCATCCTGAAAGTAAAAAAAAGCATAAAAAAATCGTAAAAGTATAAAAAAATTTTTTCATAGTGTAGAAAACTTACGCAAAAATTCCTTTTAGGTCAAGATTGACAGGAGCTTTTAAAAGTCATTTTCAATATTTTTTTGAGCTTTTCTGGCGATTGTAAAAATCGTCAGTTATGCAGTATAATTTAAGCAAGATTGTCTGGGATACGGCGCGCCTTTTGTAGCAGCAAAAAAATTCTAAAGTTTTATGCCTTTTTGTAAATTCAACGAAAACTGGAAATTTGGCTCGCTGATACTGGGCCGGGCTTTGTGCGGAGCGCGCCTTCGCCGGACGTATTGGAGTGTGTTATGAATAAAGTGTATATAATAGGACACAGAAATCCTGATACTGATTCTGTGGTTTCAGCTGCCGCATACGCAAGACTGAAGCAGCTTCTGGGAAAGAAAGGCTACGTTGCAGCCCGCGCCGGAAAACTTGCGCCCCAGACAGAATACATTTTCAAGAGGTTCAAGGTTGACCCGCCTGAATATATACCTGACTTGATTCCCAAGACAGAGTATTACATGAACGGAGAATATTCCGCCGTGGATCAGGATGTTCCGCTGTGGAATGCCGTTGACAAAATGATAAGCACAAATTCCTCTGTTCTTCCGATTGTCAATGTGGACGGAACCTACCAGGGGCTTTTGAATTACAACGCCTTCGCTCTGAATTCTTTTAAGATTCTCAGTCCGAAAAAAGATGATATTTTTCTGACAAGCATCCGCCTTATAGAAAAGACTCTGGGAGCGGTTCCTCTTGTTGAATTTGATGCTGACGACTATTTCAAGTGTTCGCTCATGATTGGCGATGACGATGCGGATTCGTTCCAGCGGCTGCTTTCCGAGCACAAAAGTGAAAATCTTGTTGTGATTACAGGCGACCGCGAGGATATTCAGAGAATGTCTATTGAAGCAAAAGTCCGCGCCCTTATAGTCACAAAGGATTATGTTGTAAAAAAAGAACTCAGGGAGCTTGCTAGAAAAAATTCTGTTTCCGTTATTTCGGGGCATGACAGCTCTGTTGCCACCGCGATGCTTGTTGAGTATTCATCGCCTGTAAGTTCCATGGCGGATACAAAAATTCTTCCGGTGAAGGCAGGCGATACGGTTCAGAAAATCCGCGCGCAGCTTGCGCAGAGCCCTTCACGCTGTCTTCCGGTGGTTGACGATAATTTCAAGGTGCTTGGAATTATCAGCGAAAGCGATTTGTTGCATGAGGCGAATATTCAGGTTATTCTGGTGGATCACAATGAGCCGCAGCAGGCTGTTGAGGGAATTGAAAATTATATAATCCAGGAAATTATTGACCATCACAAGATAAATACTTTTTCAACGCGTATTCCGATTAATTTTATAAACAAGGCGGTCGGCTCGACAAGCACTATCATCGCAAATCTTTACCGCGAAAACAGAATTTCAATTCCAAAGGATATGGCTTCGATTCTTCTTTGCGGAATTCTGAGCGACACGCTGATTCTTCAGTCCGCAACAACAACTGAATATGATGTTCTTACCGCGGAGTATCTAAGCAACATAACAGAGCTTGACATAAAGACACTCGGAAATGACATCATAAAAAGCGGAAGCCACATAGACGGACGGTCTGCGGAGGAAGTTGTTCATCAGGATATGAAGGAATATTCTGAAAATAAATTCAAGTATTCAGTGAGCCAGATAGAAGTTGACAGCACCAGGGAAATTGTTGAGCGCAAAAAGGAATTCCTTGACTGCCTTGAACAGGAGCGCAAGTCCAAGGGGGCTTTGTTCAGCGCGCTGCTTGTAACTGATATAACCAAGCTCAGCTCAATAATGTTTCTTGCAAGCGACCCGAGCTTTGAGGCTGTTATGAATTTCCCCAAGCGCGACGAGCATATTTACTATATGAAAGATATTGTTTCAAGAAAGAAGCAGCTGATTCCCCTGCTTTCAGAGCTGACGGCAAAGGTGAACTGAATTTTCCTCTGCCAGGGGAAAATGCCTAGCTGTGCCTTGCTATTATATCGAGCACCGTTTTCTGCACCGGGAGAATTTTTTTCAGAAGTTCCTTTGCCTCTGGAATTTTCTGTGCGCGCAGAAGGTCTGTTAATTCAGTGTACATTTTAAACAGCGGAGTCACAGAAAGATTGCCTGTGTTTCCCTTCAGTGTGTGGGATTTTAAAATCGCCGCGCTGATGTTTCCGCTTTCAATGTCCTGGTCTATTCCGCTGTTCTGCGCAATGGACTCGGGGAGCTTTTTCAGCATGGTTTCCAGAAGCTGTGTGTTCCCCATAAAGCGCGAAAGGCCCGCATCCATGTCCGCTCCGATAGTTTTCATTTCGTTTATCAAATCCATATTTCCCTCGCTTAAGGAGTGATGATTAATCGCTTCAGGTGTTAATCAGCATGCCTCAGCAGCGCTGGTGTAAAGCCCGCCGCATGATTCATAACTACTATTATATACCAGATTTTTTTTAGGTCAAATTTATTTGATGAACCTCACCGTGCGCAAAAATAAATTCAGCTGTTTTTCGGGCTGCCTATAACCTTGTGGATTCTTGTTTGTTTTATTATATTAATCAGATTGATGAGGTGATTATGATTGAGCTTGAAAATGTGTCCAAGTCATTTGGAAATTTCCTGGCTGTGGATGATGTGAGTTTTTCCATTCAGAGCGGAGAAATCGTGGGGCTTCTTGGCCCGAACGGCGCGGGAAAAACAACGACAATGCGGATGATTTCAGGATTCCTTGAGCCGGATGCTGGAACTATAAAAGTTGACGGGCTTGATGTCCTGAAAAATCAGGTTGAAACAAAACGCAGAATTGGCTATATGCCGGAAAGCGCGCCGATGTATCCGGACATGATTGTTGCGGACTACTTGAAATACATTGCGGAAATTGAAGGTCAGAATCCGCAGGAACGGTGCCGGGAGCTTTGCGAGGTGTGCGGGCTGAAGGAAGTCATGCACAAGAATATCGGGGAGCTGAGCCGCGGAAACCGCCAGAGAGTGGGACTTGCCCATGCGCTTATGGGAAATCCGGAAATTCTTATTCTTGACGAGCCTACAAGCGGACTTGACCCGAACCAGGTTCTTGAAGTGAGGAATCTGATAAAGCGGATTGGAAAAACGCACACTGTAATTATTTCAACGCATATTCTCAGCGAAGTCGAAATGCTTTGCGGCAGAGTCATCATTATTTCAGGCGGAAAAAAAGTTGCAGACAGTTCCACAGAGGAGCTGCGCGGGCATTTTGGAAATTTTTCGGAGATTATGCTCTGTGTTTCCGGGGCTTCCTGCGAAGAGGCTGAAAAAATATTTGGCGGAGTGAGCGGAGTTTCAAAGGTCAGCGCAAAGTCCTGTGATGGAAAAACCGAGCTTAAAATTTCCGCGGAAAAAGACACTGAAATAAGACCTGAGCTTGCCAAGGTTTGTGTCCAGAATGGTCTGCAACTTTATGAGATGCAGCAGAAACGAAACAGCCTTGAGGAAGTGTTCAGAAGCCTCACATCTGCGGATAATGAAAATGGAGAGTAGGGCACGGCTTTTATCTACCTAAAGTTTGCGTTGCAAGCTTTTTTGTTGACCGTCACTTCCGCTGGAAATTTGCGTTGCAAATTCATTTCATTGCGGAGCGGCTTAAAAAGTCAAATTGGAAATTGATATTTTATCATTGATTTTTTTTTGGAGAAAAAATGAAAAATAAATCTTTTGCAGTTATTATGAAGCGCGAGCTGGCTTCTTATTTTTCAAGTCCTGTTGCGTATATTGTGGGAGCCTTGTTTCTTTTGTTCAGCGGCTTTATGTTTTTTTCAACTTTCTTTCTTGTGAACAGGCCGGAGCTGAGGAATTTCTTTGAGCTTCTTCCCATACTTTTCAGTTTTTTTATTCCTGCGATGACTATGAGAATTTTCAGCGAGGAAAGAAAAATCGGAACTATGGAAACTCTGGTTACGCTTCCTGTTTCAACCTTTGATATTGTGGCTGGAAAATATCTTGCCTGCTTTGTTTTGGGCGTGGCTCTTTTGGTTCCGACGTTTTTTTATGTGATAGCGTGCGTTGTTTTCGCTTCGTCCGGAATTGATTTCGGGCCGGTTGTGGGCGGATATCTGGGCGCGGTTCTTTTGGTTGCGTCTTTCTGCGCAATCGGAGTTTTTGCTTCTTCTGTTACAAAGAATCAGATTATCGCTTTTTTCCTTGCGTTTGCGGTCTGCATTTTTCTTACGATGATTACAATTTTTTCTGTTCTTCTTCCTGGATTTTTTGTGGGCTTTGCATCCTTCATTTCTTCCACGAGTCATTTTATGTCAGTGTCGCGCGGAATAATTGATTCCAGGGATATTCTGTATTTTCTTTCTGTGACAGCGATTTTTATTTCTCTTTCGGTCTGTGTAATTTCAAATCAAAGGAAAGGTTGAAAAATGAAAAACGAAAATAAATTTATTTCATGGATAAAAAGTCCTGCATCGGACATCTGGCTTTTTATTATTGCGGTTGTTCTTTTGAATTTGGTTGCCGCACGCGCGTTTTTTAGAATTGATTTGACCGGCTCTAAGTCCTATTCGCTTTCAAGTTCCAGCCGGAGCATTGTGAAAAATCTTGAGGAGCCGCTGAATGTGAAGGTGTTTTTTTCGTCAAATCTTCCGGCTCCGTATTCGAGCGTTGAGCAGTATGTGAAGGATATTCTGGCGGAATACGGAAATGCCGCGAACAGCAATTTCAGCTGTGAATTTTTCGATATGGAAGATTATGAAAATCAGCGGATTGCAAGAGGCTACGGTCTGAATCAAATTCATATACGTGAACTGAAAAACAATGAGGTCGGATTTAAAAATGTCTTTATGGGGATTGTGCTTTCCTATGCTGACCAGATTGAAAAGATTGACGGAATTTCTACAAGCGATGGTCTTGAGTATAAGCTGACCACTGCCATTGGAAAAATTATTTCCAGCACAAATATTCTTGCGGGGCTTTCTGACAATGTGAAAATTTCGCTGTACAAGACAGATGCCCTTGGGCAGTTTGGCATTGCGGATTTTAACAGAATTGACAGCACGGTTTCCGCAGCGGTTGATTCTGTCAATAAAAAATTCAAGGGGCGGATTTCATTTTCTTCTTCAAGTCCGGATTCGCAGGAAGCTGTGAGCCTTGAAGGCAAATATGGAATACAGTCTGTTTCATGGCAGGCTTCCGACGGCTCGATTGAATACGGCGCGCTCGGGCTTGTTGTTGAGTATGCGCAGAAATTCCAAGTGGTTCCGCTCAGATTCTTGAACGCGGGATTTATGTATGTTGTTTCTGGACTTGATGAGCTTGAGGAAAATATTGAGGACTGCGTGAAGAATGTTGTTTCAAAAAATGCGATAGTTGCCTACAGCACAGGTCATGGTGAAAGTTCTCTCCTTGACAAAAGCGAGTCAATGTATTTAAAAACGCTTCTTTCTGATACCTACGATTTGCAGGAAGTGAATCTGGGCGAGCAGGATATTCCTGTTTCTGCGCAGTCGCTGATTGTGAACGGCCCCAAGGAAAAATTCACTGATGATGAGCTTTATAAAATCGACCAGTTTATTTTGCGCGGAGGAAATGTTGTTTTCCTTGTGGATTCAGTGGATGAAAGAAAGCCCTATGGCGAAATGGCATATTACATGCAGCCTGAATATGTTCCTGTTGAAACCGGCCTTGAAAAACTTTTTGACAGCTATGGAATAAAAGTCGGAAGTGAATATGTTATGGATGAAGAATGTTTTTCACAGCTTCATCAGCAATACGGAAAACTTGATTTTTACTATCTGCCGATGATTCAAAAGAATTCGCTCAGCCAGAGAAATGTCATTTCAAAAAATCTCGGAAATGTTGCTTTCCCGGATGCCTTTGAGATTGACACTTCAAAAGCTGAAGAGGACGGCTCCGTGTCTGTTTCTGTGATTGCAAAAACTTCTGAAAAATCATGGACTGTTCCGGCTGAAGAAAATTTTGTTCTGAGTCCGATGTCTATTTTTCCACCGCAGGAAGAAGACCGTTTTGCTTCAAGAAAAGTTGCGGTTCTGCTCGAGGGAAAATTCAAGAGCGCATTTGAGAATTCTCCTTTGGAAAAAGACAGCGGCGCTGTTTTGAACATGAAGTCGCATTTGTCCGGCAGCGCGCAGGAGTCTAAAATTTTCATTGCCTCAACTTCGTACATTGCAAGCTCCAAGATGGGAATTTTCCAGGATGATTCACAGACACCGAATTCCTGTTTTATCCGCAATGTTGTGGACTATATGAATGGAAAGGATGACCTCTGCTCAATGCGCACAAAAAATCTTTCTCTGAACAGCCTCCGTGTGAATTCAGGAAAATTTGCGCTTGCTGTGAAATATTTTAACCAGGTCGGACTTGCGGTTCTGGTTGTTTTGGCAGGTGGTTGTGTGTTTATTATTCGTCGCCGCCACAGAGAAAAAATAAGGCTTCTCTATGATTCTGATGATTCGCGCATAAAAAACAAACGTGCGGATTAGAATTCAGATTTTATCCGGGTGAATTTATCAATCGCAGCTTTTTGTTTTGCAGGGAGCTGCTTGAATGAAATAGTTTAACAGAAACTGGGAGTTAACAATGAAGCACAGTGCTTATACAAGAAAAATAATTCTTCTTTCATCGATTGCATTTTTGCTTGCGGTGTATATTTTTCAGCTTGCATTTTTGGGAAAAACAAAAATCAAGACGGTTGTTTTTGATGGTGACATCGATGCAGTTGAAATAACAAAAAATGGATTTCATATTCTTTCGCTTAAAAAAGAAAATGAAAATTGGCTTGCGGATGATTTGCCTGCAATGGAAAACCGCGTGAACAGAATTGTGAATTCTATAAATGAAATAAAAATTCTTTCAACGGTTTCTTATGATTTTTCAGATTTGGAACGCTATGGCCTGACTGATGAAAATGCCGTGAAGGTTGTTGCATTTTCAGGCGGAAAGGAAGTGCGCACTTTGTATGCCGGCAAGGATTCTGCGGCCGGAAGCCAGTGCTATGTCCGTGTTGATGATGATAAGAAAATTTATTTGGTGCAGGGAACGCTCAAGTCAACTTTTGAAGTGTCAGCGGAAGATTTAAAAATTCAGCCTGCCCCTGAAAATTCTCCAGGCGCAGAAGAGGATTCCGAATAAAAAAACAGGCTTCTGCTTTTATTCGCCCGGAAACTGCAACTCGGAATTCTTCTTTGGCGTTGTGCCTTCGGATTTGAATAGAAGCGGAAGTTCGTTTTGCGAAATTTCGCGCAGCTGCCCGGGAAGAAGAGTTTTGTCCAGCTGAAGTTCTCCGATGGCAGTTCTTTTTAAAAATGCCACTTTGTTTCCCATTGCGGCAAACATTCTTTTTATCTGGTGGAATTTTCCTTCTGTTATTGTAAGAAAGCATGAATCCGGACTGTTCCATTTTATGACAGACGGCTTTGAAAAAAATTCCTTTTCATTTTTTTCAGGCGGAACAAGAATTCCTGCGCTGAAATTTTTTATAAATTCTTGCTGCCTTTCTTTTGTTTCAGGAATTTCAAGCTGAACAAAATATGTTTTTTTTACATGGAAATTCGGGGCGGCCAGGCTGTGCGAAAAATCTCCGTTTGTTGTAAAAATCAAAAGACCTTCTGTGTCTGTGTCCAGCCGTCCAACTGTATGAATTTTCTGAAGGGAATTTTTTCTTGCATATTCAAAGTATGATTCTGGAATAAGGCTGTAGACAGTTCTGTAGAGACCGCTGTCTTTGGTGGAGCAGATTGTTCCCCGGCATTTGTTCATCATAAGAAAAATGTCCGGCGCAAGAATTTTTTGTTTTCCGTCTATGAAAATTTTATCCGATTCAAGATTTATTCTGAATCCGCTTTCAAGAATTCTATTTCCGTTTATGCTTACATTGTGCTTTTGCAGCAAACGCCGGATTCTTCTGTGGGTGGTGATTCCGCGCCGTGTAAAAACAGTGTCCAGTCGTTCTTTAAAAAGCTCTTCCATATCCGGGCGGAGATTATATATGCAAATTTTTTTTCTGTAAAGGAAAGCTCTGTTTTCAGTATTCCCTTTTTTTTAATTTCAACTTGTGCTAAACTTTCTCTATGTCTGAAGAAAAAGAAGATAAAACTGTATATATACTTGATTCCTACGGCTTGATTTACAGGGCGTATTATGCGCTTTTGAATCATCCTCTTACAAATCCCGCGGGGGACAATATAAGCGCGCTTGTTATTTTTTTCAAGAATTTGAAGGCGCTTATTTCAAAGTACAATCCGTGCTATCTGGCTGCGGCGTTTGATTCCCGGGTAAAGACGTTCCGCCACGAAATGTATGCTGAGTACAAGGCGAACCGCGCTAAGACCCCGGAGGACTTGCACGCACAGGTTCCGTGGATAGAAGAAATTCTTGAGGCTTTGGAAATTCCCGTTCTGCGCTGCGATGGCTTTGAGGCAGATGACATTATTGCGACGGTTGCAAAAAAATGCCAGGACGAAAAACGTCCATGCAGAATTCTGAGCGCGGACAAGGATCTGCTTCAGCTTGTTACGGATTCCTGTTTGGAAATGCAGCCTGACCGTGCGAATGGCGGCTGGGAAACTATTGGAGCTGAGGAAGTAAAAAGCAAGTGGGGAATTCCGCCTGAAAAAATACTGGATTATCTTTCGCTTGTGGGGGACGCCTCAGACAATATTCCCGGAGTAAAAGGAGTGGGCGACAAAACTGCGCTCAAGCTTCTTCTGCAATACGAAAGTCTTGACGGAATATACGAACATTCTTCTGAAATAAAAGGCGCGCTCGGAGAAAAAATCAGAGCTGACAGGGACAATGCTTATTTTTCAAAAAAACTTGTGTCGCTGCGCTATGATGTTCCTGTTGAAATTGACTTTGATTCATTCTGCACAAAAAAAATGAATTTCAAGGAAGGTGCCAAGGCTCTTGTAAAATACGGAGCCTATGCTGTTTCAAAATCGTTCGCTTCAGAACAGCAGGAAAAAATTTCTTTTGCAGAGCCGCCCGTTCCCGAAAAGACTGCGGTTGCTCCAAGGCAGAACAGCGGCGACTACAAGCCCTGCATGGTTTTGAGCGAGCTTGAAAATTTTGCGGATTCAGTTCTGGCTTCCTCTGAAAAAGTTGTGGCGTTTGACACGGAAACTGACAGCCTGAATACTCATGCGGCGAATCTTGTGGGCTTCAGTCTTAGCAATGAGCGCGGAAAAGGAATTTATGTTCCCGTCATTCTCAGCGGCGGAATGTTTGCTCCCGAAACAATTTCTAAAAAAGACTGTCTGGCTGTTTTGGAAAAACTTTTTTCAGAAAAAGAACTCACGCTTGTAATGCACAATGGAAAATTTGATTTGGAAGTTCTTGCTTCAAACGGAATGAACAAAAAAATTGAGTGCCGGATTTTTGACACGATGATTGCAGGCTGGCTTTTGAATCCTGATGTTTCCGGGAAGAGTCCGTACAGCCTGGAATATATGGCGGAAACAAGGCTCGGGCTGAAGGGAATTGAATTCAAGGATATTGTTCAGAAGAACCAGACTTTTGCGGATGTTCCGCTGGAGCAGGCTTTTTTGTACGGCGCGGAAGATGCTGACTTTACGCTTCAGCTTTATTATCTTCTGAAAGATGAAATCCGCGAGGCCCGCCTTGAAAATCTTTTTTATGAAATGGAAATGAAAATTATTCCGATTCTGGCTTCAATGGAAATTCAGGGAATTCATCTTGACAGAAAAAAGCTTGATGAATATAAAAACGAGCTTTCTGTTTTGATTCGTGAAAAAGAAAAGGAAATATACAATGAAGCCGGCTGCGAATTTAATATTTCATCTCCGAAGCAGCTCCAGGAAATTTTATTTGAAAAACGCGGGCTTCCGCACGGAAAAAAAACAAAGACAGGATACAGTACTGACACGGCGGTTCTTGAAGAGCTTGCATTGTCCACCGCTGATCCTATTCCCCGGAAAATTCTTGACTACCGCTCGTACACAAAGCTTCAGAGCACGTACGTAGAAGCCCTGCCTCTGCTCGCCGATAAAAACGGCAGAATCCACACGTCGTTCCTTCAGACTGGAACAGCCACAGGCAGACTTTCTAGCCGCGATCCGAACCTTCAGAATATTCCGGTGCGGGAAGAGTCTGGCAGAAGAATCCGATCGGCTTTTACAGCTGTGCCGGGAACTGTTCTTATTTCTGCTGACTATGCGCAGATTGAGCTTGTTGTGCTTGCCCATTTGAGCGCGGATGAAAATTTGTGTTCCGCGTTTATAAATGGAATCGATGTTCATAAATCCACGGCGGCGTTGATTTACGGAATTTCCCCTGAGCAGGTTTCTTCCGAGCAGAGGCGCTTTGCAAAGACAGTTAATTTTGGTGTGATGTACGGCATGAGCGCATTCCGTCTTGCCAGTGAGCTGAACATAAGCCGCACTGATGCAAAGAATTTCATCGACCAGTATTTTTCAACTTATTCAGGCGTTAAAAAATTCCTTGATGAAACAAAATCTTCAGCGCGCGAAAAAGGCTATGTTGAAACAATCACCGGGCGCAGACGTTATATTCCTGACATAAGAAGCGCGAACAAGCTTGTGCTTCAGGGTGCGGAGCGAATTGCTGTCAACACTCCGATTCAGGGAAGCGCCGCCGACATTGTGAAAACCGCAATGATAAAAGTTCAGGCGGCTCTTGAAAAATCCGGGACTGGCGCAAAAATGCTGCTCCAGGTTCATGATGAGCTTATCTTTGAGTGCCCGCAGGAAAATGCCACGGCTGCTGTTGAAGTTATCCGGCGCGAAATGGAAGATGCGGTTCATCTTAGAATTCCTTTGCGTGTAAGCATTGAGCAGGGAAAAAATTGGGGCGAGTTCCACTGATGGTTTTGTGTGTCGCAGGCCCCATGGCTGCCGGAAAAAATGCAGCGGCTTCTATTCTTGAGGAGCTGGGGTTTGTTTCAGTTGATGCGGATCTTGTAGGCCACAGGGCAGTTGATGCTTGCAGGGATGAAATTCTTTCTGCGTTTTCTGCGTTTGCCGAGCAAAAGAAAATTCAGCTTTTGGACGCGGATGGAAAAATCATCAGGAGAAACCTCGGGGCTATTGTGTTTGAAAAAAAAGAGCTTGTGAGAAAACAGGAAGATATTGTGTTTCCTTATATAAATGCGGAGCTGGAAAAATTTCTTGATGAAAACGCAGGGAAGAATGTTGTGCTCAATGCCGCTGTGCTTTATAAAATTCCTGTGATGAAAAGAGCCGATGCCGTTTTCTTTATCGACAGTCCCGCGCTTGTCAGGTTTGTCCGCTCAAAAAAACGTGACGGAATGAAGACTTGTCAGATTTTGGGGCGTTTTCTTGCGCAGAGGACAATGTTCAGGGAATACAAGAAAACTGGAATAAAGGTTTTCAGAATCAATAACCTCGGAAGCCTTGATTCTCTCCGGAAAAAAATTCAGGCGGTTCTTTCCTGCTGTTTTTAAGATTGACAGGGCGGCGCTTTATTTTTTTGAGTTTAATAATCTGCTATTTTGTGCTAAATATTCCTTTTTTTTATCCGATATTCTTTGTATGGAACCTCGGAAAACTTCTGTTTTTTTTAGGTTCTATGGAATACCGGCTTTTTGTTTTAGGAAATT
Organism: Treponema sp.; assembly: GCF_051883275.1. Classification (GTDB taxonomy): domain Bacteria; phylum Spirochaetota; class Spirochaetia; order Treponematales; family Treponemataceae; genus Treponema_D. Next base: position 20,731 of record NZ_JBJETK010000058.1, on the reverse strand, counting down.
TCTGAAAACTGAAATTAGAATTTTCCTCTTATTTAGAAATTCGAAAGCTGGCAGAGGGGATAAAATTATGGAACAGAAACGAACTATTTGGATTGTGCTTGCGGCTGGAATTTTTTTGACAGTTGTGCTTGGCGCCGCTGTAATTCTTTATGCGTCTGAAACTAAAAAAAATACAAGTGCCCTTTACCAGCGTTCTTCTGGTTCAGTGTGGATGGCTCCTGAAACAGCCGAGCAGAAGCAGAATGAAATGTTTGGAATCGATTATTTTGCAACGGAGCCGGATGCTTTGGAAAATGAAAAGGCGGCTTCTGAAGCAGCAGGAGATTCCCTGAATCTGAATTCAGAAATTCCTTCAGAGGAAAAAAGTCCCCTGGATGCAAAAAATGCAGATGTCCTTATTTCCACAGAAAATACAACTGTCTACAATATTCCTGATTCTTCGTCCACTACGATTGATTTGAATTCATTGAGAAAAACTGAGCCTGAGTCAGGAAATGTCAGGGCGCAGAATAAAGCTGCTGAAACTGCAATCCGCGAAACAAATGCCGTTCACCGCAATGTTGAAAAGAATACTATTGCGCCTGAGCCTTCTTCTCGCAAGCCGGCTGCTTCAGAAAAAACTGCGAAAGCTTCGGGAGCTTCTTCCGCCCCGGCAAAAAAAGCAGCTCCGTCTTCCGCCGCAAAAAAATCTTCTGATAAATTCTGGGTGCAGGCAGGCTCTTATACAACTACTAAAAATGCAGATGAGGCAAGGGCAATCCTTGAGTCAAATAAAATTCCATGCGAGGTGTTTACCTTTACGGACGCAAAGGGTGTTCTTCATTACCGCGTGAGAGTCGGCCCTTACACAACAAAAACCGAGGCTGAATATTGGAAGCAGAGAATCAGCACAATTCCTCTGTTTGCCAATAACGGAATTTTCGTTACTAATTCCACTGCGGCAAAATAAAATGAAAAAAACAAATGCAATGCGCATTTTGGACGGGCTGAAAATCCCATATAAAACAAGAGCCTATGACGATGACGGCGAGCATCAGCTTCAAAAAGGGGCGGCCATAAATCTTTCTGAAAAGCTCGGCATAGATCCCCGCTCGGTTTTCAAGACAATTGTGATGAGCACCGACACAAAGGAAATTGTTGTGTTCTGCCAGAATGCGTCCTGCGAAATCAGCCTGAAAAAAGCGCGGACTGTGTGCGGAGCAAAGGAAGTTCACCCTGTAAAGCCCGAGGAGCTTTTGTCGCTTACTGGATATATCCGTGGCGGCTGTTCTCCTATCGGCATGAAGCGCAAATTCCGGACTTTCATTGATGAGTCAGTTTTCCAGTGCGGAACAGTTTATGTGAGCGCGGGTGTCCGCGGGCTTCAGCTTGCTCTTTCTCCTGCTGATCTTGTGAAGGCTTCGGGCGCGCAGACAGCGGATCTTGTCCAGCAGTGAAACTGAGTGGAATTCTTTGGCATTTCATCAGCATTTTTTCCGGCGGCTTTTTGAATTTTTATCCGGCGCTTTTTATGTGCTATGTCGCCTGTGATTATCGACTTTTTATAATTTCTATAGTAAAATTATTCTCATGAAAACACACACTTTTAAAGGCGGAGTCTTTCCGTTGGAAATGAAGGAGTTGTCCAATAAATGTCCTATAAAAGAGGCGTTTCCTTCTTCAGGAACGGTTGCGATTCCAGTTACTATGGGCGGCGCTCCAAACACACCGCTTGTAAAGGTTGGGGATTCTGTTGCGAAAGGGCAGAAGATAGCTTCGGGCGAAATGTTTATGTCTGTGCCGGTTCATTCTTCTATTTCCGGCAAAGTGAAAAAAATACAGAATTGCACTGTAACTGGTGGAATGACTGCGCCCTGCATTATTATTGAAGCCGACGGTTCTGACAATGTTCAGTTTATGGAGCCGCTGGATCCTTTTGCCTGCGGAAGGGACGAAGCTCTCGCGCGCATAAAGGAGGCCGGTATTGTCGGCATGGGCGGCGCATCTTTTCCTGCTCATGTAAAGCTCAATCCGCCTGAGGACAAGGAAATTGACTACGTTCTTGTCAATGCCGCTGAGTGTGAACCGTATCTTACCTGCGATGAGCGGACAATGATAGAAACTCCGGAAAGGCTTATTGACGGACTTGCGATTGTTCTTAATCTTGCAGGAGCCGCCGGAATAATTGCGCTTGAGGACAACAAGGCATATATAAAGCCTTCGCTCGAAAAAATAATACAGGAAAAAGGCTATGCCGACGATATGCAGGTGATGCTTGTAAAGACAAAGTATCCCCAGGGCGCGGAAAAATTTATAATTTCTTCCTGCCTCGGAAGTGAAATTCCCGCTGGAAAGCTTCCTGCTGATGCTGGTGTTATAATTTCAAATGTAGGAACACTTTGCGCTATAAGCGATGCTTTCAGGCTGGGCAAGCCGCTGATTGAAAGAAGCCTCACCATCTCAGGCGGAGCAGTGGAAAATCCATGCAATTTGAGAGTTCCGGTTGGAACTCTGGTTTGCGATTTGACACCGGAATATTTTACACTGAAGGAAAATGCGGCTGCAAAGATAATTTCCGGCGGTCCTATGATGGGCTTTGCAATGCCTGACATGAATTTTCCAGTTGCAAAGGGAACAGGCGGAATCACTTTCCTTGAAAAAGAGGAAACATATCTTTGTGACGAGGAGCAGTGCATAGGCTGCGGAATGTGTGTGTCTGTCTGCGCAATGCGTTTGAGCCCGGTTCTTATGGTCAGGGAGCTCAAGACCGGTTGCATTGACAAGGCAAAAAAACTCGGGCTTATGGACTGTGTTGAATGTGGCTGCTGCGCCTATATTTGTCCTGCAAACGTCAGGCTTGTCCAGCGGTTCAGGATTGGAAAATCTATTGTACGTGAGCAGATGGCCGCTGCAAAGGCAAAGGAGGCTGTAAAAAAATGAGCTCTGAAAATAATTTGTTTCTTTCTTCCAGTCCGCATTTTACTGCGGGGCTTTCAACACAGAAGATTATGGCCGCCGTTCTGCTGGCTCTTCTTCCTGAATGTATTTACGGCGTTATTATTTTTGGATGGCATGCGCTGGCTGAAATAGCGGTTTCTGTAGTGTCATGTTTTGTTTTTGAGCTTTTGTTCCAGAAGATTACCCGCCAGAAAGTGGTGGTCGCCAATCTGTCCTGTTGCGTTACGGGAGTTCTGCTTGCGCTTGTAATTCCATCTACAACTCCATTATGGATGACTTGCCTCGGCGCGTTTATTGCGGTTGTTATTGCAAAGGGGCTTTTTGGCGGAATCGGAAGCAATGTTTTTAATCCGGCTCTTACAGGGCGCGCATTTATGTTTATAAGTTTTCCGGCTGCACTGGGGGCTTCGTGGCTTAATCCTGCAACGGACGCGGTTTCAAGCGCAACTGTTTTATCGCAGGTGAAGGCTGGAGGCTTTGCGGCGGACGGTGATATGTATCTTCAGTATTTTCTTGGAAACACAGCGGGCTGCATCGGGGAAACTTCTGCGCTGCTGATTTTGCTGTCTTTTGCTTTTCTTGCCTTTACAAAAATCATAGACTGGCGCGCTCCTGCTGCAATGGTGGCGACTGCTGCGCTTTTGACTTTTGTTTCCGGCGGAGATGCTCTTTTTGCTGTTTTGTCAGGAGGACTTCTGTTCGGCTCTGTCTTTATGGTCACTGACTATGCGACGGCTCCTGTAACAAAAAAAGGTCGTCTGGTGTTTGGCTTTGGCTGCGGACTTATAACTTTCCTGATAAGAAAATTCGGAGGATATCCTGAAGGTGTGATGTTCAGTATTTTGATTATGAATGCTGTGGCTCCGTTCCTTAACAATCTTGCAGCCCGCAAGTACGGCTACGGAAAAAAAGCCGCAAGACGGCAGCCTCGTAAAATCATTCAGGAATTCGATGTGGCGAATGCAGTTCCCCTGAGCAATGAAAAAAATACGGAGGCTGAAAAATGAATCAGAAAAATTCAGTCCTTGAGATGTTCCGCCTTGGACTCATACTTTCCTTGTATGCAATGGCGGCATGTACAGTTCTTGCTGTTGTGAATAATTTTACCTTTGCCCGTATTGCCCAGAACAGACTCAATAAGGCCAATGCGGCTATGAAAACTGTCATAAAGGAAGCGGATTCATTCGAGCCCGTAACTCAGTTTCCGAGTCCGTCAAATCAGGGAGTTTCAATAGAGGGAATTTACATCGCCAAACAGAATGGAACTGTAATCGGCGGTGTGGCCCAGGTTTCAGGTGCAACCTATGACAGGGCTGTTATTATGGTTGGAATGAAAACTGACGGAACTGTTTCAGGTCTTCAGTTTCTGGAGCTTACGGATTCCCCGGGCTTTGGCTTGAAGGCTAATGACCCGACATTCACTTTGAGCAGCGGAAAAACATTCTACGGACAGTTTGAGGGAAAAAATGCCAGGGACGGTTTTGTTGCCGGACAGACATTTGACTCTATTTCCGGGGCGACTATAACCAGTGTCGGAGTTGGCGGACTTGTTTCTGCGGGAACAGAATGTCTTTTGAAAGTTCTTGATGGACAGGAGTTTAATTAAAATGAACAAGCAGATGCAGATTTTTACGAATGGCTTTTTAAAGGAAAATCCGCTTTTGGTTTTGAATATAGGCTTGTGTTCTTCGCTCGGAGTTACAACAAGTGTCTTTAACGGACTTGGAATGGGAATGAGCATGATGTTTGTTCTTATGATGAGCGAAATTGTAATCAGCGTTTTCAGAAAGTGCATTCCGGCTGAAATCCGGCTTCCTGTCTTTATAATTATTATTGCGGCGTTTACAACAATCGTCCAGTTTGTGCTTCAGGCTTATGTGGAATCTCTGTATGATGCGCTCGGAGTTTTTCTGCCGCTGATTGTTGTGAACTGCATTATCATGGGGCGCGTGGAATCTTTTGCCTCCAAGAATACTGTGGGGAATTCGATTCTGGATGCGCTTGGAATGGGAATAGGTTATACTGCGGTTCTTGTGCTGATTTCATTTGCGCGCGAATTTCTTGGCAGCGGAACGTTGATGTCTGGAACTTCGCTTAAAGTTGAGCTTATTCCTGAAGCATACCGCATCGGAATTCTGAACAGCGCACCCGGCGGCTTTATTGTTTTCGGTGTGCTCGGAGCTGCTGTCCAGGCTTTAAAAAATAAAAGGGAGGCTGCAAAATGACAGAGCTGCTTCAGCTTTTTGTAAAATCGGCTATTGTTGATAATGTTGTTTTTATTCAGTATCTGGCGATCTGTCCTTTTATAGGAATGACAGCGGAAACGGGAAAAGCTTCCGGCATGGGGCTTGCGACAACTTTTGTTATAATTCTTGCAACTGTTGTAACCTGGCCTCTGTATAAATTCGTGATGGTTCCGCTTGGGCTTGAATTTCTCCAGACACTTTTTTTCATACTTGTAATTGCATCTCTTGTTCAGCTTGTTGAATTTTATCTTAAAAAATCAGCGCCGGGACTTTACTCTTCAATGGGAGTTTATCTTGCTCTGATTACAACAAACTGCGCCGTCCTGGGCATTACAATCAACTGCATCGGAAAAAATTTCAGCTACGTGCAGAGCCTTGTGTATGCGGTCGGAAGCGCCTGCGGATTTCTTCTGAGCATGGTGGTTATGTCCGGTGTAAGAAGCAGAATCAGAATCGCAAAAATTCCAGAGGCATTCAAGGGAACTCCGATTCTGTACGTGGCGGCTGGACTTTTGAGTCTTGCGTTTTTAGGCTTTAAGGGGCTTATAAAATAGATTCGGCGGAGGAAAACATGAATACGATTATTTTTACAGTGATTGCTGCTCTGCTGATAGGTTTTATCCTTGGTGTGCTGCTGGGGCTTTTTAAAAAAATATTTTCAGTTTCGGTTGATCCAAAAATTTCCAAGGTGCGCGACTCTCTTCCAGGTGTTAACTGCGGCGGCTGCGGATATGCGGGCTGCGATTCATTTGCGGCGGCGGTTGTGAGCGGAGATGCGCCTGCTTCCGGCTGTGTCGCAGGAGGACCTTCCGTGGCGGCTTCCTTGAACAGCATTCTGGGGCTTTCTGCGGACGGGGCGGACAATGTGAAAAAGGCCGCTGTGCTTGCATGCCGGGGAACAGTTTCCTGTGCCGGAACAAAGGGCGTTTACAATGGCGTCCAGACATGCAAGGCAGTTCAGCTTTCAGTGAATGGCATAAAGCTCTGCGCTTCAGGCTGTATCGGGCTCGGCGACTGTGTTGCCTCCTGTCTTTTCGGGGCTTTGTCCATGGGTGAAGACGGACTTCCTCATGTTGATTATAAAAAATGTGTCGGCTGCGGAAAATGCGAAAAGGCCTGTCCTAAAAAACTGTTCACGCTTGTAAATGTTGAACTCAAAGGTCCTATGGCTCTCTGCTCCTGCCGAAGTGACAACAAGCCGCAGATCCGCAAGGATTGTTCAGCGGGCTGCTTTAAGTGCGGAATTTGTGCAAAGAAATGCCCCGAGCAGTGCATTGACCTTTTGTCCGGCATACCTCATATCGATTATGAAAAATGCACCGCATGCGGAACCTGCGTTTCGTCCTGCCCGGATAAAGTTCTGAAATTAATGAGTGAAGTTATTGCCGGCTGAAAATCCAGGCTTTTGAGAACCTGTAAAAATATTTTTTACGGGTTCTATTTTCGCCGCTTGAATTAAGAGAGCGCTGGCTGAACTTTTACTGTTTGACCGGCGCTTCTTTTGGAATTGACTATTTGGATATTTAGTTTTACTATAGATTGTTATGACTGCAAACGAGTTACGTTCAAAATATATTGAATTTTTTAAGTCAAAAAATCATGTTGAAATTTCAGGACAGTCTTTGATTCCTGAAAATGACCCCTCTGTTTTGTTTACAACTGCGGGAATGCATCCTCTTGTTCCTTATCTTCTGGGTGAACCGCACCCGGCCGGAACACGTCTTACAGATTACCAGAAATGCATCCGCACAGGGGATATTGATGAAGTCGGCGATCCCAGCCACCTTACATGCTTTGAGATGCTTGGAAACTGGTCGCTCGGCGATTATTTCAAGAAAGAATCCATTGCTTTTTCCTACGAATTTCTTACAAGTCAAAAATGGCTTGCCCTTGATCCTAGAAAAATTTCTGTGACGGTTTTTGCAGGCGATGACAATGCTCCGCGCGATGAGGAGGCTGCATCTTATTGGAAGGAAAACGGAATTCCAGAGGATAAAATCGCATACCTTCCTGCTTCTGACAACTGGTGGGCGGCCGGTCCTACTGGGCCTTGCGGACCTGACACTGAAATTTTTTACTGGGTGGGCGAAGGATTGCCGCCTGAAGGTTCCAATAAAGGCACAGACAGCAAAAACTGGATGGAAATTTGGAACAATGTTTTTATGCAGTATAACCGCATTGACGAAAAAACGCTTGTTCCGCTTCCAAAACAGAATGTTGACACCGGCATGGGGCTTGAGCGCACAAATTGCATTCTCCAGGGAAAGACTTCTGTTTATCTCACTGAAGTTTTCCAGCCGATTATAAATGTTGTTGAGCGGATCACAGGCTATTCTTACGGTTCCGATTCAGAAAAGGATATTTCTGTCCGCATAATTGCAGATCACAGCCGTTCTGCGGTGTTTATTCTCGGCGACCAGAAGGGTGTTTCTCCGAGCAATATTGGCGCAGGCTATGTTTTGCGCCGTCTTATCCGCCGGGCTGTCCGCCATGGAATGAAGCTTGGAATTGAAAAGAATTTCCTGTCTGATGTTGCGCTTGCAGTCATTGAAAATTTCAAGAATGTATACCCTGAGCTTGAGCAGAACCGTGAAAAAATATTTTCAGAGCTTGCCGCCGAGGAAAATAAATTCCGCGATACACTTCACAAGGGCGAGGCTGAATTCCAGAAACTGCTTCCGAACCTTATGAAAAATCCCAAAAAGGAAATTTCAGGAAAAATTGCATTTAGGCTTTATGATACTTTTGGATTTCCGCTTGAGCTTACACAGGAGCTTGGAGCTGAAAACGGCTTTACTGTTGATATTGAAGGTTTCAGGGAAGCTGAACGCAAGCACCAGGAAGCTTCAAAAACTCAGGATGCCGGCTCTGCAAAGGGCGGTCTTGCCGAGCAGTCTGACACAACTACAAAATATCACACTGCTACTCATCTTCTTCAGCAGGCGCTTATCATTGTGCTTGGTGACAAGGTTGCGCAGAAAGGCTCTAACATTACAAATGAGCGCATGAGATTTGACTTCACTTTTGACCGTCCTATGACAAAGGAAGAAATTCAGAAAGTTGAAGATATTGTCAATGAGCAGATAAAAAAAGATTTGCCCGTTACAATGGAAGTCATGCCGCTTGAAAAGGCAAAGGCAGAAGGCGCGCGTGCTTTGTTCACAAACAAGTACGGCGAAGATGTGAAGGTGTATACAATAGGCCCGAAAGACGGATGGTTCAGCAAGGAAGTGTGCGGCGGTCCGCATGTTCAGCATACAGCGCAGATTGGAGAATTTAAAATTCAAAAGGAACAGTCTTCTTCTGCTGGAGTGCGGCGCATAAGGGCTGTCATTTCCGGCGGGCTTCCGCTTGAAGGCTGATGTAACAAAAATAATTGATAACTGTTTTCAATTAGGGAATTTCAAAAAGCTTCGGTTTTCAGAGATTTCCGTAAACGAATTATAGAGGATGAACTTTGATGAAAAAAATTTCTTGCGTATTGGTATTTTTATTTGCTGCGGTCAGTGCTTTTTCACAGAGCGACTTGCAGCCTCTTGCGGTTGTAAAACTCAATAAGTCAGAAACTATAACTGTAAAGCAGCTGAAGACACGTGCAAGCTTCATTCAAAAGCAGTATGGCATGGATTCATTTTCCGTTGAACAGAAACAGGCGCTTTTGGAAAATATGATTGCTGAAAAGCTGATTGCACAGGCAGCTGCAAAAGACGGACTTATTGTTACAGACAGCCAGGTTGACGATGCTTTTCTGAATACTTTCAGCCAGCGGCTTGGAACCCGTGTTTCAGAGGCGCAGCTTGAGGACTTGATAAAAAAGCAGACTGGAAAAACTTTGGACGAGTATATAAAGGAATACAGCGGAATGTCCAAAGCTGAATACAAGGCCTATCTGAAAAGCCAGCTTGTTATCCAGCAGTATGTTTTTTCAAAGAAGCAGGCTGAAATTGAGGCAGTGTCTGCAACTGACGAAGAAATTCGCAGCGCATACGAAATGAATAAGTCAACTTTTGTTTGGAATGACATGATGAGCCTTTTCCTTGTTATGGTTCCAAAGGGAAGCAATGACATGGCTGCCCGCGCTTTGGCCACAGATTTGCGGAATAAGTATAAGGCTGATTCAAAAAAGGCTGAAGAAATAAAAAATTCCAATGAGAATGGAAGAAATTACAGGGCAGGTGATATTACTGTCGCAAAAACTGCCCAGCAGGCTCAGCAGTTGGGCTGGTCCATTGAAAAACTGAATGAGCTGTTTGGAAAATCTTCAGGCTATCTTTCTGAAGTTACGGAAACATCGTCGGACTTTCAGTTCTATGCAGTCCTGAAAAAGTATGATGCAAAAATGCTTTCTCTGAATGATATTGTTCAGCCTGAAAGAACTGAGACTGTATATGATTACCTGAAGACCAATATCACTTCACAGAAAAAGAGCCAGTATTTTACTGAGGCTGCTCAGGAAATTTCAAAGTCGTTTGATGTTCCTTCAAATGTTGAGCGCAAAAAAACTGGCGATGCTCTGGCAAAGCTCCTGAATTGGCAATAGGAGTTTACTGTGTCCAGAAGAAATGGCCGTATTTTTGCAGTTCAGGCTCTTTATTCCTATGATGTCGGAAAAGCATCTCTTGAGGATCTGCTGAAGCTTGAATGGCTGAATGAAGATTCTGAAAATAAGGCAGATGGAAAATTTGTGCTTCCAGAGCCTGCGGTAACAGAGCCGGCTCCTGCTGATTTTTCACATTCAAGGGCGGAATCATACGATTTTGCCCGCCTGCTGATTTCAGGAACAATCGAGCATATCGATGAAATTGACGGAAAAATAAAGGCGCATCTGACTGCAAACTGGAATTTCAACCGCTTGAACAGAGTGACGCTTTCGATTTTAAGAATCAGTGTCTTTGCCTTGCTTTATCAAAGGGATCTTAAGCCGACAATCATAATTGACGAGGCGATTGCCATTTCAAAGGAATTTGGCACAGATGATTCTTTCCGCTTTATAAACGCTATTCTTGATACAATAAGCAAAGAAGAGGTGGTGTGAGCAAAAAATTACTATGCGCCGTGCTTTGTTGTTTTGCGGCGGCAGTTTTTATTTGTTCATGCTCCTCCCATTCTGAAGGCTCATCTTTTACTTCGGCCTTGGATTCTGTGGATGCTGCAATCTCTCAGAGTCTTTCCGGAGATGCCATCAGATACTTGAAGAAGCTCGAAAAAAAAGCCTATGGTTCCTATGAATATCTTGGAATTGTAAAAAGATATATTCTTCTGGGCGAATCAGAGGCTGCGGAAAGAGTTTTAAAAAAAGGCTTGAAAAAAAATCCTGAAAATCCCGACATTTCTGCTGTGTATGCTGATTTTCTTCTGCGCAGAAATAGAGTTGAAGAGGCATTTAAGATTTCATCCTGCTTGAAGGATTCTGCCTATGCTTCTTTTTATGCGGAGTGTGTTTTAAGAAAAGCTCTGGATGCGGTGGAAAACGGAAGCCCTGTTCTGGAAACAGCATTTCATCCGGCTTTGCCCAAAAAAAAGCGCGCCGCAGTTTCTGTTCAGCAGGAAGAAGATCCAGTGCAGTTTTTTTTCTATCCGGAATTTATTCCCATTTATAAAAGCGCTTTTGACGGCAGCAGGGACAGCATTTGGATTTTTAATGCCGCTTCTATCCTTATGCGCAGCGGAAAATACACTGATGCCGCTGCCTTGTATCCGGGAACAATTACAAGCTGCCTGGAAAGTCTGTTTTGGGGCTGTGTGTTTTTTGACTCAGGATTATATTCGCAGAGCATTGAAGCGCTGATGGCAAGCTCCCGGCTGGCTTCCTTTGCAAAAAAAGAGTCTTTGGAGGTTTCATCCGAAATTCTTGCTCTTGAAGCGGATGATTTTTATATTGAAGGCGAGGAAAATGTTTCTGAGGAAATTCGTCGGCAGATGATGGAAAATCTTGAAACTGTTCCGCCGTATGTCTATATGAACAGCGCGCTTTTTGCACGGCGCAACGGAAATGCGGAAACTGAAGTGCAGCTTCTTGAATCCCTTTCTTCAAGCTTCCCTGACTATCTGCCCGGCATTTCAGCGCTGGGGGAATTTTCACTTGGACAGATAAAAAAGCAGGAGGATGAGCTTTCCAAAAAACTTAGAAACGCCGGTCTGAAAACTGTAAGCATGGAGCGGCAGGATAAAATTCCTGTCATTCAGTTCAGCTCTGTTCTTGAAAAACTGAATTCGCTTATTGAAAAGGATAACATGGAAGCCTTGGTTCTGCGTGATTCACTTTTGTCGCAGAAAAGCAGAATTGATAAAACTGAAAAGCCCGTTTCCGACATTTGGATAATGCTTGAGGAAAATGCTTCGCCGCAGAACACATATCCGGATTCGGTTGTAAAGCACTGTGTTTTTTCGCTCATGGCGGCCCAGCTTGAGCCTGATGCGGAAGCTCTTTTTGACTCCTACTACAAGACAAAATACAATTTTTCCCCGGCGGAATCACCTGAAAGCCTTGAGCTTTGGGAATGTGAACTGTGCGCATGGTTTGCTTGTAAAAAGGCCGATTTTAAGACAGGAATTGCCCTTTACAAGTTTATTGCGGACAAATACGGCGACCGTATATCCGTGCTGAATTCATCGGGGAAAAACACTTCTGTGATGAATGCGCTTGTGAATCTGGGTGTTTTGTATGCCAGCGTGGATCGTCTGCCTGAATCTCTTGATTCGCTCGGCAAGGCTTCTGCAAAAGCTTCGACTGCAAAGAAAAAATCTGAAATTCTTTTTAGAATCGCTGAGCTGGACTGGAAACTCGGGGATTCTTACAGCGCGGCTCGCTCCCTGAAATATGCCCTTTCCCTGAATCCTGAAAACAACCGGGCCAGACTGCTCCAGAAAAAAATTCAGGCTGGAAAATAAAGCGAGCCTCTAAAATCACTTTGCCATTTTTTCTGTTGAATTTGACTTTAATAGAAAAAATTTGTATTTTTATAGTATATAAAAAAGAGCATGTCTGGAATTTGTTTTGGGATGCTCGGAATTTTAAAAAATTTTCACATATATATTTGGAGGACTTAAATGAAAGTAAAACCTTTGGCAGACAGAGTGCTGGTAAAGCAGGTTGCAGCGGAAACAAAAACTGCTGGCGGAATTATTATTCCTGATACAGCTCAGGAAAAAACACAGCAGGCTGTTGTTGAAGCAGTTGGCCCTGGAACTGAAAAGGAAAAGATAACTGTAAAGCCTGGCGATAAAATTTTATATGATAAATATGCAGGAACAGTAATCAAGATTGACGGAGAAGATTATCTGATTCTGAAAAACTGTGACATAATTGCTGTTGTTGAGTAAGATTTTATTTAATTTGAGTCATTTTGACTCTTTTTAAGACAGAACTTTGAGAGCTGTGTCTTTTTGATACAGCTCTTTTTTTTCTGGCATTGTTTTTTTTCTTTGAAAGTTTGCCATCTTGAAAATGCCTTTTCAGATTTTTGCCTGCTTTTATATTGTACGTTTGACCTTGCATTTTTAGACTTTTCTTAAAAAACTGAACTTTTTTTTAGGTTTCTATAATAAATTCGCCTGTTTTTTTTGAATTCGATTAAAAAAAATCGGCTGTGTGTTAAAAAATCTTAAAAAGAATAACAAATTTCCAAAGTTTCTTGATTTTAACTCTCTATAATATTGTTTTTTTTATGCAATTTTTTTTAGAGAAATCTTTGAGTTGGCACGTTTTGTGCTATATAATATGCAAAGCCTAAAAAATTGAAGTTTTTCTAGGTTTGAAAAGAAAGGCGGTTCTGGGAACTTTGATTTTAGAAGTTCCTGAATATTATTGTTGCACTGAATAAACCGTGTCGTGGTATTCGGTGTTTTCCAAAGTACATATTGGAGGAAAAATATGACTGGTGTTTCGGCAAAAAATCTTGATGTGGTAAAAATTCATCTTAATGAAATAAAAAAAATACCGCTTCTTTCAAACAGCGAGGAAACTGACCTTGCTGTAAAGGCCGCTGCCGGGGACAAAGCCGCCCGGGACAAGCTTTTGACTTCCAATATGAGATTTGTTATAAAAATTGCTTCACAGTATGTTAACAAGGGTCTTGAGTATGAGGATTTGATAAGCGAAGGCTACCTTGGACTTATCAAGGCTTTGGATCATTTTGATGTGAGCAAGGGATATCATTTTATTTCGTATGCAGTCTGGTGGATTCGCCAGTCTATAATGAAAGCAATTATTGATATTGGCCGCCCGATACGTCTGCCGGTAAACAAGGATACTGAGATAAGGGAAATAAGAAAAGCCTGCCATAATGTAAATCCCCATGGCAAAAAATCAGAGGAAGAAGAGCTTTCAGAAGTTGCGCTCAGGCTTGGCATGACAAAGCATCATATAAGGGAGCTGCTTTCAATTTCTCAGGATATGATAAGCCTGGATTCTCCTGTGGGCTTTGATACTGATATAAATCTTGTTGATACTATTGTTTCTGAAAATTTCACGCCGGAAGATATGGTTATCGACAATTCACTGAAAGTTGAAATCGGAAAGCTTCTGTCTACACTTGACAAGAAATCTATTGAAGTTCTGAATATGCGCTTTGGCTTGAACGGGCAGGGGCAGAGAACGCTGAAGGAAGTCGGCGAAAAAATGAATCTTTCCAGAGAGCGTGTCCGCCAGATTGAAAAGAATGCCATTGCAAAAATCCGCGCAAACAAACGCTGCGAGGAATGTCTCAGGGATTATGTTGCTTAAGCTGGCAGATGGCATCATACCGCGCTGTCTTTAAAGTTTCGCTGTCTCTGTTCAGGTCGGCTATGTTCAGTGAAAAACATCCGGTCTGGGCAGTGCCAAAAACTTCGCCCGGTCCGCGAAGCTTCAAGTCCTGTTCGGCAATTAAAAATCCATCGTTGCTTTGGTGCAGAACTTTTAAACGCTCAATGGCAGTCTGGGTGATGTTTTTGCTGTATGTCAGAAAGCAGTATGACTGGAATTTTCCGCGCCCGACACGGCCTCTTAGCTGGTGAAGTTCTGCAAGTCCGAACCGCTCTGCATGCTCGATTGCAATGCATGTTGCATTCGGCACATCAACTCCCACTTCTACAACTGTTGTAGCCACAAGAATTTTGATTTTTCCGCTTGAAAAATTGCTTAAAATTTCGGCCTGTTTTTTTTCATCGGTTTTTCCATGGATAAGAGCGCAGGTGTAATCCGGATATACTTTTTCAGAAAGAAAAGCGTACATTTCTTCTGCCGATTTAAGGGAGTCTTTGCCGTCCTGATTTTCCTGTGAGGTGTCGCCGATTCTTGGATAAACAAAATATGCCTGGTGACCTGCGGCGAGTTCTTTGCGGATTGCCTCATAGACATTTCTTTCGTTGCCAAAAACTGTCAGATAAGTCTTTACAGGAATTCTTCCCTTCGGCATTGTTTTTATCAGGCTTATATCAAGGTCGCCGAATGCGGTCAATGCCAGTGTCTGCGGAATCGGCGTTGCGCTCATCATTATGAGATCCGGGGAATGTGCCGTATGCCTGAACGAAAGCCGCCCCTTTGCCACAATTGATTCGCGCTGTGTCACACCGAATTTATGCTGCTCATCAATCACTGCAAGCTGAAGGTTTTTGTACTGCGTGTTCCTGCTGAAAAGTGTGTGTGTTCCGATTATGATGTCGATTTCCCCGTCCCGTAGTGCGTTTAAAAGCGGCCGTCTTCCAGCGGAATTTACATTTCCTGTTAGAAAAGCTGTCTTTATTCCGGCGGGCTCCAGAAGCTTGACGGCGTTTTCTGCGTGCTGGCGGGCAAGAAGTTCAGTGGGAGCAAGAAGGGCGCACTGGCCTCCGTAATCGATTGTCCTTGCGCATACAAAAAAAGACACCAGTGTTTTTCCAGAGCCAACATCGCCCTGAAGAAGTCGCTGCATTGAAAAAGGCGCCCTCGAAAGATTCTGGGGATTGTTCAGCATTGTATTACATTCGGTCTGGCTTCTGTCAATGTCCCTGTTCATTTCCAGTATTGAAGTCATCTGGTTTTCAGTAAGCTCAAAATTCAGGCTGCGCAGTATTTTTTCTTGGCGCGGCGAAAGGCTTTTTATAAATTCCTCTTTTATCTGTTCGGATTTTGCGGCAGACTCTGACTTGGAAAATTCCGGCCCGGATATTTTTGCTTCCGGGAGAATTCCGCGGTGAAGCAGGGCGCGCTCGAGCATTTTGTATTCAAAAATATACAGTTCCTCATAAATCAGCGTTTTTCTTGCTTCCTGAATTTGCTGCATATTTTCCGGCTGATGTATAAACTGAAGCGCCTGTTTTTTTTGCAGAAGTCCGCGCTCCGCTATGATTGATTCAGGGATTTCATTGTCGATGCTTTTTCCGTATTGGCGCAGTGCCTGTGCGACTGTTTTTCTGTAGTTTTTTTGTGTAAGCCCTTCAGTCAGGGAATAAATCGGAAAAACACCGCTGTTGGGAACCGGCAAATTTAAAAAATCGCTCAGATTTCCGCCGGGGGAAATAAATTCTGCTTCAAATGATGACGACTGAAGCTCATTGTATTTGATTTCAAATTTTCCCGTGACGGCAATAATGCTTCCTTTGGGGAGCTGCCTTTCAAGAAAATTCCGGTTGAATGCTGTGAGCCATGCGCTTGTTTCTCCGTCCGTAATGTTGATTTTCAGGACTTTCATTTTTCCATAGCCGAACCATTTGTGGTCTGCCACTTTGCAGATTGTGTGAACCTTTGGAAAATGCGCGTATTCCCTGAGGCTGATTTTTTTTGTCCTGTCCTCGTAGCCGCGCGGAAAAGTCGAAAGCAGATCCGCCACTGTAAAGATATTCAGCGCCGCGAATTTTTTTGCTGCGGCAGGGCCTGTCCCGGGGAGAGTTTCTATAGCTGCTGCAAGTTCTGAAAGAATCATTTTTCTAGCGGCTTATAAAAAATAAAAAGACTAGGTTCAGGATGATTTGTATTATGATAAGCACCGCCGTGGAAATTATCAGCTCGGATTTATACGTTATGGGATTTCCGCGCGTAAAGAACTGTGAAATTTTATGCGCCAGAAACGCAACTGAAATGTCAAACTGGTTTTCTAAAAAGCCCGGAATTCTGCGCGGATTTTGCGGCCTTAAAATCAGCAGAACAAGGCGTATCACAAATAGAATCGTAAGGAAAAAGAGAATGGAAGAAACTATTGAATAAACCGGCTCAATAAAGCTTTCAGCAATCATGAGCGGGCTTATGTATCCCCGTGACAAACTCAGAAAAATTCTCGACAGCAGTTGCAGGACACAAAGCGAAATGGCAGGACCGAGATCAAATCTTCCAAAGCAGAATATTTTTATTCCGCAGAAGCGGTCTATATACGGGTCGCATATTATGCCTAGAATTTCTGCCACCCTGCCAAAAGTTCTCCGCGCGAAAGTTGATATTATGCGCAGAAAGCACAGAAGTAAATATATGGACAAAAGCGTTGATATGAATTTAAAAATAACCATGAATTAAATCCTCCTCTGGTTTTTTCAGTTTGCGCGGAAAAATTGAATTTTCCAGGCTCCCTTTATTCAGTTTTATTCAGTCCATACTTCCTGGACTCCGGAAATGTCTTTTAAACTGTCCAAAAATTCCTTTGTATTTGGAACTGTAAGCTGCGTGTTCGCCCTTACAACGTAGGTTTTTCCGTTCACATCCACATGAAAATATACCAACAAATTTCCTGTTTCGCCAAAAAGAAAATCCCTTAGCGGCGCAAGCTCCCGTGTGCTGCTGAATCCCTGCTCAAGCTGAATGTGAACGCTTGTAATTGACTTTTGCTGCAACGTTTCAATCTTTTCAATGGATTCAACAATAAAGCTTGGCTTTTCCTTTGAGCCGTCCACTCTGCCTTTGAATGCGTAGACCTTTTCGGCCTCAATTTGATCTGCATACTGCTCCCAGACATTGGAAAAAATCACTATGTCAATTATTCCCCTGTAGTCAGCGAGTTTTCCCGATGCCATCTCCTTGCCCTTTTTGTTGATGAACGACCTCAGTTCCTGAAGCAGCCCGATTGCGATGTAGTTTTTTCCCTTGTTTCTGGATTGCCAGGTGGATTTTCCCGATGCGGCCAGAGCGTCCTTTTCGGCCTTGTCTATCTTTGCCCAGCGGTCAATGTTTTCGCTTGTGCAGGTTGCGCAGTTTTCGATTATGGTTTTATATTCGTCCAGAGGGTGCCCCGAAACAAAGCAGCCGATAAGCTCCTTTTCCATGTTCAGCCGCTCCATTCTGGGCATATCCTCACATTCTTCGAATTTAAAGTCCTCGAATTCCTTTATGCCGGCTTCTTCAAAAAGGCTTACCTGCCCGTATTCCTTGGAGGCGTTTTTCTTGTCCTGGTATTCAATGACACGCTCTAAATTCAGCGTAAGCGTGGCGCGGTTCTGCCCGAGGTTGTCAAAGGCGCCGGTTTTTATAAGAACCTCAATGGCTTTTTTATTCACGTCCTTGTTGGATATGCGCTCAATGAAATCAACAAAGGACTTGTAAGGCCCGTTTTCCTCGCGCTCATCTACGATTGCCCTTGCGGCTCCTTCTCCCATTCCCTTTATTCCCTTCAGGCCGAAAACAATATGTCCGTCTACAACGTCGAAAATTGAATCCGAGCGGTTCACATCCGGCGGGTCAACGGGAATTCCCATTTTGCGCGCCTCCTCGATATATTCGGGAAGCGTGTCAGTTGAAGTGATTTCATTGGTCAGGTTCGCCGCCATGAATTCAGCTTTCTTGTGGGTTTTGAGCCAGCCGGTGCGGTAAGCAAGAACCGTGTACGCCGCCGCATGGGACTTGTTGAATCCGTAGCCGGCAAAAGGAACCATTATGTCAAATATTTCATCGGCATGCTCCTTTGTGTAGCCCTGCTTTATTGCGCCCTCTTCAAATTCAACTTTCTTGCTCATGAGGACTTCCAGCTTCTTTTTACCCATTGCGCGCCTGAGCATATCCGCGCCGCCGAGTGAAAAGCCTGCGATTTTTTGCGCAACCTGCATGACCTGCTCCTGGTAAACCATAACGCCGTAGGTTTCCTTTAGAATTCCTTCTAGGCACGGATCCGGGTAGTGGACAGTTTCAGGCTTCCATTTTCCCTCGATGTACTGGGGAATGTAGTCAAGCGGCCCGGGGCGGAACAGCGCATTCAAGGCTACAAGCTCTTCCACACAGCGCGGCTGGCACTGGCGGAGAATCTTCTGCATTCCGGGAGATTCAAACTGGAAAATCGCAACGGAGTCTCCTCGGCAGAAAAGGTCGAATGTTTCAGAGTCAGTTTCGCTCACATTTTCGGTCTTGAATTCAGGCTCGCCGGGCTTTCTGTGCTTGTTGATTATATTTTCCGCGTACCGAATCAGCGAAAGCGTCTTTAGCCCAAGGTAGTCGAATTTCACAAGGCCGCACGGCTCTATGATGTCCATTGTGTACTGAACCGCGACTTCGCCTGTTTTGGGATCTCTGAATACCGGCGCCCAGTCAGGAAGGGCAGTTAGCCCGATCACCATTCCGGACGCGTGCAGGCTGGTGTTTCTGATAAGCCCCTCGAGCTTCATGCAGAGCTTGAACAGCCGCCGGTATCTTTCGTCGTCCTGGTATTGTATAAGCTGCCCGTTTTCCGGGTGATCCTCGTCCGGCGGAGTGAATGCGTCCTTGAGCTTTGCCTTTGGGTTGTTGGGAATGCATTTTTTCAGCATCTCGACTTCTGAAAGCGGAATGTTCAAAACGCGCCCGACATCTGCGATTACAGCCTTGGGCTTCAGCGTGCCGAACGTTACTATGTGCCCGACCTGCGGATCTCCGTATGTTTCCCTTGTGTGCTGGATTATGTTCTGCCTGAAATCGAAGTCCATGTCAATGTCAAAGTCCGGCATGGAAACACGCTCCGGATTCAGGAATCTTTCAAAAATCAAATTGAACCTGAACGGATCAATGTCCGTTATGGTCATGCAGTATGCCACCAGAGATCCTGCTCCTGAGCCGCGCCCCGGGCCTATCGGAATTCCGTGCTCCTTCGCCCAGTTGATGAATTCCCAGACAATCAGAAAGTAGCCGGAAAATCCCATCTTGAAAATAATTCCCAGCTCATATTCACAGCGGCGCCTTATTGCCTGTGTTACTTCCTTGTAGCGCACCCGAAGCCCTTTTTCCACCAGATGGCGGACATAGTCGTCCTGGTTGAGCGTGTAGTCCTCATGCCTCTGAAATTCCTTTGGAAGCGTGAACCGCGGAAGACAGCCCTTTAGCTCCGGCGTGGAATACTGGTGTATTGTAAGGTTGCACATATTGGCGATTTTTATAGTGTTCGCCATTGCCTCGGGGTAGTTCGGAAACAGAATGGACATTTCCTGCTCTGTCTTGAGATACCATTCGCTTCTTCCGCCGCCCATTGTCTGGTGAGGCTCGTCCAGAAGCTTTTTGAACCCGATGCACCTGAGCGCGTCCTGCGCCTCCGCGTCTTCCCTGTTGCAGTAGTGCACATCGTTTGTAAGAACAAGGGGAATGTCGAGGTCCTTGGAAAGCTTTATAAGCTTAACCGCCACTTCCTTCTGCTCATCAAGCCCGTGGTCCTGAATCTCTATATAGTAATGGTCAGGCCCGAAAAGATTCTTGTATTCCTCGGCGACCCGGTACGCATCTTTATCCCTTCCGTTCAAAAGAAGCTGCGGAAGTTCCCCCTGGATGCATGCGGAAAGGCATATCAGCCCCTCGTGGTACTTTTTCAGAAGCTCAAAGTCTATTCTTGGCTTTCCGTAGTAAAGCCCCTCTGTGTACGCAATGGAAGAAAGCCAGGACATATTTTTATATCCGGTCTGGTTTTCGCACAGAAGAATAAGATGAAAATAGTGGCTGTTTTTTCCGTTGGTGCCGAAAGGAACATCATTGCGCTCCGTGTGGCTGCCCCACGCGACATAGAATTCCTCTCCGACAATCGGGTTTATTCCGTTCACATGGCACAGCTTTTCAAAATTCAGCGCCCCGAACATATTTCCGTGGTCAGTCAGGGCCAGAGCCGGCATGTTCAGCTCCTTTGCCCGCGCGACAAGAGTGTCGATTTTGCTGGCTCCATCCAGAAGCGAATAGTCTGAATGGACATGAAGATGTACAAAATTGCTAACCGGAGTTCCTTCCGGGGCATCAGGGAATTTATGGTAGTCAGCCAACCTGTTCTCCTTGCAAAAATAAGCCGCCTTGGGGGAAGTCCGGCTGTTTTTATCTAAAGTTCCTACATTTTAATAAAAAAACACCGGTTTTGCTAGGTGAAATTCCGCCCCCCCCGCCATGCAAGTACCCACGTCATGCCGCACAAGTGCCCATGTCATACTGTACACCGTGCACTGTCATGCTGAACTCGTTTCAGCATCTGTGCTGGGCAGGGCATAGATTCCGAAACAAGTTCGGAATGACAGTACAGGGCAAATCGGCATGACAGTGTAAAACCCAGAATGACAGTCCCCTAAAGTATTGTCATGCCATGTAACTGCCCATGTCATACTGTACACAGTGTAATGTCATTCCGAACTCCTATGATATTTGTCAATACCATGAAGTTCCTGATTCCAAT
>NZ_JBJETK010000057.1:37264-118552 GCF_051883275.1 Treponema sp. | reverse complement strand
CGGGCTCCCTGCCCGGGGGCCTTTTTTATTCCCTCCCTTTTTTCTGATTGGGAGTATATTCCTTGCCTATAGGAGTGTTCTTATGGAAAAGAAAACAATTCGTGATGCTTATGCAGATTTTTTTAAAACGCTTTCCTCTAATTCAGTTGCTGCTGCAAAAATAGATAGCACAAATGTTTATCAGCTTGCTAATCCAAAGAACAGAAAACTTATGGACAAGCTTGTTGAGGATAATCTTTTGCCGAAAAGTCATTTTGATGGTATAGAGAATTTTTTGAATTTCTATGAGCAGGTGAAAAATGGAAAAAGCGGTCTGATTTTAATGGAGCATTATTCAAATACAGATTTGCCGGCTTTTCTTTATATGCTTGATCACAGTGAAAATCCTGAGCTTGTTGATCTTTCGAAAAGAGTTGTTGCAATCGCAGGCATGAAGCTTAATGAGGAAAATCCGATTGTCCGTGCATTTGCAGAAAGTTTTACCAGGGTTGTAATTTATCCTACTCGAAGTCTTACAAAAAATGAGGAAAATGCTCAGTCTGAGGAAGAGGCAAAAGAAGAAGCTTTGAAAGCGCGGAAAATCAATTTAGCTGCAATGCGTGCAATGGACGACTGTAAAAAACGCGGTGAAGTCATTCTTGTTTTTCCTTCCGGGACTAGATACCGGCCCGGGCATCCTGAAACAAAACGCGGACTGAGAGAAATTGACAGTTATCTTCGCTTATTTGACATTGCCCTTTGTGTAAGCATAAACGGTTCTATTCTTGAGATTCAGGATGGAAAAGAGGATATGCTCAGTGATTTAATCGGGCCGGATGAACTTGTGTTTACTGCAAGCCCCGTCATTGAATGTAAAAAATTCCGCAAGGATTATCTTGAAACATTGCCGCCTGATGAACCTGATCCTAAGCAGCGAATGATAGATAAAATTATGGAAATTCTTGAAATTCAGCATGAAAAAGCCGAGGCACTGCGACTTTCTCATAATTGACTTCAAGAGAATTTTTATATATTTTCTTAAGTATTGTGTTTTTTTTCCGAAATTTAAAAAAAGTTTATTCATCGGAGGATTTGAAGTCCCGATGCTCTGCGTAGTAATAAAGGGTATGAAACCCGACTGAGGTACCTTATGAAACAAGACTCCCTTGTGTCAGGGGTGTTGATTATTTTATAGAGGCATCCGGAAAGTTTTAAGAAAAACTGGTTGATTTTTTCAGTTAATCAGCATTTTTCTGGGCGGCTCTAAAAATGCGGAGAAAGTTATATGGGTACAAAAGCTGCTTTTCATAAACAGTTCTTTGTTTCTTTTTGATAAAATTTTATGGAAAAAAATATGACAGTAAATGAAAATTTTAATCAGGAAATTATTTCAGCGGCGGATGAGCGTGAGCAGTGGTTTGATACTGTTGAACTGCCAAAGCTTCTGGAAAATTATCGCCTTCATTTTTCCTGCTTGAGAAATATTTTTGACAATCTTGTAAAAAGATCTCTTGTTGTTCCTGACCCATATAAAAGCGATAACCGCGTTACAGAAATTTCTTTGCCGGAAACAACTTCATTTGCTGACAATGAGCGTTCTATTGTTCTTGGAATACGCCTTAGCAAGTATGAAACAATGCTTGATTACATTTGCAATTTTATGAAATTTTCGGTTGCACAGCTTGATACTGGGAAGATAAAAAAAATGCTGGATTTGAACAACACATTTTCCTGGGCAAATCTGAGCGTGAATTCAACACGCCCAAATACGCGCGCGCTTGCAATTTCTATAAATGAACTTAAAAATGGACTTCAGCCAATTGTTCAGAGCCTTTTGAAAGATAGTATTTCTAAGAGCCAAACTGCAATGGATGAGATTGATAAAACTCTGAAAACTCTTGCTGACTTTCAGCGTGAACGCTATAAAATTGCGGTTAGAAAAAGTGTTTTTGGAAATCCTTCTTTTGACAGGGAAAAAGCTTTTGCTTCGTCCGGAGCTTTGATGGGGGAAATAAAGAGGCTTTTTTCTTCATGCATGGCTGGAAGAAATTTCAATAATGAGCTTGTTTCAGAAATTGTGGCAGAGGAAACTTCGCTGGAAAAAGAGAAGCTCCAGAAGGCATTGTACGAAAAAATAAAGGTGAATGAAATTCCTCAGGAAACTAAAGTCACTGTAGACACCCATGCAATTATAATGGATGCCCTGCGCACGCTGGCTTCGTCCGGGGAGCAGTTCAGTATAATTGCCGAAAAAATTAACATGAATCACAATTTGCTTCAGAGCGAAAGGAAGTCGCTTAAGGAAAGTATCCTGAGATTTTTGCGCGGCATATTTGGTCTGGAAGAGCCGCCTGTTTCCTACGAAATTTTTATTACCGACAAGCGCACGGAAACAAAAAAGAAGGAAATTATATCTTTTAATGAATTCTATACACACCTTTTGAAAAAGGCGAGGGTTTATGCTTCGTTCTCCAGCCTGAATTCACCGGGATATAAAAAGGCTGATGGGCAGAATGATTCGGCACTTCTTGAGTATCTGAATAAGCAGATGGTGGAAAATAATCATATTTTTGCCCAGCTTTACGGACTTGATGAATTCTTCAAAAATTCTTCAAAAACTTCTGACCGCTCAAAGATAAAAGGTTTGTCAATGGAATTGATGACAATAAAGAATATTGTTGTTAAATTTAATCAGAAGCGCGCGGAGTATCTTTCTTATGTTGAAGAGCAGGAGCAGATGAAGAAGCTGGGAATTTCCTGAGTTATGTGCCGAGGTTTAATTTGAAAAAATTTTTTGCAGTATTATTTTTGTCTTGTGTTGCTGCGGCTGTTTTTCCGCAGGAGATGCCTGAGCGTGAAGTTGTTATTTGCGCCCCGCTTCATGTTTATGACATGAATCCCCATACAGCTGCATTTACCGCCGAGGCTCAGCTTTTTACGGGACTTTACGAAGGGCTTTTTTCATACGATCCGGTGAATCTGGCTCCGCTGCCGGCGATTTGCTCTTCCTATAAAATTTCGCGTGATAGAAAGCGATGGACTTTTTTTCTGAGAAATGATGCAAAATTCAGTGATGGAACTTTGATAACTGCCCATGATGTAAAAAATTCCTGGCTTGCTCTGCTGGCAACTCCAAATGCGCCTTTTGCCTCGCTGTTGGATTGTATTTCAGGAGCATCGGATTTCAGGCAGGGAAATGCTACAGAGCAGGATGTAAGAATCGAAGCGAGGGATGATTTTACGCTTGTGGTTCATTTGAACGAGCCTACCGGGCATCTTCCAAATATTCTGTGCCATCATTCATTCAGTGTAATAAGCAAAAATCAAAATGCATACAGCGGCGCGTTTTTTCTAAAATCGGCTGATTCCAGTGAAATTGTCCTTGAAAAAAATGAATTTTACTGGGATTCGCAGAATGTAAAAATTCCGGCGGTGCGTTTTACTCTGAGCGATGATTACACTGAGAATTCCTATCGATTCAACAATGCTGAAATTGACTGGATTATGGGAAATGCGGATGCTTCAAAAATTATAGACAAATCAAAAATTTTGGTTGGAACTGAATTCGGCACGGTTTATCTTTTCTTTAAAATACAAAATAATATCTGGGCGAAAAAAGAATTCCGCGATGCGCTCCTTGAAGCAATTCCTTACGACAAGCTCCGCGCAAAATTCAACATAAAGGCCGAAACATTTATTTATCCTCTTCCGGGGTATCCTGAGATTTCTGGAATTTCGGATTATGACGAAAATGATGCTTTGAAACTTATGGAAGCTGCCCGCGCGGAAAATGGAATTTCCAAGGATGAAAGGCTGACTTTGCTTTTTGCGACAACAGGAGAAGGAATTCTTGCGGATTGCGCGCAGATTTTGAAGGAAGCCTGGGCGCCTCTCGGTGTTGACCTGAAAATTCAAACTACCACTTTTGAAAGATACAACGCTTCAATTCCAGCCTGGAACGCTGATTTGTTTCATTATTCATGGATTGGAGATTTTGCAGATCCTCTGGCTTTTCTGGAGCTGTTCCGCGGGGATTCTTCGTTAAATGTTTCAGGATTCAAAAATCAGGAATTTGATTCATTGCTGAAGGAAGCTTCTAAAATTGATTCTATTTCCGAGCGCTATAAGCTGATGGCAGCAGCAGAGCAGATACTTTTGAACGAAAGCGTTGTTATTCCTGTTTCGCATCCTGTGAGCGCGCATATTGTCAACACAGATGAAATCGGCGGCTGGAAAGTGAACGGGCTTGATATTCATCCATTGAAGTATCTGTATATAACGAAGCCGCCTTTTTCAAAAGTGCCGAATTTGGTGCGCTATTAGCCGGAGATTTTCTACAGTTTTTCTAAATCAACACTGATGAATCCGGCTCTTGCGGTTTTAAAAAAGCTGCTTTCTTCCCACGAAACATAAAGCGTGTCTTTAGAAATCGCCATTTCTCCATAGGAAAAATTCGGCGGAAGAAGCGGCAGCCTGAAAACTTTCAGCTGGTTGTCTGAAATTCTTTTTAAATAGACAGTTCCGTCCGAAAACACCGCTGCAATGTATTTTTTTCCAGATGAAAATCCTGCCCGTGCGCTTGAAAAATTATCAGATGAGCCTTTGTGGCTGTAGGTTACAGGGCTTGTGCCTTCGCTGTTTCGCCATGATACATAGAAGGAAAATTCGTCCGGAATAGAAAAGAGAAGTGATTTTAGTTCTTCAGGCGCATCGTTAAACAGCTTCGGCAAATTCATTTTTTTATATTCAGTTTCTGACATTGGATTGAATGAAAAAAATTCCCTGCCTAATGCCGGGCTTGCTTCTGTCAGCGGAACGAGCGGTTCCCAGAAAAAATATGAAAATTCATAGCCGTTTTTTATTGTTTTTTTTGCGGAACAGGCCCATGTTTTTC
The DNA here is from genome assembly GCF_051883275.1 of Treponema sp. Classification (GTDB taxonomy): domain Bacteria; phylum Spirochaetota; class Spirochaetia; order Treponematales; family Treponemataceae; genus Treponema_D. The sequence continues at coordinate 113,679 of NZ_JBJETK010000057.1, read as the reverse complement.
CGTTCCAAAAGTAGCCTGTTACCTGGTCATCATTCTTTAGATTCAAATTTGAATAGGAAACTATCGGATAAAAAATTCTGGAGTCTGGAGAAAATTCCACAAGAAATGGCCTTGATGTATGAACCGCAGGATTTTTATCTGGATTTGAATTGAAAAAACTGCTCCGGTAAAGGCAGAAAACAGGTTTTCCGTCGCTGAATACAAGAAAATCCGCGGTGTCCTCAGAAAAAATGGAATTATCCTGATAGAATGTGATGTTGTTTCCGCTGAAGCAAAGAAGTCCTGCGCGGTTGACAAGAGCATAGGCAGCATCCCCGTTGGCGCCGGAGCAGCCTGCGCTTGCAATTCTCACGGTTTCTGTCCATGGCTTTTCAAGAACAGTAGGAACATTCTGCGGCGCATCGATTGTTTTAAAGCCTGAATTGGTAAAATAATACCAGCTGTGAATTTTTGCCACAGGAAGATTCTGCGTTTCAGATTTTTTTCCGGCGCACGAAAAAAATAGCATAATCAAATTCAGCGCGGTTATAGTTTTAAATAAATTTTTTTTCATTTAGAATCCTTTTTACAGGAAAAACACAGGCAAACGCTGAAGTTTCGGGATTGTCACGAAAACTTCAGATTTCGAGGTTTCCTTATAAAATACATTCATGATATACCGAATTTTGTTTCATTCCAATAGCTTTAAATCAGTCTTTTTGAAATTGCCGGAAGAAATTTTTGTCATGATTCTTTCCTTGTCCAGTTTCCATGTATTTTCTTCAAACACACGACATTCTTCCATGAATCTGCTCCAGTTGAATTTTGAAAGATATTCGTTTTTACTGGAATCTGAATCGGCGGAAGATGCGGAAAGTGAAAGCAGAATTTCTGCCGCAAAGCCATCCTGGAATGTAAGTTCCATTGAGTATGGATAAATTGTGCCGCAGATTTTTTTCTCTGAGCATGAATAGGCTACCAGCGCAGTGGCTTCATTTTTGTTTACTTCAGCTGTAAAGCTGTTTCCGTTAACGGTGAATTCTGCGCACTCTGAGCTTCGGCTTGTTCTTACTTTCCATTCTCCGGAATACGGAAGGGTGAATTTTTCATCTTCGGTGTATGAAAAAAAATCGCAGGAAAAAAACAGAAAAAGCGGACATATAAATAAAAAAAACTTCATAATTATTATATATCCGCAGAAATAAAAAAAATGCGCTAAGTCAAAGAAATTTTATGTTTTCCTGCCTGAACCGCCGGACGATTTCCGTGTAAATAAAATTTTTCACTGAAATTATGTCGCAGTTTTTAAGCCATACGGAAAGTTTCAGTTTCAGCGAGCCTCCAAGGCTGTCATAAAAAATTTGCGGCGCCGGGCTTTTTAGAACAAGCGGACTGTCCTCTGCAATCTCCTTGATTTTCTGCATTGCGGAAGCCAGATCGGCTTCGTAGCTTACCTGGACTTCAAAAGTATACCGCGTTGTTTTATAAGTGCTGTGGTTTGTAAGAACGGAATTTATCATGCTGCTGTTTGGAATACGGACAAGCAGGTTGTCTTGTGTTCTTATCTTGACGCTTAAAAGTCCGGCTGATTCAACTGTTCCTGTGGTTCCGCTTACAGTAATCACGTCGCCGATTTTCATGGATTTTTCCCCAAGAACAAAAAGTCCGCTGATAAAGTTGCTCACGCTTGTCTGAGCTGCAAAGCCCACGGCAATTCCTGCAACACCGGCTGCGCCCCAGAGAGCTTTCAGGTTCACTCCGAACAGCCCCAGAATATACATTGCCATCAAGATGTAAAAAATATAGTTTGCCGTTTTGCTTGCGAGAACCGCTGTGTTTTTTTCAAGGTTCAGGTGCGTCTTTGTCTGAATTGTTTTTTTTATAAAACGGAAAAGCGCATAAAATACAACAACAGAAATAATGCTCGCCGAAATTCTCACGATGTTTTCAAGTGTCAGATATTTTAAAAATCCATCGGCATGAAGAATATCTTTTGTTTTTTCCACCGCCTGTGAAAGATTTTTTTCCATGAAAGCGATCTCCTTTTTCAGCTTTTAGCATTTCCTTTTATGAGATTCAGATATTCTGAATCCGACATTCTGGAGCTTTTGACTGCATCTGTAATTGCTTCTGACAAAGCTCTGCATGCCAGTGTTCCGGCTGCATTTATGTCAGATTTTACCTTGCCTGTTGTTATTGCATAAATTGTATCGCCGTCTGCTGTTGTTCCCACGGGATTAATGCTTCTTGCGAGCGCGCTTCTTGTCATTGCGGCGATTTTGCACATCTGCTGCTGGCTGAAGTCGGCGTTCATAATTACAGCGCCGATTGTTGTGTTTGCTCCTTCCTGAATTTTTTTCGGCAATGCGAAAATTCCTTCCTCTGAAGAAGCGAATTCTTTTCTGTCTGGAGTCAGTGCTCCTGCGATTTTTTTTCCAGACTGATAATCGAAAATATCACCAAGTGCATTTACAACTGCGACAGCTCCCACTTCAAGTTCGCCAAGTTTGAATGCGCTGTAGCCGATTCCAGCTTTCTGCGCGCGTTCCATTCCGAATATTTTTCCTACTGTTGCGCCTGTTCCGCCGCCGATTATGCCGGAAACAGGATTGTTTGTTTCGGAATTCACGCAGGCTTCGTAGCCCATTTTTATGTCCGGGCGAATTTTTGCGCTTCCAATCTGCAAGTCAAAAATGCATGACTGCGGAACTATGGGAACTACACCGCCTGCAATTTTATAGCCCATGCCTTTTTCCTCAAGATATTTCATGGCGCCGCTTGCTGCTTCAAGTCCGTATGCAGAGCCGCCTGAAAGAAGAAGGGCTGTAATTGACTGCTGGTATGCAAGCGGCGAAAACAAAAACGATTCCCTTGCGGCAGGGCCTCCTCCTGAAATATCTATTCCCGCTGTGTTTTGGCAGTCAAAGACCAAGGCTGTTACACCTGTCATCGCTTCATAGTTCTGGGCATTTCCAACCCGGAACCCTTTTAGACTTTTGAATTCAATTTTTTGCAGAGGCATTTTTTATTTCATCCAATATGCAGTGTGCGACATCTTCTTTTTCCATAAGAGGAAGCTCTTTTTGTGAATCACGGGAAATCAGCACAACCTGATTTGTATTTGTCCTGAAGCCTGCGCCTGGATTTTTAAGATTGTTTGCGACAATCAAGTCAAGGTGCTTTTTTAGAAGTTTCTGCCTTGAATTTTCGATGAGATTTTCTGTTTCCATTGAAAATCCGCAGAGAAACTGCTCCGGCCTTTTATTATTGCCAAGGTACAAAAGAATGTCATCGGTGGATTCAAGCTCAATGGAAAGAACGCTGCTGTTTTTCTTTATTTTGTTTTCGCTTGTGTTTTTTGGGCGAAAATCAGCAACAGCCGCCGCCTTTATAACAATATCCGCGGAAGGGAAATTTGTTTTTACGGCATTAAACATTTCTTCTGCGCTCACGGTTCTTATTGTTTTTACAAAGCGCGGCAGGGGAAGCTCCGTGGGGCCTGACACAAGTGTTACTTCTGCTCCGCGCGCCGCTGCGGCTTTTGCGATTGCATAGCCCATTTTTCCAGATGAATGGTTTGTGATAAAGCGTACGGGGTCTATTGCTTCCTGGGTTGGCCCGGCTGTAACAAGAATTCTTTTTCCTGCAAAATCCTTTTCAAATGCGATTTCATTTTCAATGAAGTCAAAGATTGCCTGCGGCTCTTCCATTTTGCCTTTTCCGATTGCTCCGCAGGCAAGATGACCTGTTACAGGCTCGAGAATTTTGAAGCCGTATTTTCTGCACTTTTCAAGATTCTCCTGTGTTATGGGATTTTCATACATTGCAGTATTCATTGCAGTGCAGATAATTTTAGGACATTTTGCGGCAAGAAAAACAGATGTCAGCATGTTGTCCGCCATTCCGTTTGCAACCTTGGAAATTGTGTTTGCGGTTGCCGGGCATATTAAAAATATGTCAGCCTTTTTTGCCAAGGAAACATGGTTTACATTGAATTCAAAATTTCTGTCGAATGTGTCTATAAGGCATTTGTGTCCGGTGAGAGTTTCAAAAGTAATTGGATTAATTATATTTTCAGCGTTTTTTGTCATCAGGACACGAACTTCCGCCCCGGCCTTTACAAGCATGCTCGCAAGTGTTGCCGCTTTATAGGCTGCAATGCTTCCTGTTACTCCGATTAAAACTGTTTTTTCTTTTAGCATTTTTTAGTTTTCCTTTTTATCTGGCTTCAGTTCCATGTTTTTATATTTCAGAGGAGTCATTCCTTTGTACCTATGGAAAATTTTTATAAAGTACGAAAAATCCTTGAAGCCGCATTTTTTTGCAATATCAGGGAGCTTTTCATTTGTTTCCCGCAAAAAGGAGCAGCTCCTGCTGATTCTGAACCAGTTCAAATATTCAACAGGAGATTTTCCAGTCATTTCCTTGAATACGCGGCAGAAATACTTGGGCGAAAATCCCGCTGCGGTTGAAAGCTGCTCGAGCGTTATATCGTTTCCGTAATTCTTCTTTATGAATTCAAGAACAATATCAAGTTTTTTATTTCTGAGCCGTTTCTGCACAGGAAGAATTTTTTTCTCTGTAAAAAAATGATGCTTTTTCAGCAGCCCAAAAAACAAAATCAGAGTCCCCGAGGAAATTATATCCCAGCTGTCCTTTTGCTCCCGGATTGTACTGAACAGGAATTCAACTATGTCAAAAATATCTTTCTGCTCTGCCGGAATGTGGTTTTGCAGCGAAATATTTTCCATTAGAATATCATTGATAAAAGAGTCCGGACTGAAACCGTGCTGGCGTAAAAGTTCAATATCGAAAACAGCTGACTCGTATTTGCTTGCTCCTTTTTCAGGCGCATCTCCATGGACGGTTTTTCCCGGAATAATGCAGCTGTCTCCTTTTTTTAAAGTTATTTCATGGTCGCCCACAAAAAGATTATAGCTTCCGGAAATAATATGAATCAGCTCGAATTCTGTGTGCCAGTGAAGCCATAAATCGTAATACGGATTTTCTGTGTTGCAGAAATTATACTGCAATGGAAACAGAGGAGTGCCTCGCTGTTGTTTTTCTTTTACTGGAATTTTTTCTTTCAAGTCAAAAGATACTTTTGTCATATTTTTCTGGATAAATTATATCATTTGACTTTGCCAAAAACAACTGTCAGCATGCAATTTTCAAAGTTATTTTTCCGAAAGGATATGCATATAAAAAGAGCTGTTTTTTTATTGACGTTCCGGGAATTCTCATGAAGAATTAAATAAGATGTTTATAATGAACAGTTAAATCAGATAAGAACTTAAACTCCTCCTTTATGCCGCTTCCATCACGGAAACCTTTGAGAGCAGCACTGCTTACAGACATAGCCTGATAAAACGAGCTGCAAAAATCACTGAAAATAAATTTTTAGAGGTTCCCATAAACTTTTTTACTGTCTATAATACCAAAATGCTGATTTATTTTATTGCCGCTGCGGCGTTTGCGTTCATAGTTTTTCTTTTGAATTTTTATATAAAACACTTTTCCTCGGGAATTGAAGATGCAAAAATGAAAGCCAAAAATGTGCGCCGTGAAAATGCGCAGAAAAAAGGGCTTCTGGTTTCCTGCCCCGTTTGCGGCTCGCTGCTTCTTCCGGGTGAAGATCTGGTCAGCCGGGTTTACAGACCGATGAATGTTCCTGATCAGCTTTGCACAATAAACGGATGTCCGCATTGCTACCCTTCAGTTGAGCCTGGTCTAAAAAGAACCTGTCCTGTCTGCCATAAAGAAATTCCGCTGGGCGATGGACATCTTGTTGCCCGGCTTTTTAACAAGGCTGAAGGAAAAAAGCACGTGATTGTAACAGGCTGCGGAAACTGCTGCCGCGGAAAAAATTCATAGTGTAAGAGAACGTTCCCTTAAACTTTTTTTATAAGATACCGATAATAAAACTGTGGAAATTTGAGGGTAGATGTATGTATTCAAATGGAATCAGCCTAAATGCGGCATCTTATAAAACATTTTTCTCTAATTCATCAGGCTCTTTGTGTGTTCCTGTAAAGCCGAGCGCAGTCATATATTCACACTTTGACTACGTGCACGGAACAGCGACACAGCACGGACAGCGCGGAGTTCCTATAAACCGCCTGAGCATTTTAAATACTCTTATTTCTCAGCTTGTTTCCATGAAGCAGAAGCCTGTTGTTTCAGAAAGCGAAGCTTCCGGTCTTTCCGAGGAGCAAAAGGAAGAGCTTATAAAAAGCTGTCAGCAGCAGATAAAAAACGCAATTTCCTCAAGCGCACAGGGACAGTCATTATATGGTTTTGCTGGTCTTATGCCGGAGGCAGGCGCTGTTGTATCTGTTTCGGCATAGATTTTTCTGAAAAGTTTTATGAAGAAATTCAAGGAAGCGCTGACCTGCCATTAAACGGTTTGCCAGTGCTTCCTTTTTTTATGCCCAGACAAGCCACAGGAACACAGAGGCTGCGGCAGTTGTGATGAGCGTGAACGGAACGCCTATTTTTATCCAGCCGGAAAATTTCATCGGATAGTTTTCTTTTTTCAAAATTCCCATGGCAACGATGTTTGCGCTTGCTCCGAACGGAGTTAAATTTCCGCCCAGACAGCTTCCCACAAGCAGTGCGAACATAAACAGCTCAGGGGCAGTTTCCATGCTTTCGGCCATTGCGCCTGTTACAGGAAGCATCGCGATTATGTATGGAACGTTGTCAACAAAGCCGCTTATTGCGATTGAAACAAGCAGAATGATAATAAAGCCCGCAAATTTGGAGCCGCCTGTAATGCTTACAAGCAGTGCTGCAAGATTCTTTAAAAGACCCGTTTCTTTTATTGCTCCGATTACAATAAAAATTCCAATCAAAAAGAAAATAGTTTCCCAGTCAAGTTCCTTTATGAGCTTTGAAATTTCAGCATCGCTTTTTTTCTGGGAAAATTTGAACCACAAAAGTCCTATGATGCCTATTGAAATAACCAGAGTTCCGCTCAGGTATTCAAAGCGTGAATTTATAAATGAAACCGCCGCAAGCCCCAGAATCATCATTAAAAGGCAGCAGAACGGAAACCATGATATAATCTTTTCGCTCTCAACAAGAATTTTCTCATTTTTGTTTTTTGCAAAAAAGAAATAAAAAAACGCGCAGCCTGCAATCATTCCAATCTGTATTATAAAAAATATAGACGGCTTTCCTGAATAGAAAAAGAAGTCGTTGAAACTGTAGCCGGCGTAGCTTGCAAAAATCATTGACGGCGGATCTCCCACCAAGGTCGCAGTTCCCTCAAGGTTGCTCATGACGGCAAGCCCCATCATAAAGAACGTTGGATTCATTTTCAGCTTTGAGCAGAGCGCAAGTCCGATTGGAGCCATCACAAGAACAGTCGCAACGTTTTCAACAAAAATTGAAATTATTCCTGTCATTGCAAGAATGGCGACCATTGCAAAGCATGTGTTGCGGCTCTTGTTTACAATGCTGTCTGCGATTTTTACAGGAACTTTTGAGTATATAAAAAGCGAAGCGATAATCATGCTGCCAAGGTAAATCATGATGACATTCCAGTTTATGATTTCAACAGCGGAATGGTAAAACGGGTATATTCTGGTTGGAAGCCAGCCTTCCAGCGCAACTATATCCTGCGGCAGCGGAAAAATCATGCCGGGAAAAATTGCAGCCAGAATTATTATTAAAACCGCCGCGCCTGATGAAAACATAACTTTTCTATTCTGAAACATAATTACAAGCGCATACATCAAAAATGCAATAAAAGCCACCAGCATTTTCATAGTAAACATATTATCTCCAAAAAAATTCATTTGAAATATCGTGCGGTAAGGGCATCTGCCAAACACCGGGCTTTCCGGATTGTCTGAAGAACAAGCGGAACAAAAACCGGTATGATTGCCTTTATTTTTTTTATTCCCCTTGCGCTTCCAAATGCTCCGCGGATAATCTGTGTTTTTATAATGCCCGAAAATTCATCTAAAAGCAATGGTATAAACCTGAAAACAATTCCTACAATAAGGACTGCGCATCGGACAGGAAAATGAATCAGCTTCAATGGTTTCAGAATATCTGAAATTCCGTCCATCGCCTGCCTCTCGTCCATGATAAAGAAGAAAGTTCCGATTGCTGAAACGGCGCAGAGTGAATGTATAAACGAGCCTGCGAATAGAAAAAGCTTTGTCCTTGTGACAGTAATTGCATGCCATGAAAAAAGCACAGTGTCGCCTTCGTAGACAGGAAAGAGGATAATTCCCAGCAGAGAAAACAATATTATCCACGGAAGAAGCTTAGCCGCTATTCTGAAAGTGTTTTTAAGCGGACATTTTGAAAGGAGCGCATAGCCTATGTTTACAAGTATCATTCCAGCGCAGACAGGAAATGGAAGCAGAATTGAACTGAAAAACAGAATTGCAAACAAAGCTGTCTTTTTTCCGGCGGAAAGTCTTGTTACAGGGGATTCAGGAATTTTCCCCGGCGCTGAAAAAACTGATGCGGCTTTTGAGAGTTTTTCAAGGAGCGCGGAATTTTCAAGCGGCTTCATTTCTGGCAGGCTGCTTTCCTCGGATGCATTAGTTATTTTGCTTTTGGAAGAAAGATTTTCCCATTGTATCTGGACATCGGCGGCCTCTGCTTCCTGAAGGCGGTGGGTGCTGAACAAAACTGTTTTTCCGCTTTCTGCCAGTGTTCTAAAAGAGGCAAGCAGTTTTTTCCTTGAAAGCGGATCAAGTCCTGCTGTCGGCTCATCAAAAATCAGAATGTCGCTGTCGAGCGCAATAAGTCCTGCAACGGAAAGCTTGCGTTTTTCTCCGCCGCTCAGAGAGTGCACGGGAGCGTTTCCAAAATCGCGGTAGTCCAGTCCTGCTAGCTCCATGGAATTTTTTACGCGCTCCAGCAGTTTTTTTCCGCTGATATTTCTGTTTTTTGGCCCGAAGGCAACATCATCGGCGGCATAAGGTTCAAACAGCGCGGCTTCGCTTTCCTGTAGCCCGAGCACAGGCCGTGACATGGCATATATTTTTCCGCCCTGAAATTTTTTAAGCCCTGCCAGGCATTCAAAAAGCGTGGATTTTCCGCAGCCGCTTGGACCGGTAAGAGCTGTCAGTGTTCCCTTTTTCAGCTCAAAAGAAATGTCTTGGAACACTGTGCGCTCTCCGTATGAAAAAGACAGCCGGTCTGCCTTTAGAACTGTTTCTGCGGATGTATTTTTTTTCACAGAGGAATCTTTAAATGATGTGTATTCTGCGCTTTCGCCGAAAATTTTTTCAAAGGAAGTTCTGCTTTCCTTGAATTGCCGCGGAGTTCCGTCAAATGCTATCTGCCCCCTGTCCATCACCAGAATTCTTTGAGCGCAAAGTGCTTCGTCCAAATCGTGGGTTACGGTTATAACAGTGTGTCCCTTGCAGTTCCAGGCATTTACGAATTCTATAAGCTGGCTTTTTGAATCCGGGTCAAGCATGGCGGTGGCTTCGTCTAAAATCAGAAGGTCAGGGAAAAGCGCAAGAATTCCGCTGAACGCAAGCCGCTGTGTCTGTCCGAGTGACAGTTCGCAGGTTCTGTCCATTGCCCTGTCTGCAAGCGAAACAACCGAAAGACATTCTATTGTCCGAAGCTCAATCTCTGCTTCCGTCATGTTCAGATTCTGCGGTCCAAAGGCTGTGTCCCGCTCAACAATTCCGGCTACCACCTGTTCCTTTGGCTGCTGAAAAACTATTCCGGGCAGCATTTCCTTTTCCCTGAGAATTTTGCCTGACGAAGGCTCAAAAAATCCTGCTATGAGCCTTGCCAGTGTGCTTTTTCCCGAGCCGTTGAGTCCGAGGACTGCGATATAGTCGCCCTTGTTTACAGAAAAGCAAATGTCTTCAAGCGCAGCTTTGCCGGAAAGGGGATAGGAATAGCAGACATTTTTCAGTTCAAGCAGCGGCATTTTTATAAAGTCCTCTCAGGAAAAAAAGGCTTGCAGCCAGCCGCTGAAATTTCATAGAAAATGCATGCAGGCTCGCTGTTTTTTTTCAGCTCCAGGACTGCACAAGACGGTCTTTGTCCTGCGCGCGGTTTATAGCAGCTTCCTGGATTCACGGTGAAAATTCCTTCACGCTGTTTTCCGCAGGCAATGTGTGTATGTCCGTAAAGCGCAATGGTGCAGTTGTTTTCCTTTGCTGCGTAAGTAATTCCCGCTGTTCCAAGATACAGAGAATTTTTGTGTCCGTGTGTAAAGAAAATTCTCTGTCCGCAGGTTTCAAGCACATTGAAAACCGGAATTTTCAGCTCAACATAGTACGGATTGTCGGAAAGGACATTTCTTACAGGATACAAATCCGCATCATTGTTTCCTTCCGCAACGCCGATTACAGGCGGAATAATCGCTTGTATTTCCGGCTGTTCAACCGCATCCGACACAAGGTGCGCGATATCGCAAATTCCATCGCCGCAGAAAACAAGGGCATCGCTTACAGCCCCGAACTGCCTTAAAGCAAAAAGCAGGCTCTGGTACGAACCGTGCGAGTCTGAAACAACGAGCAGTTTGGCAGCTTCTTTTTTTTTCAGTTTTTGTATTTCTTCCTGGCTTCCAATAATCAGAGATTCGTCTTGCAAAAGTGTATTCAATTTATTCCGCCGAATTTAAAATTATAAAGTGGTTCCGTGACTGAATTCCGGTTTCGCTGTCAACATAGCGTGCGATTTTCCTTTTTGCCGCGATTGACTGGACATGAAAATACAGCTCGCTGTCCAGTGGAAGAGAAAAAGGCAAAAGCGAGGCGTATTCAACCGCGGACATGAAAAGCTCCAGCGCATCTTTCCATTCGCCCTGAACTGAAGCATCCCCGAACTGTATTCCCTCGTTGAATTCATAGTCAATCACAAAGTTGCAGGTGAATTCCTGTCCCAGAACATCATCCTGCGGAAAAAGTGAAAAAACATTGAAAGGCAAATTTCCGTTCCAGTCTTCCTTTATTTTTGCAAGCGGAATGTGCGTGTTTTCCGGCGCGCCAAGAAGCACAACCCCGCGCACCCTGTTTTTTTCAAGTATATCCCGCAGAGTTGAAATTCTGCCATGCAGGTCATCTGGAAAAATCACAGGAAGAATCAGTCCGCCGTTTTCAGCCAGCCCGAATTTTTTTTCCAGGGAATTAAGCGCGTTTTCTGTAAATTCAGGAATATTGAATCCGTAGCCAAAAAACACGCACACAACGCCTTCTTCATTTGTCCACAGGGATTTTCGCTGGACATTTTGAGAAGTTTCGCGCGGCTGAATTTCAATGATATAATCCGAGTTGGTTTTTGCAGCAGTGCGTGTTTTTTCCTTGCAGCCTGTAAAAAAAAGCGCAAGGGCAAGCAGAAGTATTGTTCCTGCATATACGGTTTTCTTTTTTAATTTCATCTTAAAAATTCCAGATGCTGCTCCATGGAAAATCCATCAGGAGCATTAAGTGTTTTATTAGCTTTGAATTGCTTTTGCGTATTTTTTTTACAGCTGTTTCCGGATGTCCGGATATGCTTTGCAGAAGCCTTTCTGAATTGACTCTAATTCCTTCTGATATAATATATAATGCAGATGGAAAATTTTAGCAAGTTGCTTTAAGGTTGCCTTGAAAAACTGAAATTTCGCGGCTTTTGCACTTTAAAAAATAAACATCCCCGCAGACAAGCGGGGATGTTTTTGTGTGAAATCAGAAACTTAGCATTTCCAAAAAATCAGTCCCCCCATGAAATTGCAATAGCAATGGAGCCTGGTGTATTTCCTGCACCTGTTTTTGCACCTGGAATAGGAGCTGCGCTTGCTATTGTATTTATTGAGTTCATTCCCATTGAATCACTGGCGAATCTGTTTGTGTCCGCACTGTTGCTCTTTTCGTTATAGGGGCTTGTAGGCGCAAAGGAAGTTGGATCGGACTGGCTGGTTTGTCCTGCGAAAACAGGCACTCCGCCTTTATCTCCTACTTCTGAAGAGGCTGTAAAGGTTGTTGATTTTTCCTTTACGATGTCTGCTTCTGTCCCTGCTGTCTCTGATTCTGATTCCGCTATGTCATTTTCCTGCAAGCCAGATGACTCTTCTTTTTTCTGGGAAACTTCAGCGGATGAAGCTTCCGGGGCTCCGAAACTTACAAGACCCTCGGTAACAGAAAGGCGGCCGGAAGATGTTATTTTGAATTCAGTTCCTCTTACAGAAGCCGTTGCAACAGCAGAGCGGACTTTAAAGCCTACTTTTCTTCCCTCTGACGGTGAAACGCTTGCCTTGAGAGAGCCAGAGTCTATGTAAATTTTGGTAGAATCCTTGTTTTCCATTGCAGTCATGTCTTCTATTGTAATTCTTGTCAGAGGTCCCAGTGTAAAGTTTGTTCCCTTTACAGAAATAACAGCCTCTGATTTGAATCCAGTTGAAACAACCGCTCCCTTGTCTTCTATGATGTCGCCGTTTTTAACCGCGACCCACATTCCGCCTTCAAAAATTTCGACTTTGCCGGAAGTAGAAACAAATTTTGCTTCCAGTGCGCTTGCCGAAAAAACAGAAAGCGCTGCAAATACCATCACAAAAGTTAACTTCAAGCATGATTTCATAAAAACCTCCCGTAATACAAATAAAAATATTTGACTCGTTGCGCAAGCCTTATTAACAATAAAGCTGCATTTTTTTATGGAAACCCCAAAAAACTTTAGTTTTTTGAGATTGCCTAGAATGAAATAACAGCATTAACTACAGCCTGAGTTCTGCTGGAATATTTTTCGTCTCCCTCAAAATGGGTTAATGAAAATGACAATTTGAGGTCGGAATACAGCTTATACTGTGCGTTTCCAAATACTTGCATTCCGTAGTATTCAAAGTCGCTTTCATTGTCACGAAACAAAACATCTCCGCCCAATCCAAGACAAAGCTTTTCAACAGGGAATATTGAGCCTGAAAGTCCTGCTTTTGCAATTCCAGAATAAGCTGGCTCGTCGTTTGAAAAACAGGCCGTTGTTTTTGTTATGCCGACAAATGGAACAAGGCTGCCTGAGTCCCCTGAAGCGTAAGAGGCCGAAAACATAAGCGAAGATGACTTGAATTCCGGGAACAACGCAAGCTCGGCTTTTCCAAGTAGTGCGAAGTCAGAAAAATCAGTTGTGTAGGCTGTGCCGCTTAATGAATAAAACAAGTTTGACGAAAGAGCTCCGTCAATCTTTAAAGTTCCATAGAAGCGGTTGTCGTCATCATCCGGAGAGTCAGCCGGCCCTTCGGTGTTCCACGCGCCAAAACCTTCAATCGAAATAGTCTGGTTGAAAATAAGATACGGTGCATTTATACACATTCCGCCGATGATATACGGAGCGCAAAAATCATAAAAATCATTTTCGTCATCAGGCTCATAAACAAAACCGTCGCTTCCCAGAATGGAAATATTCCTTTCGTTCAAAAGCCCTGTATATCCTCCAAAGGCATTGACAGCGAAAAACGGCGAGGAAAATTTTATTGAAGCCCCGTCAAGCGACTGCACAAGAACAAGGCCTGTCAAATCCGCAAAGAATGTCCGCCCTGCATTCAGGTACAATTTTCCGTCACCGCAGTTTATAACAGAAGAAAGAACAAAGCGGTTTAAGTCTGCTGTGAATTCGCTTTCGCTGTCAGAGTTGTCGCCGAAAATTTTATCATAAGTATGACTGATACTGGCTTCCATTAAAAGAGAAGTAAAGCCGCTGCTGTTTAATGGAATCTTTGCAACTGTGGAAAAAGCATTGCTTTGTTCCAGCACAGGCTCGTCATATTCCTTGCCGTTGAATTTCAGGTCGCTGTTGTTTCCTAGAAAAAAACTGATTTCCGATGAAAAAGCCCCGGCGGAAACAACCGCTGCAAAAAGAAAAATCAGTCCCGTTTTCTTAAGATTCATATTTTTTACCTTCCTGGAGTTTTATAAAAATGCTGACTAAGCTTTGGAGCAATCAGCATCCCCTTAGAATTCCTTCAATTCGTAGATGTCAACGCAGTCTGTGATTATATTCAAAAATTCCCTTCCTGTGGGAATTCTTTTCGGGTCAAACGAAGCCGGAATTATTTTGCAGGCGCGAAGCTGCTTGAATGCATAGCGCGGAGAGTGGAACACCTTCATCATCAAGCTTTCCGGAATGTCCCAGGTAAAAGCGCAAAGCCAGGCGAGGTGCTCAAAATCAATCGGGTCATCTGCGGAAATCTCTGTGCCCAGTCCTGCAATGCCCGGCCGAACTTCCTTCTGCTTCCATGCTTCAAGAGCTTCCTGCTCAGTCGCATTGTCTGAAATCCATCCCAGCGCAGATGCTGTAAAATAGGCAGCGGTTCCATAAGATACTTTTTCCATGTACACGGTTTTTTCCATCATTTGCGAAGACTGTGAAAATATTGCTGCAACAGAAAAAAATGCAAGCAGAAAAAATGAAGTGAAAAATTTCATATAATCCTCTCAATCTGACTTTTTTTAAGCCTGTAGAATACATTTAATAAATGTTTCAATTTACAAGAAATTATACTGTATGATATAGTTTTTGTCATGGTTATCAAAAATAAATTCAAAGAATTTTTAAAGGAAAAGTCCGAAATTCTTGTTGTAGTGTTTCTTGCTGCTTTGGTTGCGCTTACTTTGCAGACCGGGCTTTTTCAGAAAATTGATTACAGGCTTTATGATTCAATGCTGAAAATCAAAAAGGGAATAGAGGCGGATTCGGACATTGTCATTGTGGATATTGATGACGAGTCTTTGGGACGAATCGGTTCATGGCCGTGGACACGCGATATTCTTGGCAATACGCTTATCCGCATGAAGGAATTCGGCTCCAAGCAGGCGGTATTTGATATTGAGTATATTTCGCCGTCCTCGAAGGGTGTAAACGAAAACCTGGGCAACACAATAAACAAGGCTTTCATTGAAGGCGAATCCGCTATTTCAGATTCAATTTCAGGGTTTGCCAGGGAAATTGAAAGCGGCGCGGTCAATGCAGAAAATGTGCAGTCGTACAAGAGCAGCCTTGTTTCAGATGAAATAGACGGAATTCTTTACGAAATGCAAAAGGATATCACATCGGACTTTGAGCTTGATTATGATGATTACTTTGCCCGCTGCGTTCAGTTTTTTGGAAACACTTCCCTGACTGCCAACATGCGCCATATTTCACGCAGAGAAGATGAGTACGGCGACAGCTACGCAAAAGACCGGTTCCTTTTTTCAAATGTCACGGACAACAAGAATCTCGTTCAGAAAGGAAATATCCTATGCGCAGGAGATGGAGGAAACCGCAAGCTTGGATTCACGCCGGCGCTGCATAAAATTCTTTCCCGTGCGCAGGGCATCGGCTTTACAAATGTCATCGTGGACAGGGACGGAATCAGGCGCAGGATTGAGCTTTTGAGTTTTCTGGACGGAAAATATGTCGGGCAGCTTTCCTTTGCGCCGCTTGTAAAGCTTCTTGATATACAGTCAATCGAAAGGAGCAGCAATGCGGTTGTTCTTCACGGCCTGAAATATCCTGAAAGCGAAACTCGGTTTGACATTTCAATTCCGGTGGATAAAAACGGCTGCATGATGATAAACTGGCTGCATGAAGGCTACGAGGAAAGTTTCCGCCATGTTCCGGCATATCTTCTTTACAACCTTGACCTTGCCGAAAAGCTGGTAATTGAAAAACTCGCTGAAACAAAAAGAGCGGATCTGTCGCTGCTTTCCGAAGAGGATGCTGAATATATTTTGAATTCGGAATACTTTGAGGGCGAATACGAAACTCTTTCTGAAAAAAAGAAGGCGCTTTTGTTCAAGTGCCGCGGCTTTGACAAAGATGGAAACGCAATAAGGGGCGGACTTTCCGAGCAGGATTACGACGAGTATTTTTCTGCCCGCGCGGAATTTTTTGCGACGCTCAAGGAATTCACGGATTCGTTTGCGCTTGTTCCGGGCGCGGAGCAGATTTCCGCTGTCATGGATCTTAAGGAAAGCGTGGAGCTTTATCTGAGGGATTTTGAAATTCTGAAGGGAAGCATGGAAGGCGCCTTCTGTATTATCGGAAACTCCGCAACTTCCAGCACTGATTTGGGTGTAACTCCTTTTTCGCGCCAGTACGCAAACCTGGGACTTCACGCCAATGTCATAAATACAATTCTTCAGGGAAAATTCATACGCGAGGAAAATCCATACTGCGGACTTTTGTTCTGCTTTGTTTTCATCTTGCTCACTATGCGGATTACCCTGAACCTGACAACGGGAAAAAAGAACCTTGCGAGATTCCTGTACGTTGTTGTTCCGGCTGGAATGTTTTATGTTCTCATGATTCAGTTCAATGTTTATGTTCCGTTCACGGCTTCATTTTTGTTCTGCTTCTTGAATTACTTTATGGGAATCATAATAAATTTCCATGCGATAAATTCAGACAAGAAATTCCTCCAGTCTACATTCAGCGCGTATGTAGCTCCTGCGGTCGTTGACGAGATTATCAAGAATCCTGAAAACGCAAAGCTCGGCGGAAACAGCCGGAATATCACGGCTCTTTTTTCAGATGTAAAAACTTTCTCCGGATTTACAGAGGCCATCAACAATGAAGAAGGGGAGAGCAGGGGAGCGGAGCGGCTTGTTTCCATTCTGAACGGCTACCTGGGCGACTTGAGCGATGCGATAATGGACTGCCACGGAACAATCGACAAGTACGTGGGAGACGAGATTGTTTCATTCTTCGGCGCGCCTGTTGACGATGAGGAAAATGCATTCCACGCCTGTCTTGCCGGAATCAGAATGCTTCAGGCTGAAGCCCGCTACAATGAGGAAAACCGGGAGCTTCTTCCGATAAATCCGTCTACAGGAGAGCCGTTCTACCTGAATTCCCGTGTGGGAATAAACACAGGAAACATGGTTGTCGGAAACATGGGAACCAAAAAGAAGCTCAACTACACGATTATGGGCAACAACGTGAACCTTGCTTCGCGCCTTGAAGGAACAAACAAAGTCTACAATTCATGGATTATGTGCTCGGACAGCACCTGGACAGAAGCCGACAAGGGCAAGAACGCGGGGCTTTTGGTTGCCCGTAAATTCGACTTTGTAAGGGTTGTGAACATAGAGCACCCTGTTCAGATTCACTGTATTCTCGGGCTGAAAAATGAAATGCCTGAAAAGCAGATAGAGGCCGCCGGAATTTTCAACGAGGGAATAGAATGGTATCTGAGGGGAAGGGATTTTCCTGACGAAAAGAAAGACCCCGAGGATTTTAAAAAGGCCTACCAGCTGTTCAAGACCGCCAAGGAATGTTTTCCGCAGGATATGTCATCTGATGTGTTCATGAAGCGTTGCAGCTATTTCTTGAAGTACGGTTCCGGAGAAAAATGGGACGGCGTCTTCACAATGAAGGAAAAATAAAAATCGCGCTGCTCTGGAAGAATATTGTTTTTTTCGGGGCGGCCTGTTTCCCGGCTGAAAAAATACATTCTGTATGAACATCGCCGCACACTGTTTCCATAGACAACGTTGGGCTTGAAGAAATTGAATAAAGCCCGGACAAAAAAAAGCTCCCCGTTCGGGGAGCTTTCTGCATTTTAGAGTTACATTCTCTACTGGAGCAGAGAAAGAACCTGCTGTGAGCTCTGGTTTGCCTGAGCAAGCATTGCAGTTCCAGCCTGAGAAAGAACCTGGTTCTTTGTGAAGTCAACCATTTCCTTTGCCATGTCTGTGTCGCGGATGCGGCTCTCAGATGCCTGGAGGTTTTCTGCGCCGATGTCAAGACCAACAACTGTCTTTTCAAGGCGGTTCTGGTATGCACCGAGGTCAGCGCGCTGCTTGTTGATCTTTTTGATAGCTTCGTCCAAAGTTCCGATTGCGCGGTTTGCTTCATCCGGGCTTTCAAGAGTCATGATTTCCTCTGTGCCTACTGCGCGGAGTCCAAGAGCAGCTGCGCTCATTGTTCCGATGTATACCTGTGTGCGCTGATCCATGTTTGCACCGATGTGGAGCCACATAGAAGCTGTAACGCTGTTTTCACCTGTCGGGCGAGCAAAGCGTCCTGTGAGCATGTTCATGCCGTTGAACTGTGCGCATGAAGCGATGCGGTCAACTTCAGCGATGAGTGAAGAAACTTCAACCTGAATCTGCATGCGGTCTTCGTCTGTGTAGATTCCGTTTGAAGACTGAACAGCAAGCTCGCGGATGCGCTGAATGATATCCTCTGTTTCCTGGAGGTATCCTTCTGTTGTCTGGATGAACGAAATTCCGTTCTTTGCGTTTGTAGATGCCTGGTTCAGACCGCGGATCTGTGATCTCATTTTTTCTGAAACAGCAAGTCCTGAAGCATCATCACCGGCGCGGTTGATTTTCATTCCAGAAGAAAGTTTTTCCATATTCTTCTGGTTGTTCAAGTCCGTCAAGCCCTGTGAACGCTGTGCAAACATTGCACTCATGTTGTGATTGATAACCATAATTTATCTCCTATGATCAAAAGATACTGGAGTTATAAGCAAGCAGCCCCTGCCTGCTTCCCCTGCTTTGGGCTTACCACCCTATACATTGAATTTCGGAAAGTGATTTTTTTTCTTTAGTATTTTTTATAGATTTTCTTATCAAAGATTCCCTTGGCTGCTCCTTTTTATATAAGGAGGCTAAGAGATGAAAAAAACTCTTATTGCGGTTGCAGCTGCTGCCGCTCTTACAGCAACATCTGCATTCGCAGAAATCACATTTGGTGCATGGCTTCGTGTTCTTGGTTCACCAATCGCTTCTACAGGTGAGGAAACTGTAGCTGGAATGGAGAACTCATGGGGATGGGGCGCACGCACAGCCCGTATCAATGTGAACGGCGTTTCTGAGGACGGAAAAGCCGGTTTTGTAATGGGTGTCTACAATGACTTTGAAAACGGCCTTGACCAGGGTGATAATGCATACCTCTGGGTAAAACCAGTTGACCAGGTTAAAGTTTCCTTTGGTAAATTAGACGGCGCAGAAAACGGACTCCGCGGTGACTTCTGCTACGGTTCATGGAACTGGATCCGCCCTTTCAACTGGGGATATGACGGCGAAGGTCTTACATTCGACGGAATCTGGAGAAAAGGCTTGATGATCGAGGCTGATCCGATTGAGGGACTTCATGCATTTGCTGTTATTCCTATGTCTGCAAGCTACCAGAAGGCTGAGGATGTATACAAGAACATCCAGGTTGGTTTCGGCTATGCTATTGAAGGTGTTGGTAAGTTCAAGGCACAGTACATCGGCGACTTCAAGAAAAACAAGAAAGCTGATGAAAAGACAACTTATGGTTGGGCTAACTATACCAACGATGATGGCGACAGGGAGCTGAACACTGAAAAAGCCACACTGCCATCATGGGATGCAGTTGATTCAACAGATGCTGTAGACAACGATGATACAGTGACAACAGGACAGATCGGAATTGCATTCGACCTCACAGCTGTTGAGAACCTCTATGTAACAGTAGGCGCAAGATTCGGAATTGCAGACAAGGATTATGAAGATGGAGCAAAGTACATCAAGATGGCTTTCACAGCAGGCGCTTCTTACCAGGTTACAGAGCAGTTCAAGGTTTCTGTTGACGGCGGATATATCCAGTATCAGGATGACTGCGTTGGAAAAGAAGACGACCTCAAGGACAACAAGTTCTTCGTAGGTGCTGGTGTTGACTATGCTCTTATGGACGGACTCAACGCAGTTGCTGATGTTCGCTACATGAGCATCGGATACGGAAAGGATGGCGATGATGGCGCTGTAAGCTTCCTCGTTGGACTTAACAAGTCTGTATCAAGCAACGGCTCTCTCGGAATCGGATTCCAGGGTGCAACAAATGGCTGTGGTCTTGCAGCAGGCGATAAGACTGGTCTTGTTGCTGGATATGACCCATCTGAAAAAGATGTTACTGGCGACGGCGACGAATTCGTTTGGGCAATCCCTGTATCTATCAGCGTTTGGTTCTAAGCAATCGCGCGTAGTGCGAATGCTGTGGGTTTTCTTTGAAAACCCGCTTGACCTGATACGGCAGTTTTGCTTTGCAGAACTGCCCCAAATGATGGCAACAGCAAAGCCTCCCCTCCGGGAGGCTTTTTTGTTTTAAAAGTCTGCCATGTTGAATTGTTCAGAAAGTATTGTCGTACTGAATTATTCATAAAACTATTGTCATGCTGAACTTGTTCAGAAAGTATTGTCATGCTGAACTCGTTTCAGCATCTGTGCTGTAACAGTGCATAGATTCCGAAACAAGTTCGGAATGACAGTGTATGACAGTGCCCGTCATGCGGCATTTTTCCCCTCGTCATGCTGAACTCGTTTCAGCATCTGTGCTGTAACAGTACATAGATTCCGAAACAAGTTCGGAATGACAGTAAAAAATTGGACTGATGGTAAAAATACAGAATGACAGTAGAAATTAAAATGACGGTAAAAATACAGAATGACAGTAGAAAATAGGACTGATGGTAGAAATTGAAATGACGGTAAAAATAAAAAAAACACGGCGTACTTTTTTAAAAACACGGCGTGAATTTTTTAAAACACGCCGTGTTTTTAGTGAATTCACGCCGAGAATTTTTCAGTTCTTCGGAGGTCTGCTGTTCTCTGATTTGCGAGGAGGAGGGGATTTCCCGGATGCAGGCAAGTGTTCATTTTGTGCTGGGTTCGCTCATAAAAAAGAAAACGTCCTCCGTTTTGGAGGACGCCATGCATTACTAGAAAAGAAGTTTTATGTGCAGAATTACAGTGAAAGATCAAATACTACAGGAACACACCACATAAATCCGTCATGTGTTTTGCCCTTGTCATCTACACCGGCAGCAATCCCCTTAAATCCATGTCCGTTTGTAATTCCTTCAAATGCAGCTGTGATAGATGCATTGTTGCCAATGGATTTTTTTGCTCCGACTGCAAATGAAAGCGCATCATCTGTCAACTTAGTGCCGTCAAGCTTTTCTTCGCTCATGTAGCGCACATCAGCAATAGCTGTAAGTCCGTCTGTGATAAGGTAATCAACACCAGCTCCGATTCCCCATCTTGGGTCAAAGTCAGATTCCTTGTACATCTTGAATCCGCCGGCAAGAGAAACTGTAAGTGCATCAGAAACCTTGTAGGCTGCGTTCAGGGCAATGTAGAAGAGATTTGCCTTTGCACCTTCATTTTCTCCAAGATCAAATTCCTTATCAACAAAATCAAATTTTGTACCGACGCTCAAGTTCAGGTTTTCTACTGCGCTGAGGTTGAACGCAACGCCAAGAGAACCGTTTCTCTTTTTGTCCGCAGAATCTTCTTTTGGATCATTCTGCCACAAAACTTTTAATGTTCCAACGTCAGCTGCTGTATAAGCTACACCAAACTGTGTTTTGCGGTATACATCGTATGCATCTGAAACATAATGAGTTTTATTATTTCCGTCATCATCCTTGTCCGGTCCATAAACAATGAATGGAACATTGACCATAGCCTTGAAGCCTTCAACAGGAGTAGCTTCTACCATGAAACCGTCACCTGCTTTTCCATTCATAATTCCATTATCGCCGTTGAAGAAAAGGTCGGTTGTTGCTGAGCTTCTCAGCATATTCCATGAGCCGAAACCTGCGGAACCTTCGCGGAATCCGTTGTCGCCGTCATCAAAACGTCCAAGGCTGAGCTTCACCTGTTCGATTGGCTTAACCCAGAGAACGCTTCTATCGCCAAGAGCAAATTTGCCTTCGCCCGGCTGATCACGAATTTCAAAAGTAAAGCCAGCTGTTTGATCCTCAGAAACACCAGTTACACCGAGTCCTGCTGTACGTGGCGCATCACCCCAAGACTGTGTAAGACCTGCCTTGAAATCTTCTCCATCATTTGCTACTGGAACAAGAATTGCTCTATTCCACATTCCAAATGTGATTTCTGCGAATGCAGATGTTGCTGTAAGAGCGGCAGCAGCTGCAACCGCAATAAGAGTTTTTTTCATCTCTTAGCCTCCTTATTTTTTAAGATACCATACGGTATCCAAATATATTCTACAACAGACACACTCATAAGTCAATATTTTTTTTGTAACCTTTTGAGCGTTTGCCAGTTTGTAGTTATACACTGATAATTATCGGAACAAACCCCAAAAATCTTTAATGCGAACCACTTTTCCCGAAACATGAAACGTTTCCCGGTAATAGAAAAAGCCGAATCTTCCGCAAAAGAAATTCCCCGTAACAGGCTCAGCTGTTGCAATATTTTGCCCGGAGAGCCTCCACCTCATCCAAAGAAAGCCCTGACCACCTTGCAATGTCCCCGGCAGGAACATTCTCTCTAAGCATATTGGCAAGCATTCCTCCGAACTCTTCCTTTGCCATGTCCCTGGCCATATCTTCCGCCATATTTTTTGCAATGCCTTGTGCCATATCCTTGGCAAGCTCCTGAGCCATATCTTTAGCCATGCCCTGTGCCATATCTTTAGCTATGTCTTGTGCTATATCTTGCGCCATGTCCTCGGCAAGCTCCCTTGAGCGAACCTTCATCTCCATTTCCCATGTCATATACGTATGCCTCCACTGCGCATTCGCCTTTGCCAGGCTCACCTTCTTCTCGAGAAGTCCGGCCAGTTCCGAGTCAGCCTTCTTCCCGTTCAGGAATTTGAAGAACTCCCTAAGGCTGTCTGTGGGCATTTTATCATATTCCGACGCATTGAAAAAGACTTTGTGCGTTCCGTCGCTGAACTTAATTCCGGGATTCTGCCTGCACGTCTGCTGAAACTCGTAGACCGGAAGTCCCGCCCCGAATGCGTCCTCCATGCACAGGAAAATAACATAGCTCTCATTCAGGCTGCTATAGTCCGTCCCGGATGACAGACTATCCACATCCATCAGCCCCTGATAGTACCGCGCCCTCTTGGCAAGGTTCGTCCTGTTTGTGGTCTGGATTTCGATGTCAAAGCACCGCCCTGTTCCATCGCGCACATATACATCAAAGCGCACTCCCTTGGACCAGTGGTCTGCCTTGAACGCCCTCTCCGGCTCCGGCGTCTCAATCCTTTCTATGCTGATTCCAAGCAGCAGCTCCAGCACCTCCCTGCACAGATCCGGGTTGCTCGACATGACCCAGCAGAATATAAAGTTGTCCGCCAGTGTAGCCCTCTCCCACTTTTCAGCAGGAGAAAGCCCGTGTTCCTCTTTCATAGTTCCTCCGCAATAGAATGACTTCTCTGAATTTATTTGCGGAAAAATAAAAAAAATGCAGGGTTCTGCGGAAAAAATATACTTCAGGCTTGAATTTTACATGCAGAAAATCATGCTAAGAGTAAATAACAGAATGTTGGTTTGTTCAGGTGACAGCCGTATGCTAGCCGTCTATTTTCCATCTTCCGCCGTCACGGACAAAGCGCTTTGCGTTCACTTCTATAACGCGTCCGTCTTCTCCCAGCATCTTGACCATGGAAGTTATGGGGTTCACTTCAATCACCCTGAAATTCGTGTCGTCATAGAAGAGCCTTATGCCCTCGTTGGGAAGCCTTTTGCGCGCCTCGGAATACCAGTCATATTCGTAGCTCAGACAGCACAGAAGACGGCCGCATTGACCGCTGATTTTCATGGAATTCAGGCTCAGGTTCTGCTCCTTTGCCATCTTTATGCTCACAGGGCGCAGCTTGTCGCTTACACAGTTGCAGCAGTACGGACGGCCGCAGACACCAAGTCCTCCTGTAATCCGACATTCATCGCGCACACCGATCTGCCTTAGCTCAATGCGCATTTTGAATATGGAAACCAAGTCCTTTACAAGCTCCCTAAAGTCAACGCGGTTTTCACTTGAAAAAAAGAACAGGGCCTTCTGCTCGCCCACAAGGAAATGCACGGAGATAAGCTTCATGTCAAGATGATGATGGGCGACTTTTTCGCGGAAAATATTGAAGGCGGATTTTTCTGTTTCTTCAAGCGACTTTGCTTTTTCAAGCTCCTCTTTGCCGGCCTTCCGCTCAATCTGCACAATGTCAGACGGCTTTATTCCTATTGGAGTCTGGGAAAGCCCCATGTTTTCAGCAAGGTCAAGTCCGTATCGTGTAGGCACAATAACCTTGTCGCCGCTGGAAAACTTTATTCCCTCGGGAGCGGTCGCGTAAATTCCTTCAAATGAATAAGCCAGCTTGAGCTTGTACAGCTCCTTTGGAAAAACAAAATTACCCGGCTCCGCGCTTTCAGAATCCTGCGCATCCTCAAGCGAAGAAAGATCCTCGTTTTCTTCATATATATCATTTTCAAAAATATCAGACATAAAATCTCCGGTCTGTTTTTAGCTATCTCAAAAAAACTTCAGTCTTCCGAGTTTTCTAAATGGGGCAATTCCACCAGGGAACTTTCAAGCCCGCTTTTGGTGATTTTTAGAGTGTTCCTTAGTTTATCAGTTATGACGGCAAAAAGTCTAGGGAAACATGGGCCAACATTAAAAAACTGAACTTCAAATGCCAGCCAGCGTCCGCCTAGGAAGCCATAAGGTCAACAAGCAGACCGCTTATTTCATTTATGCGCGAAAGCATTCCAAGGGTTTCCCGGTGCGAGTTTAAAAGCCACCTTGCCATCTCGTCAAGCTTTTCGTTTATGGCGACAATCTTGAACTGCGGCTCAAGCGGCTTTCCTTTTTTTGAAAAACCCCTGCGCTCGCGCTTTTTTACCTCAAAGTTGTTTTTTTCAATGTATTTTAGAAACTGCTGGATTTTTTTTCTGTAATTTGCGAATTCTTCCGGGGTCTGCGTTTCCTTGAGCCTGTCAGCGGCCATGTCAGCCTGGTCTTTCAGGTAAATGGCGGCCTCCTCGGTGTCAAGCCCCGCAATTTCCCTTGGAAAACCGTCTTTCTGCAGTTCGAATTCTTCCTTTGCCTTTTCCATTGCGCTGGAAAAAATCTTCCGCCGTGTCTTGTCTGTTTTCTGTGTCCTGGTTTCGCCAAAGGTCTTTTGCGCCTGAACAGCTGCGGAATTCACGGCCGAAAAATAAAGCCCTGCGGATGTGCCGTCAACTTCCATTTTAAATCCTTATGGACATTGAGGATATAGCCTTCAGATTTTCCTGGCGCGAAACAGCGGCGTTGAATTCCTCGGATTCAGAAAGTGAAACGCAGTGTCCGTGCACTATTACATCTTCCTCCGCAATGAGCCTGTGTGTCTGAATGTCCCCGATTATTACACTTGAAGAAAGCAGCTTTACAAAGTCAGGGGAAACAATGTCGCCCAGCACAATTCCGCCGATAACCGTCACCGACTTTGCCTTTATATTTCCGCGTATGCGCGCCTGCTCGCCCACAATGACATTGCCGGAAGCTTCTATGTTTCCATCTATATCGCCGTCAATTCTTGCAAAGCCGTTTATGCTGACATCTCCCTTTACCGATGAGCCAGCCCCAAGAATAGTATTAATGGAAATATTGTCGTTGAAAACTGCCATATTATTTTACATTGATGTATTTTGCAGGATCCACTACGTCAGAGCCTATGTGAACTTCATAGTGAAGGTGCGGACCTGTGGTGATTCCAGTATTTCCGATTGTTCCAATCATCTGCCGCTGTGCAACCATGTCGCCTTTCTTTACGCGTGTTGTTCCAAGGTGGGCATAGCGTGTATAAATTCCATGCTTGTGCTTTATTATGACGTTCAGACCAAAACTGTCATCGTATGCGACTGTAACAACCTGGCCGTTCGCTGTCGCTATTACCGGGTCGCCCTGCCGCCATGTGCTGAAATCAAGTCCTTTGTGTATGTACCACTGCTGTGTTATAGGATGAATATTCTGACCGAATTCCATTGAAATATGTCCGATTCCGTTTTTCACAGGCCATACATTCGGAATGTCAGAAAAAAGCGCGCCCTGGTTTTCAAGCATTTTTCCAATCTGCTCAACAGGACGAACTGCGCTTTCAAGATAAGCCGTGAGCTGCTTTATATCAGAAGTTTCCTTTAAAGAGCCGGAAGTTATGTCCTGCGTGTCAAAAAGCGATGAAAGGTCTGAATTTCTGCCGGCTGACTTTGAAATGCCTGTGTTCTGGTTTATTCCAAGGAGCGAAAGCGACTGGCTGAGCGTGGACTGAAATTTCTTTGCAGTCTGAAGCAGATTGTTGTTTTCGTCCCTGAGCTCATCAAGGCTTGCAAGGGTTTCCCTGTTTTCATCACGGAGCCTGGAAATTTCAAGGCCGGATGCCGCATTTTTCTGGTTGAAATAAACAAACGAGCCTGTTATTCCAATTGCAATGACCAGCCCCATTGTAAGCGCAAAGACATTTGTCTGCACGCTGAAAACTCTTCCCTGTGAATGGGGAACAATCATAAGTGTAAGTTTTCCGTCAAAGAATTTTACGACATCAGCGCAGAATCTTCCCGCAGAAGCAAAAAAAAGCCTGAAGCCGTGCATAATACGGGAAACTATATTTTTTTCCAATCTCTTATACTTGCGAGAGTGCGCCACAAAAATCTCCGTAAAATCAAGGGAACTACAGCCATCCGCCGGTTCCTGAAAATAGCTTCCTGCCCGTGCAGATAAAACAAATCAGATATCTGCGCTGCGCAAAGACTGTCCGCTGATAAAATCAAGCCGGCATTTCTCTTTTTTGACAGTCTTTTTCCATCAATTAACAAACCCCGAAAACTTCTGTTTTTCAAGGTAACTCTTTATAACTACTGACGAAACAGTATACCAAAGGGCTGTAATACTGTCAAACAGGTACCGCGGAAAAGCGCAGGCAGGCTTTCCCAAAATACATTTGACTTCAAGACATTCCTATGATATTCTATTATAAATATATCGGATGATTAGTTAAAAAATATTAAGGGAACCTCGAAAAAAATCATTGCGGGTGAGTTTTTGGAGTTCTCCTGAAATTTTCCAGTTTTTCTGGAAAAGTCTTTCTAAAGGAAACACTGGGTAATTTACTCAGTGTTGATTATTTCTTTTTTTAAAGGAACAGCCATGCAATTTTTTGATACTCATGCCCATATAGGGTTGATTTATGACGATCCTATACGTCAAATAAGTGTTATTCAGCAGGCAAAACAAGCCGGTGTTTCAAGGATTATAAGCATAAACAACAGTATTTTTGATTTTAAAAAGGAATACGCATTTTTAAAGTCCCAGAAAGGCATTTACCACGCAGTCGGAGTCGGCCCTTCTGAAGTGAACAATCCCGGAGCTGACTGGATAAAAACAATAGAAGAAAGTGTTTCCCTGCCGAATGTTGTGGCAATCGGCGAAACCGGCCTTGACTATTTCAAGCAGTATGGCGACAAGCGGCGGCAGATTGAGCTTTTTATAACACAGCTGGAGCTTGCGCAGAAGCACAGCCTTCCTGTGATAATCCACAACCGCGATGCAGGCAAGGACATTTTTGAAATTCTCCAGGACAGACTGCCTGAAAAAGGAGCTATATTCCACTGCTACAGCGAAGATGCCTCTTATGCGCGCCGCTGCCTTGATGCTGGAATGAATGTATATTTTTCCTTTGCAGGAAATCTGACATACCGAAATGCCCGCAATCTTCACGAAACAGTCCTGAATCTTCCGCTGGACAGAATTCTTTTGGAAACAGAAAGTCCGTTTATGATTCCCGCTGAATTCCGCGAGCGAAAAAGAACCATGCCGGCATATCTTCCTTCAACAGCGCGCTTTTTGGCGGAAATGCTCGAAACAGACATAGAAACCCTTTCTGCGCAGCTCTGGAGCAACAGCTGTAAGGTTTTTGGACTGCCGAAAGAATGAGCCTATATCATCCTGTAGACATCGGTTCGCTTCATCTGGACGGAAATCTTTTTCTTGCGCCCATCGCCGGCTACAGCGATATGGCATTCCGCTCGCTCTGCACTGAATACGGAGCTTCCCTGTGCACCACGGAAATGGTTTCCTCGGAAGCCCTTGTAAGGCACAACAAAAAAACAGAGCTTCTTATGAGGCGCGCCCCCAATGAAAAAGTTTACTGCGTGCAGATTTTTGGCGGAAACCCACAGACAATGGCGCAGGCAGCCAGAATTGTCCTTGAAAAAACCGACTGCAACTGCATAGATATAAATGGAGGATGCCCTGTTCCCAAGATAGTAAAGACCGGAGCCGGAAGCATGCTCACAAAAGAGCCGGAAAGGCTTTTTTCCGTAGTAAAAGCCGTAAAGGATTCTTCTATAGAATACACTTCCTGTAATCCGCAGAGGGGAGCTGTTCCGGTAACTGTAAAAATCCGGAGCGGCTGGGATTCTTCCAATATAACATGGAAAGAATGTGCGGACGCCGCATTGCAGGCCGGGGCAGATGCGATTACAATCCATGCGCGCACAAAGGCACAGGGCTATTCAGGGAAGGCAGACTGGGAAATCCAGAGGCAGCTTGCTGAATTTGTCGCCGGAAGAATTCCAGTGTTTGGCAGCGGAGATGCATTCACCCCGGAAGATGCAAAGCTCATGCTGGAACAGACCAGAGTTGACGCCGTGATGTTTGCCCGCGGCGCAATGGGAGATCCTTTTTTATTCAGGCGCACAAAGCAGTTTTTGACAGAAGGAAAATATCAGGCGGAAACCCCGGCGGAGCGGCTTTCTGCAGGAATGTGCGAGCTTGAAATGAATGTTGCTGAACACGGCGAAAGAGCTGCATGTATGCTCATGAGAAAAAAATTCTGCGCATACAGCTCAGGCATAAAGGGCGGCTCACGTCTGAGGGAACAGATTGTAAACGCAGTTTCCGTTGAGGACTACAAAAATCTTTTCAGCCAGTTCATTTAAGAAAGCAGAAAAAAAACAGACTTCTAAAAAATCATTGAAAATAAGCTTTTAGAGCTTCCGTTTTTGCAAATCGCTTGAACAAAACCCCGTTTCTCCATAAAATAAGGCAATATGGGGCTTTTCCAGATACTAGCGGATTTTTTTAAAACTATATTCTCTCCATCTTCTCCGGAAAGCATCCAAAGACAGGCCGTAAGAAAAATTGAATCCGAATTAAGAACTCTTGCGCCGGGACTGTACAAAAGCGGTCTTGTCCAGCCTGAATTTGCGGAAGCTCTTCGTGTTCTATTTAAAAACACCTCCCCGATTACAGACATCCTGGCGGAAACACTCTGCTCCACAGACCTTGAAACAAGCCGGCACTTTGAAGAACAGCTGATTTTTACAGGCTTTGACACCGAAGCCCGCGAGATTCTCGAGAGCCTTGATTATGAAAACCGCAAAAAGGGAGCAATGGAAGCGCAGTCCGCTATACGCTATTTTGAAAGCGAGCACAGGCAGCTTGAAAAAGTCATAAAGGAGCTTAATTCCCCGTCCTTTGTAAAAATCGAAGAAACGCTGAATAAAACAAGGCAGCTAAATGATATATGCAGATTCAGCTACATAACTGCGCTGAGGCTCTTTGACCAGGGATTCAACACAAAAGAACCCTACGTTCCGGAGTTCCAGCCGGTTCCTGTTGAAATTCTTGAAAATTCAATGCTTGACCTGTATTTTGTAATTTCAGGGATGGATATAACAAATTCGCTGTATAACGCTGTGCTTGCCCTTCTAAGGCTGAAAAGCGGCGGCAGTGTTCCTGAGAAGACTGAAAAGGAAATCAAGGAAAATTTCAAGAAAATTCAATATATCGTAAAGCATATTTTCACCAAGGAAATTCTTTCATGCATGATAAGAATTGCAAAGAAGAACTATGAATTTGTGCCGGAGCATGCGGTTTACAATGGAAATTCCCGGCAGAAATATGCTGAATATCTTGAAAGCAGATTCCGCACTGATGAGGCGCGCTTAAAGGGCGAGCTTCAGGATGCCGCTATAAACAGTGAGATAAAGCAGATTTTCGGAAGCTCGCTGCTCGCACCGGTGCAGGGCTACAGCAAGGATCTTGACCTTCAGCTTAGGCAGAGCACGCCGTTTTCGTTTATATGGATTACACCGCTTCAGCTTCTGAAAAACTTTATATCGATATTCTACGAAGACCATGTAAAGCCGCTTTTAAATGACATTGTAATAGAAGGCTTTTTCAACAATCCTGCATATAAGACTGAATTTTCATCCTGTGTATTTACCTGCAATGAGTCGCTTGAGCGCATAGCCGCCTTTGAGTCCAAATTCACGCGGGGAAACGAATTCGACGAAACGAACATCACTTCGCTTATAAGGGACAGCCACAAGGACACGTCGTTCGAGTCGCTGCTGAAAGGGCTTGTTGACAAGATAAACAGGCAGGCAAAGGATCTTATCCAGATTGAAACAACAAATATTTTCCAGCTCTACAAAAAAATAAACGATATTATTATCGAATCAAAAAAACCGAGTTCCGAAGTTATAACGAACCTGAAAGTCCTGATGATTTCCTCAAGAAACCGGGACAATTCTGACTGCATGGAAAGCCAGAACGGACAGTGGAAAGTTTTTCTTGAAATAATGAAAAATTATGTTATAATTGGCAACTTAGAGAAGAAGTGAGAAATGGCTAAAAAGAGTGCAAATTCTGCAAAAACTCAGGATCAGGAAAAAGAAAAGCAGGTTATCGCTGAGTTTGAAAAACATATTTATGATTTACAGCAGATGCTTGAAATCTCTAAGTCATTTTGCTCAACAATAGAATTTTCGCCGCTGATTGAATCAATTCTTTACGTGGCAATGGCGCAGATGAGAGTTACAGGCGCAGGTCTTTTTATTTCAGAGAAATTCGGAGGAGAATGTTTCAGGCTTTCTGAAAATTATTCTGGAATTGCAATAGACCCCACTGTTGAATACAAAATCAAGATAGATTCTCCTCTTATTGAATTTCTTTCCACAACGCCGGGTGTTTTTGAGCTGAAAGACCTTTCTGAAAGGTTCGCAGGCACTCCGGAAATCAAAGTCATAGAGTCGCTGAACCCTTCGCTTATAGTTCCGCTCATGCTCAAAAATCATCTGAACGGAATTCTTGTTATGGGCGAGCGCATTTTTGTGGAAAATATTTCATCCGCCTATACATCCTATGAGCGCAACGAAATCCAGACAATCGCTTCGCTTGCCTCTGTCGCAATGCACAATGCATCCCTGATTGACCAGTCCACAACTGACATGATGACAAAGCTGCGCCTTAAATTTTATTTCTATAATATTCTTGAGGACAGGCTTGATTCCGCTTTTTCGCAGGATCAGACTTTGAGCGTCATAATGTTCGACATCGACTTTTTCAAGAAATTCAACGACACTTATGGCCATGCCTGCGGCGACTATGTTCTAAAGAAGACAGCGGAAATAATCAGCGAAAGCATAAGGGAAGGAGATCTGGCTTCAAGGTACGGCGGCGAGGAATTTACAGTCATGCTGTGCAATGCCGGCCGGGAAGAAGCAATGCTTGTGGCGGAAAGAATAAGAAAAAAAATCGAGCAGACCGAGTTTTTCTACGAAGGGCATACAATGCACGTTGCAATTTCCGGCGGAATTTCTGTGTTCAGCACAGAGAACAATCCGGTGCGCTCTGCAAAAATTCTTGTTGATCAGGCAGACAAGGCGCTGTATATCTCAAAGAGAAACGGAAGAAACATGGTTACTGTATATGAGCCTTCAAGCGAATGTGCTTCAAAATCGGATGTATGAATATAATTAAAAAACCTTTCCGCTACACTTTTTTTAACGCCACATTTATCATTATCGGATTGAATCTGGGAATCTTTTTTCTTACGATGATTTTCCCGCAGCTTTTTATTTATCTGGGGCTGTCCTATCCCGGGCTTTTGTGCCGCTTTTACTGGCAGCCGCTCACTTATTTTTTTGTGCATGACGGACTGAGCCACATTCTATTCAATATGCTGGCTTTGTTTTTTTTCGGAATTCCCGTTGAGCGGACTCTTGGCTCCAGGGAATTTCTGCTCTTTTATTTTTTGAGCGGAATTCTTGTCGGGCTGCTTTCCATTGCGCTTTACAGGCTTATCGGCTATTACCGGCTTTTTCTTGTGGGGGCGAGCGGAGCTGTCTATGCTCTTCTGTTTGCCTACGCCGTTATTTTTCCGCGGAATGTTATATATATCTGGGGAATAATTCCGGTGGCGGCGCCGCTGCTTGTTTTAATCTATGCCGTAATTGAAATTATGAGCCAGATTTCAGGCGGCTCAGGCGTTGCGCACCTTGCACATCTGAGCGGACTTGCGGTTGCCTGGATTTATTTCATTGTAAGAATGGGAATTCATCCTCTGCGTGTATGGAAGGATGCATGGAGATAAAGCGCCGGATTTTTTTGTGCGCCCTGTTATTGCTGTCTGCGGCTGTTTTTTGCCAGGTTCCGCAGCAAAGCACTCAGATTAGAATTCAGGTGTGGGCGGAGCTTGATTCCTTTCCCGGAAAATTCGAGGAAGAGGAAAATTCAGATGCTGAACCGGATAAGAAAAAGCCGGACACTGAATTTGAAAGGCTCTATGGCTTTGCACTAAGCCGGACAAAGCAGATTGCGCCTTTTCTTATGGAAGGACTTTTGTACGGCTGGAATTTTGAATACACCCCCTATGACAAAAAACGCGGTGTCCAGGAATACTGGGATTTTCAGCCGGTGCGGACATTTGACTCTTCCGTGAACCAGCTTGAATTTCATAATCCTGTTTTAAAAGACGGAAAGCTTTTAAGCTGGGTTTACTGCAACAGAACTTTGGCGCAGCAGGCAGACTACAACCGCTGGATTTCAGTGATACACCCGAAAGTGAAAGGCTACGGAAACGCGCCCGTTGAAGACGGATTTGAAGGAATAAGGCAGGCTTGCAGCAGCGCGGCAAAAAATGCAGTGAGGGAATACTGGCGCACGCTTGAAAAAAACAAGCCCAAGGAAATTTCAGGAACTCTGCTTTTAATCCGCGACCCTAGAATTTTTATAAAAAACGGCCGCTATGAAGTTGAACTTGATTTTTTCTTGGAAACTGATAGAATAGTTCCGTATACTTACTATTGATGCTACTATAAGGAGGTATCGCATGAAAAAAATATTTACACTGGCGGCAGCAGTTATAATTGCAGCTGGAGCAGCTTTTGCACAGCAGCAGGAAGAGTCTCTGGAATTGCAGATGACCTTGAATAAGCTTGATGCCGCAGACAGCTACGCAGACACAAAAACAAGAACTATCCAGATTGAAGACAAATATGCATATCTGCATCCAAAGGCTAAAAATGTAACTCTCCAGTTGGAATTCACACCGCTTACAGGCGAAGTAATCTTTACATATACCTGCATGCAGTCCAGCTTTGAAGTTGGCGAGGCAATGAATGTCGGAATGGCAGTATATGAAGACTTTGCCGCAGAAAATCAGTTCAAGCATTACAAATATGTTGAAAAAGACAAAAAGAAATTTTTCAAGGATGAAAAAGGCGTAAGAATGGCAACCTACACTTCAAAGGTCATTTTTACAAAATAATTCTTTTTTATAAGCAAGGGTTTTGCCCGTAATACAGTTATCTTCACTTGCCTGTTAAGTGATTTTCATTTCAGCTTCGGTTTGCATTACAGGTTATGCAGACCGAAATTTTTTGGTGCATAAAAATTGGCAGACTTAAAGACGTTAATTAAAAATCTTCATCCGCTGGAAACAAAAGTTCTTCTTCACTACAGCCTGAAAGATGAGCTTACTTCCACAAGGCTTGAAACAGAGCTTGGATATAAGGAAGGACACGCAAATCAGGCATTCAGCTGGCTTGCCGGTAAAAAGCTTTTGGCAGAAACAGCCAGAACTCCGCATACATATTTTGAGGTGACAGACTTTGGACGCAAGATTTTAAAAGACGGCTTTGCGGAAGAGCGGATTATTTCCTATCTGAAGGAAAACGGCCCAAAGCGTCTGCCTGAAATTTCTTCTGCGCTTGGAATTGAAAACAAGGATGTCGGATCTGCGTTCGGCTCACTGAGCAAGGATGATGTTCTTGTCATGAATTCAGAGAAAAAAGCTGAATACACAGGCAAGCCTATTCCGGAGCGTTTTTTAACCGCAAAAAAACTTATACAGAGGGCTGCGGAATCAGAAAACAGCCAGCTTGATGCGGCAAATCTTACAAAGTCCGAAATCGAGATAATGGGCGGACTTACAAAAAAGCGCGGAGTTTCAGAAACGCCGTTCAGAACTATTGAGCGCGAAACTGTTATCTACAAGCTCACCGAGGCATTCAAGGCTGTGGCCGATGCATTGCGCACATCGGGAATAACCGGCAATGAAATCGGAGAAATCACACCGTCAATGCTTTCTTCCGGCGAATGGAAAAAAGGCACTTTCCGCGGATATAATATTTCTGTTCCTCCTGCGCGCATTATTCCAGGAAGAACAAATCCATACGTGCAGTTCTTGGAGTCTGTAAAGGACAAGCTCTGCTCCCTTGGATTCCAGGAATTTGACGGTCCGCTTGTGGAAACAGAATTCTGGAACGGAGATGCTCTTTTTATGCCTCAGTTCCATGCAGCCCGCGATATTCATGATGTCTACAGGCTGAAATATCCGACTCATGCAAAGTCAATAGAAGAGCCGTATCTTTCCAATGTAGCCGCAGTCCATAGAAACGGCGGAAACACCGGCAGCCGCGGATGGAACTACAATTTTGACAACGAATTCACCCGGCGACTTATCATGAGAAGCCAGGGAACAGTTCTTTCTGCGCACCAGCTTCACAAGGCTGAAATTCCAGGAAAATATTTTGGAATTGCAAGATGCTTCAGATACGACAAGGTTGACGCGACACATTTAAGTGACTTCTACCAGACAGAAGGAATTGTTCTGGGCGAAGAAGTCAACCTCAAGACACTTCTGGGCTTTCTTGAAATGTTTGCTGTCGAGATTGCCGGAGCCACAGATGTAAAGTACGTTCCCGGATATTTCCCGTTCACAGAACCTTCCATAGAAGTTCATATAAAGCATCCAAAACTCGGCTGGTTTGAACTTGGCGGCTCTGGAATCTTCAGGCCGGAAGTTACAAAGGCAATGGGTGTTGATGTTCCTGTTCTTGCATGGGGAATCGGCATTGACAGAATGGCTCTGATGGCTCTTGGACTGAATGACCTTCGCGAACTGTTCTGTGAAGATATTGAAAGAGTCAGGCTCAGGAAGGCAAAATTTTAATCATAAGTGTATGTTTTTTTTTAAGGAAGTGCTGGTTAAATCCATTTAAAAGGGTTTGCCGGCACTTCTTTAATTTTATAGGAGGCTTGTTTTATGAAAACCAGAAAATTATCCAGTCTGTTTTTGTATTTTATTTTTCTTGCTGTGCTTTTTTGCATAGCATTTTTCGCCACACGCGCCATTTTCAATTCAAAGGCAAAGAAGATACTTCGCCAGGTTGCTACAATCAAAGAGCTTGAGTTTTCTTCAAATTTGGACGGTCAGCTCATGCTGGCTACAAAAATGGCGAAGTCACCGCTTATTTCGGCCTACATGGAAAATCCCAAGGACGAATTTCTTTCAGAAGCGGCAATGGAGGAAATCCTTTCGTACCAGGATGCCTTCAAGGGAAAGAACACTTTTTCAATCGCGGATGCGGATCTGCTCTATTATTCAAATGGAAAATATCTTTACACGCTTGACAAAAAAGCCCCGGGAAACGAATGGTTCGAGGCAAGCATTTCTGTTCCGCAAGATTACACATTCAATGTAAGCTATGAAGCCGCCATAAAAAAATCAATGCTCTGGGTTAATGCCGTTGTAAGGAATTCTTCAGGAAAGGGAATAGGGCTAATTGGAACAGGCGTGGACTTGTCGGATTTTGTTGACATGATGTACAAGAATCTGCAAGACGGAATTTCAATGTTCTTCTACAACCACAGCCATGAAATAACCGGCGCATCCGATACTTCGCTTCTGGAGGCAAAGGCAAAGATTGAATCGCAGATTCCGGAGTTTCAGAAATTCCAAGGTCTGTCCAAGGAAAAGGGATTTTATGCAGGAACAAAGGGCTGCTATCTTGTTTCTTCAATTCCGTCCGTGAACTGGACAATGCTGCTGTTTATTCCATTTTCACTGAAGAATGCGCTCACAAGTGCCGTGGCTCCATTGCTGGGTATAGTGGTTATCGTGCTTGCCATAAACGCAGTTATAATACTCAAGCGGTTCATTCAGCCTCTGTACCTTTTGAACCAGGCGGTTACCGAATTGTCGTCTGGAAATGCCGACCTCACAAAAAGGCTTTCTTCAAATTCATCTGACAAAAACAGCCTGTTCTACAAAATAGAGCTTGGCTTCAACAGCTTTATTGAAAAGCTGCATCAGATTATGACAGTAATAAAGACTTCAAAGAATGATCTTTTTGATTCTCTTGTGAAGCTGCGCAATTCAATACATGGAATTGTAAATTCAATAGGCGAAATCAACACACACATCGGCGGCATGGAAAACGCCATTGCCAACCAGACGGGCAGCATCAATTCAGCTTCCCAGGTAGTCGGCCAGATTTCCACGGAAATTACATCGCTGAACAAGATGATTCTTTCGCAGAACGAAAATGTGTCTGAGGCGGGCGCATCCGTCAAGCAGATGATCAGCAATATAGATTCCGTGAATAATTCCGTGTCCCAGCTGTCTGAATCTTTCCTGTCGCTTGAATCCAATGCGAACGAGGGAGTTTCAAAGCAGCAGGAAGTCAATGCCAGAATTTCTGACATAAAGAGCCAGTCTGAAATGCTTCAGGATGCAAACCTCATCATCTCTTCAATCGCAAGCCAGACAAATCTTCTTGCCATGAATGCGGCTATTGAGGCAGCCCATGCAGGAGAGGCAGGAAAAGGATTCAGCGTTGTTGCAGACGAAATCCGCAAGCTTTCAGAAACATCATCGGAACAGTCAAAGACAATCGGGCTTCAGCTGACGGCAATCCAGAATTCCATCTCTGAAATTGTAGGCACATCAGAGGAATCCCAGAAAGTTCTTCATTCTGTGGTTGAAAACATACACAACACAAACAGCCTTGTAAAATCAATAAAAGTCGCCATGGAAGAGCAGAAACACGGCTCGGCGCAGATAAACAATGCGCTTGTGGAGCTTCAGCGGAATTCCGAGGAAGTCAAGAACGCATCTTCCCAGACAGAAAAAAAGAACGAGTCTATTCTGGCGGAAACAAAGAATCTTCAGAGCAGCGCTGAAAGCATAAAGCAAAGCATGGACAATATGTCAGGGTGCGCGCATTTGATAACACGCGAATCTGAAATTCTGGGCAGCCTGTCTGACAATGTGGATTCTTCCCTGGACAAGATAAGCCGGGAGATTGATCTGTTCAAGGTTTAAGGAACACAAAATAATCCGCGCAGCTGTTTTTTTGTATTCATTTGAATTGCTGAAAAACAGCAGGGAAGCGCGGAACTCTTTAAGCCTGCGGTGAAAACAGGCAGCGCACAAGCTCTTTTATAGATTCAACAGCGGCTGCTCCCGGCTCAGATTCGGGGGCAATGCATTTTTCAAACCCAAGATCCTTTGCCGCCTTTATGCGCTGCCGCTGCTTTGTAACAGGGCGGACTTCTCCGGCAAGGCTTATTTCTCCGATTACAACAGTGTTTTCAGGGAGCGGTATGTCAGTCCGCGCTGAATACAGGGCCGCTGCAAGCGCTGAGTCAATGGCGCTTTCTGAAAGCCTTATTCCACCGGCAACATTTATGTATATGTCCTGGTCACTGAATTTTATTCCGAGTTTTTTTTCAAGGACGGCGGAAACTCTGCTTACTCTGGCGGAGTCGATTTTTTCTGAATAGACCCTGTTCACAGCGGCTTTTGCAGGAACTGTCAGAGCCTGAATTTCAACTATAAAAACGCGGCTTCCTTCAAACACACTCGCACAGGCAATTCCCGCCGGAGTTTCCTTTTTTCTGCGCGTTATAAAAAGCGAGCTGGGATCTGCAACACACTTCAGCCCGTGCTCGTCCATTTCAAAAAGCCCAAGCTCGTCAACAGAGCCAAAGCGGTTTTTCTGCGCCCTCAAAAAGCGAACCTCGTCATTCGTCCGCTCAAAGGAAAGCACCGTGTCCACCATGTGCTCAAGGCTCTTGGGGCCTGCGATGGTTCCGTCCTTTGTAACATGGGCAGTCATAAACAGAACGCTGTCCCTTTCCTTGACCCAGCCGATCAGCTCGTTGCTACAGTATTTAAGCTGTGTCACTGTGCCGGGAACAAGCCCCGCATCAACTGCATACACAGTCTGAATTGAATCGACAATCACAACAAGAGGGTTCAGCGAATCCAGGGCATCAAGAATATCCTCAAGGCGCACCGTGCATAAAATTTCAAGTGAGCCGGCGTCAAGGTTCAGGCGGCTGGCTCGGCTTTTTATCTGTCCGGCAGATTCTTCTCCGCTGACATAAAGAATTTTCCCTTTTGAAAGAAGCGAAGAAGCGGCCTGCAAAAGAAGCGTTGATTTTCCGATTCCCGGCTCGCCCCCGACAAGAATTGCGCTCCGCTTTGCTGCGCCTCCGCCGAGAACCCTGTCAAATTCCTCTATGCCGGTGGAAATGCGCCCGTTTGTCTGCTCCGCAACTTGTGTCATGCAGACAGGCTTTGCCTTTGAAACTGTGCCGTCCGCTTTCCGCAGAAGCTTTGGAGCATTTGTGTCCAGAACACATTCCTCAAGGGAATTCCACTCTCCACATTCAGGGCATCTTCCAAGCCAGGCAGGCTGTGTGTAGCCGCACTTTGAACATTTATAAACAACTGATTTTTTCGCCATGTTTTTTCCACTATAATATAATTCAGGGTAAAAGTCATTACAGCCGCTCAGTGCCGAAACAGCTCCAAAATTTCAGCGAAGCATGTTGATTGATAAAACAGCTGAAATTCTCTATACTACTTATATTATGAAAATTTCAAATAAATTTACACTTTCACGGATTATTTTTGCGCCGATACTGTTTATTATATATAATCTTCCTTCCTGGCTTAAATTTGAAAACGGAACATTCCCCGCCGCAGCCTGTGCTTCTGCGCTGATTCCTCTGCTGGCTGTTGTAGAGCTTACAGATTACTTTGACGGACATTATGCGCGCAAGCTCGGGGAAGTCAGCGATTTTGGAAAAATGTTCGACCCGTTTGCGGATGTTTTTCTGCACCTTTCCATGTTTACCTGTTTTGTTTTTTCCGGATATATGCCGGTTGTGTGCTATATACTTATTTTGTACCGCGAATTCAGCCAGAATTTTCTGCGTATGGTTGCGGCAAAACAGGGAACTGCAATCGCAGCAAGAAAAGGCGGAAAAGTAAAAACTGTATTCTATGTTGCCTCATGCTTCCTTGTGCTGCTACAGAATTTTCTTTTGCTCACAGGTCTAAGTGAAATTTACGGAATACAAATGAATGTTCTGCTTCACATAGGAAAAATGTTCTTTGTGGCATGCACGGTTCTGGCATACACTTCATTTATAGACTATCTAAAAAATTTCGGAAGCCTTTTGAAAAAATCCGTATAACAATGCAACTGTGGAATGACAAGGTTAACGTCATTCCGAACTTGTTTCGGAATCCGTGCGGTGTGCCCAGTACAGATGCTGAAACGGGTTCAGCATGACAAAGGGGCAAATGCCGCATGACGAGTTTTTAAACAGTGGAATGGCGAGGTTACAGACAGTGGAATGGCGAGGGTGTAGTGTCATTCCAGACTTTCACTGTCATTCCGAACTTGTTTCGGAATCTGTGTAGTGTGCCCAACATAGATGCTGAAACGAGTTCAGCATGACAAGGGGTCACTGCACACACCATGACGTTTTTTTTATGCTGCATGACAGGCTTGCACTGTCATGACAGTGTAGAAAACAAAAGCCACCGTTCTCTCTGATGACTTTAAGTGATTTGTGAAAAAATCTCAGTGGACTTTATGGAAAAACTCAGTGAGTTTTTAAAAATTCTCACTGAGTTTTAAAAAATTCTCAGTGAGAATTTTCCGGGTTTTATTTGACGTGCCACTCGGTAAAAATCACCTTACAATTCCAGAACCTGCTCCAGGGAAAGACCTGTGCATTTTGAAATAATTTCCGCAGAAACCCCGGATTCTTTAAGCTTTCTGGCGTTTTCCAGTTTATTTCTTTCGCACGCTTCGTTTACTGCCTGTTCTTTTTCCTGTAAGGCTTCGTTTATCGCTTCGTTTACAGCTTCTTCCTTTTCTGCGGCGGCGGCTCTGTAGCCTTCTTCATAGCCGTCTGCACGGGCGTGCTTTTTGATAAAATATATTTCCTGCTCTAAAGTCATCTGTGTCCTCCATTGTTCAGCGGGGATTTTGGCGCGCATGACTTTTTCCTCGAGCGATTTTGCAAAGCCGGAGCTGTCGGCTTTGTTTTCAAGAAGATACCTGAAAAAAGTCCTGAGCCTTTCTGTGGGCATTTTATCATACTTTCGGGCGTTGCAAAAGACTTTTACAGTTCCGTCGTTCAGAGGTGTCTTTCCGTCTTCTTCACATACGTTCCTGAACGTGTAAATAGGGAGTCCCTTTTTGAAAACGTCGTCAAGGCAGAGAAAGATTATGTAGCTTTCGTGAAGCTCCTCGTAGTCAAAGCCCTGGCTCAGGTTCGAGATGTCAAGAATTCCCTGATAATAGCGTGCGCGCTTGGGAAGGTTCTTGCGGTCTGTGGTCTGCATTTCGATGTCGAAGCAGCGTCCTGTTCCGTCCTTTACGTAGACGTCAAAGCGCACGCCTTTTGAAAGGAAGTCTACGTCGATAGTCTTTTCCGCCTGCGAAAGTTCCAGCCGCTCAATCTGGATGTTCAGGAGCATTTCAAGGAAGTCCTTGCACAGGTCGAGGTTTTCGCTCATCACGCGGCAGAAGATAAAGTTGTTCGAAAGCGATGCGTCTTTCCACTGCGCTTCCAGCGATTTTTGTAGGTAGTAGTTCAATCTGTTCTCCATGTAAGTTTTTTTTGGGGTTTACTTATATATTGCTGAAATTTTTTAAAAACTGTCCGTTCCGCTGGCATTCCGAATGAATTGGCACTGTCATGTCACAGTTGCACTGTCATTCCGAACTTGTTTCGGAATCTGTGTAATGTGCCCAGTACAGATGCTGAAACGAGTTCAGCATGACGGGCTTGCACTGCACTGTCATGTCAAAGTTTCACTGTCATTCCGAACTTGTTTCGGAATCCGTGTAGTGTGCCCAGCACAGATGCTGAAACGAGTTCAGCATGACAAGTCATTCCAAAGTTCCACTGTCATTCCGAACTTGTTTCGGAATCTGTGTAGTGCCCCAATGCAGATGCTGAAACGAGTTCAGCATGACAATGCTTTTTGGACAGCATGACATTTTTTTTATGCCGCATGACAGGTTCTCAAATGCCGCATGACGAGGGGGATTATGATTTTTTTTCAGTTAAACTTGAATTTGTGCGGTTTTTTCATATAATTTAAATAAAGATTGCTGCGGTTTCGGTCTGAAAGCGCGGTGGTAAAACTGTCTTGAACACTTGAGTTGTATAGCGAATTTTTTTTGGAGTTTATTATGAGAAGAATTTTATTGGCATTATTTTTTGCGCCGCTTGTTATGCTTGTTTCCTGCATGAACACAGGAGGCTCGGGAGGCTCTGACGGCGCTGTGCGTATTGCGGTTCCGGGTAGCGGTGCGCGCGGAACGTACACACTCAGCAAGGACAACGCTGGAAGCTACCGTGTATTTTTGATTTCAGGCGGAGATGTGCTTGACACAAAAACTGCCGTGCCGGGGGGGGCGGACATTGTTTTTGAGGAAGTTGCTCCGGGCGAATACACTGTGAAAGTTGAAGCATGGGACACAAAAGGCGCGCTCCTTGCGCGCAAAAGCGCTTCCGTAAAGGTAAAGTCCGGCGAGACAGCCGAGTGCTCCATTGCGCTCATTCTGCTTGCCAACACTGCAATGGAGTCAAAATATTATCTTCTGTGGAATCTGACAAATAACGAGTATGCACTTAAGGCGATAGAAGACTTGAATGATTATGATGAGTTTACTAACGCTGTGTCTTCTGTCACTTGCCCTCTTGTTGCACAGGCGGAGGACTTAGATGGAAACTACTATTATATGTCTTCTGAATTTGCTGTTTATCATACTAGCTCAAATATTTCTAATGATCGCTTAGTTGAGCCTTTTTCTGGTGATGAATCATATCAGTTTAAAGATCCCCTATACTACGATGCTTCAACCAATACATTGTGGACTTTTTTTAAACAACAGAGCGAAGAGCTTTCTTATGGGAAAGTTTCAGAGCCGCAATCCGAACCTGTGCAAACCGACCAAGGCCTAAACGTTCTTGACTTTGCCGGCAAGAGGGGGCTGGCTTTTGCTGTGCAAGGCAATGTCCTGTATCTTGCGTATGAGGACAGCGGCGGTTGTTACCTTCAGCGCGCAATTATTAATGATACTGACACAGAAAGCGCAACCGTAACTCTGGCTGGCTCTGCAAAGTCAGTGGAGCAGCTGGGATTTTACGGGGAAATCACGGACATAGCGATTCTGTACGATGGCACTGTGTATGTTCTGATTTCAAACGTGGGCGGTGGAGAGAGCGAGAATATCACTAACGGCAGTATATACTATTATATCGAGGAAAACGACACCTATTACAGCCGCGGCGCGCTTTTAAAGATAGAAAGCACTTCATCCGGCTTTGAGGTGGTGGATTCCCTCGGCTGGACGGAAAACTCGCGCACAATAAGCCCCGTTGGAAATGCTGTGTTTACTACTAATGGTGAAACATATACATTGAAGTCAAAGACAGCCTATATTCCGCAGTATACAGAGAGCGGCTCTAAGTTCTACGGTCCGCGCAGGTTTGTCGCAATAAAGCCCAAGGAGATTGCCATTGCCGACTGCGGCTTTAATATAGTCATGCCCGATGCTGATAAATCATTGAATGGAAAGCTTTTTAATCACAACAGGGTGCTTACCGTAAACCTGCGTGACTTTGCCATAAGCTCCTCAAAGGAATATGGCACCGACTTAAAATTTGCTGAGGTGAATTTCTCAGATACAACAGGCGTAAACAGCGGTGTTATTATTCGCATTGACGGAGCTAATGAAGGTGTCACAGAAAAATAAGACACCTGCTATTTTAAAATCACAACAAATTCCTCTTCATTCCCTGTGAATTCAGATTTGTCATAGTCAGCAAAAAAATCTGCGCTGGTGAATCCCGCTGCTTCTGCAAACTGCTCTATCTCAGCCGGCAGCAGAGGATAAAGAGGAATGTCCTTGGCTACGGGAACAATTTTTCCGTTCCCGGTTTCAAGGTTCATTGAAAATAATTTTTCGCTGTTTTTTCCGGTGATGATTTCAGAAAAGATTTTTGCGCGCAGGCTTCTTTTTTCCGGCAGCTGAATAAAATGCTCGTGCCTTCTGTACTCAAAATTTATGCACTGGATAACAAGAAGTCCGCCCGGAGCCATGAGCTTGCGGCAGTCAGAGAAAAATCGCTGTATTTTTTCCTTGCTTCCAAAAAAAAGCAGGCGGCTGTCCAGAATTGAAATTACATTATAGAAATTTTTCCCAAGGAATCTGGTCATGTCTTCATTATCCATTCTGAAAAAGCGGATGGACATAAGCTGGGTTCTTCTGCGCAGATTCGCGGCATGCATAAGCTCCTCGCAGCTTTCAATGCCCGTAACATCATTTCCCTGTTTTGCCAGGAAAGTTTCAAAAAGCCCGGAGCCGCAGGAAACCCTCAAAAAATGCACCGGCGCATCAAAAGAACGACAGAATTCCAGATACAAATTCTTCTGGGCCTCGGAAAAATTGAAAAGCTCATCATAATATTCTGTAAAATTCTGGATAAACTTCATTCTTTAATTATAAGAGTTGTTTTGGTATTTTGCAAACTATAAATAAATGTTATACTGACCGTATTCAAAAAAAATTCGCAGCAGTGCGTTTCCACAGCATAACTTACGGGAGGAAATATGAATCCAAGAATTTTCATGGGTATTCTGAGCGCGGTTATAGGGCTTCTGGCTGTTATAAATCCGCAGGCAAGCATTCAGGCGATTGTCATCATCATAGGAATAAGCGCAGTTATAAACGGAATTTATTCCATTGCAAAAGTAAAGAGCTTTTCCCTGAATCCGTATTTTGAGCACATCATGATTGCAAAAAGCCTTGCTGGAATTTTAATCGGAATGTTCGCCGTGATTCTTCCGTTTGCGCTTTTCAGCATGATTCAAACTGTTGTGAGAATTTTTATTTACATACAGGCATTTTTTCTTCTTCTGTCGGCAGTCGCTGAATTTGCAGCTGTTTCCAGAACTGAAAATTCCGCGCCGCTTGTAACTGAAGCTCTTTGCTCGGTTCTTATTGCGGTTCTTCTTTTTATGCTTCCTGCTGATTTCGGCGTAAAGCTTGTAAGGCTCGCAGGAATTCTGATTTTTATAGCGGGAACAGCTTTTGCCGTAAGGGAATGGAAATCAAGACCGATTGAAGTTGAAGCTGAAATAATTGAATAGAAAAAAAAGGGGTATTTATGGCACACTGTATTGTTCCTGCGGCGGAAGAAATTCTGGACAAGGAATTCAAGGTATTAGACAAAGGTTTTGTGCGGATGGTTGACTATTATGGAAGCGATTCCAGAATTGTGCAGGCGGCTCGTGTTTCCTATGGAGAGGGAACAAAAACGGTGAGCCAGGACGGCGCGCTGATAGACTATCTTCTGCGCCATCAGCACACTTCCCCCTTTGAGCAGGTGGTGTTTACATTTCATTTAAAGATGCCGATTTTTGTGGCCCGGCAGTGGGTGCGCCATAGAACCGGCAGAATGAATGAAGTTTCCGCCAGATACAGCATAATGAAGGACGAATTCTACGT
The DNA here is from genome assembly GCF_051883275.1 of Treponema sp. Taxonomy (GTDB): domain Bacteria; phylum Spirochaetota; class Spirochaetia; order Treponematales; family Treponemataceae; genus Treponema_D. Next base: position 69,092 of record NZ_JBJETK010000057.1, on the reverse strand, counting down.
TCCGGAGCTTTCATGCATCTCAAAGCAGTCCTCAGACAACAAGCAGGGGCGCGGCGAACTTTTTGACAAATCCCAGGCAGAGGAATTCCAGGCCGCTTTTTGCGCAGGGCAGAAAAAATCATACGAAGTCTACAAGGACATGGTGGACAAGGGAGCCGCCCGGGAAATTGCGCGCATAAATCTTCCGCTTGCCCTGTACACAGAATTTTACTGGCAGATGGATTTGCACAACCTGTTTCACTTTTTAAAGCTCAGGCTGGACAGCCATGCGCAGTACGAAATCCGTGTCTATGCGGAGCAGATTCTTGAGATTATACGGACAGTCTGCCCTATGGCGGTAAGCTCGTTTGAAAACACCATGGCAAAATCTGTTACATTCAACGGAGAGGAAATGGAAGCCCTGCGCTGTATTTTAAACGGACAGAAAAATCCCATTCAGGACGAAAAGAAGCTTAAAAGATTCAATGAAAAAATCAAGACGGGCATTCAGCTTTAGCTTTCTGTAAAAGCGGTATAAAAAAAACGTCATGCTGTGCACAGTGCACAGATTCCGAAACAAGTTCGGAATGACGTTAACCTTGTCATGCTGAACTCGTTTCAGCATCTGTGTTGGGTGCAGTACACAGATTCCGAAACAAGTTCGGAATGACATTAACCTTGTCATGCGGTATTTGTCCCCTTTGTCATGCTGAACTCGTTTCAGCATCTATGCTGTGTGCAGTGCACAGATTCCGAAACAAGTTCGGAATGACAGTGGAACTTTGGCATGACAGTGGAAGCCCGTCATGACAATGAAAGCCCGTCATGCGGTATAAAAAAAATGTCATGCTGAACTCGTTTCAGCATCTACGCTGTGTGCAGTGCACAGATTCCGAAACAAGTTCGGAATGACAGTGGAAGTCTGGAATGACAGTGGAAGTCTGGAATGACAGTGTAAAGTTGGCATGACAGCGGAAGTTCGGGGTGACAGAGTAAGCCCGTCATGACAATGCAAGCCCGGCAGGCGGCTATTTTTTGCGCTTTGCTTCTATTGCCTTTTTTACACCCTCTGCAAAAAGCTGGTTCTGGTCGTTGCGCTCCGGAACAGAAAACAGAGGCGCGCCGTCTTTTTCGGAAATGCGGTAGAGCTTTGTGGAATTTGCGTCATAGGCGGGGCTTGCGGAGTTGTTTATCCACCAGTCCAGAACAGATATAGTGCAAAGTGTATATCTTATGAGGTTCGCATTTGTGGCGGCTGTAACATCGTCTTCTCTTTTTGCTCCCAGAAGAACATCGATTCTTTTTGAAACCGCATTGGGCAGGTCAAAGGTGTAGCGGTCCCACGGATTCAAAACACCCAGCACAGTCTTTTTTTCCGCCATGTTTTCGTCAATTCTGCGCACAAGGGAAGTAAGAACTGTCCTGATGTAGTCTGTGCGTGCGGCAAGCGGACGGTAGCGCGCATCGTTTATCGGCTTCTGCAAGACAGGCGCATTGAATTTGTAGCTTGGAAGAAAATAAAATTTAATGCGCCACAGAATATTGTTCAGATTTTCCTTGCCGAATTTTGTCTGCGCGTAGTCCTTCTGCGAATAAATTGAATTCACATAGCTGCGGAGATAGTCCCCGAGCTTCTTTGAAAACAAATCCTCGTAGTAAGAAGCCCAGTCTTCCATCGCGGAATCAAGCTTGTCCGGGTACGAAGCGAGCTTTTCGTCCGCCTCAATGTTGAATTTTATATTCCGGCAGCCCTTGAAAAAATCTTCTATAATCAAGATAAGAACGATTGTTACATGGAGCGGATTTTCAGGCGCAATGACATTAAAGCCGTCTTCAAAATTATAGATTGGATTGAAATACGGAAACAGGTCAGGGTGCTTTTCCAGGTGAAGAAATCCGGCCTGTGGAAAAAGCTGGTCAAGAATTTTCAGACCCATGTTTACAATTTCGTTTTTTTCTCCGGCAATGTGTCTGCGCTCAGGCTTTTTCTTTTCCGCCGTCTGCTCCGGCTTGCTTTCCTTTTTCTTTTTTTCAGGCAGAAGAAGATCGAATTTTGAAATGCCAAGAAACTTGAGAATTTCCCCGATTTTTACTTTAAAGAAATCCGGGAACTCAACAAATTCGTCGGAGGACATTCTCATCAGCAGCGGATACATTCCCTGGATAATCTGGTCGTGGATATAAAGCCAGTCTGTAACCGCCTGCTTTACAAGAGTCTGAAGCTTCGCCTTGTCTGAATTCGGAAATTCCAGAAGGTCGGAGTAAATATCCTTTATGAGCAGAGAAACCTGCTGGTCGCCTATGTAGTAGACCGTCAAAAGCATTCTGTAGACGGCGCGCACAAACGGAATCAGCATTGGAATTGTGAGATAGTCGGAGGCGTTTTCAATATCCATGGAAAGAACTTTTATGTCGCGCATTGTCCATTTTCCGACTGTGCGCAGGAACTTAAATTTAAGGTCTGTTTCCGTTGCGATTTTTGCCTTGTAGATATCGGGCGAAATCTGAATGAAAGTTTTTATAGTCCCGATGAACGCCTGGATATGCTCCACGTGGCGAGGAATAAGATATTCCCCGAATTTTTTCTGAACACGCTCCCGGTTTTTCGCGGACATTCTGTAAAAGAAGTTGAAAAGCCCGAAGTCCGGTTTTATCTCGCAGCCGGGCGACATCATCATGCGGTCCATGAGCTTGAGGTCGTGGGCGGAAATTTCCGGCAGGTCTGCGTCAGTGCGGATTTTTTTTACCGGTGTCCGGATTCCTCCCACCGCCGCGGACGAAAATGAAGAGCCGAACGATGCGCTCTGTGATGAAATGTCAGCTGAAGACCTTCCTGAGGCGCGGATTGTAGGCTCAATCCTTCGTCTTCCAGAAGGCATAGCGGAAGCGGACGGAGCAGATTTTTCGCGCAGCACTTCGCCGCCGAGCTTTTTCTGCATAATCATTGCCTCGCCGGCATCTATGGGGCCGATATTTTTTCTGGTTTTGTCAATCGTGCCTGGTTCAAGAGTTCTTCGGGGAAGGTTTTCTTTTTCCATAAAATACTCCAAGTTTTGCAGAAAGTTTCTAAAGACGTATCAAATAATTTTCGGCAATTCCGGGCAGAGATTTAAATGAAACTTTTTCACCGTCGGCAGTGAGGAGCGTTCCTTCCAGCGTGCCGTAAATTGTATGATGAAGGCTCCGCACAAGAAAAGCATTTATGTTGTTCACGCTTATGGAAACCGGCGAAAATGAAAGATCCACCATGTTTTCTGTGTCCTGGATAATCCATTTTTTGTCCATGCCGGAATAATGCGAAATCAGCACAGGCGGAAGCGGTGTTGCTTTTCCGTCATAAAAAAGAACATTGCAGTTGTAGCGGTCCATATCCACGGATTCAGTGGAATCGCAGGAAATTTTGACAACGATTTTCTTGCCTTTTACTTCCCCGATTCCAAGGACAGATTTTCCGTGCGAGCGGAATTTCATGTAGGTGCGTGTCATGCCGAACGAGCAGATTCCCTGCTGGGAAGACACTGTTTTTGTTTCTCCGTTTTTGTACGAAAGTGTGAGCGTGCCGTAAAGCGGAAGCACTGAACTGTAGCTTGCATGGCTCCGGCGCATTGTGGGATTTGGCCGCACCGAAGTCAGCTCGGAAAACTGGCTGTCGCTGAAAACCGCGGAAAGCGCAGCGCGCGCCAACGGACGCACGGAATCCCCCTTCAGGCTGAAAACAACCGAAAGCCTGTTCTGGCTTCTGTTCCAGCTGATTCTGGTGTACCGCCGCCTGCTGTAGTTTGAAGTGGAAGCCGCCTCCAGGCTGTGCGGTATGAGCCGTTTTCTTGGCCCGAGCAGAGAGCGGTAGGCAAATTTCTGTGAAGTGTTTTTATTCCAGAAAAGAACCTCGCAGAATCCTGCAATCTTTGCATCTATAAAGCTTATGCGGCCTATGAATTCGCCGATGTCAAAAGAAAATACCAGACGGCTTTTTATGCGCAGATTGGTTATAAATGTGGGAAGCGGAACAACACCGTACGGTCTGAAAATTCCGCGGATATCAAAACGCTTTGGATGCCCTTTGAAAGTGCCGAAAACCGGCTTTCCGTCCTGCACAAAAGCATTGGGCATATCTTGCAAATCTCTTGTATACAAAAACCTACCCTGTGTTTTTTTTAGGGGCTGTCCAAAAGTTCAGTGCGCACAGCACCGCAGTTTATTTTTGGATAGCTCCAGTTCCTAAAAAAGTGCTGATTACACCAAAAACAATTCGCCGCACTTTTCACGATTTTACCATGAGTTGAAGTTTAAGTGAACCTCTAAAAACTTATTTTTCAGTGATTTTTTAAAGACCTTTCAGCATATTGGAACCTCGGGGTCGCTTTCTTCAAGAGCGGCCTGGGCAAGCTCATTCGTCCATGAAGGCGGTCGGATTTCTGTGCAGATATGCGGACAGTAGTCCACGTTGTTTTTTAGCACGGCATAGACCATGTTCAAGAGCTTGTGGCAAATAAAGCCCATCGCCTGAAAATGCGTTTTGCCGCGCGAAGTCTGGATGCTGTACAGGCGCACAATTTCCCGGCAGTGGTGAACGGAAACAAACGCCGCAACCCAAAGGCTTCTTCTGAGGTACATTGAGCCGCGCTTGGACATGTGGTTTTCCGTGCCGACAAACTGTCCTGACTGTTTTACAGAGGGGTCTATTCCAGCGTAGGCTGCAAGTTTCTTTGATGAGGAAAATCTGTTTATGTCGCCTATTTCGCTTAGAATTGACGCGCCCAAAACCGGCCCTATTCCAGGAATCTGCGTAATCTTTGTGTTGAATGAATTGAAATATTCGGCAATCAGCTGCTCAAGCTCCTGAATCTGTCTTTCCACAAGCTCAATCTGCTCTATCATCTGCTTTATCATGAGCGAAAATGTCTGGGAGGAAATCCGCGCGGCAAATGAATTCCTTGCAATCTCCATCAAGGCTTCCGCTTTTTTTATGCTGAATTTTCCGTTGGAGGCAGTGCGCAGAAGACAGGCGAGCCGTTCAGTTCCGAGCGAAACAATTTCACTTGGCGAAGGACAGTTCTTTAAAACCGCGAGCGAAGACTTTCCGAATGTGTCAGAAAAAAATCCCTGGTACTCGGGGAAAATTCTGTCCATCATCACAATTATCTTGCGCTTAAGGTCAGCCACAATGTCCACAAGAAAAAATCTCTGGCGGCAAAGGTCGCGCATGATAAGCATTTTTTCGTCCGAGAGCTTTGTTTCCGAATACTGCCCGATTCTTATAACCTGGGCGATTATCTTGGAGTCCACGGCGTCTGTCTTTGTTTTGCGCAGATAGAGGTTTCTGAGCGCGTCAGACTGAAGGGGATTTATCACGTGCACAACGGCTTTTTTTTCAGTGAGCCAGGTGTAGAGGTTGAGCCAGTAATGCCCTGTCGCTTCCATGCCGAATTCAAAATTCTCCAGACTGGAATCCACTTCAGAAATTTTTTTCATCAGAAAATCAAAGCCCGCCTGTGTGTTTGTGAACCTGAATGTTCTTCCTGTCAAAGTTCCATCGGGATTCATTATTACTGCCTGGTGGGATTTTTTTGCAATATCAATTCCAACTATGTACATTCATAGCCTCCTGTAATTAGGGAAAACTTTTTTTAGAGTTTGAAACGGGACTATTCTACCCGGACAAGCCGGAAAAAAAAGTCCTATTCTTAGGTGCGGGCTCAAAGTCCCAAGGAGGCGATTAGGATATCTTTTAGAATAATCCAGTTCAAACACTTCTATAATACATGAAAATCAAAATAACTCCAATCTCTCTTTGCCCCAATGCCTAGCATTTTTATATAAGGAGGCTAAGAGATGAAAAAAACTCTTATTGCGGTTGCAGCTGCTGCCGCTCTTACAGCAACATCTGCATTCGCAGAAATCACATTTGGTGCATGGCTTCGTGTTCTTGGTTCACCAATCGCTTCTACAGGTGAGGAAACTGTAGCTGGAATGGAGAACTCATGGGGATGGGGCGCACGCACAGCCCGTATCAATGTGAACGGCGTTTCTGAGGACGGAAAAGCCGGTTTTGTAATGGGTGTCTACAATGACTTTGAAAACGGCCTTGACCAGGGTGATAATGCATACCTCTGGGTAAAACCAGTTGACCAGGTTAAAGTTTCCTTTGGTAAATTAGACGGCGCAGAAAACGGACTCCGCGGTGACTTCTGCTACGGTTCATGGAACTGGATCCGCCCTTTCAACTGGGGATATGACGGCGAAGGTCTTACATTCGACGGAATCTGGAGAAAAGGCTTGATGGTTGAGGCTGATCCTATCGACGGACTCCATATTTTTGCTGTTATTCCAATGGATAAAAATGGTGATGACGATTATAAAAATTACTATCATACAGCAGAATGGACATACCGCAACGCACAGGTTGGATTCGGCTATGCTATTGAAGGTGTTGGTAAGTTCAAGGCACAGTGGATTGGTGACTGGAACTATACAACAAAAGCTGACAGCGACGGATACGATGAAGTTGACGAGGACATGACAACAGGACAGGTTGGCATTGCATTCGACCTCACAGCTGTTGAGAACCTCTATGTAACAGTAGGCGCAAGATTCGGAATTGCAGACAAGGATTATGAAGATGGAGCAAAGTACATCAAGATGGCTTTCACAGCAGGCGCTTCTTATCAGGTTACAGAGCAGTTCAAGATTTCTGTTGACGGCGGATACAAGCAGTTCCAGGATGACTGCATTGGAAAAGCAGGCGATGAAAAGGACAATATGTTCTTTGTAGGCGCTGGTGTTGACTTTGCTGTTATGGACGGACTTAACGCAGTTGCTGATGTCCGCTATGCAAGCATCGGATACGGAAAGGATGGCGATGATGGCGCTGTAAGCTTCCTCATTGGAGTTAACAAGTCTGTATCAAGCAACGGCTCTCTCGGAATCGGTTTCCAGGGCGCAACAAATGGCTGTGGTCTTGTTGTAGCTGGCGGAGACAAGAGCGGTCTTGTTGCTGGATATAACCCAGTTGCAAATGCTGTTACAGGCGACGGCGACGAATTCGTTTGGGCAATCCCTGTATCTATCAGCGTTTGGTTCTAGTCGCAAAAAAGAAGCAACGCTTCTTTTTTGCTCTGACAGTTTTGCAAAGCAAAACTGTCGGGAATGCTGGCGAGTTTTCTTTGAAAACCCACTTGACCTGACACGGCAGTTTTGCTTTGCAGAACTGCCCCAAATGCTGGCAACAGCAAAGCCTCCCTTCCGGGAGGCTTTTTTGTTTTTAAAAGTCTGCCATGCTGAATTATTCATAAAAACATTGTCGTACTGAATTATTCATAAAACTATTGTCATGCTGAACTCGTTTCAGCATCTGTGCTGTATACAGTACATAGATTCCGAAACAAGTTCGGAATGACAGTGTATGACAATGCCCGTCATGCGGCATTTTCCCCCTCGTCATGCTGAACTTGTTTCAGCATCTGTGTTGTAACAGTGCATAGATTCCGAAACAAGTTCGGAATGACAGTGTATGACAGTGCCCGTCATGCGGCATTTTTCCCCTCGTCATGCTGAACTTGTTTCAGCATCTGTGTTGTAACAGTGCATAGATTCCGAAACAAGTTCGGAATGACAGTAGAAATTGAAATGACAGTAAAAATAGGACTGATGGTAAAAATACAGAATGATACTATGGTTAAAAGTTATTAGACGGGGCAAAAAAAACACGGCGTACTTTTTTAAAAACACGGCGTGAATTTTTTAAAACACGGCGTGTTTTTAGTGAATTCACGCCGAGAATTTTTCAGTTCTTCGGAGGTCTGCTGTCCTCAGATTTGCGAGGAGGGGGGGCAGTTCAAAGTGCTTTTAGGGGGGCGGTTTGACGTGTATGTGCGCAGAACGGGCTTTGATTTATGTGTTCCAGATGTGCGGCAGAATCCCTGGCTTTTCGAGGGAGAAGCTGGAGCCATGGCCTGTTTTTTAATAGAACTGCTTTGTCCACTCGGCGATTCTTTCTTCAAGGGGCTGCACGGTGTCGGAATTTTCGGTTCTTATGCTTTCCTTGAGATATGGAATGATTACATGCGACTTTAGGCTGTGCCAGCGGTAGGGAAGAATGTTCGGGAGCGTTATAAACTGCTCGGGCGGCATATTTCCGAGGAGATGGCGGTAATAGGCAGGGTAGAGCTTTTCGTTCACTTCCTTGAGAGAAGAAAATCCTCCTGCGATTCCAAAATTCACGGTGTCAAGCTTCATGTTTTCTGTGCGCTCAATCAAAAGCTGCTGGGTTTCAATCTTCATGAGCCAGGCAATGAATTTTTCCGCCTGCGCCGGATGTTCAGCTTTTTTGTAAAGTCCTATGGTCAGAATCCAGTCCTCCACGGGGATTTTTCCGTCCTGTTCAAGCCACCTGAACGAAAGGTCTGTAATCTGGGAATCGGTGAGCGTAAAAAGCTTGTCGCTCGTGGTGTATGAAAAAAGGCATCTTCCTGAGGCAACCTGCTTGTAGCCCGGCATATACAGATAGCGGAACTGAAAATTCTGCTCCGCCGAAGTGCTTGAGTTGTTTTCCAATGTCCACTGGCGCATCTGCTGTATGGAATTCTGCATAGCCTCTTCATTCCATATAAAGCTTGAGCCTTTTTCGTGGTAGGAAGTTCCGTAGAGCCTGGTCGCAAGATACATGAATTCGCTGTCCCAGGAAGGCGCGTACCCCATTGCAGTAAAGGCTCCGCTCTTGTTTTTTTCGTTGAATTCCGCGGAAAAATCCCGTATTTGCTCCAGATTCAGAAAATGCTCTGTGGTAATGAGGTCTTCGTTTTTCTTGTTGAAAATCATCGCCGGCAGATTGAAGCTGAGAGGCACAAGGTACTGCTTTTCGTTAATCTGGCCGTATTCAAGGAGCTGCTTGTAAAAAAGGCTTCGGTCTAAGGATTTTTCCCTGAAAAGATAGTCCACCGGCTGAAAATATTTGCGGGTCGCTGAATTCTTTAGCCAGGGGCCTATAAGCAAATCCGGGGTAAGCTCATCCTTTGCAGGCGGAAGGGAGCGCGCAACACCGTCCTTGTAGACAACAAATGCGCTTATGTTCTTGTGTGTGGCGTTGAAAAGCTCCACGTAGGAAACAATTTCTGCATTGTCGCTCCATATTACAAGCGGCTTGCTCTGTTGTTTCCTGCATGAGGTGAGCGTAAAAAGTAAAAGCGCGGCTGCAAGCGGAAAAATCCGCCTATTTCCCAAGTTCATCCGCAGCATCATAGATTGCCTGGTAGACTATGTTGATTTTGTCCTCGTCAAGGCTTGAAAATGCAACTCTGAGCGTTTTGCTGTCTATGGAAATTGTTCCTATTCCGCGCTCGTTCAAAAGCTTCTGCCGGAGCACTTCTGCGTTCAGGGTCTTTGTGTCAAATGACATAAAATAGCCTGAGTTGAATGGAAGAGGCTCTATGAATTTGCTTGTGTGCGTGTCAACAAAGGTTCGCACCAGCTTGTAGCGGCGTTCAAGAATTTTGCGGAATTCCGCCTTTTCAGCTTCCATCGTACCTGAGGCGGCGGCCTTTACAATGAGCGACTGGGAAGGAGTTGCGGCGCATGAAACCGATGAGCGTATTGCCGCCATGAGCTTTTTTACAAGAGCTTCGTACTGCGCTTCTGAAAGTCCCTTGCAGCCGAATGTAACAAAGCCGGTTCTGAATCCCCAGGCAAAATCTTCCTTTGTAGGACCGTCTATTTTTGCCGCCAGGACATTTTCGTGCAGGTCGCACAGGTATGCGAACAGAGATTGTTTTTCGATGTTTTCTTCATAGTTAAGCCCGAAATATGCGTCGTCGCACCAGACCATGACTTTTGTGCCTTTTTCGGCAAGCTCCCGTACGATTGAAACAAGCTGTTTTGCTTCGTCCGCTGTTGGGCTGTAGCCTGAAGGGTTCTGCGGAAAATTCAGCAGGATGCGCACAGAGCCGCTTTCGGCCTGCTTTTGCATTGTTTCCTTCAGTCCGGCGATGTTGAATTTTCCGTCCTGGAACATCTTGAACTGCACAAGCCTTGAATTGCGACGGGCTTCCGCTATGAGTATGTAGTTGTCCCATGAAGGGTCGGCCGCGATAAGAGGCTTTGTTTCGTCAAGAAAAAGGTCTGCAAGATATGAAATTCCCGCTGTAAGGCCAGGGACAACAACAGGCATAGAAAACGCCTTGTCCTTTAAAAGCGGATTTTTGCGGATAATGGAGTCTTTCCACATTGCACGCAGAGCCGGATCTCCTGCTGTGGGCGCGTAGCCTACGAGTTCCGCGGCAGTCAGCTCCGGCACATATTTTTTTACAGAAGGAAGCATTATCGGCTTGCCTTCAACGACTGTGGTTCCGATTGTTCCGTTTGCAGTCTTTCCGAGTTTCTTTGCCTCTCCGCTCTGTGCAATTATTCCCTTTGGAAAGTAAAGCCGTATGCCTACATCAGAAAGCAGCTCTCCGGGCGTTGTTCCCTTGAGCGCGTCGTTTAGTTCTTGTGCTAATGGGTTTATCATGATTTTTGATTATATCTTTTTTGAATGTTTGTTTCAATAATTTTGCATAGGGCGGAATTTTTGAAGGCGCGGAAAAAAGCTTCTTCACTTTTTTTACAGCAAAAAAATCCTGCTTTTTGCGGCGAATTTTCCGTGTAAAATTCAGAAAAACACATAAAGAAGCAAAATAATCAAGAAAATAAAAAATCGTGAAACGTTTCCTGTGGTATAATTTCAGTTAATAGAGAAACGGTATAGGCAGCTTCTAAGGTTCGGATGATTTTTAGAAGCCCTATATGGCTAGCAAAGCTAAGAATAAGATACACATTTTAAGGAGGTTTATCTTATGAAAAAAATTATCGCTGTCCTTTTTGCTTGTGCCCTTGTGCTCCCGTGTTTCGCGGTTAAAAAAGGAACAAAAGTAGGTGTTTCTATGCCTACAAAAGACTTGCAGAGATGGAACCAGGACGGAGCAAACATGAAGGCCCAGCTCGAAAAGGCCGGCTATGTGGTTGACTTGCAGTATGCCAACAATGATATTGCAACACAGGTTTCGCAGATTGAAAACATGATCACTGGAAAATGTGATGTTCTTGTTGTGGCTTCTATTGACGGCTCTGCGCTCAAGAATGCGCTTGACGGAGCAAAGAAGAAGAGAATCCCTGTTATCGCTTATGACCGTCTTATCATGAACACAAATTCGGTTTCATACTATGCGACATTCGACAACTACAAGGTTGGAACAATCCAGGGAAATTACCTTGTTGACAAGCTCAATCTCAAGAACCGTTCAAAGGATGATCCTGCTTACATTGAATTCTTCACTGGTTCTCCGGATGACAACAACATCAATTTCTTCTTTGGCGGAGCTATGGACATACTCAAGCCTTATCTTGACAGCGGCGTTCTTGTCTGCCGTTCAGGACAGACTTCAAAAGCTCAGTGCGCCACATTGAACTGGTCTACAGAAGAGGCTCAGAAGCGCATGGAAAACCTTATCACTTCAAACGGATATGGTCCGCGCGGAACAAAGCTTGATGCTGTTTACTCTTCAAATGACTCATGCGCAATGGGAATCACAAACGCTCTTGTTGCTGCTGGCTACACAAAGGCAAACTTCCCGGTTGTTACTGGACAGGACTGCGACATTGGTTCTGTAAAGAACATGCTCAAGGGAACTCAGGCAATGTCTGTGTTCAAGGACACACGCACTTTGGCTGAAAAAGTAGTCGGAATGGTAAACGCCCTGCTCCAGGGAACAAATCCTGAAATCAACGACACAAAGACTTATAACAACGGAAAGGGAATTGTTCCTTCTTATCTTTGTGATCCTGTATATGCTGATGTTTCAAACTACAAGCAGCTGCTCATTGACTCTGGCTACTACACAGAGGCTCAGCTTAGATAGTTGAAAGACGCTGGATGAATTATCCAGTTTCACCGGGAAGCGAAAGTCAGGCTGTTCATGCGCTGGCCGGAGCTTCCTTAGGACGCGGTTGGAACATCGCATCAGGACGTACAGCTGTCCAATAAGTATGCCGTGCTGGACTAAATTCGGCGCGGAACTATGATCAGGCTTATTGGGCAGCCTTTTTTTTGAGTTTTTATGGGAGATTCCTATGGCAAAGGCATTGTTGGAAATGCGGAATATCACAAAAGAGTTTCCTGGCGTAAAGGCTTTGGACAATGTTACGCTTTCTGTGGAGGAAGGCGAAATTCATGCCCTGTGCGGAGAAAACGGCGCTGGAAAATCTACTTTGATGAATGTTCTGAGCGGCATTTACGGATATGGTTCTTATTCAGGTGATATTGTCTATGACGGCCAGCTGTGCAAATTCCAGTCAATAAAAGACAGCGAGGCTCTGGGCATTGTTATTATTCATCAGGAGCTTGCGCTTGTTCCTCTGCTGACAATCGCTGAAAATATGTTCCTGGGAAACGAATGTGGCTCTGCGGTTAAGATTGACTGGGCGGAAACATTCAACAAGGCGGATTCTCTTCTTAATGAGGTCGGGCTCAGGGAATCTTCGCATACACTTGTAAAGGACATCGGAGTGGGCAAGCAGCAGCTTGTAGAGATTGCCAAGGCTCTTGGTAAAAAAGTAAGGCTTTTGATTCTTGACGAGCCTACCGCTTCGCTGAACGAAAATGAGTCCCGGCATCTTTTGGATCTTCTTCTTGAATTCAAGAAACAGGGAATGACTTCGATTATCATTTCCCACAAGCTGAATGAAATTTCTTATGTCGCAGACAAGATAACTGTTATCAGGGACGGTTCTGTGATAAAGACGCTTGACAAGAGCATGGATAATTTTTCAGAGGACACAATTATCGCAGCCATGGTTGGACGCGATATTACAGATAGATTTCCCAAGCGTGATTCTAAAATCGGAGATGTATGCCTTGAGGTCAGGAACTGGTGCGTAGACCATCCGGTTTTTGACGGAATAAAGGTGTGCGATAAAGTGAATTTCAATCTGCGCCGGGGAGAGGTTCTGGGAATTTCAGGACTTATGGGCGCGGGCCGCACTGAGCTTGCCATGAGCATTTTCGGCCGTTCCTATGGAGCAAGAATTTCAGGACAAATTTTCCTTAACGGAGAGGAGGTGGAGCTTCCGAATGTCAAGACGGCAATCGCCCACAAGATTGCGTATGTGACAGAAGACCGCAAGGGAAACGGCCTGATTCTTTCAGAGTCGATTACACAGAACACGGTTTCTGCAAAGCCGGAGAAAGTTTCCAGGCATGGAATCTATAACTTTGATGAGTGCCGCAGGGTTGCGCAGAATTCTGCAATGGAAATGCGGACAAAATGCGCGAGTGTGGATGAGGCGGTAGGAAATCTTTCGGGCGGAAATATGCAGAAGGTTCTGCTTGGAAAATGGCTTTTTGCCGACCCTGATATTCTGATTCTTGACGAGCCGACCAGAGGCATTGATGTGGGCGCAAAATACGAGATTTACTGCATTATAAACCGCATGGTTGCAAGCGGAAAATCTGTAATCCTGATTTCTTCGGAGATGCCTGAAATTCTGGGAATGAGCGACCGCATCTATGTCATGAACGAGGGGCGCATGATTGCTGAAATGGACGCTAAGGATGCAAGCCAGGAAAAAATCATGGCATGTATTATCAACTCGGAAAACAAGGAGCTGGCAGGTTAAAAGCTGTGTTCCGCAGTATTTCAAGGAAGCCCGGAACGTAAAATTTTCCGGAGCAGCCTTTAGTTTTGATTTTTATTGGAGTGTATTATGGCAAATATAAACAGTCTGAAAAAAGTGGTAAAAGGCAATACGATGATTTTCATTCTTCTGGCAGTCATGCTGTTCTTTCAGGCGCTGATTGTTGGATTTGGAAAAGGCTCTCTTTTTGCCCCTGAGAACATTACAAACCTTATAAACCAGAATGCCTGGGTTGTGATTCTTGCAACAGGAATGCTTCTGTGTATTCTTACCGGCGGAAACATCGACCTTTCTGTAGGCTCTGTTATCTGTCTTGTGGGCGCGGTCGCCGGAATTTTAATAGTAAATCTTGGGTGGCCGGTTGTTCCTTCAATTATAATCTGTCTTATTGTTGGAACTGCGATAGGCGCATGGCATGGATTTTTTATTGCCTATGTCCACATTCCGCCGTTTATCTGCACTTTGTCGGGAATGCTTTTGTGGCGCGGTGTTGCCCTGATTCTGCTTGGGGGACTTACGATTTCTCCGTTTCCTCCGGCATTTATGAATATCTTCAACAGCTATCTTCCTGATCTTGCTCTTGAGCAGGCCACAGATGAGCTTTTTGAAGCTTCCGAGGATGCTTATTACGCGCTCATTGATAAGAATGCCAGAATCACACTGATTGTAACATTGATTATTGCGCTGCTGTGCTGTGTGTTCACTGTTGTTTCAGCAGTTTCCAGCCGAGCCGCAAAAAAGCGCAAGGGATATTCTGTTTCTTCCGCAGGTTCGTTTATCGGAAAGCAGGTGGTTTTGTGCATTGTCATCATGCTTGTAGGCTGGCTTTTGGCGCAGGACAAGGGACTTCCCCTTATTCTTGTGATACTTGCTGTGATTGTGGGAATTTATTCATATTACACGCAGAACACTGTTCCGGGCCGCTATCTTTATGCAATCGGCGGAAACGAAAAGGCTGCCCGTCTTTCAGGTGTGAACACTGACAATGTGATGTTCTTTGCATATACAAACATGGGCTTTATTGCGGCTGTTGCAGGCCTTGTGTGCGCCGCAAGATTGAATTCAGCGGCTCCTACAGTCGGAACAAGCTATGAGATGGATGCTATCGCTTCGTGCTTTATAGGCGGCGCATCTGCTTACGGCGGAACGGGAACTGTCGGCGGCGCTGTAATCGGAGCTGTGTTTATGGGAATTCTGAATAACGGAATGTCCATTCTTGGTGTTGATGCAAACTGGCAGCGCGCTGTAAAGGGTCTTGTCCTTCTGCTTGCTGTAATATTTGATGTTGTTTCAAAGAAAAGAAGCAGTTCAAAATAAGCTTTTTTAGATTTTCTTTATTGTTTTCCTCCTTTTTATTCCTGCCCGGCATTTTTTGTATGAAAAGTGCCGGGTGTTTTTCTATTTAAAAAAGACAGTGAATATTGTATAATAGAACTGCTTGTCCAGAAGCCTTTAAAGAGTCATCTAAGATGAGTTTTTAAACACTTTTTGAAATTGCAGCCGCAGGAAGTTTCTTCTTTCTGGGATTGCAGTTCATGGATATTCAAACGTACCCTGTAGTTTTTCTACAGAATAATGAAAAAAACAATGAGGTTTGTCATGGGCGATATTACCCGCAGAATCACACGGAAGTCACTTAAAGCAAAAAGAAAGTCTGCCATAAAAACAATAAAGGCGCAGGCACGGGAAAAAATACATCAGATAAAGGTTGACTATTCCATGGACGCTGAAAAGAAAAAGCAGAAGGCGGCGGAGCGTGAGCATAAGCGCGAGCTTAGGGCGCAGAAAGCGAATGCGCGCTTGTCCTATAGCGCAAGGCAGCCCCGTCCGTTCACCCTTGGGGAAGATTTGCTTAGTTCCATTGCAAATGGAATTGCCGCTGGTCTTAGTGTTTCTGCGATTGTGCTTTTGGTTGTACGCGCGTATTTTTATGCTCCGGCTGCCCAGCGCGGTCTGTTTATTTCAACATTTGCGGTTTTCGGCGCGAGCCTTTTTATTCTTCACCTGACGGCTACTCTTTATCATGCTATTTCCCCTTCAGCTGTAAAGAAGCTTTTTTCTGTTTTCAACCATTGCGCGATTTATTTTTATATAGGCGGAATTTTCACACCGCTTTTGCTTGCAAGAGGCACCGGCGGCACGGCTTCATGCGTTGTGATGTGGGGAATTCTTGCCGTGCTTCTGGCTCTTTATGCGGTATTTGGCGCGCGGCTTCATTCTTTTTCTGTGTTTACATACATTGTGCTCGCGGCGGTTCTTGTGGGCATGATTGGAGCAGGCGTTGTTTCCGTTGGTTTTTCAGGAAAGGTTTTCTTTTTTTCAGCCGCCATTCTGTATGCAATGAGCCTGGGGTTCTTTGTGATGCGGAATTTCAAATGGACTCACAGCATTTTCCATCTGTTTGCAATAGGAGCCGCGGTTCTTGTGTTCTTTGGAATCTACAGCCTTGTGTAATCCGCAGAATCAATAGTGGGGCGGCTTTCTGTTGGGAATGTCGCCCTCTAAAAGATCCGACACTTCGCGCAGTTTCTGGGAAATAAGCTTGTTTTCCGCTTTGAGCCGCTCGATTTCCTGTGTGTGCTCAACGGAAACCGCCTGAAGCTGGTTTATGAAGTCTTCCATATAAGCCAGCTTTGTTTCAAGCGTGATTATTTTTTCTTCTGTTTCTTTTTCCATTGCCGCTAGTCCAAGTTATAGGATTCCCCGTACTTTACAATTTCCACATTCTTGAATCCGTTTTCTTCGAGGTGGGCTTTGAAATATGTCTGCGCTTCCTTTTCGCCATGCACAAGGAAAATCTTTTTGAGCCTGCTTGTGTCTATGAGATTGAGCCATTCTGTGCTTTCCTTGTAGTCGGCATGCGCGCTGAAGGAGTCAATCTGCTTGACCTGCGCATTCACCTTGTACCAGTCGCCTAGAATCTTAACTTCCTTTTCGCCTTCAAGAATTCTGCGGCCCAGAGTGTGTTCGGACATATATCCGACTATCAGAATTATATTATTCGGATTTGAAATGTTGTTTGCCAGGTGATAAAGAATTCGCCCGGCTTCGCACATTCCGTCTGCGCTCAGAATAATCATAGGGCCGTTTTTCTTGTTCAGCTCCTTGGATTCGTCCACGCTCGTTACAAACTGAAGCGAGTTAAATCCGAACGGATTTTTATGGTGGGCCAGGAATGCTTCCTGTGTAGCGACATCGTAGCACTCCTGGTGAAGCTGGTAAATTCCCGTTGCGTTCACCGCCATCGGACTGTCCAGATAAATCGGAATCTGCGGAATTTTTTTCTGGTCAACGAGCAGGTGCAGATAATAGACAAGTTCCTGCGCGCGCTCGATTGCAAAAGTCGGAATGATTATTTTTCCCTTGGAATCTATTGCCTGGCGCACAACTTTTTCAAGCTCGTACATTGTGCTGGAAGTTTCCGCATGAAGCCTGTTTCCGTAAGTGCTTTCCATAAAAATATAGTCTGGAGCCGGCATGTTTACAGCAGGATTTCTTATGATCGGTTTGTTCCGCCTTCCAAGGTCGCCTGTATAAAGAATCCGAAGCTCGTCTGATTCTTCCGCCTGATTTTTTTTGTCTGAATTCTTTGCGCCGAAAATTTTGCGCCACAGTTTTTTTCCTGCTGAAATTTCTTCCGAAGACTTTGCGCCTGCTCTGCTTTTCTGGCCGGCGACTGTGAGATATGCAAGCGAGCTTCCCAGAATATGCCCGGCATCAAAAAATTCAAGCTGGACATCCGGGGCAATGTACATTTTGCGGTTGTAGCCCAGCGTTATAATCTGGTTGGCGGCTTTTACGCAGTCCGCTTCGCTGTACAGAGGCTTCCATGTGAATGCTTCTCCCTTTTTCTTTGCCTGCTTTGCAAGGAATTCGGCATCGCGGGCCTGAATACGTGCGCTGTCCATCATGACAATGTTCGCCAAATCCCTGGTTGCCGGAGTTGCATAGATTGTTCCGTCGTATCCGTTTTTCATCAGCACAGGAAGAAGTCCGCAGTGGTCATAGTGCGCATGGGTCAGAATTACGCCTTCGATTTTATCAGCAGGAAAACTGAATTCCCTGTTTTTCTTGTCTGATTCTGCGCGTCGTCCCTGAAAAGCTCCGCAGTCAATCATAAAGCTGCGGCCGTCGATTTCAAGTATATGGCGGCTTCCTGTTACTTCCTGCGCCGCTCCAAGTGAATATGCTGTAACTGCCATGAAAACCTCCTGACATTTTTTTAATGCAATTTTTGATATTCGTATTTAGCAAAAACAGCACTGAGATTGCTGTTGTTAAATTAAACCATTTTCTTCATTATAAATCACATTGCTGAATTTCACAATTTTTTTCTTTAGCTATGTCCGTAAAAGTGTTGCTTATCATACATAGCCCGGCTTAAAATTAGCTGAATATGCATGAACAATTTGGAAAGGTTTTTTGAGGAAACTTATCAGCTGGCAAGATTTAAGGAAGATAATGATGGTTCATACGCAGAAGGGCTTCATACTGCAATTAGAAGAAATGGCGGCTTTGACAATTTTGATTATAGAAGCTTTAATGCATCCGAATTCCATTGGATAAAGTAATTGTATTCGGCGGTGGCAAAATCATTGTGGAAAATTCCGGCAAAGGTTTTTTTATGAAAAATTCAGGGGTAATATTGTCATTTGCTTTTTTTTGGATTACTTTATTCGTATGTCAAATTTTGAAAAGAATGTGCGGGATTTTTTTCTTCATCCGCTGAAAGTTGCCGGCCTGGTAGTCGGCATTGTTGTGCTTGCTGTTGCTGCTTCCAGTTTTTTTGTGGTTGATCAGGCGGAGCAGGCTGTGGTTACAAGATTTGGAAAATACTATGCCACGCTCGGGCCGGGGCTTCAGTATAAAATTCCATTTATCGACAGGAAATTTATTGTTCCCGGAAACAAGGTTGTTCAGACGGAGCAGTTTGGCTTCAAGACCACAAAAAGCGGCGCTGTAAATCAGTATCAGAATAATATCACACGTGAATCCACAATGCTTACGGGCGATTTGAATATTGTCGATGTGGAATGGATAATCCAGTATAGGATTGTTGATCCGCGCGCCTGGCTTTTTACGGTTCAGGAAAAAAAGCAGACAATCCGCGACATAAGCCGCTCTGTTATAAATACGCTTGTTGGGGACCGCGCCATTCTTGATGTAATGAGCAGCGAAAGAAGCAATATCGAAAATCTTGCAGTTTCGATGATGAATGAGCAGTTTGCCCAGCTCGGACTCGGAATAAATGTTTTTGCGGTGAAGCTTCAGAATATTGTTCCGCCTGCCGGAGTTCAGGATGCGTTCGAGGATGTGAACAAGGCGATTCAGGATATGAACCGCTTTATAAATGAAGGCAAGGAAAGCTACAACTCAGAAATTCCAAAGGCAAAAGGCGAAGCCGACCGCCAGATTCAGATTGCGGAAGGCTATGCGGCTGAGCGCGTGAATAAGGCAAAGGGTGATGTCGCCCGCTTTGATTCAGTTTACGAGGAATACAGAAAGGCTCCTGCTGTTACACGCCAGAGATTGTACCTTGAAACAATGGAAGAAGTTTTTGCTTCCGGCGCAGAAAAAAATCCTGCTTTAATAGACAGCGGACTTGACAACGTGCTTCCGCTGAAAAATCTTGGAGGAAAAAATGGCAAAACTGAATAAATTGTATCTTAGGCTGGCCGGCATTGTGCTGGTGATTTTGCTTTTTTTGTCTACCGGCCCGTTTTATATTGTAAATGAAGGCGAGCAGGCTGTTGTTACGCGTTTCGGTCAGATTGTAAAATCCTGCACTTCCACAGGTCTTTATTTTAAAGTTCCTTTTCTTGATGTTGTTACGTTTTATCCTTCCCTGATTCTTTCGCTTGAAGGCGACCAGGCTCGTATTCCAACCAAGGAAAATCAGTTTATAATTGTTGACACAACAAGCCGCTGGAAAATTTCTGATCCTGCGTTGTTTTATCAGTCATTTAAAACTTTGGACGCCGCATATAACAAGCTGAGCGATGTAATTGATTCTTCCACACGCACTATTATCACTCGCAACAGGCTCAGCGAGATTGTAAGAAGCAGCAACCTGATTAACGAAGAAAAAAACGCGGACTCAAGCCAGCTTGCAGGAATTGAAGGCGAGGACAGCGCGGAAATTGAAGCCCTTGTGAATGTGAATTCCAACAACGAAAGTGTCGCCAAGGGAAGAAGCGCTCTTTGCCAGGAAATGGCAGACGATGCAAGAAAAATGGTGGGCGAGTATGGAATCGAGCTGATTGACATTGTTCCCCGCCAGATAAAATATTCGGACGAGCTTACAGAAAGCGTGTACAACAGAATGATAAAGGAAAGAAATCAAGTTGCGCAGGCTTACCGCTCTCTTGGCGAAGGAAAAAAATCCGAGTGGCTTGGAAAGCTTGAAAACGAAAAGCGCACAATAGAATCCGAGGCGTACAGAAAAAGCGAGGAAACAAAGGGCAGGGCAGACGCCGAGGCAGCCGCCATTTATACAAAATCCTACACCCGTGATCCGCAGTTCTACGAATTCTGGAAAAGCCTTGAATCCTACAAAAGCACCATGGGAAATTTTGATGTTACATACAGCACAAAAATGGACTACTTTAAATATCTTTACAGCTCCGACGGAAAACGCTGATGGATTCCAGAATAATTTTTTTTCAGCGCGGTAAAATTTTTTTAGACAGCCGGATGTCCGGTGAAAATTTTGTAAGGACGGGGCTTGCAGGAAAAATCAGGGAAAGCGGTCTTCTTGCAAAACTGAAGGGAAGCGAGTGGACATTTTCCGCCTGGAACTTTGATGACACTGTTTCGTCTGCTGACCTGAATGAATTTGCTTCCGGCGAAGAGCGGATTTTTCTTGAAGGCGCGTGCTTTGACGGCTTTACTTTGGATGAGCTTTTTCAGACTCCAGAAAAAACAAAGGCATGTGCCGCAGTGTTTGCTGCTTTTTCTTTTTTGGATGAATCGCAAATTCCGCTTTGCCTTGTTGGTGCAGGGGGAATTGTTGTTTCGCGTGATTTTTCTGAAATTCTTTTTTTGCCGCGCGGTCTGTTTCTTTCGGCCTTGTCCTGCGCCGGTGAAAAATTTTTTGCTTCACAGCATGGCTGCTATGTGAATCCTGAGTTTTTTGGTAAAACCGCACTGAGCTTTTTACAGGCGGTTATTGTGTACAAGGCAGTCAGCGGACTGTTTCCGTTTGCATCTGAAAATGATTCGTTGCGGGGCGCGGACATACGCGACTTGAATTACTGTCCGCTCCGCTATGCTGTTTTTGGCGCAGACCCGGAAATCTCTGAATTTACGGAAAAAGCATTTTCAGGCGCAAAGTGCGAATTTCCTGAGCAGGCATTTTTGTCCCTGCACCTTAAATCACCGTCCGCGGAGGAAGCTGAAATTTTTCATGCTGCTTCCCGAAAATTTCTTTTGCAAAGACATAGAATTGTTCGGGTAAAAAGATTTTTCCGCTCGAATTCTACGATAATAAAAATTGCCGCTGTTGCTGTCCTGATTGCCGTGTTTGCTTCGCTTTCGGTACGCAAGACATATATGGCAAAGCCCACAACAAAAGGTCTGACTTCGCTCAAGACATTGGAAATGTATTACAGCGCGGTGAACACGCTTGATGTGGATTCTGCGCGCGCCTGTTCTGAAAACAATGTCGGCTCCAGGGTAGACCGCCTTGCAAATATTTTTGTTACCGGAAAAACGAGTTCAATGTACAACACGGAAAATGATCTTGTTCCGCTTTCTGTCTGGCTTTTGAAAAATCAGACACTGCACAGCATATACGGAATTTCCCGGTTTACTGTCGATGGAATTCCCTGCAAAACTTTTGCGGAAGGCTACAAGAGAAGAGAAAATCCGCCTGCCGTGTCCGAGGAAAACGGTGCGAAAATTTCCCCCGGTGAAAAAAAGTCTTATTATGTTGAGCTTTATATTTTGGATTCTCTCGGCGATGATTTTATTTCAGTTTCACTTCAGAAGGAATTGGTCACGCTTGAATTCAAAAAAGACCGCTGGCTTATTTGCGATTTTCAGACGGAAATTGAAAGCCAGTCTGTGAATTTTTCGGAATTCAAGGAAGATTATTCAGCTTATATGAAAGAGTGCGGCCAGGATGTTTTTAAGTGCGCTGATATGCTCCGGGAAAAATATTCCTTTATTCCCTCCAGACAGGAGCTTGAAGATGCGGAAGGCTACATTGAAAGGCAGTATCTGCTGTTTTTAAAGGGGTCTGCTCCAAGGGAAGACTAGCGTTTTTTTAGCTGCCGCAAACAAAGATGACAGTTTTACGTTTTTTGTCATGTTGACTTTATGTTCTTTTAGCACTATTATAGAGGAAATCTTAAAGGGCATAAAAAAAAGCGTGCCTTTGCTAAACGTATAAACTGCATATTCCGCTGGAATTTTGCGCCCAGTGTGCATTTCATTGTGAATGTGCTTAAAAAGTCAATTTTAAAATATTGTTTTTTATGGAGGAAATATGTCTGCTTGCAATTATAATCTTGAAAAACAGCATGAAAAAGGAAAATTGCATGCCATCGAGCGCATCAACAGCCTTTGCGACAAAGATTCTTTTTATGAAATCTATTCTGCTGCTCGCCATACATGCACCAGCTTTGGAATGGACAAAAAGGAAATTCCTTATGACGGTGTAATCACAGGATTTGGAAAAATCAACGGAAAGAAAGTTGCTATATATGCACAGGATTTTACAGTTCAGGGCGGTTCACTTGGAAAAGTCCATGGACAGAAAATCGCTGAGCTTATCGACAAGGCTATTATGGCAAGATGTCCTGTTATCGGGCTTAATGATTCAGGCGGAGCGCGTATTCAGGAAGGCGTTGATGCTCTGTGCGGCTACGGCGATTTGTTCTACCAGAATGTCAGGGCATCAGGTTCTGTTCCGCAGATTTCTATTATAGTAGGTCCGTGCGCCGGCGGAGCTGTTTATTCACCTGGAATTACAGACTTTATTTTTTCTGTGGACACAATCAGCCAGATGTTTATTACCGGCCCTAAGGTTGTAAAGAGCGTGCTTTCTCTTGATATTTCCGCGGAGGAACTGGGTGGAGCTTCCATTCATTCCCAGAAGAGCGGAGTTGCGCATTTCAGGTCTTCTTCCGAGCAGGAATGTTATGAAGCTGTAAGAAAGCTTTTGGATTATATTCCGCATTATTATGGCGAGCCGCTGTCTTCAGAGCCTAAATTCAAATTCGATGAAAAGAAAAATGCAAGGAAGATTGCGGAAGTTCTTCCTGAGGAAAGCAAGAAAGGCTACGATATCCGCAATGTGATTGAATGTGTTGTGGATGACGGCAGCTTTTTTGAAGTGATGAAGGAATTTGCCCAAATGGCAGTTGTCGGCTTTGCAAAAATTGAAGGAAAATCTGTTGGAATTGTTGCCAACAATCCTTCTGTGTGGGGCGGACTTCTTAACTGCGATTCTTCTGACAAGATTGCACGCTTTGTGCGCTACTGCGATGCCTATGATGTTCCGCTTGTTACTTTTGTTGATGTTCCGGGATTTTTGCCTGGCCCTGATGAAGAGCAGAAGGGAATTATCCGCCACGGCGCAAAAGTTATTTATGCTTACAGCGAGGCAACTGTTCCAAAAGTTACAGTTATTACACGCAAGGCTTACGGCGGAGCTTACATTGCCATGTGTTCCAAGCATCTTGGAGCTGATTTTGTGTATGCATGGCCAAAGGCTGAAATTGCCGTAATGGGTGCGGAAGGCGCGCTTGGAATTCTGTATGCAAAGGAAATGAAAGACCCGGCGCAAGCCGCTCTTGTTGCCCAGAAGTCACAGGAATACAAGGACACAATCATGACTCCGGCAATCGCTGCCCAGCGCAACTACATCAGCGAGATAATTTCCCCTGAGGAAACAAGAGAGCGTGTTGCAAGAAGCCTTGAATTCCTTTGTGAGAAAAAGCAGAATTCCGCTCCTGCCAAAAAGCACGGAAATATTCCTCTTTGATATAAAGGCAGATTGTCCGCTTGGGCGGACAGTTTGACAGGCAATGTTTTTGCTGAAAGCAGCACTCTGTTTGGGTGCTGTTTTTTTTATGTTGCAGAAAAAAAATTTCAGGCTTCTAATTTAAATTTATAATTCTTTCCGAAAAATCTTTTATAAGCTTTCGTTTTTCCTCTGTGGTTGATTCAAGTCCTGAAATCAGCTTTTGATGCTTTTTAAAAAGCCTTGTCTGTTCTGAAATATCCAGAGCATTTTTTTCGTGGGAAAAATTCCCCGTTACAAGATATTCCACAGAAACATTAAGCGTTTGTGCGATTTTTACGGCAGTTTCTGCAGACGGAGTGCTTCCTTGTTTTATGCCCTGTCCGATGTTTGTGAGGCTAAAATTGCACTTGTTTGCCAGATATGTTCTTGTCAGCCCAAGATAATCCAGTTCTTCGTCTACTCGTTGCCAAAATTCACTCATAAAACAAATATCTAAGAATTTTCTGAGTTTTTCGCTAAAAAGTGTGGAAAAACTGAGTATTTGTGATATACTCAGAAATTACTGAGTGAAATGCTTTTGACATGCTCGGCATTGCGCCATGAACGGGGTATAGTTTATAAGCTTTTATGCAAAAAATTGCCAAGGACTTTCATATTTTTAAGTGGAAGTCCTGTCTCAGATTTTTAACTTATTTTAATAAGGGAGATAACTATGAAAGGAAAAATTTTGGGAACATTATTCGGATTGTTTGCTGTGCTTATGATAAGCGCCTGTACAAGCATGACACCTGTAACAGCTAATTCTTCATTCCCTTCTGATGGAAAATATGAAATTCTTGGAAGAGTTTCTGTTTCTACTGGCATCACTAACTCTGGATATTCAAAATTACTGGCAGAAGCAAAGAAGCAGTATCCAGCTGCAGATGACGTTGTGAATATCATGGTTGACAGAAAGCAGACAACACTTCTTTTCATTTTTAAAATGAATACTTATGAAATGTCAGGTTTGGCTGTAGACTATAAGTAATTTACACTTCAGGGGCTGTCGTTCCAGCCTCTCTTTTTTTACTTGGGTTTTCTTTCGGCATTGCGCCTGGCGGTTTGGGGATTTCTGCTTCCCTTGACTGATTTGTTCATTTTTGCTAGGATTCTTGTACTTGCCAACTTAGCTCACCTGGTAGAGCAGCTCCCTCGTAACGAGCAGGTACTCGGTTCAAGTCCGGGAGTTGGCTTGAGTTCCAGTCTTTCTGCAATTCTATTTTTTCCAATATGCAGGCGTAAAGAAAATAAAGATAGTAAAAAGTTCAAGTCTTCCTGCAATCATTGCTATGCTGTACCACCATTTTATAGGAGCCGCAAGCCAGCTGTAATTGTTGCTCGGCCCGAGGCTTCCGAAGGCAGGTCCTGTGTTTCCGACCATTGTAAGAGCGCCGGAAAATGAAGTCAGAACATCCATTCCGGACAAAGCTCCAAAAAATGTCGTTATAATAACAAGCGAAAAGTACATGAAAAAAAACGCCGCCACAGAAAAAACAACATCCTTTCTTCCCGCGCGCTGATTCAGCCTGACTGAAAAAATTCCGTGCGGATGAATCATCTTCAGCATTTCATTCTTCATCTGCTTGTAAAGAATTACCCAGCGTATGACTTTTATTCCGCCCGATGTGGAGCCGGACATTCCGCCGATAAACAGCAGCATCAGGATTACTATCTGCCCCGCGCTGCTCCAGGTTGTATAGTCCGCAGTTGAAAATCCCGTTGATGTCATTATGCTCGCAGTCTGAAATGCAGAAAATCTGAGCGCCTTGAAAAATCCGCCGTAGTATCCGCTCTGGGTGAATGTTATGACGGCTATGCAGATTGCATTTATTCCTATATAGGCTTTTAGCTCGGAGTTGCATTTTATTTCGTTGAAGTTTCCTGTAAAAAGATAAAAATAAAGAGTGAAATTTATTCCGGCCAGAAACATAAACAGAAAGCAGATCCAGTCCACAGCCGCTGAGTTGTACGAGCCGATGCTTGCGTTCCTTGGAGAAAAACCGCCGGTGCTGAGTGTGGAAAACGCATGGCAGAGCGCATCGATAAAATCCATGCCCGCCATTTTTAAAAGAAGTGTCTGAACCGCCGTCATTCCAAGATAGATGAACCAGAGAATTTTTGCAGTTGTCGTTACTTTCGGCGTGAATTTTCCTTTTTCAGGCCCGGTTGTTTCCGCCTTTATCAGCTGAAATCCGCCCACGCCAAGAACCGGCATGAGCGCAACTGTAAGCGCGACAATTCCCATTCCGCCGATCCAGTGCGAAAGACACCGCCACAGATTTATGCTGCGCGGAAGAGATTCAATTTCAGGAAGAATGGTTGCCCCTGTTGTGGTGAATCCGCTCACGCTTTCAAAAAGCGCGTCTGTAAAGCTTGGAATCGCTCCGCTGAAATAAAGCGGCAGTGCTCCGAAAATGCTTGCGGAAACCCAGGCAAGCGCAACCGCTGCAAAGCTTGAACGTATGCTCAGCTGGGATTTTTTTTTGCGGAAGAAAACCAAAGACAGCAGTCCCATCACAAGGCTCGCCGCCATCGGAATTAAAAATGCCGGAAGCGCAGAATATTCGTGGTAGAAGAGCGCGGCCGTTATTGGAATTACAAATGAAATTCCCACTGCGGAAATAATAAAAAGAATAATCCTGAAAACTGTAAGCGTCATTCTGAATTCCTATTTGCTGAATTTCTCCAGTATTTTTTTGTCGCCGGTTTTTTCTATTATGACAAGATGGTCTCCCACGGAAAATGTTGTGTTTCCCTGGGGCAGCTCAAATTTTTCGCTTCCGGCTTTTTTTACAAGAAGAATCAGATATTCTCCATGGCTTGCCACATCTTTTATCTGCTTTCCGATAAACTGGCTTGAAGACGGCAGGTCGCACTCTACGATTTCAAAAGCGCCGTTTGAAACTGTGTGTATCCCTGTGACAGACTTTCCGTACAAATGGCTGATGATTGAGTCAACCAGCGTATCCCGCATTGGAATTGCGACATCAATGCCAAGCTTTCTGGCGATGTTTCCAAACTGAGACTGTGCAACAAGCGCAATAGTTTTTTCCACGCCCAGCGATTCAAGATATGCGGAAACCACCATGTTCAGCTCGTGGTTGTGCGTGGCGCAGATAACCAGATTGTACTTGTGGATTCCCTCTTCCTCTATAAAAGAATTGTCGGTTATGTCCGCGTTGAAAACCTGAGCCTGCGGAAATTTCTTTTCAGCCTCCTGGCACAATGTTTTGTCGCTGTCTATTATTGTGAATGTCTGGGACATCTTTTTTGTGCCGCTGAAAATTTTACGCAGAAACGAAGCCTTGTCCTTTTCAATTATTTTGTCCGCCACGATACTTCCGATTCTGCCGATGCCTACAAGCGCGATTTTTTTTATCGTATCGGTTTTTATTCCGCACAGGTCTAGAATGTCGGGGATATTTTCCTTTTCAATTATAATTCCGATTCTGTCATGGGCATTTAAAACTGTTTCGCCGGACGGAAGGCTTGAAACCATGTTGTCGGAATTTTTGTCCTTGGTTTCCTGATAGACAATAAGAAATTTCTTGTCTGTAAAAGTCCTGATGTTTTTCAGAGTGGCTCCGTCAAGCTTGCTTCCCTTTTCGATTTCAAGAGCGATAATCTCAAAGTCGCCGTTTTCGCCAAAATCAACTATGTCGCTTATAGCTCCGTGCTCCACGGCTTTTACTATCGCCTGGGCCGCCTCGACATCCGGGTGAATCATGTAGTCAATTCCGTATGGCGGACGGTGGTTTCCCTTGAATGTTTCTGCGTGCTGGTGCGCCGTCATGTTTGTGTTTGCATAATAGGCGTAGTTTCTGACCCTTGCAATTTTCAGAACATCAGGATAGACAGCATCGGCAAGAGAACAGGTAATCATGTTTATTTCATCGTTGTCGGTCAGAGCTACCATGGCATCCATTTTTCCTATGCCAAGCTCTTCCAGAACCTGAAGATTGTTTCCGTCGGCATTTACAATCTGGCAGTCAAGCCGGTTGCTTATGCGCTCTACAATATCCTCGTTGCGCTCTATTATTTTTACTATGTTGCCTTCGTCTATGAGCCGGTTTGCAAGCTGAATCCCTGTAAATCCTGCTCCGATAATCAGTATATTCATTTGCTGAAATTATATATGAAATTTTGATTTCTGCATATAAATCCAGCCTGATTCCGGGTTTTTTATGGACATGAAAATAAAGATAGTTTAAAATACACCGCAAGTCTTGTATTTGGACTGAAAATAAATTTCTGGAGTTTTTAATTGTCTGTTTTTCATGGAATTATTTTGGGTGTTTTGCAGGGAATTGCAGAGTTTCTGCCTATTTCGTCGTCCGGCCATCTGATTGTAGCGCAGAATCTGTTCGGACTTGAAGAAATTCCGCTTTTGTTTGATGTTTTTCTCCACGTTGCAACTCTGCTTGCGGTCGTTTTGTTTTTCAGGAAGAAAATCGGGGAGCTGTTCTGCTCCTTTGTGAATATATTTGTTCCTGCAAAAAACGCTTCGCCTGAGCAGCTTGCCAGAAAATCAGATGACGCAAAATATATTGCCGCTGTTTTGCTTGCAACTGTTGTCACCGGCGCAATCGGTGTTTTTTCTTCAAAGATGATTCCGAATATTTCAGTGAAATTTATCTGCCTTGGTTTTGTTGTTACTGCATTGCTTCTTGTGCTTTCGTCTGTGGCGGAAAAAAAACTTTCTGCCAAAACAGCGCAGGCGCAGGATTCAGCTCCATCATGGAAACAGGGGCTTGTGATAGGATTTGCCCAGGGAATCGGAACTCTTCCGGGAATTTCACGGAGCGGCTCCACAATTTCAGGCGCTCTTTTCTGCGGCGTAAAAAGAAATGTTGCAGGGGAATTTTCGTTTATAGTTTCCATTCCGTCGATTCTGGGCGCGTTTATTCTTGAGCTGAAGGATTTGGGCGAAGTTTCCGCCTCAATCGGAGCCGCCCCCGTGGTTGCCGGATGCATAGCTGCCTTTGTAAGCGGATATGCTGCTCTTTCGTGGCTTATGAAGCTTATAAAAAAAGGCCGCCTCGAATGGTTTGCCGTTTATCTTATTCCGGCAGGAATTCTTGGAATGATATTCCTTCACTAAAAGCGTGAATCCGCGCATAAAGACATATAAAAAAGGAGAATAATCCGGTTGCGGACTGTTCTCCTTTTTTTTGCAAGCGGCGGCAAAATTTCAAGGAATTGCATCCTTTTTGCAGATTTATCTGGAACTTGAAATTCAGGCTGGTGCATGAACATTCAATAGAAAAGGGTCTGCCTAAAAAAAATATTGTCATGCTGAATTTACTTCAGCAAACTATCGTCATGCTGAACTTGATTCAGCATCTGTGCCGTATACAGTGTGCATGGATTCCGAAACGAGTTCGGAATGACACTATAAATTCGGAATGACAGCATAAGTTAGGAATTACAGTATAACTTCAGAATGACATTATGCCTAAAAAGCACCGTCATGCTGAACTTGATTCAGCATCTGTGCCGTGTGCAGCTCACGGATTCCGAAACGAGTTCGGAATGACAGCATAAGTTCGGAATTACAGTATAACTTCAGAATGACATTATGCCTAAAAAGCACCGTCATGCTGAACTTGATTCAGCATCTGTGCTGTATACAGTGTGCATGGATTCCGAAACGAGTTCGGAATGACAGCATAAATTCGGAATGACATTATGCCTAAAACTTTTTAGACAGCCCCTTTCCTGCGTTTTTATATTTCTTACTTCCTAGTTTGATTCAGCCGCGCCGGGAAGTCCTATGTCCTTTCTGTAGAACATATCAGTGAATTTTATACAGGACATTGCACTGTAGGCGTTTTTCCAGGCTTCGTCAAAAGTTGAACCGTACGCGGAGCAGGCAAGGACACGCCCGCCGTTGGTTACAAGCTTTGTGTCTGAAGGGCTTCTGCGCCTCCTGTTTTCCATTGCTCCTGCGATAAATATTTTTGCGCTGGATTCCTTTGCTTTCTCTTCGTCAATAACAATGTTGAATCCTTTCTTGTAGGATCTTGGATATCCGCCGCTCACCGCAACAGGAGCAACCTGATAGCCGCTTTTCCATGTTAAATTGAAGTCAGCCAAAGAGCCGTCCGCTATGGATGCGCATAGGGCTGCAAAGTCAAAGTCCATCAGCGGAAGAACAGCCTGGGTTTCCGGGTCGCCGAGGCGGACATTGTATTCAAGACATTTTGGGCCGTCTTCTGTGAGCATAAGCCCAAAGAAAATAAATCCCCTGTAGTCATAGCCTTCTTCCTCAAGCCCTTTCAGCGTGGGGGCAAGAATGGACTTTTCAAACTGCGCAAGAATTTCAGGAGATGCATCATCCACAGGAGCTATTGCTCCCATTCCGCCTGTGTTCGGGCCTTTTGCGCCGTCGCAGAGCCTCTTGTGGTCTCTTGCGCTCAGGAATGGAACTATGCATGATTTTTTCTGTCCGCTTAATTCCTTTGTAACGCAGACAGCTGAAAGAATTGAAATTTCAGTTCCGCGCAGATATTCTTCGATTACAAGCTTTTTTCCGGCATCGCCAACAAATTCGCCGTCCATCAGCTGGTTGACTGCCTTTTCTGCCTCTTCCACAGTCTTTGCAACCACAACGCCTTTTCCTGCTGCAAGTCCGTCCGCCTTTATTACAATCGGCGCGCCCTGTTCATGTATGTATGAAAGAGCCTCCTCTTTTTCTGTAAAGGTACGGCTTTTTGCGCAGGCTACATTGTATTTGTGCATAAAGGATTTTGCCAGGTCTTTGCTTGCCTCAAGCTGTGCCGCCATTTTTTTTGGGCCCACAGTGGGAATTCCTGCATTCCAGAATGAATCCGCAAGCCCTTCTGCGAGCGGATTTTCCGGGCCTATGACAGCAAGCCCGCAGCTGTTTTCCTGTGCGATTTTTACATATATATCGTTGCCTTTGATGCCGTCAAGATATTCGCATTTTTCAGGGTCGATGTTTCTGCATTTATCTTCAAATGCCGTGCCGCCGTTTCCGGGCACACAAATTACTTCTTCCACAAGGCTGCTCTGTGATAACTTCCATGCGATTGCATGCTCTCTGCCGCCGTTTCCTACAACAATAACTTTCATGGCTTTATGATAGTTTAAAATAGAAAAAGTTACAACATTGCAGTTTTAGATAACAATGTTCGAATAAAAAATCCCCGTCCCAGACTGTCCAAAAACTTATTCTTCCAGTGTCATCCCGGCTGCATCCGTCACCCCGAACTCGTTTCGTGGTCTATGCACTGTATACAGCGAAGATGCTGAAATAAATTCAGCATGACAGTTGAAGCCCGGAATGACAATATTTTTTTAGACAGCCCCGTTCCCTTGATTAATTTAGGAATTATCCTCAATGGAATCGCCTTTCCGCAGTCTGTGGAACGGCGAGGAAAGAGGGTGTGGAATGGACTATCCACAGTGTGTGGATAAGCAGGGATTTCATTATAAAAAAATTTTTCATAGACCGTGATATTTTTCCTATGTTTCAAAAAATCTGCTATAATGTTAAAATAATGCAGGAGTGTAAGACAAAACCGCTGAAATAGCGCGGTTTTATCTTACATAACGTTTGCGTTGCAAACTTTTTTATCAACTGCTGTTCCCGCTGGAAGCTTGCGCTGCAAGTTCATTGCATTGCGGAACAACGTAAAAACTCAATCGGGGATGTCTGATAATTACTGTTATGCTGCTGATTAACAAGCACTGTCATGCTGAACTCGTTTCAGCATCTGTGTTGGACAGAGTATGGATTCCGAAACAAGTTCGGAATGACAGTATAAAAGTTCGGGGTGACAGTTAAAAGCTTGGAATGACAATGTAAAAAATCAGAATGACAGTATGACCAAAAACGTGTCATGCTGAACTTCAACTGTCATGCTGAACTCGTTTCAGCATCTGTGTTGTGCACAGCATAGATTCCGAAACAAGTTCGGAATGACAGTATAAAAGTTCGGGGTGACAGTTAAAAGCTTGGAATGACAATGTAAAAAATCAGAATGACAGTATGACCAAAAACGTGTCATGCTGAACTTCAACTGTCATGCTGAACTCGTTTCAGCATCTGCGTTATACACACCATAGACCCCGAAACGAGTTCGGGGTGACATGAAACTACCGCCAGGCTGAGTTTCAACCGTCATGCTGAACTCGTTTCAGCATCTGTGTTGT
>NZ_JBJETK010000057.1:0-37164 GCF_051883275.1 Treponema sp. | reverse complement strand
TTCGGGGTGACAGTTAAAAGTTTGGAATGACAGTATATAAATTCGGAATGACACTATGAACTATACTTTTGGAACAGCCACTTCTTGTCTTTTTATGGGAGAATTTTATGAGCATAAATTTTATTAATCCAAAAAAGGCTTTGAATACAGTATTTTACAAACTTCCTGTACTTGAATCTGAAATTCAAAAGCTTTCAAAAAATCTTGGAATCTATGTAAATTCCGCAAAGGACGGAGAATCTGAAGAATATCACAAGGGGCTGATAAAAGATTTTCTGACAAACTCATGGTATTCGCCGGGTTATTCCGTAAACACAAATGGCCGTGAAGATTTAGTCATTTTCAATGGCAACGACACAGGCTCAAAGCCTGCGGTTATAATTGAAGCAAAATCTCCAGCAAATGCGGCGGAAATGTTTTCCAAAAATAATCAGAACTGCAAAGCCTTGCAGGAATGTGTGTATTATTTCTTGCAGGAAAAACTTAAATTCGGTAACAACGAGATAAAGCATATAATTATTACCAATTACGAAGATTTTTATATTTTTGATGCAAAGGATTTTTCAAGGTTCTTTCTTGCAAAGACAAATCCTATTGTTGACCAGTTCAATAAATTTGAAGCAAAACAGCTGGCCGACACAAAAACTTCGTTCTTCTATGAAAACTGCGCAAAGCCTGCGATTGAAAAATGGATTGAGAATGAGAATATTGATGTCACCCATATAACGCCGAAGTCTTTTTATGAACAGGGTGAAGAATCTCTTGTGCCGCTTTACAAAATCTTTTCGCCGGAACATCTGCTTGCAAAGCCTTTTGCCAATGATTCAAACAGCCTTGACCGGAATTTTTATGCGGAGCTTTTGCATATAATCGGCTTGGAAGAAATAAAAGACGGCGGCAAAAAACTCATTCAGCGTAAATCTGCGGACAGCAGGGACAGCGCAAGCCTTGTTGAAAGCGCAATTTATCAGCTTGAAGAAGAAATATCCAATGAAGAAAAATGTTTTGAAACCGCCCTGCATCTGGTGATTACCTGGGTGAACCGGCTTCTGTTCCTGAAGCTTGTAGAAAGCCAGCAGCTTGCATACAAAAAGGGAAATTCAGATTATAAATTCCTTACTGAAAAACTTGTGCCGGATTTTGACGAGCTTAACATTCTCTTTTTTAAAGTTTTAGGACGCAGGATTGAAAACCGCGACAGTGAAGTCCGCGAAAAATACAAGTTTGTGCCGTATCTGAACAGCTCGCTTTTTGAAATCAGCGAAGAAGAAAGCCGTCTTCAGATTCGCGGGATAAAAAACAAGCCGATTAAGCTTTACAGCAAGACAGTTTTAAAAGACGAAAAAGGAAACCGCCTGACAGGCTCGCTCGACAATCTTGCGTATATCTTCCGCTTTCTGGACGCATATAATTTTTCCAGCGACTCTGCCGGGGGAATCACGCAGAATTCCAAGACACTGATAAACGCTTCCGTGCTTGGCCTTATCTTTGAAAAAATCAACGGCTACAAGGACGGCTCATTCTTTACTCCGGGCTTTATTACTGAATACATGGCAAAAGAAACCGTTGAAAAGGCCGTAATTCAAAAATTCAATGAGGTGAAAGGGTGGAAGTGCAGGAATCTTGACGAGCTTGCGGATGAAATTGAGGACAGGCAAGAGGCAAATGCAATCTTCAATACAATAAGAATATGCGACCCTGCTGTGGGCAGCGGACATTTTCTTGTTTCCGTGCTGAACAGGCTTCTTTTTATAAAGTCGTATCTGAATATTTTGCTGGATAAAAACGGCAAGCGCATAAAGCGCGGTGACTGGGAGCTGAGGCTTGAAAACGATGAGATTTCAATTCTTGATGATGACGGAAACCCTTTTGTTTATACTACAAACAGCGAGCGCCAGCGTGTCCAGGAGGCAGTCTTTGCCGAAAAGCGCACGATTATAGAAAACTGTCTTTTTGGCGTGGACATAAATCCTGCCAGCGTCTATATCTGCCGGCTCAGGCTCTGGATTGAGCTTTTGAAGAATACTTACTACACAGAAGCGAGCGGCTACACACAGCTTGAAACTTTGCCTAACATCGACATCAACATAAAATGCGGCAACTCGCTTGTTTCAAAATACGACGTGCGTACGGGAAGCTCCGTTATTGAGCAGGTAAAAAATGACGAGACAAAATCAAGGGAATTTAAGAAGCTTGTAAACGAATACAAAAAGGCGGTCTGCGCATACAAGAACGAAAACAACAAGGAAACAAAGCGCGCGGTTGACGAGGCAATCAGAAAAGTAAAGAGCCAGATTCGCGGTGTCATCCAGTACGATTTGTTTGATGAAGAAGCCAACGAAAAGGCTTCTAAAGAAGACATTTTTAAAAACTCGCTGGAATGGATGTTCGAGTTCCCGGAGCTGCTTGACGACGACGGACGGTTTACAGGCTTTGACGCGGTTATTGGCAATCCGCCGTATGGAATATTTAATAAAAAACAAAACCAGAAAATAAGTCTGACTACAGATGCTGCTGCTATTGATTTTATTCGTGAACGATATGCAGAAGCTGATGAAGGAATGATAAACGCCGCCAAAGTTTTTTATGCACTCGGTTTCCGGCTAATGGCAAAATCTGGTTATTTATGCATGATTATTCCGTTTGGAATTCTTGCAGATACAAGTTCAATTAAAATTCGAAATTCAATTTTTGAAAATCATTCATTTTTGCGAATAGACGCTTTCCCTGAAAGAGATTCAACGGCTCGGCGTGTATTTGAAGATGCCAAGATGTCAACAGCAATATTACTTTCTTCAAATGAAAAGCGGGAAGAAAAAATGACAGTTGGCGTTACATTTGAGAAAATGATTCCCAAAAACAGGGCAAGTTTTTCTATACGAGATATAAAGGATTTTAGCCCGGAAATGATGCAAATTCCAATGTGTGACCGCGACACTTTTAGTCTTTTAATGGAACTGCGTTCAAGAAAAGACTTGTTAAAGTTTGGAGAAATTGCACCGTGTTTTACAGGTGAACTTGATATGACACAAGGCAAGAAATATTTAACAGACGATAACACAAAGCAAATGCTTGTAAAAGGTGTTCAGATTGCACGGTATGTACTCAAAAAAACAAATGAAGAAATATCTCAAGGAAAAATTGAATTTGTTGATGTCGATGAATTTTTCAAGAAATGTTCAATAGAAAAACAAGAACAAACAAAACATGAGAGGATTGTATTACAAGGTCTTTCTGGAATAAATGAAAAACAAAGGTTAAAGGCTGCCCTTGCACCTCAAAATATGATTCTTGCTAATTCTGCAAATTTCTTAAAATATCAAACGAATTATCCGCCAAAACTGCTTCTCGCATTATTTAACTCTAAACTGCTCAACTTTATTTTTAAGGCAACAAGCACATCAAGCAATGTAAACGGCTATGAAGTAGATGCTCTGCCCCTGCCTCAGCTTTCAGAAAACAATGCAGAATTGCAAACGGAAATCATTTCCCTGGTAGAGCAAATCATCGCCGCCAAAAAATCCGCCGCCGCCACAGAAGACCTTGAACACCAAATAGACGCTCTTGTCTATAAACTCTACGGACTTACGGAAGAAGAGATAGAAATAATTGCGCACAAATAAAATGCCGCCCAAAAACTACCGTCATGCTGCTGCCTAAAACCCGTCATGTCGAACTTCAAGTGTCATGCTGAACTTCAAGTGTCATGCTGAACTTCAACTGTCATGCTGAACTTCAACTGTCATGCTGAACTTCAACTGTCATGCTGAACTCGTTTCAGCATCTGTACTGGACACACCATAGACCCCGAAACAAGTTCGGGGTGACATGTCATGCTGAACTTCAACCGTCATGCTGAGCTTCAACCGTCATGCTGAACTCGTTTCAGCATCTGTGTTGTGCACAGCATAGATTCCGAAACGAGTTCGGAATGACAGTTAAAAGCTTGGAATGACAGTTAAAAGTTCGGAATGACAGTTAAAAGTTCGGAATGACAATGTAAAAAATCAGAATGACACTGTAAACCGGAATATCGTTATGCTTAAAACTTATTCCTTAAAATGATTCAAGGCGGATTAAAAGCTGCTCCAATTTTGTGGAATAACTCCTGTCCGCGGCCCATGTTCCGGCAAGCCCCGCGATTGTGGGGGATTTTCCGCGCGGATTCACATAGCGGTATCTTGGGTCTATACATTCGTTGTTCAGGCTGATGTCTTTTGTGGCATAGGCATGCAGATGCTGAATGTGCGCCCTCACTCCGAGCTGTTCAGTGGCAAAAGTCTCGCCGGGGTGCTCTGCGTCTATTGCGCCCAGTCCGCAGTAGTTGTGCATCTGTGGCGTAACAAGATTCCCGAACCTAAGGAAGCCTGTTTCAAGGCACATCTGGACAAAGGCACAGTCGCTGTTGATTCCTTCCATTTCTGCCTCATCAATGTAAAGGGCGGCGAGCCTTGCAACTTCCTTTTTGTCCGCGGAAGGGTTCGCGCTCATAAAAAAATTGTAAAGCTGCTTTTCTGACTTTACGCCCGGAGCGGAAAGATTCCTGGAAATGGGTTCACGCCCTCTTGTTGATACGCATGAAACCGCGGTTGCTAAAATAAAAACTGTGGACAGCACTAAATATATTTTTTTCATTGCCTTATGAAATTGTTGTTCCTATGTAATTTTTTCCATCCAGAATGGACTTGATGTTTTCAATGTTTTTTCCGCCGGCGCAGATAACAGAAAGCCCCAGCTCCTGCGCTTTTTTGGAGGCGATAGGGTCAAACGGACAGTTTTTTCCGGGAACCCATTCATCGCCCACCATTTTTCTGAATTCACTCCATGAAATGCTGTCGATTGGCTTTGCCTCCGGGTTTTTCCGTGGGTCGTCCGTGTAGACTTTTTCGATGTTCGAAAGGTTTATCACTGTTTTTGCTTCAAAGCGCTCGGCAAGAAGAACCGCATCGTTGTCTGTGGAAAATCCCGGCTTCCACCCTGCCGCAACAAGAATTCTTCCTGTGAATTCAGCAGGCTCCGTGGGGTCTGTTATGACATCCTGCTTGCACAGCGGCCCGAAAACTGTCTTTAAAAGCTGCGCATTCAGGCGTGTTGCCATTATTCCAATCCAGTCGCATGCGTAGTTGCAGTCGTCATCGCTTGCAGGCGAAAGAATTTTTTTCTGTTCGTCGCTGAATTTTGCAAAAACCGATTTATATGAATTCTGGTAATTTCTTGCAGGACCTCCGCCCCCGGCAACAAAGATGAGCCTGGAATCTTTGTTTTCTGAAAGCCAGCTGCAAATCATGCTGCTGAAGGAAAAAAGAAATTCTTCGTCAGGCTTGTCCGGAGCGATTATTGAGCCGCCCACGCTTAAAATTTTTGTAGTCATAATACTCCCGTAAAAACACCAGAGCTGCTGCGCCCTGCTGCAAAAAAATCATATTGTATAAAGGCTTGCAGCGCAAATATAAAATCGCGCTTTTGTCAGTTTTTATCATGCCTCTTGCAAAAAGTCAACATTCAGGGCTATGCGTAAAGAATTCCGGCGGAATTGAAGGCGCCGCTTAATAAATTCCCTGTATGACCGGATTGTTCCACAGTGAGCTGTAGCTTGACGTTTTATCTCCGGCTTCCTCCCACAGGGACTGGAGTGCGTATGTCCTTGGTCTGTAGACAATCTTGCTGTCTATGGACGACTGCTTTATCTGGTGCCATCCGCGGCTGAATGCGATATGCTGATTGTCGATGTTGCCGAAGTAGAATTCCCCCGGGTCTTCTATTTCTATGAACGGAGCGAACGCAAGCCCGGCTCCGAGCGACACGTCAACCGGAAGCCAGCCGTATCCTTCAAAATACAGCTCCGTCCACCAGTGCGGTGCTACTGTGGATTTGTCGTGCGCAAGAATTCCTGCCACGGGAACAGCCGGAATTCCAGCCGCCCGGCATAAGGCGGTGTACAGGATTGCAAAGTCATAGGCATCGCCTGTTTTGCGCCGTATCAGGTCAAGGGGTGAAATGTTTCCCGTGCGGATTTTTTCTGAAATCTCGTATTTACTTGTCATGAAATCATAGATGAGCCTTGCCTGCCTGTACGGATTCTTTTCGTTTCCGACTATCACTTCCATGAGCGTGGAAACTGCCTTTGCGTCAGAGGGAACACAGCCGTCTGCCACTGTGTTCTTAGTGTACAGAAGACCTGTTTTTTCCTTGTACTGCCCGGAATTCTTGGGGTTGTAATTTCCCTTCACGCTGAAAACGCTCACGATAAATGTCTGGCTGAATCTCTGCTTGTTGTTCAGAATTTGATTGAGCGGCTTGTTGTGAATCACATTGAAATTATCATCGATTATAAACGGCTCCGGATAGACTTCGTTCAGCTCCACAAAAGGCTGGAATGAAGAAACGGCCGGCTTTGGAATGTACAGCAGGATTGAGCTTTCCTGCGATGATATGTGGTTTGAAATATCCGCCGCCACCTGGATTACGTAGGTTCTCTGGTTCGCATACTGCTTTTTTCCATAGGGGAAGCTGACCGTTATTTTTTTTGCCGCGCTTGTTCCGTGGACGGTTTCTATAAAAAACGGGCCTGTTGCCGCTCCGTCTGGAATTCTCACAGCGATTTCCGAGTCTGTCCATGTGATATAATCGAAGTCTGTTTCGCTTGCGGAAATAAAGAGGTTGTTTTTTTCCGGCTTTTCATTTTGCTCGGAGCCGTGTATCGCTGAAGTTTCATCGCGGTTCGCCGTGAAGTAAACTTTTGAAGCTCCCCGTGAATTTCCAAAATTTGCCCCGCGGATTTCTATCACCTGCCCGACAACGGCTGTTTCTGCGGAAACCGAGGCGATTGAAGGAAGCGCTGTTGCAGGCGAAATAGAAGCCGCAACCGGAATGTCATTTTCGTTTGCAAAGAATGCCGGCTCTGAAACTCCTGCCGCCGTTGCCACCGTAACAAGTCCGTCCTGCACATTCTG
Organism: Treponema sp.; assembly: GCF_051883275.1. GTDB lineage: Bacteria > Spirochaetota > Spirochaetia > Treponematales > Treponemataceae > Treponema_D. The sequence continues at coordinate 30,211 of NZ_JBJETK010000057.1, read as the reverse complement.
GGGAATTACAAGCCTTATTTTTCTGTCGCTCCAGAATGTATAGCCGCTCGATGTTACCTTGGAGCCTGCGATTTCAACGCTTGAATTTTCCCGTGTTTCGCCGAAGTTGCTGCCTTCTATTATCATTTCGTCGCCCGGAGAGCCGATCATGGGGCTTATTGAAGCTATCACCGGCTTTTTCCTGACATTCCGGCTCAGTATTCCAAAAAGAAAAATAGAAAGCACGATAATCAATATCCAGCTGCTTATTCTTACAAGCGGAGAACGCCTCAAAAGAGTTATATATGATTTAAAAAAAGCCAATTTAATTTCCTGAAGCTAAATTTTCTGAAAACGGGTAGGAAACATAAAAAGAAAAGCCCTTGTTCCTGTCTTTCTGCATGGATTCCTGTTCCTGAGGATAAAATACATCGTAGCTTGTGAGAGAAGGAGTCTGCGTTTTTCTTTTTAAATGCGGCCCTGCTATTATAAGAACCGGCGCGTCCGAATCCTGTCCGTAGGAAACAGCCTGAAGCGAAAAACTCTGGTCTGCGCTGTCTGAAGCAAGAATTGAATTTAAAACCGAAACGTCTATGTTTCCGTCAAAGGTTACCTGGTTTGCGGTTGAGGAAATCGAAGTCCGCGCCACAGGCTGAAATGAAGGAATTTGCCTTTCAAATGGATTGCTGCCTCTGCTTCCCGGCAGAATAAAGACAAAAACAGCGGCTGCGGCAATTCCGGCTGCAAAATACTTTATGCCGCTCATTGCCTGGAAAATCATAAAATTGTTTTTTCCGCTGTGTGTTATTTTCTTGTATGAAAGCCGCGCCTGTAATCTCTCAAAGCTGGAATCCAGATTTTCCTGTGAAAAATGCAAGGCATCTTTGTCCCCTGAAAAAACAGAGTGCAGCGCCTGGAAGGTTTTCAGCCGGGCGGAGCATTTTGGGCAGGAACGTACATGCGCTTCGTATTCGCTTATGTAATTCTGAGGAAGTTCTCCGTCTGCATAGATAGAATGAATGTCATCTTCAGGACAAGTAAACATCTTCTTCTCCTATCAGTTTTAATAGCTGCGCCTTTGCCCGGAACACCCTCACCTTTACATTACCCTCTGTAATCCCGAGCTGGCGGCCGATATCCTTATAGTTCATATCGGCATATTCTTTTAGAATCAGCACTTCTTTCAAATTGTCAGGAAGCTTGTTCAGCGCATCCATGGCGATTTTTTTGGCTTCACTTTTTAAAAGCTCTGTTTCTCCGCTTTCCATCTGCTGGCGGCCTTCGTACAGGGCTTTGTGATAGGCGTTTGCCTCCCTGACTTTCCGCTTGGCATAGTTGAGGGATGCGTTCTTTACAACCCTTATAAGCCAGAAAACAGCATCGTTCATTGAAGGAAAAACCATTGCCTTTTCATTCGCCTTTATGAATGAGTCGTGGACTAAATCTTCTGCGGCTTCCTCATCGTCTACAATTTTCAATGAAACCTTGAATAAAAGTTCCATTGAAGAATCGTACAATTTTCTGAAGTCCTTTGAATCTGCGCAATTTATAGAGCCAGATTCGCTTTTATTAAAAGAAAACACAATACTTCCTGTTTAGTTACATTTATCTCCGGATTATTTACGGTTTTCACCGGGCTAAGAACGCTTCCATACAGCTCCGCCTGGAGTGTCAGTGATGACGATTCCACGGGCGGCGAGCTGTGCGCGGATTTCATCTGCCCTTGCAAAGTTCTTGGCCTTTTTTGCTTCAACTCTTTCTGCCACAAGAGCGTCGATTTCCTGTGCCTCAGGGTCGTTTGAGTGGTCAGGGGAATTTTCCTGCTGCTTTTTTGATTCATTCAGGAATTCCGCCGTGGTCTGCATAAGGTTCAGTCCGGTTACGCTGTCCATTCTGCGAATAAGCTCCAGTGCTTCTTCCGGGGCAAGTGAAGTGTCTTTTGCGGCTTTTTGAATACAGCTGAGGGCAACCGGTGTCGAAAGGTCGTTTTCCAGTGCCGCGGTGAATTTTTCAATGTATTCCCTTGCTTTTTCAGAAAGATTTTCTGTTCCGGAAGCTTCTCCCTTGGAATACTGCTTGGAAACCTGTAGCGATTCTGCTCCGCCTGCATTCTGCGCAAGCCGTGAAATTTTCTGTATAAGCGCGGCGCGGGAATTCTTTGCGCTGTCCATTGCATCCCAGCTGAAATAAATCTGCTTGCGGTAATGTCCTCCCAGCAGGAAAAAACGGTAATCAAGCGGATTGTAGCCTTTTTCCACCAGGGACTGTAGTGTCAGAAAATTGCCGTGCGACTTGGACATTTTTTCAGCCTGTCCTGAATCCGCCGCCTTTTTGTCCTTTGCAATGACAAGAAATTCGTTGTGAAGCCAGTAGTTCACCCATTTGTGTCCGGTTGCGCCTTCTGACTGTGCGATTTCGTTTGTGTGATGGATCGGAACGTGGTCAATTCCGCCTGTATGGATGTCGAAGTGCTCGCCGAGGTATTTCATGCTCATTGCGGAACATTCTATGTGCCAGCCCGGATAGCCTCTTCCCCATGGAGAATCCCAGGTGAGCGCCTGGTTTTCGAACTTTGACTTTGTAAACCACAGCACGAAGTCGCAGGGATTTTTTTTGTTCTGGTCAACTTCGATTCTTGCTCCTGCCTTCAGGTCGTCAAGGTTCAGGCATGCCAGTTTGCCGTAGTCCGGATATGTGGTAACGTCGTAGTACAGATTTCCGCCCGACATATATGTGTGCCCGTTGGCTTCAATTTTTTTTATAAGCTCAATCATGTCCTGGACGTGTTCTGTTGCCTTGCAGACAACATCCGGCCGGATTATGTTCAGCCTGTCAATGTCCTTGAAAAACGCATCGGTGTAGAACTTGGCGACTTCAAGAACTGACTGATGCCGCTCCTGCGCTGTTTTGAGCATTTTGTCTTCGCCTTCATCAGCATCGCCTGTAAGATGTCCGATGTCCGTTATATTCATGACGTGCTTTTTGTCATAGCCAAGAAAAGTCAGGGTGCGGTCAAGAGTGTCCAGAAACACATAGGCGCGGAGGTTTCCGATGTGGGCGTAGTTGTAGACTGTGGGCCCGCAGCCGTAAAATCCCACAAAGCCGTCTTTTATCGGCTTGAATTCCTGCATTGTGCGTCCCATTGTATTATAGAGTTTAAGCCCCATTTTTTCCTCCGTCGAAAAATCTGCGCGGAATAAAACTTTCCGCCTTGAAGCCTGAAAGTTCCCAGGCCTTGTAGTATTTATTTGAAACACTGCATCAGATATTATGTAACGCTTGATAATCCGTATTCGTATTATTTCAGCGTTTCCTTAGTATCGATTTTTTTATTTTTTTTCTATAAAATGAAATGCAATGAATAACAGAATACGCAAAATAGTTGAAAATATCAAGAACTTGTACAGGGGGAGGCTGCTCTTTGACGAGCCGATGAGCCTGCATACAACGATGAAAGTCGGCGGAAATGCAGCTGTGTTCGCGGAGCCTTCTGATATTTTTTCGCTTGCGCTTTTTATTTCGGAGTGCAGGAACTGCGGCGTGGATTTTTTTGTTCTGGGCGGCGGAAGCAATCTTATTGTTGATGATTCCGGGTTCTGCGGCGCGGTGGTTTCTACCGGCGGCTTTTCTTCTGTTGAGCTGAAGGATGACGTTGTGGTTTGCGGCGCAGGTGCGGAAATGAGCAGGGTTGTGGAATTCTACGCAGACAGGGGAATCGCCGGAATGGAAACTTTTGCGGGGCTTCCCGGAACCTGCGGAGGCGCGTGCTATATGAATGCGCGGTGCTATTCAAATGACATAAGCTCAAGAATTGCAAGCGTGGAATACCTTGATATGGAAAAATTTGACGGAAATTCCCTTAAATTTCTTGAGAAACATATAAAAATGTATCATAATGATGACAAATGTAGCCATTGGGCTTATAAACATTCTCCGTTTATGGAAAATAATGCGGTCATAACAAAGGTTGCTCTAAAAGCAGGGGAATGTCGCCCGGAAAACACGGCTTCGATTAAGGCGGAATGTGCAAGATTTGTCCATGACAGGGAGATGAAGGGACATTTCAAGGCTCCGAGCTCGGGGAGTGTTTTTAAAAACAACCGTGATTTTGGAAAGCCGGCCGGAATGCTTATTGATGAGGCTGGACTGAAGGGAACAAAAATCGGCGGTGCCCAGATAGCTCCGTGGCATGGAAATATAATTATCAACACAGGAAATGCAACTTGTTCTGATATAAGGAAACTTGTCCGCTTGGCGCAGGAAACTGTAAAAGAAAGGACTGGCTTTATGCTGGAATGTGAAGTTGTCTTTATTTGAGGGCTAGCTTCCCTTGATTCATGTGTAAGATTTTTAAGGTGGTTAAAAATTGCTTCAGCTTTCATTTGTGAATTTCAAGCAGAATTCATACATACTTGTTGAAGGTACTTCTGCGAATGACCGTTTTTTTATTATTCAGAGCGGAACTGTAAAATGCTTTAACGAGGTGACTATTCCGGGCACAAATCCTGAAATTCTTGGCCCCGGAGACTTTATTGGCGTAGTTTCCTGCATGTCCGGACATGGGCAGACAAAAAACGTGGTTGCCGTTACTCCTGTTGTTGCAATCATGGTTCAAAAAAGCCAGTATTCAGAGCTGATAGTGAAGAATATTCCTGTTGCCATGAAAATTGTCCGCTCGTTTGCCAGGGATATGCGCATTGTAAATGACCAGCTTACAAAACTTACGCTGAAAAATGTAATCCTTGATTCTCCTGAATCTCTTTTTTCAATAGCTGAGTATTATGAAAATTCAGGGCATCAGAGCATTGCCATGTACGGCTATTATCAGTATCTAAAGCAGTGTCCGGCCGGAGTGAATGTTGAGGCTGCAAAGCGGAACTTTCTGGGTCTGCGTAAAAGGGTGCAGGCAGCATATCTGGAGCCTACAAATGAAATTTTCCGCGAATATCCTGCGGACTCGATGATTTTTTCAGAGTGCCAGAAAGGCTCGGATATGTTTATAATCCAGGAAGGCTCTGTGAGAATCGCAAAGGTTGTGGATGGAAACGAAGTTACTCTTGCCCTGCTCAAGAAAGGGGATATGTTCGGGGAAATGGCCCTGCTTGAAAACAAGCCCCGCTCGGCAAGCGCGATTGCCCATGAGCCGTGCCGCCTTATGGTTGTAAATATGGCGAACTTCAACCAGATGGTAACAACCCAGCCGCAGATGATTTCAAAGCTTACAATGATGTTTGCCGACCGCCTTTGGGCTATGCAGCGGCAGCTTGCAAATACACAGCTTGGAGATTTAAGGGAAAAGCTCATAGATATGATTTCCCTTCAGGTTGAAAAGCTGAAAATTCCCCATGTAAAGGGAAGCGTTTATCATTCGGGGCTTTCTTTGACCGATGTGATGAAGCTGTGCGCAATTCCGCTGAGGCAGCAGGCAGAGGCGTGCCGTCAGGTTCAGTATGACCAGACTATAAGGATTGTCGGCGGCAAAATCGATATTCCCGACATAGATGAGCTTATAAAGCAGGCTGCTTTTTATAGAAAACAGAGTTCAAAGCATGCAAATTAAAAAGTGTTTTTTCATTTTGTTTTTTTTCTCGGTTTTTACTGTTTGCGCGCAGGAGGCTCTGCCGGCAGGCTACCGTGGAATACAGCTTGGAATGTCTGTTGAGCAGGTCAAGGATGCGCTGAAAAAAGACCACAATTTCGGCTACCGCGGCGACAGGGACGTTTCTCTGCTTCCCGGGGAAAACCGTACTTTAATCGAAACGGACACTTCCCGCACTGCGCCGTATTCGTTCCTTGAAAGATGCTGGTTTCAGTTTTACGAGGGAAAACTCTACACAATTACGCTGACCCTCCGCCGCTCCAAGATAGACCATTATTCTGTTTTTTCTTCTCTGACTGAAAAATACGGAAATCCCGGAACCCTGAATCCTGAAAAATCTGAATGGAAGGACGACAGCGTGATAATGGCGCTGGAGCGTCCCCTGACCTTGAAATATACGGATCGCGGAATTTTTGAGGAGCTACAGTCAAAGGCTCTTGTTGAAAAAAGCGCAGAGGAAATGGCCCGTGATAATTTTCTTGAGGGGCTGTGATGAATAATTCAAAGCGGATTTTTCTGTTTGCTGTTTTTGCGGCTTTTCTTTTTTCGTGCCAGGCCGGAAAATACAAGCTGCCTGTTGAAAACCTTGAAATTCTGACTTCCAGCGGCGCCAGCGTTTTTGTAAAGGCTGAAATTGCCCGGAAAGATGCGGAGCGCACTTACGGCTTTATGAACAGGAAAAATATTCCCGACGGAACAGGAATGCTCTTTGTGTTTGAAACAGATCAGATTCTGAGTTTCTGGATGAAAAATACACCGCATCCGCTTTCAATAGCTTATATTGACAGTTCGGGAGTTATCCAGGCAATTTTTGACATGACCCCCTACAGTCTGGCTCCTGTAAAAAGCCCCCGCTCGGTGCGATATGCCCTTGAAGTTCCGCAGGGCTGGTTTGAAAAAACGGGTGTAAAACCCGGCGACAGAATTCTGTTGAACCGTCCCTAGTCCAGCTGGCTTTCTGCGCTGAGTTTCGCTATTTCAGCAGCGGCTATTTTATCATTCGGGTCGATTTCAAGGACAACTTCAAAATATTTTAAAGCCTCGCTCTGCTGGTTCAGTTTAAGGCACAGGCAGCCGAGATTGCTTATTATCTTTGTGTTGTCAGGATCCAGAGAAAGAGCCTCTGTGAGGGTTTCTTTTGCTTCCTTAAACTGGCCGGTTTCCATCTGGCAGATTGCAAGCTCGTTCATTGTGTCGGCGTTTTCATCTCCGCCCTCACATTCCCTTGCTTTTAAGAATGCCTGTTTTGCTTCCTCAAAGCGCCCGAGTCTGCGCAGTCCCCAGCCGAGCATGAACCATGCGTTCCAGACAAACGGATTGTCCACAATGAATTTCCTTATTTCCTCAAGCCCTTTTTCTTCCTGTCCTTCTGAAATCAGCTTGTATGCATCATGAAATCTGTCGTTTTCAAGGTTTCTGTTTGAGATTTTGTCGATTATTTCCTGCGCCCTTTCCTTTTTGTAAATTCCATTTTCGCCCAGGTCTTCATCCTTTTCGTCTGCAACGAGCGCAAGATAGCTTTCAAAGCAGCCTTTTGCCTCTCCGTACTCATGCTTTTTCAGATAGAAGAAGCCCGCATTGAAATACACATCGGGAATTTCCTTGTCGCTGTCCATGGCCTGTCTATAGTAGGCGAGGGCTGTTTCGTCGTAGGCATCAGCGTCTTCGTTCAGGGAATTTCTTCTGTAGCTGTCGGCGCGCTGGTCAAAGAAAATCGCCATGTTCAGAATTATAGCCTTGTCGCTGGGGTCTATTCCGTTTACGGCGAGCCAAATTTCCTCGGCAAGCTCCCAGTCTTCGTTTTTTGTTTTAAGAATTGCAGCTTCCGCCAGCTCTTTTTTGATTCCGGGGCGGATATCCGTAATAAGGGCCCTGTAGTAGTCTGAATTTTCATTTTCCCTGTCGTATGCTAGGACTGTAAGAATTCCTGAAAGAATCTGCTCCTCGGAAAGGCGCGCTATGTCTTTTTCAACCGGGTCGTCAATGTTTTTTTTCTGCACGGGCAGGGGAATTTCCGAGTTGATTTTCATTGCCTTGGGCGAAAGGGCAGAGCCCTGCTGAGGCTTTATAAAATATATAGATTCCAGTGAGTTTTTAGAAACCATTTTATTTCCTGTTTACAGCTGAATTTTATTCGTGCGGCAGGAAAGACCCCTGCTGCGATACCTTGTGAAAATAACAGCCCAACGTTTGTGTTGGAACTGCTGATTTTCAGACAGTGCCAGCTTCGGGAGAATCCTGCTGAGCCGGCTGCTGGGCTGGGACTGTCAGTTTTTCTTCCACAGCCTGCGCATCCTCAAGCTCTCCGGCGGTGAATTTATTGTCAAGCTCCTTGCGCTTTGAGCTTGCAATGTACTTGTTTATGTGAACCTTGTAAGCCAGGCTTATAGAATCCTCCGCGAATTTTATGCTTGCGGAAATAATATCCTTTCTGCCTTCGATAAAATCCGTGCGGACAATAATTCCCCGTATTGAAATTATTTCGTGCGGCTCTTCGAATTCAAGCTGAATGAGAGCTTCCTTGTTTATAAGGAATTTTGCAAGTCCAAGAAGCACAATTCTGACTCCGCCAAAGGACAAATCCTGAAGAATGCAATGGCGCGGAACGTTTTGTATATAGATTACAATTTCCTTTTTTTGCAGACCGAGTTTGCGCATTGATTCCTGGGTTACAAGAATGCGCTCCTCTTTTCTTTTTGCCGCATTGAAATTCGCATCCAGAATGTTTCCAATCATCATAATCAAATCATCCGGCGGCCTTTGCGTGTATTGAATTGTGATAATTGAAAGATCTGAGCTGTTCATGTAAGGCTCTATGAGCGCAACTTTTGCCGTGACAAAGAAACTCATCAGCTGTCCGTCAGGCTGGTAAAAGCAAAACCTAAGGCTCACAGGCGGAACATCCTTTTTTGAAAGCACTGAATAGGCTCCGCTTTTTGTTCCAAGGATTATTTTTGCCTGGCTGAATGACGTAGAATTTATTATACAAGGCCATTGAAGCCCGCTGCATTTTATATATACCTGCCGCGGATCCATTTTCAATGTATGTATAATTTCCTTTGAGAATGTAATTTCTGTGTTTTTATAATTTTCGTAATAGCGATTGATAATCTGAGCTGTAACGATAGCCATACAACAATAATAATTCATAATTCTGCTTTTAACAATAGAAAAATAACAAAAAAATATATCTCCCAAGTGAGGCTTTTTTACAGGTTTTATCCGCGCAGAATCTTATAATCTTGGATACAACCGGAAGATGCATTGCTGTTCTTATCACTGATAAGCAAAAATATACTCCTGATATTTGAATTGTATTCCTCTAAAACAGAAAATATCCATTTTCTTCTATAATAAATATAAACAAAGGAAAAGTTTCAATCTTAGAGGACTTTGTAATGAGCGGATAGTTAAATCAAAAGTGAAATTTTAAATAAAATGAACAGCAGTCTTGATTATATATTGAAGATTATTTGAGTATGGCTGAGCTGTAAAAGAGCAGGGGCTGTAAAAATACAGACTCCCTTACTTCCACAAATTTGCAGGATTTATTGAGCGGCCGTTTTTATAGACTGTAAAATGCAGATGCGGACCGGTGCTCATGCCGGTGTTTCCCACTTTTCCGATTCTAGTTCCAGTATCAACAGCCTGTCCCTTGCGCACAAGAATTTCATTCATGTGGCCATAAAGTGTCTTGTATCCTGAATGGTGCGAAATAATAACGTAGTTGCCGTAAACATCGCTCCAGCCGCAGACTGAAACTTTTCCCGGAAGGGCGGCATAAATAGAAGTGCCCTTTGCGCATGCCATGTCAATTCCACCGTGAAAAGTGCGCTTGGAGCTGTCAAAGGGGCTTGCGCGCCAGCCGAACATTGAAGAGTAGTAGAATCTGGAATGAATCGGCTTTGTAAACAAGTCACCGTTTATTTCCTGTCTTGTAATCCAGTCAAGCTCTGCATAAGGAACAAAAAGCGATTTTCCGGCTGAAAGTTTTTCTGTCAGCTCCAGGTGATTGACAGAAGAGCAGGTCAGCGCATCAACCTTGTATTTTTCAGAAATTGTTTCCACTGTTTCGCCGTCTTCCCGGACTGTGTAAAGAATTCCGGGCATGGACGGTATTTTCAGATACTGGCCTATCTGTATCAGGCGCGAAGCATGGATATTGTTCACGCTGATTATTGTGTCCTGCGTAACGCCGAATTCGTCTGCAATAAAGCTTATCATGTCGCCTTTTTTTACACGGTACGACACGTAGGAAAGTCCGCCGTCAAGAGAGCCGTCCGCCTGAACAGACATATCTTTCCCTTGGAAAATTTCGCCCGAGATATGGGAGGCAGACTCAAAGCCGCCCTGTCCGCTCGAATTTTTAAAGTGGACAACACCAAATGTAATTCCTACTATAAAAAGCGCAATTCCTGAAATGGACGCGCCGCACATCAATGCCAATTTTAAATACGATTTCATTTTTAGAAGCTTAATATAGCATATATCGTCTGAAAACTCAATTTTATTTTTCTTCATCTGCTGCTCCGCTTTTTTTACATAGTCCTATCAGGTAAGTTTCAAAAGACTCCGTGCGGCAGGCTTCCGGCTTGAATCCTTTTGCCTGTGTGAAAATTTCGCGCATTTTTAATAGAAGTTTCTGCTGATCTCCGTTCTGGAAGATTTTTACACAGAAATTTCCCCCGGGCTTGAGCATTTCGGCCGCATACCAGATTGCCATTTCCACAAGGGACTTGGAGCGCAGTGTGTCTATCACTCGGTTTCCGGTTGTCAGGGGAGCCGCATCGCAGACAACAAGGTCATACGGCCCCTGTTCCTTTATAGCGGTTCTGATTTCCTCGCTGAGCAGGTCGCCCTGAAAAAAAACAAGGTTTTCAGCCCGGACATCCTTTGCAAGCGGATTTAAATCCACGGAAACAACTTTGCCCGGCATCTTTATATTTCTTAAAAGCCAGACTGTCCAGCTTCCGGGCGCGGCTCCAAGGTCAAGCACAACGGAGCTTTTTTTCAGCATTGTGAATTTTTCATTTATTTCCTGAAGTTTGTAAACACTTCTTGCAGGATAGCCTTCCTTGAAAGCTTTTTGAGACCAGTAATCGGGCTTTTTATAAAGATTCTGTTTTGACGGCATACATTTATTTTTCGGAAGAATAGAAAAAATTATTACAGGACATTTTAAAGTTGTTTTGGAAAACTCAACTTTCTTTTAAAAATTACATATAAAATTACGACTATTTGTTGTAATTTTCTGTCTTTTTTCATATTTTTTTTTACAAATTTTTATATTTTTCATTGTAACTCTTTTTTTTTTCACTTACACTAGCTTTCAGAGTTACATCGAAAATCAAATAAATCAAGCAGGTCAATATGAATTACAAATTCGGAGACACACTGTCAAAACTTGTCAGAAAAAGCGCAGTCCAGTGGCCTGAGGTTTCGGCCCAGCTTTCAAGAACAAAATCAGGTGAATACAAGGAAATAAACTACCATGACCTGTTTGAAAATGCCATGGATTTTGCAGGCGCGCTTCTTGATATGGGAGTAAAACGCGGAGACAGAATCGGTCTTATAGCCGACAACCGCGAAGAATGGGAGCAGGCGGATATTGGAATTCTTTCTATCGGCGCCATCGATACTCCTCGCGGACTTGATGCCACAGAAACAGACCTTGCGTACATTCTTTCATTTTCGGAAGTTGAAATAACGATTGCTGAAAACGAATCCCAGGTAAAAAAACTCCTGAACATAAAAAAGTCCATTCCGACTTTAAGGACAATCATTTCGTTTGAGGAAGTTTCCGAGGACACAAAGGCGAGCTGTGCGGACAGCGGAATTTCATGCCTGTTTTTCAGGGATTTGCAGAAATCCGGGCACGAATGGCGCAGACAGCACCCCGATGTTGTGGAGCAGGAGCTTGAAAAGGGAAAGCCGGACGACCTTGCGACTATAATTTTTACGAGCGGAACAACGGGAACTCCAAAAGGCGTAATGCTCACACACGGAAATCTTCTGTGCCAGCTTGACGAGGTTACGGAGCGCATTTTTTTGAATCCCGGCGAAAGGGCGCTGCTGGTTCTTCCTGTATGGCATGCTTTCCAGCGTGCGGTTGAATATGTAATTCTTGCACAGGGCGCAACTTTGTGCTACAGCAAGCCAATCGGAAGTGTTCTTCTTCAGGATCTTCAAAAGCTTGACCCTTATCTTTTGCCGGCCGTTCCCCGTGTGTGGACAGCTATATATGAAGGAATATGGCGGAAAATGCGAAAAACAGGCGGAGTTGCATTTGCGCTGTTTCAGTTTTTTGTTTCCGAGGCGCTGCTGTGGTGCAAAATAGACAGAAAGCTGCGCAGAAAAAACACAAGGTTCGGGCCTGACTATCTTGGATTCTGGTGGCCGGTTCTTGTGCTTCCGTGGCTGCTTCTTTTTCCTGTGAAGCTTCTGGGAAATCTGCTTGTCTTCAGAAAAATAAAGGCGATGGTCGGAAAAAATTTCCGCTCTGGAATTGCAGGCGGCGGCGCATTTCCGGCAAACGTTGATGCGTTTTTCTGGGCTATAGGTGTAAAAATTCAGGAAGGCTACGGGCTTACGGAAACTTCGCCTATTGTAAGTGTGCGCCCGGTTGCAGACCCTGTGTTCGGAAACGTTGGAACTCCTCTGCGCGGAATAGAAGTCAGGGTTGTTGATGATAACGGAATCATTCTCGGAAGATGCAGAAAGGGAACGCTTCAGGTGAAAGGCGGCTGTGTTATGCAGGGCTATTACAAGCGTCCGGATCTTACAGACAAGGTTATGACTGTGGACGGCTGGTTTGACACAGGCGACATCGCAATTCTTTCCGTGAACAACGAAATTCAGCTCAGAGGCCGCAAAAAGGATACAATAGTTCTTCAGGGCGGAGAAAACATAGAGCCGCTTCCTATTGAAGCAAAGATAAACGAGTCGCGCTATATTTCCACTTCGGTTGTATTCGGCACGAACGAAAAAGGCGTGGATCAGAAATATCTTGTGGCCCTTATTTTGCCGGATCAGGATTCTATTGAAAACTATGCAAGCGAAAGCGGAATAACCTACAGTTCATACAATGAGCTGGCGGAAAGCGAGCCTATTCAGAAACTGCTTGAAGGAGAAGTGTTCGAAGCCATCAGCACCAAAAACGGCTTTAAATCCTTTGAGCGGATAAACAAAATCGCTGTAATCACCAAGCCTTTTGAAGTCGGAGTGGAGCTGAGCGCAAAGCAGGAAATGATGCGCTACCGGGTTGCAGAAATCCACCGGGAAAAGCTCGCCGCCCTCTACAGGGACTGATTTTTTTCTTAAAGCTCCAGAATAAAAGCCCCGGATTTTTTGTCAATCGGAAGATGTTTTTCCGTCCGGGGAACGCTGATTTTCTGTCCGCTTAAAAGCTGCCGGGAAGTAACTACAAGCAAAAGTCCTTTTTCAGAGCAGGCGTAGTATCCGCTTTTTCCGCCGGGAAGCCTTATAAGCTCGCTTGCAATTCTGACCGCCATAAATTCTTCTTTTGCAGGCGAATCGCCAGTCTGGCTTATGTTTTTCCGGAAGGCAGCAAAAGAAAGCACAGCCCTTTCCTTTGGCAGCTCCGCTTTTTCTGAAATCTTTTTTAGAGCCGCCGGAGCATCATCAGTTTTAAAGACGAAATTGCACCATTTTCCGCCTTTTTTTCCTTCCATGGGGCAGGGACAGGAATGAGTGCACGGCGAAACAGGAGCAAAGCCCTTGCGCATAAAGAAGCCGCGCATCAGACTTACAAGGCGGGCTGAACGCGGATCTCCCGGCTCGACAATAACGCATCGGGCATTTTTGTTTTCCCGGTCAAAATAAGAAAGAATCTGCTCGGTGTATTTTTTTGCAAGAAATTCCGGCGGCTCCCTTGAGTCATCGCAAAGCTCATTGAAAAAATTCGCGCTTATGATAAAATCAGGCTTTTCCTTTAGCGACTCTCCAAGTTCTCCTCTGACACGGACGATGTTCCACGGCTCGCATTTCAGACGGGCGGCGATGCTTAAAAAAATATTTTCGCCAAATGCCATTGCCTGCTGGGAAATGTCGAGGCAGTAAAATGTTATCCGTTTTTTTCTTAGCTCCGGGCGCGACAAAAAAAGTGAAATGGGAACAGTGAGCGGTCCTGAGCCTATGTCAAGAAAAACAGAGGAATCACTGACGTTGAAGAGGCTTGCATCAACATTCGAAAAAAGCCGCACAAGCCTTACAAGATTCCACCATGTGTAATAATGAACGTACGCGCTCAAAAGGACAGTCTGATTCATATAGCCGAGCCTGCGTTCGCCGCGCTCATCAGTAAGAAAATGACTCAGACTGCGGATTTGTCCCGGAAGCAGAACTTTCTGCCGTGATGTGAGCGGATGTGTGGACTCAACAATGGTGTCGAATTCCTCCAGTATTCTTTTTGCATCGTCTGGAATTTTTTCGGCGCAGAACAAATCTTCAAGCGGCTTTATTGTGCCTCCTGAAAAACTGCGGTTCGGCTGGGATTTTTTTTCATAGGGCGCGGTTTTTTTGCTCTGTTTTTTCAGGGCTTCATTTTTGCGCTGCTGGGAATTTATTTTATCTTTCAGGGTTATTCCCTGGCGTTTTTCATACCATTTAAGCTCTATTTTTTCTTTCATAAACTAATTTTCCTCTTGAGAGCGGCTCTTTTGAAGCTCAAAGAAAAGCTCGCTCAGTTCGGCTCTTATTTTTCTGAGTTCTATGACTGCATCAGGGCTGCGCTGAATTCTTTCTGCGTCCTCGATGAGCTGATTTTTTGCGCCTTCAATCGTGAATTTTTTTTCATAAATCAGATATTTCAAGCGCAGGATAATTTCCACATCACGCTGCGAATAAATTCTCCGGCCGGAATAATCCTTGCGCGGAGCAAAGCCAGGCACTGTTTCTTCCCAGTAGCGCAAAACGTGAGGCTTGACACCTGTTATTTTTTCAACCTGGCCGATGCTGTACTGCGCCATCAATGCGCCCTTTCTTCCTGCTCAGTCCTGTCCTGCCACTTCTGGCGGCTGGCCTTCATTTCTATCTGAACCGGAATATGGTCAAAGCCCAGGTCTGTCCGTATTCTGTTTTTAAGGTAGGAAATATATGTGAGCGGAACATTGTCAGGACGCGTTGCAAAAATCAGGAAATTCACTGGATTTATGCTCGTCTGGGTCATATAGCGGATTTTGAAGTGAATTGATTTTGTTGCAGGCGGCGGATATTTAAAAAGCCAGTCCTTTAGTGCTGTATTTAAAACTGCGGTGTCGACCTTGCGTGTCAGCTGGCTGTAAATTTCTATGGCAGTGTCCATGAGCAGTTTTATTCCGTCATGATTTTTTGCGCTCAGCGGAATAATAGGCGCCCAGTTCATCTGGCCGAACATTGCCTGCATCCACTCTTTTGTTCTTTTAAGCGTTTTGTTGCCCTGGTCTTCAAGAAGATCCCATTTGTTCAGGATGAAGATAACTCCACGGCCGCGCTCAAATGCAAGGGCGGTGATTTTCTTGTCCTGCTCTGCAAGACCTTCAACTGCGTCAATCATAATGAACGCAATGTCACATTCGTCCAGGGTTTTTATAGCTCGGTTCACGGAATAATATTCAACGTTTTCCCTTACCTTGGATTTTCTGCGGATTCCTGCTGTGTCAAGAATTTGAATGTCGCGCCCGTTGTAGCGGAAGGAGCCTTCAACAACGTCCCGGGTGGTTCCGGCATAATCGCTCACTATAGAAGATTCTGTGTGCGTAAGGGCATTGCTTAAAGTTGATTTTCCCACATTCGGCTTTCCAAGAATTGCGATTCTCACCGGGATTTCACATTCGCCGCCTTCTGTTACCCTGGAAAAATCAAGGCCTTCAATCATTTTTTCCTGAAGCGCGCCCAGTCCGTCGCCGTGAAAAGCGGAAATCAGCGATATTTCCTTGAAGCCGAACTGCATATAGTTGTAGGCGAGGTTTTCATTTTTGCCGCCTTCAGTTTTATTGACCGCGACAATCAGCTTTTCGGAATAATTTCTCAGAAGATGGATAAGCTCTTCGTCCTCGGAATTCATTTCCGTGGCATCAAGGAGCAGAAGAATTCTGTCGGCTTTATGAAACATGCTGACTGTTTTTTCTACAACCAGATCGTCCATTTCACTTTCGCGCGAGGAAAAATTGCGGGTGAGCTTATATCCGCCTGTGTCCATAAGATGAACCGGCATTCCAGCCAGAAAGCAGGTTCCCTCAACAGGGTCGCGTGTGACTCCCGGTGTGGGATCTGTAATGGCGCGCTTTGTATGCGTAAGGGCATTGAACAAAGTGGATTTTCCGACATTAGGCCGTCCGGCGATTACAATCAGCGGAAGGTTATGATAAATTCTGTCGGGAAAAAATTTCCGGGCAGAATTTTTGCGGCGGCTTTCGATTTCTTTTTTTTGAGGAAGCTCTTTTTCAGCGGCTGTGATTTCTTCGGAGTTCTGCGCGCTTTCAAGCTCAGCGGCTTTTTTTTCCGGCTTTGGCTTTGAAAAATCCGGCTTGTGCTTTTTGTTCTTTTTCATTTAATTTCCTATAGAAAGCCTTGAAAAAACTTTAAAACACCGAACGCTTTGAAAGATTTTCAAGTTCCTTGATTGAAAAATGGGAAAGCATTTCCTTGATAACAGGAATCTGCTTTGGAACCATGCTCAAATTTCTTACGCCCATTCCGGCCAGAATAACGGCGCTTTCCCTGTTTCCTGCCATCTCTCCGCAGACAGAAAGCGGAATGTTGAATTTTTCAGCATTCTGAATAGTGTTTTTTATCATGCGAAGAACCGCAAGGCTGAATTCGTTGTACAGCGGATTCACTGCCTGGTTTTCACGGTCAACGCCAAGAACATACTGGGTAAGGTCGTTCGTTCCGAGCGAGAAGAATTTGGAATACGGTGCAAGGCAGTCAGCGCAGATTGCGGCGGCGGCGGTTTCAACCATGATTCCAATGGGAACATCGGGATTGAAGGGAATATTGTCTTCCTTCAGCGAAATGCGGATTCCCTTTGCGATTCCAAGCGCGGTTTCAACCTGGGAAACATCTGTAATCAGCGGAAGCATAATTCTCAGGTTGCCGTAAACGCTCGCGCGGTACAGTGCCCTGAGCTGGGTTCTGAACACGGACGGACAGTACAGCGACATTCTTATTGCACGCAGACCCATCAGAGGGTTTTTTTCTGAAACAGCAGGAAGATCTGTTCCGTCAACAACCTTGTCGCCGCCGGCATCGAGTGTTCTGATTGTAACGGGCCTGTTTCCCATCAGCTGTAGAACTTTTTTGTATGCCTCGAACTGCGCGTCTTCGCTCATTGAATTTGCGTATGACGAAGAGCTGCTGAATTTCTTGGACGAATTCATAAAAAGAAATTCCGTCCTGAACAGACCGATTCCGTCGGCTCCGTTGTCCAGCGCAATCTGGGCTTCTTCCGGCGTTCCGATATTTGCGAACAGCTTGAATATTACTCCGTCCTCAGTGGCTGCCGGCAGTTCCTTGAATTTGAGCAGGTTGCTTCTATATTTCTGGTCGGAAAGAATTTTTGCGTTTGCGCTTGTGAGTGTCGCGCTGTCCGGCTGAATTATAAGCTCTCCGATATTTCCGTCTACAACAACAGTTTCGCCGTTCTGGGTAAGGCTTGAAGCGTCCCCGATTCCGACAACAACAGGAATTCCATAGCTCTTTGCAAGAATCGCGACATGGCAGGCGCTGCTTCCCTCGGTCAGTGCGAGACCGGCGATTTTTCTTTTTCCGAGAATCACAGTGTCGCTTGTTTTCATGGAGCGCCCGACAATCACCGCGCCGTCCGGAACAAGCCAGATGTCGAAGGGGTGGTAGTCAAGCAAAATATCAAGGACACGGTTGAAGACATCCTCAATGTCCTTTGCGCGCTCCGCTAAATATTCATTGTGGCTGTTGCGGAGCATATCGGCGTATTCCCTGATTTTAAAATTCAGGCAGTATTCTATATTTAAAAGCTTCTTTGAAAAGAAATCCTGAAGCTCCGTCATGAAAACAGGGTCTGAAAGCATGAGCTGGTATGTTTCAATTACTTCCCTCTGAGCCTTTGTGGTTTCTCCGCTGGAAAGAGAGTCGGAAAATTCCTTTTGAACCCGCGCGCAGGCTTCGGTCAGGCGGCGCCATCCGGATTCAACTTCACTGGCAGAGATTTTTCTTTTGGGGATTTTCCGTTCCTGCTCATCTGGAAGCACAAAGGCTTTTCCGATTCCGATTCCTTCGGCAGCAGAAATACCAAGGATTACATTCATTCTGTCATAATAACGTCAAACAAAATGATAGTCAACTTTCTGACATAAACTCAGTTTCAGCGGATTGCGATTAAAGGTTTATTTTTTTTAACGTTTCTTTTATTGCTTACAAACATGTAATTTATTATACTTATGGAACTATGCATTTAAGGAAAAGAGTTGCAATTATAGTTGATTATCTGGAAACTGAATATACCCAGCGAGCGGTGAAAGGCGCCCACAGTTTTCTAAAAAAGCATAATATGGAGCTTGTGGTCTTTCCGATAAGCACAATAAATGCTGTCAATTTTAATTACGACTACCAGAATCTTGCGGTTGCATCTCATGTGAATTCAAGCAACGTTGACGGTCTGATTTTCCTGACGTGTACGCAGCTGAACAATGTTTCACTTGAATATCTCAGAATGTACCTGAAGTCCTTTGCGCCGCTTCCGGTTGTTTCTGTCGGCTGTGAATTCGAGGACATTCCGAGCATAACAATTTCATGCCGCAAAAGCATGTGCCAGCTTGTGGAGCATTTGATAGTAAAGCATAACAAAAGAAATTTTGCGCTTATGTCTCTTGAAGGCGAATCCCAGGAAGCAAGGGAGCGCGAGGATGCTTTCAGGCAGACACTGAAAAAATATAAAATTCCGTTTGACGAAAGCAAAAAAATTTACGGCGGCTTTACTTATGATACGGCGATTGCCGCTCTGCGCGATTACAGGGAAAAAAAGGGCAAATTCGACTTTGATGCCATAGTTGCGCTGAACGATGAAATGGCTTTTTCCTGCCTGGACATTCTTAAAATGTACAACGAAAAAGTTCCGCAGCGGATAATTGTCACTGGCTTTGATGATGAAACCAGAGCGGCATGCGTAACTCCGTCCCTCACATCAATAAACCAGAATGTGGAAAAACAGACAGAAGCCGCGGCGAAAATGTTGTACAAAATCATCAACGGAGAAACTCCTCCCATAAAAAAAACAATAGTAACCTATCCTGTGTTCCGGCAGACGTGCGGCTGTATTCCGCTGAATGATAAAAACGGCACTGGAATTGGAGTCAAGGGCAACGTAATAGAGGCGAGCGTAAAAAACATTCTGGACTTCGGGCTGAAAAAGTGGTATGCAAACCGCAATAATTTTATTCAGATTATACAGCACTATTCGACTTTGCAGGCGGAAATCACACTGGACGAGCTGAGCCAGCGGATAAACAGCGACTTGATTTCCTATGGAATAAGCGCGGCTGCGATCTGCCTTTTTGAAACCCCGGTTACCACAGAGAGATTTGACTTTTTTAACTTTCCGAGCAAAACGTATGTTTTTTCTGCCTTTGACGAGGAATGTAATTTTATACAGAGCCACAGCGCGCAGAAAGTTTTCTTTGATCCTAAGAACGGCATGATTCCGGAAGGAATATTTTTGTCCATGGACAAAATGCAGGTCTGCACACTGTTCAACAATTCAATTATTTACGGCTACATAATTTACAGGCCCGGGGACTATGACTCGTCAATATATTCGATGGTCTGCAAAATGATTTCGTCCAGCATCGCAAATGCCGTTACATTCAGCCAGGCAAAAAGCATGCTTAAAAAGCTGGAAAAAGACTACAACAAGATATGCGAGGTTTCTGTTACAGACGAGCTTACGGGACTTCTGAACCGCCGCGGCTTTATTTCGATAAGCTCTAGAATTCTTGAGAATGCAATGCACAGAAAGGAAAAAGGCCTGATTCTTTTTGGCGACATCGACGGATTGAAGAAAATAAACGACACGCACGGACACGCGGCTGGCGACAAGGCAATAAAAAACGAGGCTGAAATTCTTAAAAAAACATTCCGCTCGTCGGATGCAATCGCAAGGCTCAGCGGCGATGAATTTGTGATTCTTGCGGCGGGGCTTGACCAGGAAAATTTCACAAGCCTGAAAAAGCGGCTTCAGGATTACTGCGCCAGCTATAACAGAGATTCCGGGGAACCGTTTACGCTTTCAATCAGCATAGGCGCGGCTCCTTACGGCGGAAAAAACGGATATAACATAAATTCGCTTCTTGAGCTTGCGGACACAGCTTTGTATGCGGAAAAAGCAAAAAAATATAAAAGAAAAGGAAAAAACATGAAAATCGATGCGAAATTTTATTCAGAGGAAAACAGAGTTTATTTTTTGAACGGAACAGAACTTGATATAAAAAAAGCAAAATCCATAGACGGCAACTCCTGCAAGAAAAATTCCGATCCTGAAAACGATGTGCTGTATACCATAACGGTTTCGCAGGAACTGACAGGAACGGAGGAAAATGCAAACGAGCTGTTTCTTGCTGAATTCCGGGAATGGCTAAAAAAACTTGAGAGCAAAAATTCCTTTGCAATCATCGCTCCGTTTACAGAAAAAAACGGAGGCCAGGCTGACGGTGAATTGATTACCGCAAGCTTCAAGCACTGCGCGCGCAGAATAAAGGACTGCGAAAATGTGATAGGCTTTTCAATTCCGGGAGGCGCGGATCCAGAATTCTTTATTTCGGAGCTGAGTGAAAAGCACAGCCATTATATCTTTTTCAGCTCGGACGAAAATCTGTCTAAAAGAAACGGCAAGATTGTAAAAATTTAATGTTCCGCCCCGGAAAATCAGATGCGCTTGAGCAGACATTGAATAAGCGAAATTTGCCCTGAAATTGCAGTTTTACGGCAGAATAATTTCAATGAAATGTTAGTATTTGCAAAAAAGCGCAATAATCTCAAAAGTTTTTCATAGAATTTACTTGAACATTTTTCTATTTTTTGTCAAAATAAATATTAGTAAAAGGCTTTTTGCTTATTTTAAGGGAAAGCCTGAAAGCAGTATGCAGTCCGCTCAAATGGATAAATTGCGCAGCTTGAAACTTTATTCATTGCGTAATTTTAAGGAATCTCGAAAATGCAATCGAGCATAGTTTTTATGGAGAACAGATAGAATGGATTACGAGCATAACTATTATGTCAAGCTTGTTTCAGGCACAATAGCCTTCAGCCTGTTTTTTGTAGCGCTTTGCGTGTGCACTCTTGTTTTTTTGCCGGCTGAAAAAGCATCGGAAAACACAGCATTTTCAGATGGCTCGGCCGCAGAAAATTCAGCTGAAAACACCGTGAACTATGAGTCGCTTTTTGACCAGGAATATCCAGAGCTTGTAATTGAAAATAAAAAGAAAAATGACGCTGGCCTTGTGCTTTACAAGCAGCCGCAGAGCAGAGCCGCTGTTGAATGGTATTATTCCAGGGTTGCCAACAGCCGTGAAGTGGCACAGGCTGTTCTTCAGTCAGCGGAGGAATTCGACATTCCGCTTTCGCTTGCATTTGCGCTTGCCCACACAGAAAGCAATTTCAAGGTGACCGCAATGCACAAGAACACAAACGGAAGCATTGACCGCGGACTTTTTCAGCTGAACAGCACAAGTTTCCCGAAGCTTGAGGAATCAGACTTTTACGATCCGAAAATTTCAGCGCACTATGGACTTGCACACCTGAGATTCTGCCTGAACACAGCCGGAAATGAAATTGCAGCTCTTGCCATGTACAACGCTGGCGCAAACAAAGTCAGAAAAAACAACACTCCGCAGATTACGCTTGACTACATTTCAAAGATTCAGAACTATAAGCATGATCTTGAGGACAACTTTGCAACTGAAGTTCTGGCTCTGTACACCACAGAAACACAGAAAAATCTGCTTGCAAAAAAATTCTAGGAACAAATGGCATGAAGAGTAACTTCGCCTGAATGAAGAATTTTTCTTGTTCCGTCATCCGTTTCTACCAGAAGCCCTGCATCGTCTGTGATGTCCAGGGCTTTTGCTTTAAAACCGCCGCCTTGCCCTATAATGGGATAAACCGAAATTTCTTTTCCAAGCAGCAGCGAAAGCCGCCTGTATTCGGGAATCACATTTTCCCCTGAGCGCAGAATGGACGCTATCTCATTCATGCAGCATAGCATTATTTTTCTGCCGGTGATGTTTTTTTCGTCCAGGCATGAATTGTCGGAAATTCCCCCGGCAGTGTTTTTTAGCTCCTCGGGAAAATCTTGGGCAACAAGGTTTATTCCGATTCCCACAACGGCGGCTTCAACCAGTCCGCGCCCTGAATCCACAATTCCCTCTGTGAGAATTCCGCAGACTTTTTTTCCGTTGAAGAAAATATCATTGACCCATTTTATCATGCAGTCTTTTCCAAGGAGTTTTTTTATTGCCCGGCACACTCCGACCGCGGAGCTGACCGTATACATTGCAGGGTTCTTGATTCCTCCCGGCTCCACAACTGAAAAGCTGAAGTAAACACCTGTGAATGCCGGTGAGAAAAAAGCGCGCCCGAGTCGTCCGTGCCCTGAAGTCTGTGTCTGTGCGGAAATAAGCAGATGGTTGAATTTCCTGCCGTTTTCCGTGGGAAATCCGTTGTCATCCAGAAGCGGTGCCATCGAATTTCCGCGGCGGACAAGCTCGGTGTTTGTGCTGTCAATTTCTCTGTATTCCTGTATTGTAAAATCCTTTATCCAGTCATTTTCAGAGGAAAGCTCAGCGCCTTTAAAGCTGCTCGGCATTATTTTTTTCCGAGGGTAGAAAATGAAGCTACCGAAGAGCAGAATATAATTCCGCTTCCCGGCTCCTGCAAGCACTGAAGATTCTTTACGGCTTCCAGAACTGCATCCTTCTTTTCTGAGTCCACGACAATCACAAGCATTTCTTTTTCCGGAACTATATGCATTCCAAAGAATTTTGCATCATCTTCGCGCGCAGTTCCCCTTGCGTTTATGACTGTTCCGCCGCCCGCTCCGGCTTTTCTTGCCGCCGCCATTGCATCATCCGCATAGCCTTTGTTCAAAATCACCGATATCAATGTCTGTTTTTCCTCTGTCATGCCAGAACCTTCCTTTCCTTTTATAACTCCGCCCTTAACCATTGTGTCCGACTCCAAAGCATAAAGACAACCGAAATTTCTGCGCTCGTTTTCGCATGCTTTCTGGATTGCCGAAAAAATTTTTTCCATGTTATTCTGCTCAACAAGAATAAGAACAAGCTCCTTTGTCTTGGCTCCAAGTCCAAGCGCGTCCGCCAGTCCGCTTGAGCTTACGCTTTTTCCCCTTAGAACAGTTCCTCCGAAGCTTCCGGCTTTTACAGCAGAGTCGGAAACAACTTCCGCTTTGTTCTGCGGAACTTCAGCCAGCAAAAGGTAAAATGCGCTCACTGTGCAACCTCCTTTTTCCTTGTCTTCAACTTAAATATAATTCCAAGAACCTGAATGGCAATCAGCGGTGTCATGGCGACAAGCGCAATCACTCCAAATGCCCCGGCCGCAGATTCAGTTCCGCTGGCAGAAGCCGCACCGATTGTAAACGAAAGAATAAATGTGCTGGTCATAGGCCCTGATGCAACTCCTCCTGAGTCAAAGGCAATTCCCATGAAAAGAGGAGGGCTGAAAAAAGTCAGAAGAAGAGCTGCCGCGTATCCGGGAATAAGAATGTACCACAGGCTGAATCCATACAAAATGCGTATCATGCACAGTGCAATCGATGCCGCCACCCCGAGCGAAAGTGTTGCGAGAATAACCTTTCTCCTGATGTTTCCGCCGCTCACTGTTTCAACCTGCTCTGTAAGAACCCAGACAGCAGGCTCCGCGCACACCGTTATTGCTCCGAGCAGAAGCGAAACCGCGATTATAAGGACAGTCCAGATTCCGCCCTGTGAAAACGCCGCCTGCCCGAGAACAGCTCCCAACATTCTTCCTGCGCTCATAAAGCCGCCTTCCGCTCCAACCAGAAACAGAACCAGCCCGAAAAAGCAGTACAGAATTCCCTGTGCGACTTTCCGGATCTGAACCGGCGGAAGCTTTAACAGCAGAATCTGAAAAAGCGAAAACAAAATTACAAGAGGAAGCATCGACATGAAAACTTCGCGCACAACTTCAGGCAGGTATTCAATGAAAACTGCGAGACCGCTTTGAAGATGCTCAGCGGAAGCTTCAGCAGAGTCAGCGCATGAGGAAGAATCCGCGCCGAAAAAATTGAGAATCATTCCGTAAAGACAGACTGCCGCAATAGGCCCTATGCTTGCAATTCCGGTCAGACCAAATGACTTGTCGCTGGACTCTCCGTCTTTTACAGAAGCTGAATGTCCGACTGAAGCCACGCCCAACCCTAGTGCCATGATAAATGGAACTGTCATAGGCCCTGTTGTTGCTCCTCCTGCATCAAATGCCGCTCCCTGAAGCTCCTTGGGACACATGAAGGCAAGCGAAAAAAGCACTATGTACGAAATAATAAGAACAGTTCTCAGCTTCAGCGAAAAAACAGTTCTGCACAACCCGATTGTTATAAAAAATCCCACGCCAAGCGCGATTCCAAACACAAGCCCCCACTTATTCACACTTGGAGCCAAATTCCTTATCTGGTCAGCAAGGACCTGGACATCCGGCTCTGCGACTGTAACCATGACGCCTATCAGAAAAGAAGCTGAAAGCAGCAGCGCAAGATTTTTCTTACTTGTAAGCGCCGCACCGCTCCGTTCTCCAATAGGAAGAATTCCCATGTCTACTCCGAGCAGAAAAAATGTAAGTCCCACAACAACAAGAATTCCCCCTGCGACAAAACGCAGAACTATATCAAGACTCAGAGGAGCAACAGTAACTGACAAAAAAAGGACAATCACCATTATAGGAAAGACGGAAAAAAATGTCTCCTTGAATTTCTGGAAAAGATCCATTGTATCTCCTGTAAGAAAATTTGCAGCGCACGTTCGCAGTGAAATGCGCGCTCTATAAATCTGGCCAAGGCGTGTTTTTGCTGAAGCCTTGACTCCGCCGTTTTTTGGGCAGTACCCCGAATGTGGAAATTCCAGGAGCCTCTATGACAGGTTCTTATAGCAGTTCCAGCCTGTTGTCCGAATTCCCTTGACCCAGCGCGCGGCAAGTTTTTTAGCTTCCTCCAGATTGTGGTCTGCGCAGTTTCCACATTCAACTTCAGTGCTTCCGGGAATTTCTCCTTCCCAGACTGAAATTTTTTCAAGGACATTGCACAGGTGCTCGGCGATGTAGGATTCCTCATGGTTTCCCCAGACTGTAAAATAAAATCCTGTTCGGCATCCCATCGGGCTGAAATCAATCACGATGTTCGGAAGCTCGTCCCTTATGTATTCCGCCACAAGATGCTCCAGAGTGTGGATTGCGCCTGTCTGCATACATTCTTTGTTCGGCTGGCAAAACCGGATATCGTACTTGCTTACAATATCGCCTTTTTTTCCTGTCTTTTCAGCGGCAAGACGGACAAAAGGAGCCGTGACCTTTGTGTGGTCAAGATTGAAACTGTCAACATTATATTTTTTTACCTGCATAAAAACCTCCGTTTATAATTTAATTCTTTTCCAAAATAAAATCTTCTATTTCTTTAGGTGAATTGAAAATAAAATCCGCGCCGCAGTCTTCGAATTCCTTTCTTGAGCCGAAGCCCCACAGAATTCCCGCGCACTTGATTCCGGCTGCATGCGCCCCGTCCACGTCATAGTGCCGGTCGCCGATCAGAATGCATTTTTCCTTTTGCATGGAAATTCCGTTGGATTCCAGAACATAATTCACGACATCGCATTTTTCAACACGTTTTTTTTCCTCCATGTCGCTTCCGCCCACAAAGTCAAAAAGCTCCAGCATTTCCTTGCGCTCAAGAATCTGCCTTGCGTACTCTTCCGGCTTGCTTGTTGCCACAAAAATTTTTTTTCCGCCGGAGCGAAGTGCCTGTATGAGAGGAACAATGCCGCTGTAAACGTCAGCCTCGAACATTCCGTCGCGCGAATAATATTCCCGGTAAACTTTCATGGCGTTCTGAATTTCAGATTCCGCAAGTCCGAGCGTTTTGGAAAAGCTTTCCTTTAAAGGCGGCCCGATCATTGTGCTGTAAACGGCGCGGTCAATATTCAGCCCGTAATGCGATACAACTCTGTCAAATGAATTGAAAACGCCTCTTGAAGTGTCCATGAGCGTTCCGTCAAAATCAAAAAAAATGTAGTCGAACATCAGGACATCTCCAGGAAAAGCTTGTAGCCCTTGTAAGCCTGGCGAATATCTTCCTTGGAAGTTATTTCCCATGGAGCATGCATTGCGAGCACTGCGACACCGGCGTCAATGACATACATTCCGTATTTTGCAGCAAGATGCGCGATTGTTCCGCCGCCGCCCTGGTCAACTTTGCCAAGCTCCGCAAACTGATACGCTACATTTCCGGCATCGAGAATGTTCCTGAGTTTTGCAATGAATTCAGGGTCTGCATCGCTTGCCCCGGATTTTCCGCGCGAGCCGGTGTATTTCTGAAAGACAAGTCCGCCGCCAAGAAACGAAGCATTGTCCTTGTCGAACAGATCCGAGTTCAGCGGGTCGTATGCTGAATTCACATCGCTTGAAAGCATGCAGCTGTTGTTCAGGCAGCGGCGCACTGAAAGCTCCGAGTAAGCCCCGAGCCTTGCCACAACCTCTGCAACCGCATTTTCCATAAAATGGCTTCCCATTCCGGTTGCTCCGTAGCTTCCGATTTCTTCCTTGTCAACGCAGATGCAGCACATTGTCCTTGAAGCAGTCTGGACATCCATCATTGCCTGGGCAGAAGTGTAGGCGCAGGAGCGGTCGTCCTGTCCGTAGGCTAAAATCAGGCTTCTGTCAAACCCCAGATCTCTTGGCTCTCCGGCAGGCACAACTTCAAATTCAGCGGAATAAAAATCCTTTTCTTCGATTCCGTATGATTCCTTTAGAATATCAAGGACTGCTTTTTTTGCCTTGTTTTTTTCCTTGTTCTCTGAATTTTCCGGCAGGGGGAGAGTGCTTCCGCATATCACGTCAAGATTTTCGCCGCTTATAAATTCCGAGGCGATTTCCTTCATCTGCTTCTGGGCAAGGTGCGGAAGAATATCGGAAATGCAGAAAACCGGGTCTTCGGGCTTTTCGCCTATTGAAATGCGCACTGTCGAACCGTCCTTGAGGCAGACAACTCCGTGCAGGGCAAGAGGCAGCGCGACCCACTGGTATTTTTTTATTCCGCCGTAGTAATGTGTGTTCAGGTACACAATGAAATCCTTTTCATAAAGCGGATTCTGCTTTACATCGAGCCTCGGGGAATCAATGTGCGCCCCCAGAATGTTCATTCCGTCCTCTATGGAGCCTGTTCCTATGTGAAAAAGCGCAATGCTCTTGTTCCGCTTGCACACGTAGACTTTTTCGCCTGGATGAAGCGAATCGGCATTGTCAATGTTTTTGTAGCCGTTTTTTTCCGCAAGCTGAATTATCTGGGAAACGCATTCGCGCTCTGTTTTTCCTTCCGCAAGAAATTTTTTATAATTTTCAACTATGTCCACTTGATTCCTCCAGTCAAACTTTTTTGGATTATAGCACAACAGGCGCTAAAAGTCAGTCCGGCAGCACCCGGGAATTCAGTCTTTGCTGTTTTGTGAGGACGAATTAAACTGCCCTTTACAATCCGCGACTCTTGCGTTAAACTAACGAACGGTAGCACAAGCGAGGTCTGTATGTCGGAAAAAATAACAAGAGAAAACGTAATAAAATCCCTTTTGGACACATCGTTTTACAAGTCCGCGGGCGGCACAAGCCTGTCTGACATCGCGGATTCCCTTGGAATAAAAAAAGCTTCCCTGTACAACCACTTTGAAAGCCGCAGCGACATAATCGAGCAGACAACAAATTCCTGCTCTGAATACCTGAAGAGCCTTTCGTTCATTCCGTCGGAAATTGAAAGCGTGGCGAAAAAATATCCGGTTGAAACCGTGCTCAAGGGAATTGTGAGCCGCTATGTAAAAATGCACGAAAAGCCTCCGCTTTTTCAAATCTACACTTTTATAGAAAGCCAGAAGTATTTTGATCTCAGGGCTGCAAAGATTGTGCGCGAGCAGAACGAAAAGCTTGAGTCCCAGACAGAAATTGTCCTTGAAACCATTCTGCGCCTTGGAAAAATAAAAATCGCAGTGGAGCAGATTCCCGGCATTGCAAAATGGTTCTGCTCCGGAATAAACGACCTTTTGAACCGCAGGCTTTTGGACAGAAAGCAGGCCGTAATGCAGAATCCCAAGAGCGGTGAAGGCGAGCTTTTTACGCTTCAGGCTGACGACAGGGGAATTGAGGAAATCAACGGGCTTGTTGAGCAGTTCACCAGGCTTCTGTGCATTTGAAAAAGGCACGCGGAGGTTGAAGAAATGCCTTCTATAGACACCCAGCATCTTTTTCTGCTTTTTATTTTCTATTCATTCGCCGGATGGATAGGCGAGGAAATATGGGTTTCTGTGCTTTATAGGAAAATCGAAAAGCGCGGAATGTTGCACGGGCCGCTTTGTCCTATATATGGATTCGGCGCGCTCATAATTCTTTTTGCAATCTATCCATGGCGGAACACCTGGCTCAGGCTTTTTGTTGCCTCTGCGGTTCTGGCTTCGATTCTTGAGTATTTTTCAAGCTGGCTTCTGGAAATGATTTTCCACACAAAATGGTGGGATTATTCAGGGCATAAATTCAACCTGAACGGCAGAGTGTGCCTTCTGAATTCCTGTGCGTTCGGGGCAGGCGGCGTGGCGTTCGGGCATTTTCTGCATCCGCTGGCTTCAGACCTTGTGTTTTCAAGCGGAATTCAGCCTTTTGTGCCCGCGGCCTATTATATTTTCAGCACGATTCTGGGAATAGACGTTCTGTTCACTGTAAAGCGGCTTGTTAGATTCAGCGAAACCATGGAAAAACTGAAGATGCTCGGGGAGCAGCTCATGGAAAAATACGGCAGCGAGCCATGGTTCAGGGATGCTGATCTGCATGCAATGATTCATTCTGTAAAGGCTAGAATCGAGTCCGGCTCAATCCAGGCGAATGAAAGGCTTAGGCAGCGGCTTGAAAAATTTTCCAAGCGGCAGCGCAATGAGGAGCGGCTTTTCAGAAAATTTCCTACAATGTCCAGCCGTGAATACAGGCTTCCGCTTGACCACATAAAGCAGACTTTCCGGGAAAGCCTAGAAAGCAAAAAGGCGCAGAAATTGCAGGCGGCGAAAAAAGCTGAAAATCAGCACTGAAAAACTGTGAAATTTTTCACAAAAAAGTGCTTTTCGGGACAAATTCCATGTTTTTTTTCAGTTTTAGAGCCTTAAAAATAAATTTTCATAGAAAATGACATTTTTTTTATATAAAATGTAGGAAATCTCAGCAAAAATATTGTGATTTTTTTCACAGAAAAATTTAAAGGGGTGCAATATGTCAAGAGTGTACAACTTTTCAGCCGGACCTTCCTGCCTTCCGGAAGAAGTGCTTAAGGAATGTGCTGCAGAAATGCTTGATTATAACGGAACAGGTCAGTCCGTGATGGAGATGAGCCACCGCTCAAAGGCGTATGAATCTATTATCGAGGATGCAGAAGCAATGGTTCGCAAGCTGATGAACGTTCCTGACAATTACAAGGTGCTGTTCGTGCAGGGCGGCGGTTCTACCCAGTTTGCAATGGTCGCAGAAAATCTTGGAATTCATACAGGAAAAGCTGCATACATCAATACCGGCGTCTGGGCAAAAAAAGCTGCCGCAGAGGCAAAAAAACTCGGCATAAAAGTTGACGTAATCGCTTCAAGCGAAGACAGGAATTTCTCCTATATTCCGAAAGTGCAGAAAGTTGAAGGCGACTACGACTACGTATACATCTGCTTCAACAATACGATTATGGGAACTCACTATGAATATATCCCTGATACCGGAAACATTCCGCTTGTTGCAGACATTTCTTCCTGTGTTCTTTCAGAGCCGATTGACGTAAGCAAATTCGGACTTCTGTTCGCAGGTGCGCAGAAAAATCTTGCTCCGGCAGGCGTTACGCTTGTCATCATCCGCGAAGATTTAATTACGGAAACTCCGCTTGCAGGAACTCCTACAATGCTTTCCTATAAAACGCACGCTGACAACGGAAGTATGTACAATACTCCGCCGTGCTACACAATCTACGTGCTTGACAAAGTTCTTCACTGGATAGAGAAAAACGGCGGTGCAGAAGGAATGTACAGGCGCAACAAGGAAAAGGCAGATTATCTGTACGACTTCCTTGATTCTTCTGATTTCTATCACGCAACTACGGAAAAGGGAAGCCGCTCGCTGATGAATGTTCCGTTCCTTACGAAATATTCTACGGGCGCATCTGACGAAGCAAGCCTTGCAAAGGAAAAGGAAATCAACGACAAATTCGTAAAGGAAGCTGCGGCTGCCGGTCTTGTAAACCTTAAAGGTCATCGTCTTGTAGGCGGAATGCGCGCTTCTATCTACAACGCAATGACGCTTGACGGCGTAAAGGCGCTTGTTGAGTTTATGAAAAAATTTGCCGCAGAAAACGCATAA
>NZ_JBJETK010000056.1:0-12011 GCF_051883275.1 Treponema sp. | reverse complement strand
CCGTAACAAGTACGTTCTTGATAGTTTTGATATTCAGCATAGTTTATGCCCTCCTGTGTAAGCCCGCCGGTCAGAGCGGGCGTGTTAGATAGCAAAGCGTTAAAAAAAATTGCGATGCAGCAATTTTTTAGCTTTATTCTTTAAACTGTCACCCAGCCGGGTGTTTTTTTTCACTCTGAAGAGTGCGTGGCGGAATAATCTCCGCCTGCGATTTTTTTTTGACAAGGAGAGCCAAAATGTGATATAATCTTTTTGTTCAATTTTAAGAGATTCACATATATGGCTCTCGACCGAAAAGCCTTGTTCAGCAAGTGTTGGCGCACTTCCTGAAAGGGCTTTTTTTATGCGTATATGCTTTTCATACCACCTCCTTTTGTTTTATTGCATTCCTTATAGTCTGAACAAGGAATGGTTTTCCTGCGGCATTTACAACAGTCTTTCCCACATGGAACAGCTGCTCAAGGAGCAGGAACATAGTCATGGCAAGGGCAAAGCAGGTTGCTTCTACCTCGCCGTTTATGCTCTGCTGAGTATGATGCAGTTTGATATGAGCGTACTCATGAAAAACAATCTGCATGCACTCAATGGAGTTCCGGTTTTCGTTGTAGGCAATCATGCGGCACTGTTCCCCTGTAACAGGATGTGGAAATAGGGCGCAGATACCTTCTTCCCAGCGGCTCAATGAAATTTCTCTGAATCCTTCAAGATTTTGGGGAGTAAAGGAAGAAAACTTTTTAAGCTTAATTCCCTGCTCACGGATCATCTTTTTGTAGTCAAAGTCGTCCTTGTAGTAATCAACATCGCTGAGCGTTTCAATGGCCAGAAGAATAATATCATTTACTCTCCACGGCGGAAGCACGTACGGCGTTCCGTCTGCCATTGATGCCTTCAGCGCGTTATCTGGCAATCCTTTGCCAATAAACTGTTTCATATTTTCAGTTTCTTCCATTGAACCTCCATGCTTTTATTCATCCTCCGGGCGGCTGTATTCGTCCATGAGAATTTTCATCAAGCTGATTTTCTGATTTTTGCTTAAGTCATCCTTGCTGCTTGCAAGTAAAATCTTAAGCTGGTCGTAACCATAGTGGGTATCATTACCCAAAAGATAGTCACTTGTTGTGTGAAGTGTGTTTGCGATGTTTGCAAGCACATCCGTTCTGGGCATCCGGCCGCTGGTCATGTAGCGGCTGAATGCAGCTTCTGTAATACCGCAGATTTCGCAGAGCTTCTTCTGTGAATAGCGGTTTTCTTTCATTAAATCTTTTACCCTCCTTGCAAAAATGTTTTCTTTTTCTTCTGCCATATAGCGCCTTCCTTTTATAGGCTGAAAATAGAACCGTTTTATAACGGTCATTTTTTTAGGACTGGAGCAGTTTTAGTCCTTTATCTGTAATATAACAATTTGTTGATTTAAAGTCAATAAAAATTAACCAAAAATATAATTAAATACAGCAAATTTTATCATATCAGGAGGCATGCTGAAAAAAGCCTTTGCACGCTCAGTAAAATGTTTTTGGGCGTACAGCATTTTACGGATGGACGCAGAGGAAAATCTTTTTGGACGTACAGGATTTTACGGATGGGCGTAGAAGAAAATCTTTTTGGACGTACAGGATTTTACGGATGGGCGTAAAAGAAAATCTTTTTAGACGTGCAGCATTTTACGGATAGACGTAGAAGAAAATGTTTTTGGACGTACAGGATTTTGCTGAATCTACGGAAATAACAGGGAGAGTTCTGTTTCGTTATGGAAGACTTTTTGTTGAATGTACGGCTTGCCTGAAAGGGAGAGGGTGGGTGCTTCTTTTTTTTTCGTGTGTGTGCGTTGGGTGCATACATTTTTTATGATTAAAAAGTGTAATTAAACATAGTATTAATGGGATGTTACATTAAAATAAGAATAAAATTTTCTGCGGAATATTATCGGATCGTTTTCAATGATTATAAAATATCACTACTGTCAAGGATGCTGTAGAAAAGCTTTTCAAACAGTACGCAGCTCCTGTTGTTGTTCGCGTATGAAATTGTCGAGCGCTTAAGGTCTTTTTGAATGCCGAGATGATAAAGACTTGAATGGTTTGAGTCCAGTGAATTCTCAAGACTCCGCAGTACGTTTGGATTTGCAGGCTGAGCATAGCTCATAGTTACAAAGTGGTGCCAGGCAGTAAAGCCTTTGCAGTGCTTGTCTGCCTGTGTGCTTTTTACGAGATTCTTAAACTGAGGTCTCGGTACAAATGCCAGCAGCTGTCCGGGCAATGTGTTATACTTATTCATGTCTGTAATTCCTTATGTGATAGTGTTTTGTGTGATAATAAAATCTTATCACGGATTACAGGCTTTAAAAAGTATTTTATTTATCTTGGACAGTAGTGATGTACAGATATAAATATAATGAATAGCGTAGATTTAATCGATATTTCAAACTGTACATAAAAAATTAAGATAATGTAAAAGAGAGCAGTGTTACCGTGAACAGATGTATTTTTGATGTTGAACAAATCGACCTCAAAAGTTACCGCAAAAACTACGATTATAATGCCACAAAAACTACGATTATAATGCCACAAAAACTACGAATGACAGAAATCTATATCTGTGCTATAATTAAAATATATCAGAATCACGGAGGTACGAATTATGCCAAGATCAGTCGCAGATATTTATGACACATTGACTCTTACTGCACAACAGGAAGTATATGATTTTATGATGTACCTTTTACAAAAACAGCAGAATGTTACAGAGCCGTTGCAAACGGAATCACGAAAACAGAGAAGAATGGCTGCCCTTTCGGAATTCGCAGGAAGCATGAAAGATACATGGAATGGTGTTGATGCTATGGAATACCAGAGCAAATTGCGAGAGGAGAGAACCATTGGCTAAGAGAGTTTTTATTGATACAAATCCTCTGATTTACCTTTTAGGTAAGCAAGAACCATATTACACTAAAGTTCTGAAGTTTATGTCAGACTGTATTGATGAAGATGCAGAGTTTTATACATCAACGATAACGGATGCAGAGTTTCTTGTAAAACCTTACGAAGATAAAGATTTGAATCAGATTCACAAGTATAAGAATTATCTTTCATCTTTAGAATTTCTAAAATGCTTTATAAGTGAGCAGGTTGCAGAAAAAGCCGCACAGCTTAGAATAGATTATCCTTCCGTTAAACTTGGGGATGCTCTGCAAATGGCAGCAAGTATCGATTGTAATTGTGACATTTTTCTTACTAATGACAAACAGTTAAAGCAGGTAAATGAAGCAAAGGTCTTGTATTTAGGGGACTTGTAAGAATATGGAACGCTAAGGTTGAAAAAAAACGGCCTTAGCGTTCCATATATATTTCAAACTGTACACAACCAATTAAATAATGTATTATACCCTAAATGCCCCCCCCTTACCGTCCACATCCCGCAGAATAAAGATGACTCATACAGTTTCTATGCCGCAGGGCAAAAAGCGGAGAAGTCGTATCTGACGAAGAACGAGAGCGAATATATCTTTAAGTTTTCCGGCGGTACGGCGGTAGTGTTGTTTTATACATTCGAGAGGATAAAGAGGGCGTACATTGTAACAGGCTGGCAGGATGCACATGACGGAGAGCCTGTTGCGCTTCCCGACGTGGACGGCACTCTTGCCCTTGTGTATATGACCAAAGGCAGTAAATTTCGGCTGTTGGACGGAATCATAAAGGAGTTGACCAAAGACGATGAGCATTTCATCCTTACCCTGCCGCTCTTATTTTGGTACAAGCTTTCAAACATCATTCAGTACAAAGGTGGCAGAAAAAGCGCGGTGCAGAATCTTATAGAATCATACAAAGCAGAAGGAAAATCACGGTATTATGAATGAAGAAACAAAGCGCATGAACTACGCGCAGAAAAAGCTGATGGATTTGGTGGAGCAGAGGGCGTTAAAAAAATGGTGCGTGGAGCGGGGACTGCCCCATACGACCTTGTATAAGCTTGCAGTGGGAATATCCATCCCCACATTCACGCAGATAAGCTCGCTTCTGCCGTATTTTGCCCCTGCCGAATAGGTGTATTACGAGGACGAAGAAATCTCGTACAGCGTTTTTTAAATAACCTATAAAATGGTTGTTTCATCCATTTTATAGATCCGGTTTGGAATCACTGGATTTTCGTTTACTTCGGCTATGTACTTAGTAATTCGTTCTACAAGTTCTTCCTTTGACTTCACC
Organism: Treponema sp.; assembly: GCF_051883275.1. Lineage (GTDB taxonomy): Bacteria > Spirochaetota > Spirochaetia > Treponematales > Treponemataceae > Treponema_D. The sequence goes on along the minus strand of NZ_JBJETK010000056.1, from coordinate 7,809 downwards.
CGGATTCCCCTTAAAAGCTGCCTTGCAAGTTTTCCAAAAAATCCTTCTATTATATTCAGCCAGGAACCATGTTTTGGGGTAAATACAAACTCAAATCTTTCTTTTCGTGTTTCAAGATATTCATTTGTTTTCTTTGATCGATGCACCGAATGATTATCAAGAACAACAAGTATCTTCTTGTCCTTATCATATTTTTCATCAACAACTTTTAGCCATTCAATAAACTCTTCACTGGCATGCCGGTTTCTTATAATAGATATGACTTCTCCATCCAATAAATTTATTCCTGCTAGCAGCGACAATGTGCCAAGCCGTTTATACTCACTGTCCCGTGCTATAAAACCATGTTTTTCTGTCGGATGTTTATCAGCAACAGTGTTTCCAATTGCCTGAATTCCAGGTTTTTCATCATACGAAACCATGATGTATTCGTCCTCAAGCTTCTTTTCCAGTTTCATCTGGACTTTTTTATAGACAATCAGAACCTCTTCCATCTTTTTTTCAAAATCTTCATCCCTTTTTTCAAGATAATAGCGAATTCGATGAGGTTTTATGCTTGCTTCGTTTAATATTACGCTTAATGTTGATATAGAAACTGTTTTTAAGGCTTCATGTTTTTCATTTTCACAGTTATTAATGATATGTTCCCGAAGTTTTCTTATGCTCCACAACTCCTGAGCATAGCCGAAGTCAGCAGGCTTTTTACATGCTATATTTTTTATCCATGCCTTATCTTCGTCTGTGATTACAGCCTTTCTTCCCCGTCCTTTTTCATCATTAAGAGCACCTTCGATTCCTCCTTTACGGTATTTTGTGAGGCATAATTTTACTGCGCTGAAATGAAAGTCAAGTTTTGAAGCAATATCTACCAGAGTTTTACCTTCATCTGAAAGCAGAAGCATTGTTGCTCTTTTTACTCGGATTGCCGTTTCTGTTTTTGATTTTCTAATCTTTGTCAGAATTTTTTTTTCTTCTTCTGTTAATGTAATTTTTCCGTCTTTTAGTGGTCGTCCCATGCATTTAGTATAGCATATTTTATTCTGAATGTTAAATATAGAACGATGTACTAGTATGAATTTCACACACTCCCTGCATGATCGCCATCAGAAACCTCCCTGTTTCTCCAGAAGCACAAACACGACTGGCGCGACATTTCGCAAAAATACGGCTTTGCCACAGAGAATGCCCGCAACATCTTTGTGAACCGCCGTGCCAATGTAACGCTTCTTCAGCTGCGCAAGATGGCAAAAGACGTGACCCCCGAAGAGTTCTTTATCCCGCCCGCAGACGGAAACACTGGTCTGTTCTACCTCGACCGTGGCGACATAGTGACCTTTGCCGGAAAACATATGCTCGTGCTTACAGAGTACGAGAAAAACAAAAAGCTCAGTTACTTTATAGGCGTGGAGAACGCGGAGCCGGTGGATATTACCACACTTGCCGCCTGTCCGTATGTGCGTAAAGCTCCTGTCTTGGTGGGCAAGGCGAGCGCAGAAAAACTGAATGCGGCGGTTGAGCTTGTCGAAACCACCATTTGTAAGCCCTGCTTTTCTAGTGTAAAAAACGAGTAGTTTTATCAAAAGCACACTTTGAAATTTTTATCAAATATGTTAGATTTATTCAGATTATGAATACTGACGTAGCAACATTACAGAATATTTCAGATACCCTAAAAGAAGAACCGCTCGCAAGCCAACGGGTGCTTGCCGAAAACGCCGGAATGTCAATTGGTCTTATGAACGCCGTAATTAAGAGATTCGTGGAACGCGGCTGGATTATGCTTACCAATGTGAACCTTCGTAAGTTCTCTTATGCAATCACTCCTGCCGGAATCGCCGAACTCACTGCCCGCAGCCAGACCTTTGCCAAGCGCACATTCGCCATTGCAAACAAATACAACGACACATTGTGCAACGCAGTTGCACAGGCAAAAAAAGATGGTAAGACAAAACTTGTTTTGTACGGTAAAAGTTATATAAAATTTTTGCTGGTTTATGCCTGTCAAACTCTGAATGTTACATTCTTAGAAAAAGACACCGCTGACCCGATTGAATCTGACGCTTTTTGCGTAGTGGGGGAGCAGTGTGCGGAAGATGATATTGAGTGGCTTACGGAGAATGGCTGCGTGAATTTGTTGGATTTGATTGAAGAATAAGGCTGTATTTTTTTCTATGGGTGGTTATTACGAAGTTGTTTATTCTGAATTAGGCTTGCCAAAACGAAAACTTCAAACCCTAACAGATATGCTCTCTGGTTGTGAATGTTGTCAGGCGACTTATGACAGAGAAGATGACAGAACTTATTTTCATGCTCCCCATCAGAGTTTTGAAGATTTGCTTGATGATATAGGTTTTACCGAGGCACAAAAAGAAAAGATTTATGATAATTATGTTTGTCCTAATTGCGGCTGTGATTTGAATGCCTTTTCTGAGGTAACGACAAACGAGTATTATCAAGAAGAAAAATTTTACGAAAAATATATCAAGAAAATAACTGCAAATGTAAAAACAAAGATAGATGATTTTTATGAATATTTTATTAAGTATCCTTATTTGAGCTGTAATCATAGCGTTGGAAAGCAGATAATAAAAGGCATCGATTCTTTGGTTAAACTGGACATTGACAATCAGATATACTATAGAGCCAGAGAACCAAAGGACTCTGCTGTTTTTACAACAGACGATATGCTGCCGCCATCACCGCAAAAAGTCCCAATATCAGAAGGACGGTTCAATCATTTTGGACAGGTTCACTGGTATCTGAGCGATTCAGAGACATTGTGCGGAGCAGAGTGTTCTCATAAGAAAAACTGCATACTTTGGTTTCAAAAAGTCAAAATAAACAAAGCATCCTGCATTTTGGACTTAGCAAAAGATTACATCGACTATTCTTTTATTCCTGACAATACAAAAATCTATGATTTGCCTGTTGTTGTAGCAGCATTGCTGCTTTCTAGAGTTATCACAAAGAAACAAGAAACCAAAGGCATAAATGGAATCCTTTTTCCAGATTCTTTGCTCCCTGGAAAAAATCTTGTCATTTTTGATATAAACAAAATCCAATATGAATTTGATGGCAAGCCCGAATTAAAGGAATATAATTTCCAAAAAGAATATGATGATGACCTTTACGAGAATCTGGGATTCTAAAGTTACGCATTGCACTTGCTAAAATATTCGTTCAGCAGTTCTTTGCTTGAAAAGTAGGTGTACAAAACTTTTATAAGGAATGCTGGTCTGTCATTTTCTAAGAAAGGAATAGCCGAATCATCAATCTTAAATGTTTTCTGACGTTTCTGAGCTTTTTCCTTTTGTTTTATGTCAGACTGGCGTTTATCATATTCATCAAATGTGTAGAAAATGATTTCATGGTCAAGGTGTTTTATAAAGAAACTGCCGTTATTAACGAAGAATTCAAGATGAACAGCCTGTGTTATAATGTAATCATTAAAGGTGTTAAAATCGTATTCTAGCTCTTCAAAAGTTATTTCGTTCCCGACTGGTTTTATCCACAAGGTATCTGAGTTTTCATCAATCAGTTTCGTTGGAACAAGACCGTTAAGATTGCTCATATCAAATATTTGACCGAATTGTACAGCTTCTAATGCAATATCAGTTGTAAACCTTCCAGTGATGGGTGTATCGTAATATGGTCTGAAAGAGATTGTTTTGATTAGACTCTTTACACGAAGTTCAAAAAGCTCCTTGAAAAGGTCATTGTCCAACCTGTTTGAAAGAGGAATTGTGATATTGAGCTTTTTGTTAAAAAGACGGCATTCAAGATGTTCAGTAAAAATTGGCTCGTAATTATCGGTAAAAGTAATCAATCCGTAAGTGTTGTAATTGTTATCTTCAAGAATGTCCACATTGTGTTGAGAAAAATACTCAAAAAGGGCTGTTTCCTTAGGTTTAAATTCTCTAAGATTTGTTTGTTCAAAGGAGTAGAACCAGAAAAGAGCTTCAAAAATGCAGAAATAACCGTAATTTGCTCGGAAGAAATCAGCATCTTGAATCCAGTTTGCAAGGTTTGTATATATGCAGTTCCGTTCTGCAAAAGATGCAAAATATTCAAGATAATCAGTTAGTTTAGTGCTTGAAAGCAATTTTCTTATTTCTGTGATAGTATCGTTTTCCGTGTTGACTAAGCTGTTGTAATAGCAAGAAGTTGTTTCGTTCCATTCCTCAAGTTGTTTTGTACAACGTATATCATTATTAAACTTATCAAGTCGATTCTTGGATTCCCGAATCTTGTCTTTAAAATAATAATTCAGAGCAGCTGCCGTGTATTTCATAAAATCAGCGTCTTTACATGATTTCAGAATTTCAATGACTGAAATAATGGAAGGATTTTGGAGATTGAATTCTCCAACCAAAAATCCAAAATTATATTCTGCAGCGGGACAAGATTCTAAAGAAGTCTTATTGTATTGTTCAAGTTTATGATTGATTTCGTCTAATGATTTATACAGTTCTTCTAGCATCATGATTGGTTATTATAGTCTATGCAGTGTCGAATTGCAAAGCGGAGTATTCATAGAATGAACACATTGACGGAAGGATAGTTATAGAGTAAGATAAAATATAATAGGGTAGAAGATTGAAAAGATACTCCGTATTACTTGGACATGCAGATGGAGAATTATCAACTCCGCTTGACCTTTCTAAAATTAAAAATTTCTTGATGAGTGCTAAAGGTGGGGCTTGGTTTGAATCTGAAATATTCTGTAAAACAAACATTTCTTATAAAGAATTAATTTCTCTCATTGCTGGAATAAAGGCTTCAGAGTTTGATTATGTGTTTTTTTACTTTAGCGGACACGGTGGTTATAAGAGAAATACTATTATTGAACTTAATCCAAAAGGCGAAACTATTGCAGAAAACTTTTTGTCTAAATTGGCAGTCAGGCAGTTAAGTATATATGATTGCTGTCGTCTAAAAGATGAGACTTTGCAAGAAAGTATGGAAAGTACAAAAAACTTTTCTGCATTGCGGGAAGACATAACGGTAATTCGTTTTTTATATGAAAAACGAATTATGTCCGCGTTGCCACAGCAGATGACGCTTTATTCATGTAGGGTTGATGAATCTTCGTATGATTTTGGAGAAGGAGGAATTTATACAACTCATCTTCTTAAATCTGCAAAGAATTTTTCAGATTCATATTTATTGGCAAGTCAAGCTCATGCAGATGCATATCAGCCAACAATAGACGAAGCAGATTTGCATGGGGAATCTCAACATCCAGATTTCTTTATGCCAAAGTATAGTTCTTCTCAGCAATTGATTTTTGCAATTAATGATAAACATACGAGGTCTTAAAAATGTGTATTGATTCTACCCTTTTGTCAGCTTTAGTTTCTGCTTTAATTTCTGGAATAGTAAGCTTCGTTGTTACAAAACTCTCAAATAAAAATGAAAAACGAAACAGGCTTGATTCTCAGTTGGATGAAATAATTAAAATTTCAATTCAGTATCCATACTTCGAGTTGCGTTCTTTTACAGATGCCTGGAAGCAGAATTCTGCAGAAAAAGATGAGAAATATGCAGCCTATGAGCAATATGCTACATTAGTGTTTAACTATCTAGAAAAATTTTCAAAGTTTTATAAATATGATACGAAAAAGATTGAATCTGAACTTGGTATGAAGTCTTGGGTAAGAATACATAAAGAGTATTGGCGAAATCCTACCGTTTCTAATGAGAATACCGATTTATACGAAAAGGAATTCGTGGATATTATTGAAAATATGTTGAGGTAGGAGTGGCTATATGAAAAGGCTTGCAATGCTAATAGGGAACACAAATGGATTGCCTGGTATTCAAAAAGATTTAGAAGATTTTGGTCTTTTCCTAGAAAGTGATATAGGAGGAGCTTGGAATTCTAATTTGGAGATTTGCAAGGCATATAATGTTTCATATAAGGAATTAAAAGAATCCCTTGAATCGATAAAAGTAGCAAAGATTGATTACTTTATATTTTACTATAGTGGGCACGGCGGTTTAGACAGATCTTCTGGAGACACGATTTTAGAATTAAACAAGGCTGGTGAAACTATAGACGAAATAGAACTGCAAAATATTACGCCACGACAGTTAAATATATATGACTGCTGCCGTGTTATTCCAGAGAGTACACAGAAAAGTCTGATTACTGATAGTGTGAATTTTAGTGCTGAATCGTGGAACAAGATAATTCGCGAAATGTATGAAACTAGAATTATGGCTTCTTATGAGCAGCAAATCAGTTTATATGCTTGTAAGAAAGGCGAATGTGCTAATGCTACTGGAAAAGGGTCTATTTATACACAAAATTTAATAAAGGCAGCAAGAAAAAACAGTATGTCCGATGTTCTAGTTTTGGATGCTCATAATGGGGCGGTTATTCCGACAGTTGATGAGGCTTCTAGATTGGGCGAGGAGCAGCATCCTGATTATGAAGCGAATCCTTTTATCCCAAAGAATAGGCAGCTTATATTAGCATTAAAGAGTTCTCATTTTTATGGATAAGGAGTTAGAGAAAAAATGTCTGATACCCGCCGCATTGCCAAAAATACACTTATGCTCTATTTCCGTCAGATACTTATCTTGCTGGTCAGTTTGTATACAGTGCGAGTGGTACTTAATGTGCTTGGCGCAGAAGATTACGGAATATACGGCGTTGTTGGCGGAATCGTATCTTTCTTTGGCTTTTTAAGTAGTTCGATGGCGAGTGCAACCCAGCGTTTTTTCTCGTTTGCGCTAGGGAAAAAAGATGGAGAACGCCTAAAGCAAACATTTTGTGTGAATCTTGTTATCTATGTGCTTATTGCTTTTGTTGCACTTACTTTGCTTGAAACGATAGGCGTGTGCTTCGTACATAATAAACTTTCTGTGCCTTTGACAAGGTTTGATGCCGTATGTGTTGTTTTTCAGTTTTCAGTTTTATCATTTTTGTTCTCAATTATAACAAGTCCTTTTATGGCGATTGTTATAGCGCATGAAGATATGCAAATTTATGCAACTGTTTCTATCATTGAAGTATTATGTAAGCTCGGAGTCGTTTTCCTTTTGCAAATAATCGTTGTAGACAAACTTGTATTATACGGTATTTTGCTTTTTGCATTACAAACTGGTGTTGCACTTGTTTATATGCTTATTTGTCTTAAAAAATATGAAGAGTGCCAGTTTAAGAAATTTTATTGGGATAAATCCTTGTTTAAGGAGACCATTGATTTTACAGGGTGGAGCCTTTTTGGGGCTTTTTCTACGGTAGGTAGAAATCAGGCAGTTACAATCTTACTTAATCAATTTTTCAATCCAATTGTAATTGCCGCAAGGACTATTGCCGTTACGGTATCGGGTCAGGTAAATACCTTCTCACAAAATTTTAATACAAGTCTGTATCCTCCTATTATTAAAGAGTATGCGGCAGATAATAAATCTGAGATGTTTCGCCTTATATATAACGGTTCAAAAATGACTTTTTACTTAATGTGGGTGTTCGCATTGCCGCTTTTTTTACACATGGATTATGCTTACTCTATGGCTCAAAAACCCTCCAGAAAATGCTATCTTTTTTACAAGGCTTGCCCTAATTGAATCTTTAATAAATGCCACCGCGCTTCCATTAATGACGGCCGCTCGTGATCAAGGTGAAATGGCGGGGTATGAATTGCCGCTTGGAAGTGTGAATTTGCTGATTTTCGTTGTGGACTGGATTTTATTAACAGCATTTTGCTGACTGTCGCAGGAAAAAATATATCTTGCCGAACCGGAAAAATCTTAGTACGGGGAAACCCACCACCTATGGTGGTGGTCTAGCAAAGTTAG
>NZ_JBJETK010000055.1:0-46536 GCF_051883275.1 Treponema sp. | reverse complement strand
CTGAAAAAGCAATTAAATCTCAATTACCTAATTGACATTTCATAGCAGGTCTGTATAGGGTTTAACAATCGGATTTGTTCAGAGCTAACGCTCTTCGCTTTTTTTTCACGTGAGCATCGTTAGATGCGAGCAAATCCGTTTGTTTTGTTATTTTACATTCTTTTCTTTGCTTTCTATCAGGCGTATCCAAGGTTTTCTGTAATCTACCTGCATAATCTTATATTATAGCATATTTCTTTGAGATATATGATAAAATGTCACGATTTATTAAAAAAAATGCAAGTTAATAATCCCTGTATTAGTCTTCAACTGCGGAACTGCCATTCCACACCCTCTTTCCTCGCCTTTCCACAGACTGTGGAATGGCCATTCCATATACAATGGATTTGCTGGTATTTACATTTTGTAAATAATTTTGATATTTTAGTATTGACATAATAAAATAATTGTAATATTCTATAAACAAGTTGGAGGGGTAGGCGGATGCAGCAAACCGCCTTAAATCAAAAACCTACGGAGCGAACCGTAATAACGGTGGGTATTGTATGGCTACAGAGATCGCAAAGTTTCTTAGAAAGTTGCGCATTGACAGCGACCAGAGCTTAGGCGATATGGCAGAAAAGATTGGTCTTTCTGCCGCTTATCTTTCGGCAATCGAAAATGACAAAAGAACTGCGCCGGAAGATATGAAGGAAAACCTTTACAAGGCATACAGCCTTTCAGAGGAACAAAAGCTTGAGTTTGCGCGGCTTGTTGCAGAATCAAGGAAAAAGGTCGAGATTGGCCTTTCGGGTATTCAGGCGGAACTTTTTCCTGAATATGTAGACACTGCTGTTATGTTTGCACATGATTTGTCGCAAATGAACAGAAAACAGCTTGCAGAAATAAAGGATTGTCTGCAAAGAATAAAATCGGAAGCAGCGCCTATGTAACACATGGAGGTTTATTAAATGCAGAACAGATTTCAGTGGTTGGGACAGTCATCTTGATGATGGTTGTAGATTTTAAGAAAATGGCGGTCGAGTTCAGAAAATTTTTTGGGCTCGACTCTACGCAGAACTTTCCGGCGTTGAGCATTGCAGAAAACAAACTCTGCCAGGCTGACGCACAGTTTGAGTTCAATATTGTTGCCGATGCCGACTGGTATTACAAAGACAGCATTCAGGCATATTACAAGCATCATGCAAACCGTCATGAAATTGGCATTAAAGAATCCGTTTATGGAAAGGCGCGTAATGGTGACAAAAGCGCACTCTATTCCATTGCACATGAAATCTCCCACTGGGGTCTGATTAACTATTTTAAGATAAACCTTGGATTGGCAGAATCAGAGCAGATTGATCCGGTTGTAAAAGCTGTTCTGATAAAGATTCACGAAAACATAGCGGACTTGCTGACATCTCTGCTTGTGTTCAGCGAAGAAGAGCTTTTGCATGCACAAAGCGCAGGGGATTTGGATTTTGGCTCATTCATGGGCAAAGACCAGATATCTCTTGCGCTCTTCTATTTTCAGAATCATGAAATTCTTGCGGCAAACTTTATGAAGAGATTTGCGCCGCAGATTGCGGCTCAAAATAAACAGACTGAATTTCAAAGGAGGATTGATTAAATGGCCAGAGGGCAAAAAAATAAGCTTCCGTTTAATTGGCGTTAAACAGAAGCTCTGCATAGATTCCATAGTAGAATCCAAAAATCTGTTAATTTATTCTACTATAAATCTATGCTCCCTGTCAAAGACTTTTTTTCTTGATGCAGTGCAGTAAAAATCTAAATGCTCTGTACTCAAAGTTTTAGTCTTCCGTCGTTCCGTTGGTTCGGCTTTGACAAAATTATTTTTTTAGCAATGGTGATTTCAGTATTTCGGTAAGTTTATAAAACAAAGTGCAATCACCGCATTAAAAGGAGCACAGACCTATATGTCTAGTTCAACTTTTAAAAATGCAGACAGCATCTTAAGCGTGACTCTGCGTAAAAATCAGTTCTCAGCAGATGAGAATTCTTTTATTGGACGTGTTACAAGAAACACAGTAACTCTTGAAAACTTGATTGCATCAATCTCAGAAAAGAATCCGGGCGTCAGTCCTTACATGATTCAGCATGTTGCAAACCTTTTGAGAGATGAAACGCTCAGCTCTTTCCATAATGCAAGGGCTGTTGACCTTCTTGGACTTGGTACAATGTACATTAGTGTAGCCGGCAGTATCAGCGGTGAAAATCCCGGTGAATCAAGTATTCCGGGGTTCAAACTGAACTTTACTCCAAGCACCCGTGCACAGGAAGCCGTGGACAGCCTTAAAGTTGACAAGGTTATCATTGCAGATTCAAATCCTGCAATCGATAAAATCATCAACACCTTCAATCAGAATGAAGAACGCAATCTGCTAAAAGGAAAAGGCGTTCGCATTACCGGTAGCAAGCTCAAAGTTATGGGCGAAGATTCAGGCATCTGGTTTGCCCCGCTCGACAGCGACGGCAATGTCACTAAAGACGAATCCACCTGGATTCAAGTGGCATCTGAAACAATAAGCCGGAATAAGCCAAAAACTCTTGAATTCTACGTTCCGGACAGCATCACAGAAGCCGATTACAGAATCGTAATCCGCACCAGATACTGTTCCGGCGACAAGGAACTCAAGTCCGCTGTATCTGTTATCAGCAAAACTGTCAGCATAACAACATAAGCTGAGTTTTTTGAGCTGCCACTGTTCCATCTGAAATTTTTGCGTATCTCCGCAGATTTTTCAGGTGGAGCATTTATTTGGCTATCATCTCCCATAAAAAGTCAAGAAGGTTGTTTCAGCAATCGATTGACTTTTTATGTTGTTCCGTAATGCAATGAACTCGCAGCGCAGGCTTCCAGCGGAAACAGCAGTTGATAAGGAAGTTCGCATTGCGAACTTGTGGATAAAAACTTTGACGCTATTTAAGGCAAGTTTTTCATTACACACTCCTTAAACCACCTTCTGAGTATTCGTAATCATATTTCGCACTTACGCCGCTGTTGCATCGTTTGCAGGAATAGAGATTATCAACTTATCCTGCGCCAAGTTGAAATCGACTGACACGACTTTTGCTGTTGTAGTTATTGTATTAGCCAACCCAAAATGCAAGACGACACAGTAAAACGCTCATAACTTTTTCTTATGGCATCACATAAAAATTTAGATTTTGATTATATCACGCGTTTTTGCTATTCTCTTTCGTATGAAAAGAATTTACAGAACATCAGTTGCAGGTTATCCGCGAATCGGCTCTGCGCGCGAACTTAAATTTGTAAGCGAGCATTTTTTTGCAGGAAGAACGACGGAAAAAGAGCTTTTGCAGACTGCCGCAGAAATCAGGCGCAAAAACTGGCTCACTCAAAAAGATGCAGGAATTGATTTTATTCCGTGCAATGATTTTTCTTTTTACGACGGAATGTTGGACACGTGCTTTATGACAGGCGCAATCCCTGCTGAATACAAAAAACTCTGCCTTTCAAAAACAGACACGTACTTTGCAATGGCGCGCGGTTATCAGGGAGAAAGCGGCGATGTCCGGGCGCTCCCGATGAAAAAATGGTTCAACACAAACTATCACTATCTTGTTCCAAAAATTGACGACGGCATAGAATTCAGCTGCGATTTTTCAAAAATCCTTTCTGAATTTGACGAAGCAAAATCGCTGGGAATAAACGCAAAAATCACAGTCATCGGCGCGTACACTTTCCTCAAACTCAGCCACGCAGAGCACCGCACAGACATTGCAAACTGTTACAAAACGCTTTTGCAAACTGTCTTTGAAGCAGGCGCTGAATGGGTGCAGTTTGAAGAGCCTGCGCTAGTCCTTGATATGACACAGGAGGACATTTCGTTATTCCGTCGGTTGTACGAAAAAATCCTTGACGGGAAAAAAGTGAATGTCCTTTTGCAGACGTACTTCGGTTATCCGGGCGACTGCTACAATGAACTTTGCAATCTTGCGTTTGACGGAATCGGACTTGATTTTATTGAAGGAACTGAAAATCTTTCGCTGATAGAAAAATACGGCTTTCCGAAAAATGCCGTTCTTTTTGCAGGTGTCGTAAACGGCAAGAACATCTGGCGAAACGATTACAAAAAAACAAACGCACTTCTTGAAAAAATAAAATCGCTCTGCACTCCAAAAGAAATCGTTGCAGGAACAAGCTGTTCATTGCTCCACGTTCCCGTAAGCGTAAAGTCAGAAACAAAACTTCCGCCGTCAGTTCTTGAGCATTTTGCCTTTGCAGAAGAAAAACTTTCCGAACTTCACGACATTGCATTTGCTGACGTTTCCGCGCTTGAAAAAAACGCACACCTTTTTGAAAAACCGCGTACGCAGAAAAACGATGAACTCTGCCAGAAAATCAATTCGCTTTCCGAAGATAACTTTGTGCGACAGCCTGATTTTAAAGTCCGCGAGCAAATTCAAAAAAACGCGCTTGACCTTCCGCTTCTTCCGACGACGACAATCGGTTCTTTTCCGCAGACGGCAGATGTCCGCGCAAACCGTTCAGCGTTTAAAAAGGGCGCAATTTCAAAAGAGGAATATACCGAGTTCAACAAAAACAAAATCAGGGAATGTATTTTGCTTCAGGAAAAAATCGGACTTGACGTTCTTGTTCACGGCGAATTTGAACGCAACGATATGGTTGAATATTTTGGCGAACATCTTGACGGCTGTCTTTTTACGCAGAACGGCTGGGTTCAGTCTTACGGAACTCGCTGTGTAAAACCGCCTGTCATCTGGTCTGACATCACGCGCAAAAATCCGATTACAGTCGAATGGTCAGTCTTTGCCCAGAGCTGTACAAAAAAATTCGTAAAGGGAATGCTCACAGGCCCGATTACGATTTTAAACTGGTCGTTTCCGCGCGAGGACATCAGCCTTAAAGAAAGTGCGTTTCAGATTGCGCTTGCAGTCCGCGACGAAGTTCTTGACCTGGAAAAAAACGGCATAAAAATAATTCAGATTGACGAGGCGGCGCTCAAAGAAAAACTGCCCTTGCGAAAAAGTGATTGGCACAAAAATTATCTTGACTGGGCAATCAAAGCGTTCAACCTTGTCCATTCAGGTTGCAGGGCAGAAACGCAAATTCACACTCACATGTGCTACAGTGAATTTATCCCGATTATAAAAGACATCGATGCAATGGATGCGGACGTCATCACTTTTGAGGCAAGCCGGTCGAACCTTGAAATTCTTGATGCGCTCAAAGAAAACAATTTCAAGACGGAAACAGGGCCGGGAGTTTACGACATTCATTCGCCGAGAATTCCGCCGGAAGAAGAAATGCTCGGTGCGATTGAAAAAATGGCAAAGTTCATTCCTGTTGAAAAACTCTGGGTAAATCCAGACTGCGGACTTAAAACTCGCGGAACGGAAGAAACTGTAAAGAGCCTTGAAAATATGGTGAGTGCGGCAAAAAAAGCGCGGGAAAAATTGGGGTAAAGACAAAATGCTGAAAACGACTTTTGGAAAAACATCGTTCTCGTTCGAGATTTTTCCGCCGAAGAAAGACAGCCCGGTCGAAACAGTTTTTGACACGCTCGATGAACTTTCTGACCTGCACCCCGATTTTATCAGCGTAACTTATGGTGCAGGCGGAAGCGGAAACTGCGACAAAACGCTTGAAATTGCACGGCGCATAAAAGACAAGTGCCGTGTAGAAAGCGTAGTTCATCTGCCGTGCATTTACCTTTTAAAAAATGCGGCGGCTTTGATTTTGGAACAGTTTAAAAGCGAAGGAATAGAAAACATACTTGCGCTTCGTGGCGATGCGGTCGAAGGTCTTAAACCAAAAGGCGATTTTCCGCACGCTTCCGATTTGATTTCGTTCATCAGAAAAAATTACGGCGGATATTTTCACATCAGCGCCGCGTGCTACCCTGAAAAACACCCTGAGTCACACGACACTGAAAGCGACATCGCGTTTTTAAAAAAGAAAACAGACTGCGGTGCAGACCATCTTATAAGCCAGCTTTTCTACGAGAACGAAAATTTCTATCGCTTTCTTGAAAAAGTGCGCGCCGCAGGAATTACAGTTCCCGTTGAAGCCGGAATTATGCCTGTGACAAACCGCGCGCAGATTGAACGGATGGTAAGCCGTTGCGGCGTTGAACTTCCAAAAAAATACAAAGTGATGATGGAAAAATTCGGCGGTGACAATGATGCAATCAGGGACGCAGGAATTGCGTATGCCATCGAACAGATTGTAGACCTGGTAAGTCACGGCGTAGACGGAATTCACCTTTACACGATGAACAAGCCGTATGTCGCGAGGAAAATTTCGGAGGCGGTCGAACGGATAATCAGATAGGGGCAATCGGATAAAACAGTCGGATTGATAATCAGATTTATTTTGATAGAACAAAACACTCGTGCAAAAACAGCGGTCAGTGCCAGAAATTTTAATACCGGGCGGCAAGCGTTTTGAGTTCTTCAAGATAAAGTTTTGCATACCGGCTGATTTCCGTGCGGTCGTTTACGATGTAGCCGATAGTCATCGTTTCGTCGCCTTCGGTTTTAAGCGGAACTGAAACAATCTGAGTTCCGTTCAGGTCGCTTGTTATTACCCCGGAGCAGATTGTGTAGCCGTTCAGCCCGACAAGCAGATTGAACAAAGTTCCGCGGTCGCTCACGTGAATGACCTTGCGGCGGCTTACCGTGCTTAAAATTTCTTCCGAAAAATAGAACGAATTAAAGTCGCCCTGCTCAAAGCACAGGTACGGATATTCTTCAAGGTCAGCAAGCGTTACAAACTTTTTCTTTTCAAGCGGATTTTCGGAACTTACAAAAACGTGCGGCTGTGCGCAGAAAAGCGGAGTAAACGAAAGATGATTTTCATTCAGGATTTTCTCAAGGACTTTTCTGTTAAAATTATTCATATAAATAATCCCAGTGTCGCTCTTAAGGTTTTTCACGTCCTCGATGATTTCATAAGTGCGCGTTTCCCTGAGCGTAAAATCGTATTCCTCGGCGTTCATTTTCCTTACGAAATTCACAAACGCATTCACGGCGAACGCATAATGCTGTGTAGAGAACGAACAGATTTGCCGCGCCATTTTTTTGCCGGTGTAGCGCTGTTCCAGAAGTTCAGTCTGCTCCACCACCTGCCGCGCATACGAAAGAAATTCCGCGCCATCGGAAGTGAGCGAAATTCCCTTTGCGTTCCTGCTGAAAATTTCAATGCCGATTTCCTTTTCCAAATCACGCACGGAATTAGAAAGCGCCGGCTGTGTTACAAACGCCTGCCTCGCCGCCTCCGTAATCGAACGGCACTCCACGATTTTCAAAATATATTTTAACTGCTGTAATGTCATACGATTGAATTATACCAAACCGGGCGAAAAAATTTAAGGATTGCTGGCGTGAAGTTTTTTTAATATACTGAAAAAATGAAAATGCTTGTTACAGGCGGAACGGTATTTGTTTCGCGGCGGATTGCAGAATTTTTCTGCACATCGGAAAACGAAGTATTTGTGCTGAACAGAAACACTCGGGCGCAAGTACCCGGCGTAAAGCTTATTCAGGCTGACAGACATTCGCTTGTGCCGGACAGTCTTTCCGGGTATGACTTTGATGCAGTGATAGATGTCTGCGCATACACGGAACAAGATGCCCGTATTCTTTCTTCTGCACTGGGAAAAAATTTTAGCGGTGAATTTATTTTTATAAGTTCAAGTGCCGTTTACCCGGAAACAAACATACAGCCGTTCTCTGAAAATCAGCAGTGCGGCGCAAATTCTGTGTGGGGCGATTACGGCACTAATAAAATACTGTGCGAAAAATATTATTCTTCTGTTTTCCCAAACACGTATATTATCCGTCCGCCGTATCTGTACGGACAGGGCAACAATGTGTACCGCGAGGCGTTTGCGTTTGACTGCGCCGATTTCAACCGCACATTCTATCTTCCGGAAAACGGCGCAATGAAGATGCAGTTTTTTCACATAGACGATTTATGCCGTTTCATTCACATTCTGCTGGAACAAAAACCTGAACAACGTATTTTTAATGTCGGCAACGCTCAAAGCATTTCTATAAAAGAATGGGTAAACCTGTGCTATGCCGCCGCAGGAAAAACGCCGGCTTTCAAGTCCGTAGATACGTCAGTTCCGCAGAGAAATTATTTTTGTTTTCATAAATACGAATATGCGCTGGACGTTTCCCGAATGTCTGCACTTATGCCGGAAACAATTTCTCTTTCCGCAGGATTAAACAAAAGCTATGACTGGTACAAAACGCACAAGGATGAAGTAAACCGCCGTGATTATTTTAATTACATTGACAATGTTCTGAAAAATTTTTGAGCTTTCTAAATTGTCAGGAATTGTTCGTGTGGCTGTCTTGAAAAATAATCGATGACAGTTTTTCTGCTTTCATCATTTGATTTATAGTTTGTCATTCCAGTCTGAAAATAATGTCCGAATTCAAACTGCTTGCAATAGTAGGAAAAAAAACGCTGAATTCTTGTTTTATGAAATTCCTTTGGTTGAAATTTTTCAACATAGTCTATAAAGTCCAGTGCAGTCTTCATTCTGTCCACGGAAATTTCTTCAGCTGAATGTTCGTGATTTTTTTGTATCTGTCTGAAAATCCATGGTTTTTCTGCGGCGGCTCTTGCTATCATGACTCCGTCTGCTCCCGGGCATTTTTGAAGCGCATAGGATTCGCTTTCGAAGTCCTTGATACATCCGTTCAGGTAAACTTGGGCAACGTCCTTGTACCGCTGTGAAATTTTATGGACAAATTCATAGCGTGGAAGCCCGCGGTATTTTTCCTTTATAGTCCGTGGATGAAGCGTGATGAGTTCAACTCCGTTTTCTACGAGCATGTCGGTAAAAGAAAGAAAACCGGCCTCTGTGAAATTTTCATCTCCAAGCCTGCATTTTACGCTCAGCCTGAAATGCCTGTTCATTTTTTGTTCCATTAAATTCAGGCTGTCTTTTACGGCGCGCACAGTTTTTTTTGTTTCTTCAAGCGGCTTCAGCATCCATGAAATTCCTGCTCCTGTCTTGTAGATTTGAGGGGCAGAGCAGCCCATGTTCAGATCCACGCCGATTCCGCCTTTTTCGCACACAATGCAAGCGGCCTCTGCAAGCGGTTTTGTTTCCGAGCCTGTGAGCTGCCATACAATTTTTTCTGGAGCAGGTCCGTTTAAAAGATAGAATTTTTCAAACGGCCCTCTGTTCAAAAGAGAAGGCGCATTTATCATCTCCGTAAAATATTCATCGCAGCCGCCGAAATTTTCAATTAGAATTCTAAAAGCTTCGTGGCTCAATGTTGCCATGGGCGCGCAGACAAATTTCATTTTGAATTAATGTATTCCGCAAAAATTTCTGCTGCATCAGCGCACAGTTCCTTGCACGGGCGTTTTTTATAGTATGATTCCGTTCTCTGTTCTGAAACCGGCTCGGAGGCATTTCCTTCAACTGAATTTTTTCTCAGAAATTTTTGGGAGTCGCCGAGCGGAGAAATTCCCAGCAGTTCCCGGCAAATAAACGAGCCGTTCTTTGCCTTGAATTTTCCGCACAAATCCTGGCCTGTCTTGTAAAGCGAATCCTTTGAATTTTTGTCCTTGGGATCAGAAACTCCTTCTTTTATGCTCAGCGCAAGCATCATTCCATTCACGGCGCCGCACATTTCTCTCAGGCGGCAGGTTCCTCCTCCGAATGCCTGTGCGGCTTTTAGAGCAAAGTCCCTGTCAATTCCAAGTTCTGTGCAGAACACTTCAAGAACTGACTGCGCGCAGTTGAATCCTTCTGTGAAATTTTCCGCGGCTTTCTGTCTGGCTTCTTCTGCGCTTATCATAATGCCTCTACTGCTTTTGCGGCTTCTTTTATGAAATCCGCATCAAGTGATTCTGCTTCTCCCTTGTCGATTGCTTCGGATATATTTTTCTCTATTGGAATTCTTGCAAGAATTTTCAGCTTGAATTCTTCTGCAATTTTTTCAATGTTGCTTTCCCCAAAGATTTTTATTTCCTTTCCGCACTCCGGGCATTTTACGTAGCTCATGTTTTCTATGATTCCGATAACCGGAATGTTCATCATGTTTGCCATGTTTACGGCTTTTTCAACAATCACGCGGACAAGCTGCTGCGGCGATGAAACTATTATTATGCCGTCCACTGGCAGCGACTGAAAAACTGTAAGAGGCACATCGCCTGTTCCCGGAGGACAGTCGACAAACATAAAGTCAACATTTTCCCAGAGAACATCAGTCCAGAATTGCCGTACTGCACCTGAAATAACCGGGCCTCTCCATACAACAGGATCGGTTTCATTCTGAAGCAGAAAATTCATTGACATAAGCTGAATTCCCGTTTTGGATTTTACAGATTTCAGGTATCCGGACTCTTCGCCATCGCTGTTTTTTTCAGAAACACTTTCCGCGCGGATATTTCCAAGCCCGAACGCAGTTGGAATTGAAGGGCCTGTGATGTCTGCATCGAGAATGGCGGCATTGAAGCCGTCCTTATGGACAGTGCAGGCCAGAAGGCTTGTTGCCAGCGATTTTCCAACTCCGCCCTTGCCGGACACGATGCCGATAACTTTTTTTACAGAAGCGCCTTTGTGAAGGTTTTCTTTCAGCGGTTTTTTTTCACATGTATCTGCGCAGTTTGAGCAGCTTCCATTGCAAGCCATGTTGACCTCTTTTTGCATTTTTAGAGTTATCTCGGAAACTGAAATTTTCCGAGGTTTCATTATGTTTTCAGCTGGTTAATGCTTTTGGGAATCTCTGAAAACTGAAATTTTTTTGAGATTCGCTTAAGTTTTAATCAGTGGTTTACAAATATACTAAACAAATTTTTTCATAAATACAACAGGGGGGTATTTTTTTTGACGGTCGCTGAATAAATATTTTTAGAGATTTTCTATAAAGAAATTTTTATCTTTGAATTTTGCAAAATTCATGTTTGTGCCTGAGACTTGTTTATTCACTTGAGGAAAATATAAAAAAAGTGTTATACTTTGCTCCACTCCTATGAAAAAATGGATTGCGGCGGTTGTAAGCTTATACAGTTTTAGAGTTATCTTGAAAAACTTGAATTTTTCGAGATATTTTTTACGGTAAATATCGAAACGCTCAAATATAGATCATTTTTTTGATAGGGGGGGGTACTGTTGATTTTTTATATTTCATTATTTAGTTTTGTTTTCAGTCTTGTATTCACATGGATTATAATAAAAATTTGCCAGCGGTATAAGATTTATGATGAGGTGGATCCCCGCAAAATTCACAGCGGAAATATTCCCCGTCTTGGAGGCGTGGCTGTTTTTATTTCGTTTTTTGTTGTTTCCGGGGGCTATGTTTTTTTCTTTCAGCGCGGACTGTTCGATTTTGCGATACCGGTTTTTTTAGGTTTTTTTCTGATATTCATCTTTGGATTTATCGATGATCTGATGAATCTTCATGCGCGAATAAAATTTTTGGTTCAGATTGTTGCGGCCCTTTTGGTGGCTTTGAGTCCTGTCGGATTTCATATGATTTTCTTCCTTGAGCTTGGCGGTGCGTGGGACAATGTGATTACTTTTTTCTGGATTCTGGCATGTATAAATGCATTTAATTTAATAGATGGAATTGACTGGCTCTGCTCCGGAATTTCATTTCTTTCATTTATAACGATGGGAATTCTGAGCCTTATATATAAGAATGATTTGTATTCGCTTTATTTTATCCTGTCAGGCTCTCTTGCCGGCTTTATGTTTTTTAACAGACCGCCTGCAAAAATTTTTCTTGGGGATTCAGGCAGCCAGACACTTGGCTTTGTGATTGCTGTTTTTCCGCTTTTGAACAAAGGCTCTTTGACTTATGAATACAACAAGATGATTATTATGTTCCTTATTGCATCTATTCCGCTCACTGATGTTATTGCAGCTATGTGGCGTCGGTTCCGTGACCACCGTTCCATTTTCAGCGCGGACAGGGCGCATATACACCACAAAATGCTCAATGTGGGATTTTCGCGGGGAACTACAATTTTGTTCCTGCTGAGCCTGCAAATACTTGTGTGCTTTTCGATTCTTCTTTCGTGCAAACTGACCGTGAGGGTTGCGACTGCGGAACTTTGCCTGTTTTTGTGCCTGGTTGAGCTTGTCTTTATTACGTTCCATTATCTTAATCATTCCGTGAATAAAAGAAAAACCGGGCATCTTCAGGATCATCCGCAGAAGGAACACTAGCACACTTCCGCTTCCCTGAAAATCCGCTTGATGCGAGAGAAGCTCTTTCGGCTTCAATGCTTTTCAATGTATTCTTATTTTGCTATACTCTTTTTCATTCTGCGGAAAAATTGTCTTCATGAATCAGGCAGAGGCGCGCTTGCTTTTGCCAGTGTGGAAGAAAATGAAATCATGTTAAGGAAAAAAATATGCTGAGTCAGAAAGAAGTTTTTAAGTCTGCTGTGGTTGATATGCTGGAAAAATTCAGGCAGGAAAACGGCCTGGACTGCCCTCAAATTGACGGTTCGCTTGTGCGTGTGGAAAATCCGCCGCGCCCTGAAATGGGAGACTTGGGAATTCCGATGTTTCCATTTGCAAAGGCCTTTAGAATGGCACCTCCTGCCATTGCCGCTTCAGTCGCTGAAATGCTGAAAAACGCTTCCGGAACTGATTCAAGCCTTTCGTCGCTTGGGGAATTTGCTGCGGCCGGTCCTTATGTGAACGTCAAGCTCAACAAGGCAGCTTCCGCGGCTGAAATTCTTTCTTCTATTATTTCACAGGGAAATGATTACGGCTCTGTTGGCGTGTCCGGCAAAAAAATAATGGAAGGCCGCAAAATCATGGTCGAATTTTCCTCCCCGAATACAAACAAGCCTCTTCACCTCGGTCATCTTAGAAACGATGCGCTTGGCGAAAGTGTGAGCCGTATTCTGAAAAAGGCTGGCGCTGAAGTTTTCAAAGTCAACCTTATAAACAACCGCGGAATTCATATCTGCAAGTCAATGCTCGCATATCAGCTTTTTCATGCGCCAAAGAACGAAACTCCGCAGTCGCTTGGAATGAAAGGAGATCATTTTGTAGGCCAGTGCTATGTTGAATTCGACAAGTATTCAAAGGAGCATCCTGAGGCTCAGCAGCAGGCAGAGGATATGCTTGTAAAATGGGAGCAGGGGGATTCGGAAGTTCATTCTCTGTGGCAGATGATGAACAGCTGGACTTTTGACGGTCTTAAGGAAACCTATAAGCGAACAGGCATTGTTTTTGATAAATACTATTTTGAAAGCGATACGTACCTTAAAGGCAAGGACGAAATAATGAAGGGCCTGGAAAAGGGCGTTTTCTTCAAGGCTCCGGACGGCTCTGTTAGAATTGATGTTACGGACGTTGTTGGCAAAGGCAAGGACGAAGACAGCCACGATAAGGTTCTTCTTAGAAAAGACGGCACTTCTGTGTATATAACGCAGGATATTGGCACTGCGATAAGCCGCTATTATGACTGGCCGTTTAATCAGCTTGTGTATGTTGTTGCGAGCGAGCAGAATTACCACTTTAAAATTCTTTTCCATATTTTGCGGAAACTTGGATTCAGCTGGAGTGAAAAATTGTTCCACTTGAGCTACGGCCTTGTAAATCTTCCGAGCGGAAGAATGAAAAGCCGTGAGGGAACGGTTGTTGATGCGGACGACTTGATTGACAGCCTTCATTCACAGGCGCTGAAGGCGATCGAGGAGCGCGGAAGAGATTCTTCAGTCGGAAACCCGGATGAGGTGGCCGAAAAAGTTGCGCTGGCTGCGCTTGATTATTATCTTTTGAATGTTGCCCCGGTAAAGGATATGCTGTTCAATCCGGAGGAATCCCTCAGCTTCAATGGAAACACCGGCCCTTATTTGCAGTATATGGGAGCGCGCATTGCTTCTATTTTACGCAAGGCAAAGGAACAGGGGCTTGAGCCGTCGGATTCAAAGGGGGATTATTTCCTTTTGACCGCAGAAAGCGAATGGGCTCTCATAAAGGAGCTGGAGCGTTATCCTGATGTCGTTCAGAAGTCCGCGGAAAATCTTGACCCGAGCGGAATGGCGTCTTATCTGTATGATGTGAGCAAGAGTTTCAGCGCTTTTTACCGTGACTGTCCTATTGTCGGTACTGCTGCTGAAAATGAGCATCTTGCAAAGGCCCGGCTTGCGCTCGCACAGTGCACTCTTGCGGTTTTGAAGTCCGGCATGGAGCTTGTTCTTGTTCCTTATCTGGAGAGAATGTAGTCCTTGTTTGTGAGGAATATTAGGTGCGCTGAATAATCTGATTGTAGATTGTTCAGTCGCATTTTTAAGCCGGAATATTTGCTCCCGGCGCTCTTGCTTCTTTTCTCTTGTGTTGAATAAATACTTATTTTTTTGTATACTATAACTGTTTTTTATAAGAAAAATGCATATTTATACAAAAATGGAGGCTCATCTATGAACGAAAACAGTCAGAATTTAAATTTTATTGACAAGCTGTCAAAACTTACTGTGGACAATGACCCTATAGATCCTGCTCTCTATGAAAAGTATGATGTCAAGCGCGGTTTGCGTTATTCGGACGGCCGCGGTGTTCTGGTTGGACTTACAAAAATCGGCGATGTTGTCGGTTATTATATTGATGATAATGGAAAGAAAGTTGCTATTCCCGGAAAATTGATTTACCGCGGCTACAGTGTCGAGGACATTGTCAAGGACGCGGAGCTTCACCATCAGTTTGGCTTTGAGCAGTGTGTTTATCTGCTTTTGTTCGGGGAGCTTCCGACTCAGACGCAGCTTAAGGAATTTTCAGATTTTCTCGGCAGCCTGCGCTCTCTTCCTGAATATTTCACCGAGGACATGATAATGAAGGCTCCTTCGAGCGATATAATGAACAAAATTGCTCGCGGAGTTCTTGCTTCTTATTCCTACGATGCTGATCCTGAAAACCGAGGTGTCGCAAATATTCTCCGCCAGTGCATAGAGCTTATTTCACGTTTTTCCACACTGGCAGCATACGGATATCAGGCTAAGCGCCGCTATTATGACGGAAAGAGCATGTATATCCACAATCCGCTTCCGGAGCTGAGCACTTCTGAAAATTTTCTGCGCCTCACAAGAAGCGATAAATCCTATACACGCCTTGAAGCTGAAATTCTAGATCTTGCCCTTATTCTTCACGCTGAGCATGGCGGCGGAAACAACTCTTCGCTTACTATTCATGTTGTTTCTTCCGCGGACACCGATACTTATTCTGCTGTTGCGGCCGCAGTCGGCTCTTTGAAGGGTCGTCGCCACGGAGGCGCAAACATCCGCGTTATAGAGATGATGGACGACATAAAGGAAAACGTAAAGGACTGGACTAGCGAAACAGAAATCAGAAATTATCTTTATAAAATCGCCAGAAAGGAAGCTTTTGACAGAACAGGTCTTATTTATGGACAGGGACATGCTGTTTACACTATAAGTGATCCACGCGCAATTCTTCTTCGCGACAAGGCGGCGGAGCTTGCAAAGGAAAAGAACTGCATGGAGGAATTCAATCTTTACAGCACAATCGAAAAAATCGCCCCGGAAATTCTTTATGAGCTTCATGGACAGAAGAAGCGTATCTGCGCGAATGTGGATTTTTATTCCGGCTTTGTTTATTCAATGCTTGGAATTCCGCGTGAACTGTATACTCCTCTGTTTGCCATTGCCAGAATTGCCGGCTGGAGCGCACATAGAATTGAAGAGATTGTGGCGGGAAAGAGAATTTACCGCCCGGCCTATAAAAATGTAGCTGAAGAGCGTGAATATGTGCCGATTGAGCTGCGCAAGTAGATGGTTGCATGACAAAATTCAAAAATTTGTTGACATTCCAATGCAAATTTTATTATCTTTTTCGATAGAATAGGAATAGAAAATGAGCAAAGAAAAACATCATGAAAAACATAAGCTCGATGAGCAGAACAACGAGGAGCTTGCATCTGGCGGAACTGATTCAGTTCAGGATGCGGCTGCCCAGGAAAATGCGGAGCAGGCCAAGGAAAATATTCAGCCTGAAGACAGTGAGCTTTCCCCTGAGGAAAAAATTTCCGAGCTTGAAAAGCAGATTGAAGAGCTGAAGAAGAGCAATGCTGACTTGAAGGATCAGGTTTTGCGCCGCGCCGCTGATTTTGACAACTATAGAAAGCGTGCGATTTTGGAAAAGCAGGAAGCATTCGACTTTGCGAATACAAACTTGCTTAAAGATCTTCTTGAAAGCCTTGATAATTTTGACCGCACAGTTGAAGCGGCGGCTTCTGCTACAGATCCAAAGTCAATTGCTGATGGCGTAAAAATGATAAATAAATCCCTTATCAGCATGCTTGAAAATAAATACAGTCTTGTTGCCTATGGAGCTGCCGGGGATGCCTTTGATCCTGATATACATGAGGCCATCGGTTCTTCCCAGGATCCGGTTGCTTCTCCGGTGCTTAAAGTGGTTTATCTGAAGGGCTACAAGCTGAAGAACCGGGTGATTCGCCATGCAAAGGTTATGGTGAGCATGCCTGATGGAACGGTGGCTCAGCCGTCAGAAGAAAAGAAAGAAACTGAAGAAAAGTAGAGATTCTTCAGAAAAATAACTGCATATATAAAAGAGGTACATATTATGGGTAAGATTATCGGAATCGACTTAGGAACAACAAATTCTTGTGTTGCTGTAATGGAAAACAACGAGCCTGTTGTTATTCAGAATTCGGAGGGCGGACGCACAACCCCTTCTATCGTTGGTTTTACTGCAAAGGGAGACCGCATTGTAGGTCTGCCTGCCAAAAACCAGATGGTTACAAATCCTACCAATACGATTTATTCCATTAAACGTTTTATTGGACACCGCTATAACGAGCTTTCCGGCGAAGCAAAGCTTGTTCCTTATACTGTAAAAGACCACGGAGAAAATGTTCGTGTTGAAGTTGAGGAAAACGGAACAAAAAAGGAATATAGCCCGCAGGAAATTTCTGCATTCATTCTTCAGAAAATGAAGAAAACCGCGGAAGACTATCTTGGCGAGCCTGTTACAGAGGCTGTTATCACAGTTCCTGCATACTTCAATGATGCTCAGCGCCAGGCTACAAAGGATGCCGGAAAAATCGCCGGTCTTGAAGTAAAGCGTATTATTAACGAGCCGACAGCGGCTTCCCTTGCTTTTGGATTCAACAAGGATCAGAAGCAGGAAAAGACAATCGCTGTATATGACCTTGGCGGCGGAACATTTGATATTTCAATTCTTGAGCTTGGTGACGGCGTTTTTGAAGTAAAATCCACAAACGGAAACACACACCTTGGCGGCGATGACTGGGACCGCTGTATTGTAAACTGGCTTATTGAGCAGTTCAAGTCTGACACTGGAATTGATCTTTCAAAGGACAGCATGGCTTTGCAGAGACTCCGTGAGGCTGCTGAAAATGCAAAGATTTCTCTTTCAAATCAGACTACAGCTGAAATCAATCTTCCGTTTATTACAGCCGATGCCACAGGACCTAAGCATCTTCAGAAAACTTTGACACGCGCGCAGTTCGAGCAGATGACAGATTCCCTGTTTGAAGCAACACGCGAGCCGTGTATGAAGGCCATGAAGGATGCTGAAATTACTCCTGATAAAATAGACGAGGTTCTCCTTGTTGGCGGTTCAAGCCGTATGCCAAAAGTTCAGGAAATTGTAAAGTCTATCTTTGGAAAGGAAGGAAGCCGCGCTGTAAATCCGGACGAGGCGGTTGCTATTGGAGCTGCAATTCAGGGCGGTGTTCTTGCCGGTGATGTCAAGGAAGTTCTCCTGCTTGATGTTACACCTCTTTCTTTGGGAATTGAAACAATGGGCGGTGTATTTACTCGCCTCATCAACCGCAATACAACAATTCCTACAAAAAAGAGCCAGGTTTTCTCTACTGCGGCGGACAATCAGACTGCTGTAAGCATTCATGTTCTTCAGGGTGAGCGCGAAATGGCAGCCCAGAATAGAACACTCGGCAATTTTGACCTTACTGGTATTCCTGCTGCTCCACGCGGAGTTCCGCAGATTGAAGTTACATTCGATATCGATGCGAACGGAATTGTGCATGTAAGCGCAAAGGATATGGGAACCGGCAAGGAACAGCATATTCAGATTACATCTTCAAGCGGACTTTCAGAGGAAGAAATCAACCGCATGGTTAAGGATGCTGAAGCAAACGCTGATGCTGATAAAAAGAAAAGGGATGCCGTTGATACCAGAAACAATGCGGACAGCTTTGTGTATCAGACGAAAAAAACACTCAAGGAGATTGGCGACAAGATTTCTGCTGATGAAAAGGCAAAGGTTGAGTCTGCTCTAAATGAACTGAAGGAAGCTCTCAAGGGGGACAATACTGATGATATCAAGGCAAAACTTGAAAACTTGCAGCAGGTTTCCCAGAAAATGGCTGAAGAACTTTACAAGTCACAGGCAGCCCAGCAGCAGAATGGAGCAGGCGCACAGAATGCTTCAGATTCTGCCTCTGATGCGGGAGCGAACAGCGGTTCATCCGGCTTCAAGGGCGCAAACAATGCCGATGATGTTGAATACGAAGTAAAAAACTAAAAACAGCTGGCTTCTGAAAACTTTTGCTTTCGAAGGGCAGTTTTGAAAAATGCGATGTTGCAGTCTTGCGTTATAGCAGAAGGCTGGAATTCGCAGGTGTCTTTGAAAAATCGTTGCGGCGAATTTTCAGGATGCCGAAAAAAGCATGGAAAACGGGGCTGCTCATAAAAAAATCTGGGGCAGCCTCGATTTTATAGGAAAATAATATGTCTGCAAAACGTGATTATTACGAAGTTTTAGGCATTGATAAAAGCGCAGATAAAGATGCGATAAAAAAGGCATACAGAAAACTTGCCGTTCAGTACCATCCTGACCGTAATCCCGGTGACAAGGCGGCGGAAGAAAAATTCAAGGAAGCTACAGAGGCTTATGAAGTTCTGAGCGATGATCAAAAGCGTCCTATTTATGATCAGTATGGTTTTGCCGGTCTTGACGGAATGGGAGGCGGCTCCGGCGGGGGCTATAGTCATGCTTTTCATGATTTCAGCGATTTGTTCGGCGGCTCCGGCGGATTCAGCGATATTTTTGAAAACCTTTTTGGCGGCGGCTTTGGATTCGGCGGAAGTTCCAGCGGACGAACACGGAACAATAATGATGGCGCCAGCCTTCGCTATGATTTGCACATTGATTTTAAAGAAGCTGTTTACGGCTGCAAAAAGGATATTACATTCAGAAGGGATGAGCAGTGTCCTGAATGTCATGGAACTGGCGGAGCTTCCGGTTCTTCAGTAAAGACTTGTCCTACCTGCGGTGGAAGAGGTCAGGTTGGAAGAAGCTCTGGCTTTTTTGTTGTTCAGCAGACTTGTCCTACCTGCCGCGGAAAGGGAACTGTCATAGACAAGCCGTGTTCTTCGTGCCGTGGAAGCGGTGTTTTTGCAAAGTCCACAACGATGTCGGTTAAGATTCCTGCCGGGGTTGAAAACGGACGGCGGCTTTCTATCCATGGAATGGGAAATGCCGGAACAAACGGCGGAAATGCCGGGGATCTTATAATAGTTGTAAATGTAAGGTCAGACAGATACTTTGAAAGAGACGGCTATGACTTATACTGTGCCGTTCCGATAAGTATTTCCCAGGCTGTTTTGGGCGCAAACGTAGAAATAAAAAATCTTGACGGAAAAACTTTGTCGATAAAAATTCCTGCCGGCATTCAGCATGGCAAATTCCTCCGTGTAAGGGATGAAGGCGTGCCGGTTGAGGGATCTTCAAAAAAAGGAGATCTCTATGTAAAGATTATGGTTCAGATTCCTGCTCGGCTTTCCCGTCAGCAGGTGGCTGCAATGGAGTCTTTTGCTGCATTGGAAAAACCGACTGTTTCGCCTGAGCTTTTAACAAGGGAATCTTTGGGCTGATCCGTGTGGAAAAGCGCCATAAATTCTATGACCTCGGCCGCGGTGCTTTGTGAGAGCAGGGCAACATTGCGCCGGGGTATTTTTTTTGTGTTTCAGTAAAAAATCTTCCGTGGCTCTCTTCAAAAAAGCTACTTTTAGGAATTTCTGCATATAATTTTCTATTTTTTTGCCGATAATGTGGTATAATCTCAAAATGCGATGTTTTTAATCGCGCTTGTAATTTGAAAAATAACTAAAACCGCAATGTCATGTGTGTAAAATTCATCTGCCGCTGACCTTTGCGTAGCTTCAATAAACCCCAAGAGTGAGGTGCGGAAATGTATAAGACAAAAAGGCAAGCCGTTTTGATTGTAACGGGCGCTATTTTTCTTGTGATTTTGGCTTTCCTGGTTTCAGCTGTTTCTCCTGTTGTAAAGACTGCGCGCAATAATGTTGTGTTCTTTTCTTTTATAACTTCGGCTGTTGTTTTTTCAATTATTTATGTCGCTGTTACGTATGCAAAAAACAACATTCTTGAAATAATCAGAAAGAAAACTCTCTTTTCAAAGGAAACTGGTATTCTGAATGAATTTATCGACCAGATTCGTTTCTGCTATTCCCTGGATGATTTCTACAGGGCGATTTCTTCTGTTCTTGAGATGAAGGGAGACTGCTCCGTGCTTTTTATTGACCGGGAAAAGGACTACGTTCTTTACAACAGCCCGGATAGAATTTCGTGCTCGGATTCTGTCATGAATGCGCTTCGGCTTAATTATCCTGTGACATGGAGCGAAGGCATTTTCTTTATGGGGAATGAATTTGGCATTGTTTCAAGACAAAAGGATGCCCGCGGATTTATTCTTTCAAACAACAAGAAGCATCTTTATGTTTTCTGCCGGTATACAAAACTTTTTGATTCTGAAATATATAAGATTCTGTACGATGAATTTGCGCGTTTTCAGGCCAGAGCGCACACTATAAGCAATCTTTCTGAAATTTCTTCTCTTTCAAGGGAATGGAAGCAGCTGGCGGATACACAGAAGTCCTTCCTTCCGCTGAATATGCCTAAGATTGACAAGCTTTCTGTCGCTGCCTATTATCGTCCGCTTGTAAATGTTTCGGGCGATTATTATTCGGTTCTTCCGATTTCTCCTACAAAAACGCTTCTTATGCTGGGAGATGTTTCGGGAAAAGGTCTTGCGGCCGCTCTGGTCATGGGACTTGTTATGAACACTGTAAAAATTCTCGGCGACAAGGAAAATCTTCCTGCCATGATAAAAACCGTGGACAAGGCCATCAAGGGAATGAAGCTTCAGGATAAATATACGGTTCTTTTTATCGGCATCGTTGACACTGAAAAAATGACAATCCGCTATGTGAATGCGTCTATGTCCGATCCGCTGATTATAACAAATTCGCCTTCCGGCTATAGAATCAAGCCGCTTACTTCAAACTGCTCCCTTGTTGGAATTATTGACATTGATGATGTTCAGGTTGACGAGCAGCGTTTGTTCCGTGATGACGTTATACTTATGGCTTCCGACGGTGTTTCCGAGGTTATGAACGAAGAGGGTGTGGAGCTTGGAGATACTGAGCTGTACCAAAAAACGCTTAAAAAGAGCGCTTCAAAGACGCCTAAGGAATTTATAGATGATGTTGTAAATCTTATTATGGAATACAACGGTGGAAAAAAACTCAGGGACGATGTTACCATGATGGTAGCCAAGGTTGAGAGGTAAGAAATGATCTATGTAATTATAAATACGATTATTTGTGCTATTTTAGTTTATATTTCTTTCAGCATTGATAAAAACATAAGGGAAGAAAATTCGTCAAATGCCAACCTTGTAAACCTGTTTCTTCTGTTTGGCGTGATATTTTTCTTTATGGCGCTCACGATTGTTTTGTGCCTTAAAAATTCCATGCAGTTTGCGCTTCTGTTCGGAAGACTCACCTATATGATTATGGGCTGTTTTTCTGTGTCCTGCTGCAAGTACATGCTTATTTTCCCTGACTACAAAAAATCCCGCTGGCTTTCTTTCTTCCAGTTTTCGCTTTTTATTCTGGCGCTTTACATTGTTTTCTTTGCACAGAATTCGTTCACGTCGATTTCTTTGTCCAAGAGTGGATTTCTTCAAATTTCTTCAGGAACCGTGTTTAAGGGAACTTTGAATGCCGTGTTCAAATTTTCGTGGCTTGAGCTTTATAATTTTATATACAGAATTGCTGTTCCGGCTTTTACTTCGATTATGGTTTTTGTCCGCGCGGAAAATTCAGTTTCCAAGCTTAAGCAGCAGAATATGATTCAGAATGTGTTTGGAGTCATGCTTTCCTGGGTTGTTTTCTGGTATATCTATATATGCTCTGAAGTGCAGCCTGTTCTTAACAACTTTGTGGCTATTGGCTTTATTCCTGAGATGTGCCTGTTTGCCCGCTCAAGCAAAAATGATGAAATTGTTGATGCGCGGATTCTGCTGATGAGCTTTGTTCGCTTTCTGACAGGCTTTGTTCTTCCTATCGCTGTGTCGGCTCTGTTCTTTGTTCTTCTTTTGCCGCTCGGAAAGAATATTTTGATTTTTGAGCTGCTTCTTTATGTGAGCATTGCGGTTGTTTTTGGTGTGCTTATGATGTTCCGCCGCAAGTTCAAGAATTCAGAGCTTTTCAGAAACAAGATGTATTCCGAGGATTTTGAGCGCGACATAGCCGCCATAGACTTCAACAAGGAGCCTGCTGAAATCACAGAGAGTGTATTCAACGTCTTTAAAAAATATGTCGGCTCTTCTTCCATGAAGATTCTTATTGATGACGGCGTTGGAAACATTAACTGCATATATTCATCAGATGGAGAAAAGAATTTTTCAATTCCAAATGACCAGTCCATAGCTGATGTTCTCTTGAACAACCACAGCCAGATTGTTTTCAGGGAGCATGCGCAGAACAGCAACTCCCTGGCTTCAATAAAGGACAAGATTCTTGATTTGATGGACACTACAAATACTGATGCCTTTATCATGCTGAACGAAGGCCGCCAGTTCATAGGCTTGATTCTTCTTGGAAAAAAAGTGAGCGGAAATATTTATTCCGAGTATGACTATGAAGTATTCAATAAATTCTATTCGAATTTCTTTGTTGTAGGCTATTACGTAAAGAATATCATGAACGAGGCTGTCGTTGGAACCGTCAACCGTGAAATCAGGATGTCTGGGCAGATTATTACTTCCATTCAGGAAAACATGGATTTAATAAAAAGCAAGAAAATCGACGCGGGCTATCTCATGGTTCCGGCGCACAACATCGGCGGTGAATTTGTAGATATGATTCGCCTTACAGATACCCGGCATATTTTTGTCATTGGCGCATTGAGCGGAAAAGGTATCGCCGCTTCCATGGGAATGGTTATTCTGAAGTCAATCATCAGAACGTTCCTTTCTGAAACAACGGACTTCAAGCTTCTTGTGGCAAAGGTGAATACATTTATCCGCGAAAATCTTCCAAAGGGAACTTTCTTTGCGGGAACATTTGGAATTCTTGATTTTGCCACGGACACAATGTATTATATCAACTGCGGAATTCCTGCGCTTCTTGTGTACACCCGCGCTTACAATAATGTCATTGAAGTTCAGGGCGAAGGCCATATTCTTGGCTTTGTGAAGGATGTTGCTCCGTATATCAAGGTCAAGAAAATCAAACTTGCAGAAGGCGATATCGTTATGATTGTTACAGACGGAATCATCGATACAAAGTCCCTGCGCGGCGACATTTTTGGAAAAACAAGAACCCAGACTGCGCTGATGGAAAATTCCGGCTATCCTGCTGAAAAAATGGCCAAGTTCACTTATGATGCTCTTGTTGAATTTACATCAAAGGAGCTTGAAAATGATATTACTATTCTTGTAATGAAGTATTTTGGAAATCAGGCCGTTCAGACTGCTGCTGCGGCTGAATAAAAGTATTAAGGAACCTCGGAAAATTTTTGAGGTTCCAAGCATCTGCTGTTTTAGTGTTTTACGGAAAATGCAAAAAATAGCTTAGAGAGCCTTTAAAGGTTTGCGTTGCAAACTTCCTTATCGACTGCGCTTTCCGCCGGGAAGCTGCTTAAAAGGGAGAAAAAAATGGACCAGCTTGCGTTGAAAGAAAAAATAGGTGTTAACTATATGCTTCTTGAGCTTACCGGCTCTTTGAATTCATATACAATTTCTGAGCTTCAGACAAAGCTTTTTACTTATATAGTTGATGCGAATGTTGTCCTTGATGCAAGCCAGGTTGTCCAGGTTGATTCTTCCGGGCTTGGACTTATTCTGGCAGGACATAATGATGCCGAAGCTTCCGGAACAAAGCTTTTTGTAATGAATCCTTCGTCTGCTATAAAGCAGGCTTTGGAGCGGACGGGCTTTTTTGATATGTTCCATATAATTCATTCTGTAACAGAGGTTTCGGATGATTAGGCTGAATTTTCTTGCCTCGTTTTTTGCCGGTGTCCTTGTTGTTTTTTCAGGATGCTCCAAAAATGCCTATGCCAAATCCGTGGCACCTGCGCCTTCAGTTTCGCCTTCTATAAATCCAATGGAGGAAAAATTCATCAGGGTGTATGAAAAAATGTCTGAGCGCGCAAAGCGTGACATTTGTGTTTCAGCGCAAAACAGGGGCGAATTCTTACAGGAGCTTTCAGAAATTCTAGATGAAGAAAAATCATTTTCAGGCGATGACAAAAGCTTGTTTTTTTTGATAGACAAAAAGCATCCCGCGGAATCTTCTTATGTTCCCGTGAATTTGGTTTTGCTGAAAAAAAATCCGCTGTTTGATTTGAACAAAGAAGGAATGAAACTGCGCCCTGAGGCCTATTCCGCCTTGAATGAAATGGCGGCCGCTGCCTTGAATGATGGAATCAGACTTTTGGTGAGCTCCGCCTACCGCTCCTATTCGTATCAGGAAAATATTTTTAATTACTGGGTGAGCGTGGACGGCATTGAGGAAGCTGAACGTGAAAGCGCCCGGCCTGGAACAAGCCAGCACCAGCTCGGCACTGCGGTTGACTTTGGATCTGTTTCCGATGACTTTGATAAAACCCAGATGGGGCAGTGGATTTACAAAAATGCTGCGCGCTATGGATGGTCTCTTTCTTTTCCGCAGGGATATGAGGATGTCACCGGTTACCGCTGGGAGTGCTGGCATTTCCGCTATATTGGAAAATCCGCCTGCCGTTTTCAGCAGAAATGGTTCAATGGAATTCAGCAGTTTATGCTTGAATTTATAGGCTGCTGGAAAAACACTGATTAGCGTTCGCAGCGGAGGCTCGGATTTTCGCTATATTTCTACGCCTAAAATTTCCGCCAGTTTTTCCGCAGTGGTGAACTGAACTGCATGAATTCCAAGGGCTGCGGCGGCATCGCAGTTTTCTTTTCTATCATCAATAAATACAGTGTCCGCAGCCTGCGCTTCTTCTGCTTCAAGTATGATGCGCCAGAATTCCTTGTCCGGCTTGGAAACTCCCATGTGGCAAGAGCTGTAGGTCTGGTCAAAAATCGCATAGTCGCCGCGCTCAAGGTGATTTGCATAATGCGCTGAAATTGTGTTTGTTCCGCAGACAACTCTGTTTCCTGCCTGCCGGAGTTTTTTTATTATTGCCGCTGTTTTTTCGTTAAGCACTGGATGAAAAAGATATCTGAACCAGTCTGTTTTTACTGCGATTCCGCTCCTTTTGGAAAATTCAGCCCAGAATTCCTTTGAGTCTATCACTCCATCTGAACACAGCCTAAACAATCCAAGGCTTTCAAGCTGATTTGAAGTTTCTCCTGTTTTATTGCCACAGATTCTTTTGAATTCCTCGATTGAGATGCCCAGAACTCTGCACAGTTTTTCATCTAAAACCGCAGTCGTGGTTACAACCCCGCCCATGTCAAAAATGTAAAGCATTTTTCCTCCTGATAATCCGCAAGTCCGATTCATAATATCGATTTCTGTCGCCCCGGATAAAATTTTTGGGGCAGCCATAATCTATTTTGCAAGCAGCTTTTTCAAGTCTGAAAATTTTTCAAGTTTTTCTATGCAGCGCGAAACCTTCCCGAATCCATAAGCCGCCCATATAAACGGAATTCCAGCCTGGCTACAGGCATCGGCATCTCCCTGTGTGTCCCCGATGTACACAGCCGAAGTGATTCTGTTTCTTGCCATGAGAATCTGGATGTTTTCCGCCTTTGATTTTCCTGTGCGCCCGAAACATTCGTAGTCCCTTATAAACGGAGCGAGCCCTGTTTTTTCCAGTGTAAGCTCAATGTACCCATTCTGGCAGTTGCTTACTATATAAAAGTTAGCGGATGCAGAAAGCTCCCTGACTGTTTCAATTACACCCGGGTACGTTATATCAAGTGTGTTGTTCCGTACTGCAATCTGCTCTTCGGTGCAGCAATATGAAAGAAGATTCTTGCGCTCCGGCTCTGTCAGCTGTGGCCACAGATCATTTGCTATTGTATCCATAGTTTTTCCAAATTCCTGCTGAAGAATCTGGGCGTTGACTTTCTTTGCATTCAGGCCTGACATTTCAATGGCCTTGTTCCATGCAACTGCAACAATTCCTGTTGTGTTCCATATTGTTCCATCTATATCAAGGATAATTTCATTGAAGCTGTTATTTTCCATGGCGGATATTATAGGGTATCTCTAAAAACTCGTCTATAATTATTTTTAGCGGAAAGTTGAACCGGCGCGTATTTTTTTATCTCCGCTGGTGAAGTTTTTTCCTTGCGAATTTTTTGCTGAAGTGTTTGTAACGTTTCCACAAAAATTGTTTTTTTTCGCTTTTTTTTTGTTGCAAAAGAAAAATTCTGATTTATAATAAAAATCACCTTGAAAAAAAGGTTTATGCATTACTAATGAAGGAGGCAATTGCATGAAAAAATTAGTAGCTACAGTATTGGGAGTTGCATTGGTTGCATCTGTTGCAACATCTGCACCTTGGTCAAAAAAGACTTCAAAGAACAACGGTGGAAAAGTATTGAATATTGCTGTTTGGAATGATGAATTCCCTGCACGTTTTGAAAAATACTATAAGTCAAAACTTCCTGCCGGTGTAAAAGTAAACTTTGTTCAGACACCAAACCAGGGAAATGCTTACCAGAACAAGCTCGATGAGGCTCTTTTGCAGCAGAATTCAAAGCCAGCAGATGAAAAGATCGATATTTTCCTTGTTGAAGCTGACTATGCATTGAAGTATGTTGATACACCTTACACACTTGATGTTGTAAAAGACATTGGTCTTACAAAAGCTGATTTGGCTAATCAGTTCAAGTACACAAAAGACATCATGACAGACTCTAAGGGAGTTCTTAAAGGTGTTTCTTGGCAGGCATGTCCGGCTGGATTTATTTACCGCCGCTCGATTGCAAAAGATGTTCTTGGAACAGACGATCCAGCAAAAGTACAGGAGCTCCTTTCTAACTGGGACAAATTTGATGCAGTTGCTGCAAAGGCAAAGGCAAAGGGATACTTCATGCTTTCTGGTTTCGATGATGCATTCCGTGTATTCTCTGACAATATAAAGACAAAGTGGGTTGTTGGAAACAAGATTAAAGTAGATCCGATGATTCAGCGCTGGATTGACATGACAAAGACATACACAGACAAGGGATACAACAACAAGGCAAACCTTTGGTCTGCAGAAAGCTTCCAGGGTGCAAAGAAAGACGGAAAAGTATTCGGTTACTTCGGACCAGCTTGGTTTATTGACTTCTGTCTTGCTCCTAACACACTTGATGACCCTGCAAAAGGCAATGTTGTTGGAAACGGATCTTATGGTGACTGGGCATTCTGCAAAGGACCTATGGGATTCTCTTGGGGTGGAACATGGCTTTGCGGTGCAGCAGGTTCAGACAATGTTGATTTGATCAAAGACATCATGCTCACACTTACATGCGATAAGAATACAATGGTTCGCATTGCTACAGAGATGAGTGATTTTACAAACAACGAGCCTGCAATGCGTGAAGTTGCTTCTTCTGACTACAAGAGCCCATTCCTGGGTGGACAGAACCACATGGCTGTATTTATTGATTCAGCAGCTTCTATCAACAAGAACTGCATTTCTATGTATGACCAGGGTATGACAGAAAAGATCATGGCTGCTATGGCTGACTACTTCAACGGACAGGTAACATTGGATCAGGCATGGAACAATTTCTATACTTCTATTACAGAATTGTATCCAAACTTGTCTAGATAAGCTGATGTAATACTTTTAACTGGAATCATGAAAATGGTTCCAGTCTCAAGGTTGCAGAAAGTAAGAATGCCGCCTTTTTTGGGTGGCATTTTTTTTACCCTTTTTTCAATAGAAATACTTCCCTCTGATGTGTTGCTATTACTTTTGAGAGGATTTAATGAAAAACGATATCAAAAAAGGTACAAAAAGAAAAAATGCCATTGGATATGATAACTGGGGCTATTTCTTTATTGCGCCGTTCTTTATAGTTTATCTTGTATTTTCGCTCATTCCGCTTTTAACAACTTTTATTTTTAGCTTGTTTGAGTATTACCGTGTAGGACTTACTACAGTAGGACCTACTTTTATTGGCTTTGAGAATTTTAAAGCTATTTTCGTTGCAGATGACAGTTTAGGAAAATATTTTCTTAATACTTTGATAATGTGGGTCATGGGATTCGTTCCGCAGATTGTAATTTCGCTTTTGCTTGCGGTTTGGTTTACAAACACAGAGCTTAACCTCAAGGGGCAGAGCTTCTTCAAGACTGTTATATATATGCCAAACCT
This sequence comes from Treponema sp., assembly GCF_051883275.1. GTDB lineage: Bacteria > Spirochaetota > Spirochaetia > Treponematales > Treponemataceae > Treponema_D. The sequence goes on along the minus strand of NZ_JBJETK010000055.1, from coordinate 17,920 downwards.
TATAATGGCTGCTACATTTGCAATGCTGTTCTTCACGCTGTTTTCTCCAAATGGCCCTGTAAATGGAATGTTGCGTTCCCTTGTTGACAGGACAAATGCGGCTGCTATTGCTGCAGGTATTCAAGAACCGATGAAGCCAATCTACTTTTTTAACTCAACTGCATGGACAAGAACGCTTGTAGCTACCATGAACTTCCTTATGTGGTACGGCAATACAACCATTATGCTTATGGCTGGTGTTATGGGAATTGACAACAGTTTGTTTGAGGCAGCACGCATAGACGGCGCTACTCCTTCCCAGATATTCTTTAAAGTGACCATGCCATTGCTGCTTCCTATTTTTGTATATGTTTTCATTACTTCATTGATCGGTGGTATCCAGATGTTTGATGTTCCGCAGATTTTGACCAATGCTACAGGTCGTCCGGATAGAACTTCAATGACTATCATCATGAAGCTTAATGCGCATCTTCAGAATAAGAACTATGGTCCTGCCGGAGCAATATCGCTTCTTTTGTTTGCAGTTACCGGTATTTTGAGCGGTTTTGTTTATAAAATTACAATGAGCAAATATCAGAATAAGAGATAGGAGATAATTTTATGGAGAAAATAAAAAGTCAGGCAAAAATGTTGTCTACCAGAAGATTTATCTGCTATGCTGTTTTAGGAATTCTGGCGGTTCTTTCATTGTTTCCATTTTATATTATGGTTATCAATTCAACCCGTTCGCATCCTCAGATCCAGAGTGGCTTTTCTGCTATTCCGGGAACGGAGTTCTGGCTCCATGTCAAGCAGTTTTTAAAGTCTGAAAGATGGTTTGATGTTGTTGCTGGCCAGCAGGTTGAGCGGAAGGTTTATGGAACAAGCTATCCTATCTTCCGCGGTCTGGGAAACAGCTTCCTTATTGCGGTTTTCACAGCGGCCTTTACAACGTATTTCAGTGCTATGACAGCTTACGGAATTTATATGTATAATTTCAAAGGCAAGAAAGGCGCATTTAAATTCATCATGGCTGTTATGATGGTTCCAACACAGGTTTCTACGCTCGGATTTTTGCAGTTGATTATGAAGCTCAATCTTTTGAATTCATACATTCCGCTTATTATACCGGCAATTGCAGCGCCGATAGTCTTCTTCTATATGTATCAGTCTATGGAAGCAACTTTGCCTTTCTCGATAGTTGAAGCTGCCCGTGTAGATGGAAGCAATGAGTTTTATACTTTTAATGCGATTGTGTGTCCTATGCTGAAGCCTGCGTTTGCTGTCCAAGCGATTTTCGCATTTGTCACATCTTGGAACAACTACTTTATTCCAGCCCTTGTAATCAGCGACAAAAGGCTCTGGACTGTTCCTATTGTTATTGCAAATGCCCGTTCTGCAGATTATATGATGTTTGACCTGGGTGTTAATTATACTCTTATGACAGTTGCAATTCTTCCGCTGATTATTATATATTTCTTGCTTTCAAGATATATTATTGGCGGTGTAACAGCTGGTGGTGTAAAAGAGTAGTGTTTTATAGGGAGCCTCAGAAAAAAGAATTTCTTTGATTCCTTATATTGAAAACAGCCGGGCTGCTTTGCGGTCTGGCTGTTTTTTTATGTCAGCTTTAAATGGCGGCATAAAAAATTGCATTTAAAATTTGCCTGACAGTTTCTGCGCAAAAATCACCTTTGTTCACTTATTCTTAATTGCTCTGTTTTCCAATATAGTGTATATTATTTGTTGGAAAAATTGAATTTTTTCGAGATTCCCTGTTATATTGAAATTTTGCCTGAGGTAAAAATGAACGAAAAAAAAGATGATGAAAAAAAACAGAATGAAAATGACCCTTATGATTTTTTCAAGCTTTCTATAGATAATGAAAAAGGTGATAAAAAAGGCCCTGGAAATCCGCAGAAAATGCCTCCGTTTTGGACGATACTCCTGATTCTTGCAGGTATACTTCTGGCTGTGAATATGATGTTTTCATCTAGACCTAGTGATTTGATTGATTTTTCAGAGTTCAGGTCGCTCATAGATCAGGGTAAAATTGTCCGTGTGGAGCTTGGGGAAAGTTATTTTACAGGCTATACTTCCAATTCTTCCGGTGCTGCCCAGCCATCCCGCTTTGGTTTTATGGGCATGTCAATTTCAAACGATTCTGTTGGTGTGTATAGGACTTCAGGTGTCCTTATGGAAGGATTCATTGAATTTCTTGACGAAAAAGGTGTTGACTATAAATTTGTGGCACGCCAGAACAATTATCTTGTGCAGCTTCTGCTGAATCTTGTCATTCCGTTTGGCTTTATTTTCCTGATGTATTTCTTTATTTTCAGGCGAATGGGCGGCGGCATGGGCGGAATGGGGTCTATCCTTGGCGGCGGCGGAAGATCAAAGGCCGTTGACGAAGGAAAAGTAAAGACCCGCTTTCAGGATGTTGCCGGTGTGGATGAAGCAAAAGAAGAGCTTATGGAGCTTGTTGATTTCCTGAAGCAGCCCAAAAAATATACCGATATTGGCGGAAAAATTCCAAAAGGCGCATTGCTGGTCGGACCGCCCGGAACTGGAAAAACTCTGCTTGCCAGGGCTGTTGCCGGTGAGGCTGCTGTTCCGTTCTTTAGAATTTCCGGCTCTGACTTTGTTGAAATGTTTGTCGGTGTTGGCGCAAGCCGTGTGCGTGATTTGTTCCGCGCCGCCCGTGAAAAAGCTCCTTGCATTATTTTTATCGATGAGCTTGATGCGATCGGAAAAAGCCGTGTCAATAATCTTGGCGGAAATGATGAGCGTGAGCAGACCTTGAATCAGCTTTTGGTTGAAATGGATGGATTTGACAATGAAAAGGGGCTTATAATTCTTGCTGCCACAAACCGTCCTGATATTCTGGATCCTGCTTTGCTGCGCCCTGGAAGATTCGACCGGCAGATTGTTGTTGACAAGCCTGACGTAAAAGGCCGTGAGGAAATTCTCAGGCTTCATGCAAAGAATGTCAGAATTGATCCAAGTGTTGATTTTTCTGCTGTTGCACATTCTACAAGCGGATTTGCAGGTGCGGATCTGGCGAATATTGTCAATGAATCTGCTCTTCTTGCTGTCAGGGCTGGGCGCAAGGTGGTTCTTATGGAAGATTTTGATGAAGCCATAGAGAAAACCATTGTCGGTCTTAAGAAGAAATCGCGCGTTGTAAAGGAAAATGAACGTCGTATTGTTGCGTATCATGAAACCGGCCATGCTCTGGTTGCTGCATTTACACCGGGCAGCGATCCTGTTCATAAGATAACAATTATTCCGCGCGGCATGGGCGCCTTGGGTTATACTATGCAGCGTTCCGAGGATGATCAGTTTCTGTATAGCAGAAAGGAGCTTATGGGGCAGGTTGATGTTCTTTTGGGCGGACGCGCTGCTGAACAGATAATTTTTGGCGAAATAAGCACAGGCGCTTCAAATGATATCAGCCGGGCAACGGATATTATAAAGCGCATGATTACTGATTATGGAATGAGCGAAAAATTCAAGAACGTGACTCTTGGAAAAAGCGGAAGGGGCTACGGCGCACAGGAGCCTGAGCTTGTCCGTGAATTTTCCGAGGATACTCAGAAATATGTCGATGAAGAGATTGCCCGGATAATGGAAGAACGTTATCAGTTTGTTATAAAGATATTGAAAAAACACGGCAGTCTTCTTGAGTATATTGCGCAGCGGCTGCTTGAAAAGGAAACAATGGAGCGGAAGGAGTTTATGGAAATCCTTGAGGCTGAAAATCACTGCGCTGAAATTTCAAAATCCTCAGAAACAGAGGCAAAGCCTAAGCGGACTGTAAAACCCCGTGCTAAAAAGAAGGTTTCTTCTTGACGGAAAAAACACAGTTTAAAACATTACGCCTTTGGAACATCAAAAAAACAAGTTTTTGACATTCCCTTTTCAGTGGCTGTAATTTTAACAGAGTCCCGGTGTAGTTTTCTGCGCCGGGATTTTTTATAGCTTAGTTCTCTTCAAGCTTAAAGCCGTACATGTCGTGGCCTGGAAAAACTTTTGTTTCAGGGGGAATTTCATCATAGATTCTTTGCAGGCTGCTTTTCATTTTTAAATCATTTCCGCCAAAAAGGTCAGTGCGCCCCCATGAATGGTAAAACACGGTATCGCCGCTGAGCAGTATTTTTTCATTTTCATTAAACAGACAGCATGATCCTTCTGTGTGGCCTGGAGTATGAATCACTTTCCAGTCTGAAAAGCCGGGAATGTCCATATATGCCGAAAGCGTCTGGTTGTCCTGAACTAAAAAGTCCGGCTCAGGAAGATTTGAAACAAATGGAAGGAATACTGAAAAGTCCATGGCTTCAAGGGAAATGCTCTGAATGTTTTTGCTGTTTTCCCCTAGAAACTGAGAATCGCTTTGATGAATAAAAATCTTTAGATCCGGAAAATTCTGCTTCAACGCAGAAAGTCCGGCTACATGATCAAAATGACCGTGCGTAAGAAATACCGCTCTTGGCACAAAACGGTTATTGTCAAGATAAGCGAAAAAACTGTCTACGTCACGGCTGAATTTGGAAAATCCAGGGTCTACTATAAAGACCTCAGAGCCTGTCAGGGAAACAATATACGTGTTTACCCTGAAAAGCCCTGTTTGAACTGCATTTATCAATATGCATCTCCGCTGCCAAAGTGAGATTTTACCTGCCCGTCATCAGTTGTTTCAGAATAGGGCTTGTCTTCTATTGGTGCGCTGCTCATTGTGGCTGCAAATGCGGTCTGCTCTGCGGCTATTTTTGCTTCTTCTGTATTTGCGGAGAAATCACCATGTGTGTCATTTACAACATTTGAAGGAATGCTTTCCTCTGCTTCAGAGAAAGATGATGAAAGCGGCTCTTCATTTTCGTCCTTTTTGCGGGAATAGCTTACGCTGAGTTTTCTTCCGCGGTATTCATATTCATTCAATGCCTTTATTGTCTTGTCGCAGTCTTCTGCAAAGAGTGTTATAAATGAATAATTTGAAAGCACTCTTATTTCTCCGATACGGCTGCGCTCCAATCCTGCAACGCTCACTAAAAGACCTACTAAGTCGCGCGGGAATACTCCGCGGCTTCTTCCTACACTGATAAAAATAGTGTCCGCTACAGACGGGTCGATGGTTACGCGCGGAGCTTTTTCTATGCGCTCCTTCCGCTCCTCAAGGGATCTATTAGACAGACGTGATTCATTTCTTGAAAAACGATCTTGGCGTCCAAATTTTTCGTTTTTATCCAGGCGGTTGAAGCGGTTGCTCTTGAAGCCTGATGTTGCATTTTTAATGAAAAGTGCCGCAACATAATTTCTGCGTGAAAAAGGAACATTCTTCTTAAACAGTTTTTTTATCTGCTTCAAGGTTTCGATTTCTGCGTTAGTTGCTGTTTCTACGCGTGATACTGCATCAGCCAAAAAAGATGCGATATTTTCCTCGTTCAATTTAAAGCCTTCGCGGCTGTTGTTGTATGCCATAATCAAACTCCTATTTTTAATACGGCTCTTGTCTGAAATCGCTGCTGCATAGCTTTTCAGAGTCAGTTAAAATCTTTTAATATGTCTACAATATAGCCGGATCCTATTTTTTCAAATGAAAACTGTGTTAACAGCGATTCCATGGATTCCGGAATAATTGTATTTGAAAATAAAATCCACTGAATTCCGCGTTTTTTTGAATTTTCCAGGCATCTTCGTAAAAGCTCTTTTCCAATGCCTAGACCGCGGTAATTCTGAAAGACAAAAAAATCAGTGAATACAGCTGTTTTTTTTGCCGGGGACGGACATAAAGAAAACAATGCACAGCCTAAAAATTCCTGTGTATGGGAATAGCAAACAAAACCATACTTGTTCTCACTCTTGGAAAAAGCTGACTGGTAACGCCACATTGCAGCAATGGAAATTCCAATCTCGCCTTCAAAACTGTTTTTGTATTCTTCTGCCATTATCTCAACTGTGCGGTCAATACATTCCTTGTCCCTGACAGAATCGTATTCTTTGAACTCGAAATCATTTTGGACAAGCTCCTCTGTTTCATCTTGGGAATCTTCCTCCAAAAAATCCAGGCCCCATATTTCGCACAGTTCACTGTACCATTCGTTGATGCGAGCGGTCATTCTCTTTGTCTTGAATAAAAACCATCTTTTTTCAACATCAGGATACATTTTTAAAATATTCTTGAAATTCCTGAATACCCCCCTTCTGCTTTGCAGACATCTTTTTAATTCATTCCGCGCCAGCGGTGAACGGCAGTTTTCGGCAAATTCCTCCATAAGGTCAAATCCGTCATCACTGGTCCAGCGCGGCAGGGAATATATTTTTTCTTCATCCACCGGCAAGGCTTCTTCTGAAAAACAAAAATCTTCTCCGATTCTTACAACTCTTTTTTTTTCAGCATCAAAAACGCTCTGGGAATTCTGGTCTTCCATTGCGAATATAATGTCGTTTTTAATGGAGTCGGTAAGCTCGAATGTCATTTTTTTATGCCAAATCCTTCCGGTTGACAATCACTTTGCTGATAAGTCCGTACTGGACAGCTTCCTCTGCATTGAGCCAGTAATCACGGTCTGTGTCCTTTGACACTTTTTCAATGGAAGTTCCTGTCTGCTCGGAAATTATTTCATTTATCTTTGTGCGTGTTTTGGCAAGCTCCGCGGCATGAATTTCAATATCCGTAGCAACACCTTTCATTCCGCTTGAAGGCTGGTGAATCAGGTAGCTTGAATGTGGAAATCCGAGTCTGCGCTCCTTTGGCACAGAAAGAAGAATGAGAGCCGCCGCGCTTGCTATGAGGCCGGTTCCTATTATGTACACAGGCGCGTTTATAAAGCGGATTGCATCAAAAATAGCGAATCCCGCGTAAACATCTCCGCCGGGGCTGTCAATATAGAGGTAAATCGGCTTGTCGCTGTCTGCTTCAAGAATAAGAAGCTGGCGCATGATTTTTTCCGCCAGTTCCTCGCAGATTTCACCGCTTAAAAGAATCTGCCGTGTCTTCAGAAATTTTTCTGCAAGAGGATCTGGAGCGGCATTTTCAGATTTTTTTTCTTCCTTTTCTTCTTCAAGGGTGATGCTGTTGTTTTTTTTAATCATTTTTACTCCAAAAAGACCGCAGGCTAAGCGCAGTCATGCCAGGAAAGCACCGAGTAACCAGTGCGACCTTGTTTTTTTTCCGGGAAACTTGAGAAAACTGGAATTTTTCAAGTTTCCTTTTTTTTAATACTGCAAAACAGCAGATATTATATTGCGCTGAAAATCCGCAGCCGGCTCCAGCGTTTTCCTAGAATATACTATAAATTGTCTGCATTTTCAATAATTTTTGCCGTTTTCCAAAAATCCAACATTCTGTCTGTGTTTTCGCTTTGCATTGCAAGACCGCTTTCCTTCATTTTTTGTTCAACGAATTTGAACCGGCCGCTGAATTTGTTTGATGCCAGCTCAAGCGCAGCAGAAGGATCTACTCCAAGCTTGCGGCTCAGATTCACACAGGACAGCAGCAGATCTCCGACTTCTTCTTCAATGTGGCCGGGGTCTGCTTCCCGGACTTCTTCAAGCTCCTCTTCAATTTTCTTGTATGCCTGCTCTTGTGTTTTCCAGTCAAATCCTGATTTTGCGGCTTTTTTTAGAAGCTTGAAGGCCTTTAAGAGCGGAGGAAATCCTTTTGGAACAGAATCAAGCGCGCTCCGGGATTTTCTGCCTTCGACATTTTCTTTTATTGTGTCCCACTGCGCTTTTACATCCTCGGAAGATTTTGCTTCGCCTGTGCCTGCGAATATATGCGGATGGCGGCGAATCAGTTTTTCGCAGACTTCATCCAGGCTTTGTGAAATGCTGAAGCTGTCTTTTTCTTCAAAGCAGTTCGCTATAAAGACAAGGTTAAACAGCGCATCGCCCAGCTCTTCACGCACGTGGCCGGGATTTTCTTCTGTGATAGCATCTATGACTTCAAAAGTTTCTTCTATTAAAGTGCTTCTGAGTGTCCGGGGTGTCTGAGCCTTGTCCCATGGACACTGCCGCCTGAGAATTTTTGCAAGCTCGTAAAGCCTGTTGAACGAAGCGGCCGGCCGGGAAAGCTCTTCGATTTTTTTTGTAAGCTCTGATTTTTCCATATTTCTGCTTTGGCTGTGAAATCTAGAAAACTGGAATTTTCCAAGATTTTCTTATGCTGTTTCGGGGATGACCTTTTTTTTCTTCCATTCGTTGACAAGCTTTTCAGGCTGGGAAGAAAATAAAAGCTTTGAAAAAAGAATTTCCGCCTGGGGGAACACCTGAGAAAGAATGATTTTTTCATCAGCGGAAAATTCGCCGAGAACAAAGTCAGCGACATTTCCATGCGCCGGTTTTCCGACACCGAGCCTCATCCGCCAGAAATCCGTGGTTCCAAGGTTTTCCTTTATCGAGCGGAGTCCGTTGTGTCCACCCAATCCGCCCGACCATTTCAGGCTTAAAGTTCCAAGCGGCAGCTCTATTTCGTCATGCACAATAAGAATGTTTTCCGGCTTGAGCTTGAAAAATCTTGCGGCTTCTCCCACAGCTTCTCCGCTCAGGTTCATGTAGGTCAGCGGCTTCATGAAAAATATTTTTTCTGGCGCGCCGGCCGGGGAATTCTGCTCGGGCTTTATAAAACCTGCTTCTGCAAGCCAGCTTTTTACCGTGGAAAAATCCATGCACGCAAATTCCGACTTGTGCTTTTTCTGCCATAAAATTTTTGAAGCGAAAGGAAGCTGCTCTTCAAATATCCAGGGAGCATTGTGCCTTGTTCCCGAGTATTCTTTTCCGTAGTTTCCCAAAAATGCAACTAGCTGAATCATGCCGCCATTATAGGCTATAAAAATTCAAAAAGCAATCAGCCGTAAAAACGCTTCCTGAATTTTTCTTTTGATTGAACAATAAGAAAATAAACGCTATAGTAGACGGCAGGAAGTTTCTGAACGCGGTTTTCAGGCGGCTTCTGTAAGGAAAACTCGAAAAGCTGAAGTTTTTCGAGAGAACTCTATAACTTTTTTAAGGAATGGAATCATGGCGGAAAAATTTGACTACAAGAAAGCTGGTGTTGATGTTAACGAAGGCTACAAGGCTGTTGATAAATACAAGAAGCAGTCGGAGCGCGCGAGAATTCCGGGGCAGCTGACAGAGCTTGGAGCTTTCAATGGAATGTTTGCTGTTCCTAAAAATATGAAGAATCCTGTCATGGTGTCCGGAACTGACGGAGTTGGAACAAAGCTTGACATTGCTTTTCAGATGGGCATATACGATACAGTTGGAATTGACTGCGTTGCGATGAGCGTAAATGATATTCTGTGCAGCGGCGTAAAGACATCTTTTTTTCTTGATTATATTGCATGCGGAAAACTTGATTCAAAGATTGCAGGCGAACTTGTAAAGGGCGTTACTGACGGCTGCGTTGATGCAGGATGCGCTCTTCTTGGCGGAGAAACTGCCGAGATGCCGGGCTTCTACGATGACGGAAAATATGACCTTGCGGGCTTTGGTGTGGGAATCGCAGAAAAGTCAGATATTATAGATGGAAAGAAAATCAAGGAAGGCGATGTTTTGATCGGTCTTTCTTCCACAGGGCCTCATTCAAACGGCTATTCCTTGATCAGAAAGCTTGTTACAGACTTTGAGGAAAAAATCACTATCGGCGGAAAGGAACGGAAAATCGGGGAAGTTCTTCTTGAGCCGACACGGATCTATGTAAGACCTGTGATGGATGTTCTGGAAAAATTCCGCTCAAGCGTGCATGGAATGGTTCATGTTACAGGCGGCGGATTCTATGAAAATATCCCCAGAATGTTTCCGCATGCCAAGGAAGGCAAAAAGCAGCTCATTGCAATGATAAAGAAAAATTCATGGGATGTTCCTGAGATTTTTGGCGAGCTTATAAAGCGCGGCGCGGATCCTGAAAATGTGTATTCAACTTTCAATATGGGAATCGGATTTGTGCTTGCGGTGAGCAAAAAGAATGCGCAGGATATTTTGGACAGATTCAATTCAAAGGCTAAGAAATTTGCGGCTAAAGGCTCTCCTGTTATGAAGGCTTACGAAATCGGCTATGTCGGACACACTGACAAGGTGATTAAGGGTGAATTCAAGGGCAGCAAGGAAATGACAAAATTCTATGTTTAAGGTTGCTGTTCTTGTTTCCGGCGGCGGAACAAATCTTCAGGCTCTTATAGATTACCAGAAAAGCCACACTGATTGCCCGTATCAAATATGCCTGGTTGTTTCCAGCACAAAGTCGGCGTATGCCTTGGAGCGCGCGCGGCTTGCAGGAATCGACAGCTCGGTAAAAAGCCCTTTCAGTGTAATGGGAAAAACTGCGGCAGAAAAGGCTTCCAGGGAAGAAAAAAATGCTGCGGTTTCAGAGGCTATTCTTGCGGAGTGTAAGAAATATGGCGCAGATGGAATTGTTCTTGCCGGTTATCTTAGTGTTCTACAGGGAAAAATTATCCAGGAATATAAAGACAGGATTATAAATCTTCATCCGGCTCTTCTGCCTAAATTTGGCGGAGTAGGGATGTGGGGGCATCATGTGCATGAGGCTGTTCTTGCCTCCGGTGAAACTGAAAGCGGCTGTACGGTTCATTTAGTTGACAGCGGCTGCGACACAGGAAAAATTCTTGTGCAGAAGAGAGTTCCTGTTCTTTGCGATGACACGCCGGATTCACTTTATGCACGCATTGCGCCCCTGGAGCACGAGGCGATTGTTGAAGGGCTGCTCATGGTTTGTTCCGGAGCGTGTTGAATCCTGAAAGCTCCTTTATTATTTCTCCTGCTATAATCAGGCCTGCCGCGGAAGGTACAAACGATGTGCTTCCTGGAACAGGGTTGCCTGAGGTTCCCTTGGTTTCTTCTGTGGGACTGGTTTTTACAGGAATTTCTTTTGAGTATACAACTTTAAGCTTTTTTATTCCGCGCTCTTTAAGAATTTTCCGCACAGCCCTTGCCAGTGGACAGACACTTGTTTTGTAGATGTCCGCTACCTCAAGCATTGTAGCGTCCACTTTGTTTCCGGCTCCCATGCAGCTTATTATTCTGGTGCCGGCTTCCTGCGCCTGTTCTGCAAGCGCGATTTTTCCTGCCACTGTGTCGATTGCATCCACTACATAGTCGTAGCACGAAAAATCAAACAGGGCTTTTGTGTCCTGCGTGTAAAATACCTTGTATGTTTTTACCTTTATTCCGGGGTTGATTTCGTGAATTCGGTTTTCAGCGGCATCTACTTTGTACATCCCGATGGTTTTGTGCGTGGCGATAATCTGCCTGTTGAGGTTTGTGAGGTTCACGGTGTCGCTGTCAATCAGGTCGAGCGCTCCGATTCCGCCTCTTGCAAGCGCTTCAACTGTGTAGCCTCCCACGCCGCCGATTCCGAATACCGCAACCCGGGCGCGCGAAAGCCGTTCAATTCCATCCTTTCCAAAAATAAGCTCAGAGCGGGAAAACTGGTTCATTCTATTCCATTAAAATTGTGCTGCCTTTTGGCATTACGATTATTTCAACACGGCGGTTCAGTGCTCTTCCCTGCGGAGTGCTGTTGTCTGCCACAGGCTTTGTTCCGCCGAATCCGCGGTATGTAAAAAGCTTCTTGTCGATTCCGTTTGCGGAAAGCTCCTTTATTATTTCCTGTGCGCGCTGGATGCTCAATGTCATTTGTCCGTTCGGCTTGTTCACGTCTGCTGTGTGCCCTTCAATCAGAATTGTGTATTCGCCCGAGGATGTCACTTTTTTCAGGGACTCTGCAATCTGCGATATGCGGCCTTTTTCCTGCGGCAGAAGTTCATAGGAATCTGCGATAAAACGGAGATTCTGCATTGTAATCTGAATTCCTGTTAGCACTTCAGTCAGATCGATGTCGGGAATTTTGCGCTCAAGAATATATTTCTGAAGCTGATAGTATGCCGTGTAGTAATTCTTGTCCTTCTTTGGAACTGAAACGGCGTGCTCAAGAAGCTCCTTGTCCAGAAGAATTACAACTTTTCCGTTTTTCAGAAGCTCCCTGTTTTTTTCAACAGAAGCAATGCGAAGATAATCTTCCCGTGAGATGACAGGGTCGCAGCGGTTTATTCCGTACACTTTTTTTACGGTAATCCACAGCGGATCTTTTCCGGCGCGCCCGTCATAGTCTTCTATAAAATCAGAGGATGAATATTTTACTATTCCTGTTTTTTTTGCGATTTCAGGCTGAACCATGTTCCGCTCGTAGAGAAGCTCCATGTCCTCTGTCCAGACTTTGGGAAACAGGCACGGATAGACTTTGCTTTCAATGAATTCTCCATGGACAGGCAGCAGACCGCGCGCATCAAGGACAATTCCCGTGTATTCCCTTGAGGCAATCTGATCTATCGGCTGCGATTTTTCGTACGGCGTGTGATGCTTTACAAGGCTTGAGGAAATGTCGTTCATATTTATTGTGTGCTTTGTAAGAAGAAGCCCGTCCTTTGTGAATACCGTAGGCGTTTTCTTGCTTACATCGATAATCCGGGTAAGGCTTTCGAGTGTCACTGTGCCGTCAAGAACAAGATCGCCCAGTGTTTTTGCATCGTCCACATAAATAGAAAGAAGCGGATTTTTTACAAGAATCGGAAGCTTCATTTCAATTTCTTTTATGGAAGTTGCCTTGCCGCTCGGAAGAGGAATTCCTGCTTTTTCCACATCGAATGAAACATCAGAGGAAAATGTGCTTTTTACCCAGTTTACGTGGCTTATTGATGACATCACCGCATCTTTTTCAGATACGTGCCCCTGCGCCCTTGCAGCCATGAGCGCTTCACGCTCAATTTCAATGTCCGAGTACGGAACATAGACTGAAGGAAGAGGCTCCGCGCTTTCTGTTGTGAAATCAAACTGCTCTATGTAGCTTTGTCCTGAAAGCCAGGCACAGGAGAGAAAAGCCGCTATGCACAATGGAAAATTCTTTGTATTCATAAAAAAATCCGTTTATAGTATATTTTCGGCATTTTATATAGAAAATTAAAGGGAACTCTAAAAACTCGCTTTCAATTTTTAAGGACATCCGGCATTTCCCGGATTTTGCGGCAAAGAAATTTATTTTCTTGAAATATTTTAATTTTATATTATAATACTGTAAAAATAGAGCAAAGGGTTTTATTGGGCTTCCAGAAATTCATTTTTAATGATTCTTGGGAAGTTCCAGCGGTTTTTTGGCTGATGCGAGCGCGCGGCTTGGAGCAGCGCATTTTTAGAGTTATCTTGAAAAACTTCAGTTTTTTGAGGTTCCTTAAATTCTGACAGGGGTACGTATGAAAAAAAAGTTTAAGATTTCCTGGATTTTGATGTCTATGAATGTTGCGGGGCTGGTGCTGTTTGCTATGGTCTTGTCGTTTGTTGTATATTCAAGAATCAATACAGACTTTTCAAATTTTTTCAAGGTTGAGTTGAAGAATAAAGTTCTTGTTGTGAATGAAGAAATTTCTATTCATAAGGAAAATTCTATCCATGCGGCAAGCAATGCCTTTAAGTTGGCAAAGGACACTTATGCGTCCGCAGGCTATAATAAAACACCGGCACTGCAGAATATATGCAACTATGTTGTGGAAGACAAGCTTCTGGATTACTGCGCGTTCTTTTTTCAGGACGGAAGCGTTGTTTCATCTGTGGGAGGAGCCAGCTTTGACACAGGTCTTGTTTCTCGTGTTTTAAAGGGCGAAACATATTCTGACCTTGTGCAGGAAAACGGAACAGTATTTTATATAAGCGGAATTCCTGTTACCGGAAACGGAAGAATTCACGGAGCTTTCCTTTCCAAGAAGGCTGTGTTAAATAACCAGTTTGTTGAAAAAATATCAAAGTCCACAGGATGCGTTTTCACGGTATTTGACGGCACAAAAAGAGCCTTCACTTCTATTCCTGGAATGCAGGGAACTGAGATTGCGGATAAAACTCCGATATACAAGGCGGAAGGCGGAGAAGACACTCTTTACACCGCAGAGATTGGAAACAAGCCGTATTTTACATATTATTTCCCTATAAAGAACGGCAAGGGCGAATTCATTACAACTCTTTTTATAGGAAATGAAATTTCATTTATCAAGGCAGTTGTGTCTTCGATATTCTCCCATGTTTTGTTTTCAATGATTGTTTTCTGTGTGATTTTCATCCTTATTATTCTGCTTTTGCTGCGCTTCTTTGTTATAAAGCCGCTCAATGCTCTCGGAAAGGCTGTCGCGAATCTTGTTCATGGAGATGCAGACCTTACAGCCCGCATTGATGCAAAGTGGAACAATGAATTCGGCGAAATTTCAGAGGATGTCAACAAGTTCATAGAGATGGTTCATGCTATTGTAGTTGACCTGAAGAATGCCCAGAATTCCCTTGATGAAATCGGACAGAATCTTGTGGCAAGCACAACTGAATCTGCAAGCGCAACATCACAGATTATGGCGAATATTGAAGGCGTAAAAAAGCAGTCTGAGCATCAGTCTGTTTCTGTTGCGAACACAACTGAAATTCTTGGAAACTCCGCAGCGAGCGTGAACGAGCTTTCTCATGTTGTGGAAACACAGTCTGCCAGCATTGCCGAGTCTTCTGCGGCTATCGAGGAAATGCTTGGAAATATTTCTTCTGTGTCCTCCAATGTTCATAAAATGTCGGACAGCTTCAAGATTCTTAACAATACAGTTGACGACGGAAAAACAAAGCTTGCGAGCGTAGATGAAAAGGTAAATGAAATTGCCGAGCAGTCAAAGATGCTTATCCAGGCAAACCAGATTATTTCACAGATTGCGTCGGAAACAAACCTTCTTGCCATGAATGCCGCTATTGAAGCCGCCCATGCTGGAAAGGCCGGAGAAGGATTCTCTGTTGTTGCAAATGAAATCCGCAAGCTCGCTGAAACATCAAGCCAGCAGTCAAAGAATATCAATTCTGAGCTGAAGCAGATTTCTTCTTCAATAAAGGACGTTGTTTCTCTTTCAAAGAATTCGCAGACTGCATTCGGCGAGATTGTTCTGCACTTGAATTCAACCGATGAAATTATCCGTGAAATTGACAATGCCATGAATGAGCAGGAAAATGCTTCCCGCCAGATTTTCAGCGCGCTTGGCGATATGAGGGATCAGTCTTCTGCGGTTGATGAAAAATTCAAGGTTGTGAACTCTGGAATTATAAATGTTACCAAGGAAATGGATTCTGTTTCGCAGGTTTCTTCTATTATTCTTGGAAGCATGGATGAAATGTCCGCAGGAGCCTCGCAGATAAGCGCGGCAACACAGAATGTTTCAGAGCTTGCACAGCAGACTAAAGACAATATTTCTCTTATGGAAAGCAAGCTGGGTCTGTTCAAGGTATAATTCATGCTGAAAAAAAACGGCAGGCATTGCGGCTTTTGTGCTGTGGTGTCTGCCTTTTTTTTATGCCGGAAAATTCTCAGGACAGAATCCGCGCTTTCTTGCCTGCATTAAGGCTTCAAAAAATTCTTTGAATATTCCGTATTCTATGTTATTCCATTGTTATTAATTGAAATGATTTTTTCAGGTAATAAGTCTGCTGAATCAATAGGTTTTAATGAATTTTTTGCCCTCCCTTCAACTTTTTTGTTTCATAATTATCTATATCAATTTTATAACTGGAACAACTTTTTGTAATAACATAAGATAAATTTTCATGTGAGAAAACTGAATTCGCATAAACCAAAAAAAGAATTGTTATTAATATTTTTTTATATGAATTTTACTCCTTCATATTCAGGTTTATAATTGAAAGGATAAACATACTGTTTCAGAATGTTCCTCAGCCGATTTAACACCATCAATTTTTATATTTTTTGTAATTATACTTAGCCCAAATTTCAAGTTTTAAAAATTTACACAAAAGGCGTAATGTCCTAAAATTTTGCCATCATAAAAAAAAATAGAAAAGGATTACGTCCATGTATATGCAAATTTATAGCATGGACGATGGTTTTATTAAAGCAGCAGAGCAGGATAGAAATTTCTCAATTCTTCTGCAAAACAGGAACGGAAAGCGCGGCCCTGAAAGCAGTTTTCAAAAAAAACACGGCGTACTTTTTTAAATTCTCGGCGTGAATTTTTTAAAACACGGCGTGTTTTTGGTGAATTCTCGGCGTGAATTTTACAGTTTTTACCAGAATTTTGCCGCTTTCTGATTAAGCGGATGTCCTGTTTCAAACGAAAAATAAATCCTGAATAGCGGCGGAAAATTCTAGTCAATTAAGAAAAGGGCAGGAAGGGGGCATCTGAATTTCTTTGAGAAAGCGCGGAATTTCGGAAGAATTTGTGCTATAATCAGTCAAAAGGAGGCAAAAAAGAGGGGTTTCGTTAGACAAATGGCAATTTGTACCACTATGCTGGGAACAACCCGGTACGCTATATAGACCCTGATGGAAGAACGGAAGTATATTTTATATATGTTTATAAAACAAATAGCGAACATGACCAGAATATGAAATCTTCCGAACGAAATTCTATAAATAACGAAATAAAATATTTACAGGAAAAAGGCATTTCTGTAAATGTCATTGAAGCAGGAACTCTTAAAGACATCAAAGCTGCGTTAGAAGATAAAGAGATAAAAATGCTTGTAATTAGCGGACATGGTGGCAAAACTGGATTTATTGAAACTGCCGATGGAGGAACTTTTTCTCCCGCAGACTTAGAAAATATAAAAGTTAGTGATACCCTTCAGATTGTAATATTTGAAAATTGTTATCAAGGTGGAAGCGATAGGAAAAAAAATGACAATGAGAAAAAATGGGAAGAAGCGTTTGGGTGTAATGTAGATGTTGTTGGTTGGAAAGACACGACAACCACAGGTGAAACAAAACGATTTAATGGTTGGGGATGGTTTGACAGGCAATCACGCAATCTGAAGAGTTATTGCAAAGAAATTACAAAAGAGGATAATTAAATGAAAAAGAAAATTATTATATATGCACTTCTTTTATTATTAAGTATGTCTTTTGCAAATACCCAAAATATATCAATAAAAATCCAGCTTTTTCCAATTGGATATAAGAATTCAAGTTTTACAATTTATGATAATGAGGATAAATCTTTTTCCGATTTTCTTTTTCAAAATATCAAAAAATCATCAGTTGCTCATTTCTATACTCCTGTCAAAGATAGATGTGAAGAAGGGTTTTATAAAATAACTGTAAATGCAGATGGCATAATTTATGAGTATGAAGTGTTTGCAAAGAATATAATTTATGATGCAAAAAATAAAAAATACTTGAAATATGATGCACTTTCAGATATTTACACTTATCTTGCAAAAAAACAATTAGAATGTATCATAAATAAAGAAAACTGATTAAAGTTTTGAATTGGATTACCACTACATCTAGCGTTTTCAGCTTGTCTGAAAACGCGCTATTTTTCTCCCACAAATAGCAATTTGTACCACTGCGCAATTTTATGTCTATGGAAAATAATATTATTCATTCGTTGTTTCTTTTTTATTTCTCATCTTATTTTCAAGTTGTAAAAATAGTTTTGACAATTTATATAATAGGTTGTCGAAAAAAAAGATACTATTGTCTTAGAATATCTAGATTATTCTTTTCAGTTAAATAAAAATTACTTGAAGCTTTATAAAACGGGGAAGAAAATTAATATAAATTGCTGGATTTGGCAGTTGATCCCCCCCCCTGCAAATTGGCGGACTTCTTATTCCTGCGGAGTTTTAACTAAAAGAGATTTAGCTATGTCATTATTACTTGAGATAAATGAAATTGAGGACGGTTTTTGTTTATTGATGCCAGCTGACTTAAGAATTGATTGCGAACGGCGGCCGTTTGGCGGGATTGGATTCATGAAGATATAATGAATTGAAAATTTGTAACTGATCAATAAAAAGTGCTTCATGAGCCGCAGTATCCCTTTCCGCCGCGCCGGGGCTGGCTTCCCGTGCAAAAAAAAGCGAAAAAAACTGAAAAAAAGGCGTTCCGGGAGTTGACAAG